>DATGIO010000019.1:0-79819 GCA_035295685.1 Candidatus Angelobacter sp.
CCGACAACACTTCCCAAGTGGACCATAATCCTTGCTATATCATGCGCAGGCGGCGGAACCAGTTTCTCAACGACCGCCAATGCCTGGCGATCATATGCCTCAGCTAGGCCAAAGTTGCTCCTCCGTTCAGCAATGTTCCCCAGACCGACATAGATGTCGGCCACGTCAGTGCTGCCAGAATTGATTTTTTTCCGGATTACAAGGGCTCGTCTCTGATATCGTTCAGCAGTTGCTAGATCACCCTCTTTGAGACGACAATCCCCAATGCGGTTGAGGATCAGGGAAGCCTCGCGGCTCCCAGGATTCAATGCCTGAACGATTTCCAGTGCCTTGCGATAGTATCTCTCAGCCTTTGCCCAGTCACCGCGATTGTAGGCGACCACACCCAAACTCGTCAGCACCATCGACTGCACTGTAGTTCGCAATAGCGACTTTCTCTCGAGTGCCAGCTCTTCCAGATAGTATCTTTCAGCCTGGATGAGATTCCCGCGAAAGTGGGATATGAATCCTAGGTCGCCCAGCGCAGCACGCGTTTGAATGCTCTCAGGCGCAATGACCTTAGCAATGGATAAACACTGTTCAAGATTCTGTTCCGCCTTATCAAAATCACCACGTTTCAACGCAGCGTCCCCCATCCAGAGGAACGTGTTCGCAACCATCATCCCATTCGGATCGATTTTCTGCCACTCTTCTCTAACTCGGACGTAATACACGTCGAATGCAAGCGCATCACCTCGAAAGAGAAGATGACGGATCTGCTCTGCCAGCAATTCTGCCCGGATCACGCCTTCTGAAATATCAATCGCTGCCTTATATTCCGCATCAGCCTCATCTCGTCGGCCGGCACTCGCCAGCGACTCCGCTATCCTAGATAGCAACCAACACTCGAGCCAGCGAAGGCCCTCAGCCCTCGCGATTGCCGCCGCTGCTCGCCACCGGTCCGATGATTGAGCGGCCGCGCCTTGTTTACCTAATCTTTGTCCTTCTTGGTAGATCGATAACCACGTTCCAGCGAGATTCGGACGCGTCTCAATACCCCACTGATCCGATCCAACCAACCAGCTTTGTGGCTTCCTTCCCCGGAGGCCTTCGACCCTGACCTTACCCTTCGGTGCCTGTTCCAAATTGACTCGAATCCATTCGAACGGAGACTGGATATCTCCATGTTCCTCACGGCGCGACCAGCGAAGCAGGATATCTCCGGCTCGAATACCCGTCTCCCGAGCTTCAGCACTCGTCACAGCTTCTACCACCACGCCATTGGGATGGACATTCCCTGGATCAGTCGAACGCTTCGACGTCTGGGCAAACGAGCAAAGTGCCGCACCAAGGCAAACTGCGAGGAACGCATTAGGCCGCAAATACTTCATGTACTAGTCGTTATCAATGTTTCGACGACAACCCTTTCCATATCAGGGACAGGTCTCGGCTGTCTTCAGCTCGTCCTACGGACAAACGGTGAGATCGGGAATAACACCAAAGCCATTGAACGCGATGAAAATACATACCTCATTTGACAAGGTATGAAATAGATGAACCAGCGTGACGTTTGGAATAACGGAATCAAGACTGAACCCTAGCGCCACTCACCCTGAAGCTGGAAGCCCGCCCAATAGAAGGGAGACCGCCAGCGCGGCTGCCGCTGCATCTCCTCTTGGGCGCGGCGCAGAGCAGCCGGGGGGCGCAAACCATCTTGTTCCATAGCTTTGTAGAACCGCGACATCAGTTCCGCCGTGGCTTTGTCAGAGACGCTCCACAAGCTTGCCATCACGCGGCTCGCTCCGGCATACATGAATCCGCGTGTCAGCCCGATCAAGCCCTCTCCGCTGAGTTCCTCGCCCAGCCCGGTATCGCAAGCGCTCAGCACAACTAGGTCGACCGGCAATTTCATGTTGTAGATGTCCTGCAGATCGAGGAATCCGTCCTTCGGCCGTCCGTGGCGATCCACAAGCGAAAGCACGAGGCCGGAGAGTTCCGGATGCTTGTTGTCGACCAGTCCATGGGTGGCGAAATGGACGATGCGATATTGGGACAACTCAGGACTCATCGCCATGGCCCGGCTTGCCTGAAAGTCGAGAGCTTGTTTGCCCTTTCCGGCAGGTGTCACGGCCATGATGCTTTTTGCTTCCAACCGCGTATAGATCAAACGTTTCAGATAGAAATCAGCATCGCGCCTCGCGAAGCCAAGGTCGGCGGCGGAGCGGCTAAGCCGATCCATTTGCGATTCCGGACGCGCCTCTAATGAGAGACGGAGTGCTCCCGGATGTGAGCGAAGAAATGGTTGGTTGGAGGGGGAGCGCGCTGTTGAGGTGTTGGGAAAAATGTTTGCCGAATGCGATAGTCGAGAATCGGAGGAATCAAAGACCGGATCGGCAAGAACAGCAATCTCATTCGGAGGCCGGGCGCGGTTGGCCTCCTGCTGGCGAAGCTCAGCGACTAACGACGCCGAGGGAAGATTGACGATCTCATGACTAGCCACCAGGAGTTGCTTTGGATGATTGGGATCGGGCAAGGCGGCAAAGGGGATATACTGCAACGCACCATCGCTCACGATCAGGAGCTTCTTGCCGGGAAGCAGCGAAGCTAGGGGATTCAAGACCATCCGGCTGAGGTCAGAGGAAGCCCTTGCCAGGGAAATATCAGTCTGGGCAAAACGTGCTTCCCGCTGTTGTTCCGTCTCATCCTTTTTGCGCCCATTGTGCCCGGTCACCAGATCGTAGACACGGCGAGCAACAAGTTCAATTTCACTCCGCTTTGGCAGCGTAAATGCTGCAATCGAGTCGCCGGTCACTGCAAAGACATAGCTCTTCTCCTCGCCTAAAGAATATTCAATTAGCACGGTTTCAGGATCGAGCAACTGTTGAATTTCACTCGCTGACAGCGGTTGTGCTTGGGCCAGAGCAGGGCCTTTGGCTTCCATCTCCCCTTCTAGCTCGTCATATTGCTCGCGCAGCCTTGAGATTTCTTGATCCAGAACGGCCAATTGGTCATCTGTATGCTTGCCGCTCAAGAGCCGGATTCGATATTGCCATTTTGCGTTCAAAGCCTCCTGCAAGTGACGGTCACGTTCGAGGAGTTCCGATGAAAGCCCCTGCCTCGTATTGACTTGCGATTGCGCCAGCATCTCAGCGAACGTACGAGCGCGTGATCTTTCGACAATCGATAGAGCCGATTGCAGCTCACCTCGATCCAGCATTAGAGCCGAATAAAGTTGATAGAAACGTTCATATTTGGCTCGATGAAGAGAACGATCTTCGTTGCTGCCTCCCAAATGTTCCGGGTTTTCAACTTTGCCGATTACGTCTCGAAGAATCGCTAAAGCTTCGTCCCGGCGTCCCTGCTGCACTAAAACACCAGCAAGGCCAGTCAGAGCATCAATGTCAAAAATGCTCTCAGGCATCAATTTATCCATCATGCCCAAGGCTTGCCGATAATACCCCTCAGCGCTCTTGAGGTCGCCGCGCTTATCGACAGCGCTTCCCAAACGGATCATTGTCTTTGCAATCTCAGGCGCAGGCGGCGGAATCAGTTTCTCGACGACCGCCAATGCTTGGCGATCATAGGCCTCAGCTAAGCCAAAGTTGCTCCTACATTCAGCAATGTCCCCCAAACCGACATAGATGTTGGCCAAGTCGGCTGCGTCAAAGCTGCCAGAATTGAGTTTTTTCAGGATTGCAAGGGCCCGCTCCTGGTATCGTTCCGCAGCCGTTAGATCACCCTGCTTAAGACGACAATAGCCGATGCGGTTGAGGATCTCGCTAGCCTCCCGGCTCCCCGGATTCAATACTTCTACGATTTCCAGCGCCTTGCGGTAGTATCTCTCAGCCTTTGCCAAATCGCCGCGCTCATAGGCAATCACACCCAAACTCGTCAGCACTAGCGACTGCCCTGCGGTTCGCGATAGTGACTTTCTCTCGATCGCCAGCCAGGCTAAAAAATATTTTTCAGCCTGGATGAGATTCCCTCGAGAGTAGGATATGTGTCCAAGGTTGCCCAGCCCGTAACGCGTTTGAAGGCTCTCAGGCGCAATGACCTTGGCAATGGATAAACCCTGTTGAAGATTCAGTTCCGCCTTATCAAAATCACCACGTTTCACCGCAGCGGACCCCATGAAGATGAGCGTGTTCGCAACCATGATGCCATTGGGATCGATTTTTTCCCACTCTTCTTTAGTTCGGGCGAAATGCACTTCGGATGCAAGCTCATCACCTCGAAGGAGAAGAAGACGAGCCTGTTCCCAAAGCAATTCTGCACGGGTCGCTCCATCGGAGAGATCAAACGCTGCTTTGTATTCCGCATCAGCCTCATCTCGCCGACCGGCACTTGCGAGCGAGGCCGCTATTCTAGATATCAACCAACACTCAAGCCAGCGAATGCCATCGGCCCTTGCGACTGCTGCCGCTGCTCTCCACCTGTCTAATGATTGAGCGGATGCACCTTGTTTAGAGAGTCTTCGTCCTTCTTGGTAGATCGACAACCACGTTCCAGCTAGATTCGGACGCGTCTCAATACCCAAATGATCAGCCCCAATCAACCAGCTCTGTGGTTTCCTTCCCCGGAGGCCTTCGACCCTGACCTTTCCCTTCGGGGCCTGCTCGTGAGTGACACGAAACCATTCGAACGGAGACTGGATATCTCCATGTTCCTCACGGCGCGACCACCGAAGCAGGATATCTCCAGCCCGAATGCCCGTCTCCCGAGCTTCGGGACTCGTCACAGCTTCTACGACCACGCCATTAGGATGGACAGTCTTTGGATCAGTCGAATACTTCGACGCCTGGGCAAACGCGCAGAGTGTCGCCCCTAGCAGGACTGCAAGGAACGTATTGGACCGCAAATACTTCATAACCAGTCGTTGTCAACGTTCAAACGGCAACCCTTTCAATATTGGAGACGGGTTTCGCGGTCTTCATCCCATAGCCAGTCCTATGTGGACATGCGTTGAGATCGCGAGTAACGCCAAAGCCATTGAACGCGATGGAAATGAATGCCCCATTTGACAAGGCATGAAATAGACGACTGGCATGACGTGGAGCGAGGGGATCAGAGTACCATTCCGAAAAGGCTGCACCCTAGCGCCACTCGCCCTGAAGCTGGAAGCCCGCCCAGTAGAAGGGAGGCCGCCAGCGCGGCTGCCGCTGCATTTCCGTCTGGGCGCGGCGCAGAGCCGCCGGGGGCCTCAGACCGTCTTGTTCCATGGCCTTGTAGAAACGCGACATCAGTTCGGCCGTTGCTTTGTCCGAGACGCTCCATAAGCTCGCCATCACGCGGCTTGCCCCGGCATACATAAATCCACGCGTCAGCCCGATGAGGCCCTCGCCGTTGATTTCTTCGCCCAGTCCTGTGTCGCAGGCACTCAGCACCACTAGATCTACAGGCAATTTCATGTTGTAGATGTCCTGCAGGTCGAGGAATCCGTCCTTCGGCTCGCCATGGCGATCTACGAGCGAGAGCACAAGGCCCGAGAGTTCCGGATGCTTGTTGTCGACCAGTCCGTGGGTGGCGAAATGGACGATGCGGTATTGGGACAACTCTGGACTCATCGCCATCGTCCGGCTCGCCTGAAAGTCGAGCGCCTGTTTGCCTTTTCCAGCCGGTGTCACCGCCATGATGCTCTTTGCTTCCAGGCGCGTGTAGATCAAACGTTTCAGATAAAAATCGCCATCGCGCCTTGCGAAGCCAAGGTCGCCGGCAGAGCGGCTAAGACGATCCATCGATTCCAATTGCGATTCTGGGTCTGCCTCCGATGGGCGCCGGAGTGCGCTGGAATGCGGGAGTGGAAATTGCCGGTTGGAGGGGGGACGGCTTTTTGAGGTGGTGGGAACGGCATTGGGAGAGCTCACAATGCGAACGTCGGAACGGTCAAAGACAGGATCGGCCAGAACAGCAATCTCATTCGGAGGCCGGGTACGATTGGCCTCCTGCCGGCGAAGCTCGGTAACTACCGACGCCGAGGGAAGACTTATGATCTCATGACTAGCCACCAGGAGTTGCTTTGGATGATTGGGATCAGGCAACGCGGCAAAGGGGATATACTGCAAGGCGCCATCGCTCACAATCAGGAGTTTCTTGCCGGGTAGCAGTGAAGCCAAGGGATTCAAGACCATCCGGCTAAGGTCAGAGGAAGCCCTTGCCAGGGAAATATCAGGCTGGGCAAAACGCGCTTCCCGCTGTTGTTCCGTCTCATTCTTTCTCCGCGCATTACGCGCCGTCACCAGACCATAGAGACGGCGAGCAACAAGGTCAATTTCACTTCGCTTTGGCAGTGTAAAAACTGCAATCGAGCCATCGGTCACCGCAAAGACATGGCTCTTATCCTCGCCTAAGGAGTATTCAATCAGCACGGTTTCAGGATCGAGCAACTGTTGAATTTCGCTCGCTGACAGCGGTTGTGCTTGGGCCAGAGCAGGGCCTTTGGCTTCCATCTCCGCTTCTAGCTCGTCATATTGCTCGCGCAGCCTTGAGATTTCTTGATCCAGAACGGCCAATTGATCATCTGTATGCTTGCCGCTCAAAAGCTGGACCCGATATTGCCATTTCGCGTTCAAAGACCCCTGCAAACGACGGTCACGTTCGAGGAGTTCCGACGAAAATCCTTGACTAGTATTGATGCGCGATTGCGCGAGCATCTCAACGAATGTGCGAGCGCGTGATCTTTCGACAATCGATAGAGCCGATTGCAGCTCACCTCGTTCCAACATTAGAGCTGAATAAAGTTGATAGAACCGTTCATATTTGGCTCGATGAAAAGAACGATCTTCGTTGGTGCCTCCCAAATGATCCGGGTTTTCAACTTTGCCGATTACATCTCGAAGAATCGCTAAAGCTTCGTCCCGGCGTCCCTGTTGGAGTAAAACACCAGCAAGGCCAGTCAGTGCATCAATGTCAAAAAGGCTATCGGGCATCAATTTCTCCATCATGCCCAATGCCTGCCGATAATACCCCTCAGCGCTCTCGAGGTCGCCGCGTTTGCCAACAACACTTCCCAAGTGGACCATAATCCTTGCAATATCAGGCGCAGGCGGCGGAACCAGTTTTTCAGCGACCGCCAATGCCTGGCGATCATATGCCTCAGCTAGGCCAAAGTTGCTCCTACGTTCAGCAATGTTCCCCAGACCAACATAGATTTCGGCAATGTCAGTACTACCAGAATTGATTTTTCTCCGGATTGCAAGGGCCCGTTCTTGATATCGTTCCGCAGCTACTAGATCACCCTCTTTGAGACGACAATCCCCGATGCTACTGAGAATTACGCTTGTTTCCTGACTCTCAGAATTCAATGCCTGTGCGATTTCCAGCGCCTTGCGATAGTATCTCTCAGCTTTTGCCCAGTCACCGCGATTATAGGCGACCACACCCAAACCCATCAGCGCCATCGACTGCCCTGTGGTTCGCGATAGCGACTTTCTCTCAATTGCCAGCCATTCTAGATAATATTTTTCAGCCTGAATGAGATTCCCGCGAGTATGGGATATGTATCCTAGGTTGCGTAGTGCAACACTCGTTTGACTGCTCTCGGGGGCAATGACCTTGGTGATGGATAAGCACTGTTCAAAATTCTTTTCCGCCTTGTCAAAATCATCACGTTTCAGCGCAAGGAACCCCATCGAGAAGAACGTGTTGGCAACCATCATGCCATTCGGATCGATTTTCTGCCATTCTTCTCCGGCTCGGGCGAGATACGCTTCCGATGCGGGCCCATCGCCTCGACGGAAAAAATTATTGGCCTGTGCTGCCAGCAATGCTGCGCGGGTCGCACCGTCTGAGAGATCAATCGCTGCCTTGTATTCCACATCAGCCTCTTCTCCTCGGCCGGCAATTGCGAGCGAGTCCGCTACTCGACTAAGCAACCAGCACTCGAGCCAGCGAACACCATCGACCCTCGCTGCCTCTGCTGCCGCTCTCCACCGGTCCAATGATTGAGCGGCCGCGCCCTGTTTAGAGAATCGCTGTGCTTCTTGGTAGATCGGCAGCCACGTTCCAGCAAGATTCGGACGCGTCTCAATACCCCAATCATCTGGTCCAACCAGCCAGCTCTGTGGCTTCCTTCCTCGGAGGCCTTCGATCCTGACCTGACCCTTCGACGTCTGATCTTGGTTAACACGAATCCATTCGAATGGAGACTGGATGTCTCCATGGTCCTCACGGAACGACCAGCGAAGCAGGATATCTCCGGCTCGAATACCCGTCTCCCGAGCTTCAGGACGCGTCACAACTTCTACGACCACGCCATTGGGATGGACATTTTCTAGATCAGTTGAATGCTTTGATGCTTGGGCAAACGCGCAGAGTGTCGCACCAAGTAGAACTGCGAGGAGCGTATTGGGCCGCAAATACTTCATAACCAACTGTTGTCAACGTTTCGACGACCACCCCTTTCAATATTGGGGATAGGTCTTGGCTGCCTTTATCCAACAGCCAATCCTGCATCAGGAATGCGAGTAGCCCCAAAGCTATTGAACGCGATAAAAAATGCACGCCCTGTAAGGCATGGCATTGATATCCGGCATGATGTCTGAAGCGAGGTGACCAGTGTAGCATTCCAGGAAAGACTGAACGCTCAAATTCACACTTGCGGCTATATCCTGACGACTACTTGAATCAATGCAGCGTACATCCAATGACGGGCGCATCGAGCCGAAGCAGAAGTTTTCCGAAAACGACACGGTTGCGTTCCGCTTCCCGCTTTATATTGGGGCAAAGGAAGGGTTGCATTCCCGACAATCTGATGACTTTTCTCCTCTATCCATCAGAGGCTCGGCAGCGCCACGCTCTCTTCATGTAAGGCAAGTAGCTCCTTCAAATAAGACGATGGGGCCGCAACGTGGTACTTTGCGGCCCGCTTTTTCTATTTGCCACCATCAAGCTTCATTCGCTTCCCGCTGCGATTCCTCGAATGCCGACTGCAATTCGAGGATCTGCACGTGGAGTTGTTTGATGTCCTTCTGGGTTTCCACCTGGGCCGCATGAATATGGTGCTTTAGAAGCTCAACTCCGCCGAGCAGCATGAAGATACAGGCAAGAAACGGCGTTCGCGGAAATTGGGGACCAAGATTGTCGAACCATAGATGAACGGTAGCGTAGCCCGCGCAGAAGAGCCAAAAAAGATTTGCGAGTACGCGCTCTAGCCTGTTTTTTTTCCGGTTCTTTTCAAGCGTGGCTGCAATCTGTTTCCGATATGTCTCCAAATCGGCCGCCGGCGGCAGATGAGACAGCAGCGCTTGCCGCATTTCGTTACCTGATCGCATATTTTCCTCCTGTAAGGATAGTTCGCATGGTTTTCTTTGCATGATGAAGACGAGACTTCACGGTGCCTTCGGGACAGCCGACTACTTTGGCGATCTCGGCAACCGTGAACTCCTCGAGAAAATAAAGAGTCAAGACTTCTTTGTGACGAGGCTCCAGTTGGTCAAGGGCGACGTGTATGTCAGAGGCATCGGCGGCGTCAAACGTCTCGGGCTCGCTGGTTTCAGGCAATTCCGGGCAGACCTCCTCAACCTTTTCACGTGCCTTCTTCCGGCGAAAATCATCCACCGCGATTCCGTGAACGACGCTGTAAAGCCATGGGCGAATGGAGCCGGCATCCTGCAGTTTTGGAATTCCGCGCAGTGCGCGAATCCAGGCCTCCTGAAGAACGTCAAGCGCAGTTTCACGATTTCCGGTAAGGCGGATCGCGTAATAAAGCAAAGGCTTCTCCAGGGTAGCGACGAGGTCTTCATACGCCCCCGGCTCATTGGCTTGGCACCGCAAGGCCAGCCACTCATCTCGTATGCGCGTTTCCGTGTTCATTCAACCTAAATGTCGAATATAGGCGGAAAAAGGTTCAAAGGGTCGTGCGCATTTGCGAGAGGTTACGACCGTCACGAACCACAACCTCTCCGCAAGTTGTCTTGGCGACGCAACGACCGATCTTGTCTTTTAGGCGCTTGGTGAGTGTGGGGTGAGTGAGTGATGTGCGATCGCGATTGAAAGCTGCGATCTATACAGGCGGGAAATAGAGAGGAATTCTGGCTCATCCCTCAAAAATTAGGCCAAATGAAGAAAGTTGGTAACGATGAAAGGTATTGAGGGGATTTCGTCGTTTAAAAATTAACTTTATTTTGAACGCGAGATCTTTCTACCCGTCTCTCTATGTTTTGGCCCTAACTGCATTCATCTCAAAGACATGGCCTTGAAATCATCCTTGCAATGAACTTTTGAGTGACAAAGTTCTGCATTTGCCTGGTTGCGAAATCTGAATAGTCCGTGGTAGAAAATTAGGATTATTTAACAATGATGCACTATTTAAAGGCATCTTTAATGAAAAATTAATCTGTTCTCATGATTCTAGCCCCCGGAATCACTCATTGCTTCATTCAACCGTTACAAGCTAGTAAGAGAGATTTGTATTTCCAATAACCATCAAGAAGGAGATTGTAAACACATGCCGAAACTTTCGCTTCGTCTTCCCAAGCGTGGAGATGCCGTTCGTTGTTTTGCGTTGGTGTTGGCGTTGGCAGGGTGCTCCGCACTTGCCCAGGCGCAAAGCGCTGCAACCACACTGAACTATACGGGCGACAGCTTTGTCCGCTCGGTAGGACTTCAACCCGTATCCGCGGTATTAACCGATTCCTTGCAAGGGCTTCCCGTTCCTTCCGAGACTGTCAGCTTCACCATGAACGGTGTTAGCGTGAGCGCCACCACCGACCAGAACGGAGTCGCGTCGACCAGCTTTGATTTCGATCCCGATCTGCCGCAACCCACCGGGAGCGGCCAAGTGCAGGTCAGCTTTGCCGGAGACTCCAACTTTCAAGGCTCCACAGCTTCGGCCACGGTAGAAGTTTTCCAAGGCCAGAACTTTGTCATCTGGGGCGGCAATAGCACACCTCCGCAGGTAGGTGATCGCGTGAATTTCTGGGGAGCACAATGGGCCGGCCAGGTAACGGGAGGGGAATACGGCGCGAATCCTTCTTTCAAAGGATTTGCGAACCACGTCCAGCTGACTCGGTTGGTTCCTTGCCAGGCTACGGCAACCGTCGGCACATTGACGACAGCCTGCTGGCAGACAAAGCCGGGAAACAGCTTCCCGCCAGCCACACTCCCGAATACGATCGAAGTGATCGTTTCCACCGCCATTGTGAAGTCGGGAAACAACATCTTCGGCAACGTGTCGAGGTGCGCTCTGGTGCGCGTGGATCAAACCGCTGGATACGCAAACGATCCTGGACATCCTGGATTCGGCACGATTATCCGGTTTAACGCCTGCGAAGCCGGTGGCGGCGGCGGAGCAGCGTAAGGGCCCGTATTTTAGCTGCTACATCTCAGGGTTGTATCCGCTCTGCATGGATACAACCCTGTTCATTATTCTCCTTCCGCTTTTATAGCTTTGTGTCCGCGCTCTTTCTCTCATTCATTCGGGCGCTGTTGGCGGGCACTTGGCCGGGCTCCATCACTCTGAAATCAAAGCAAATCCTGATAGAATCCTGACCTCGCTTCCAGCATCTACTTTTATATGAATACCTTGAAGACTGCTTTCCTGCTCACGCTGATGACCCTGCTCATGATGGGCGTAGGACGCTATTTTGGCGGGGAGAACGGAATGTTCTACGGCCTGATTTTTGCCGCCGTCATGAACTTTGGATCGTATTTCTTCTCCGACAAGATTGCCTTGGCAATGAGCCAGGCCCAGCCCGTTACCCGGGAGCAACTACCGCGGGTCTATTCCGTAGTGGAGCGCCTGACGCAAAATGCAGGGTTGCCGATGCCGCGTATCTACGTGATTCCAACCGAATCGCCCAATGCATTTGCCACGGGGCGCAATCCTAACCATGCAGCAGTTGCGGTGACTCAGGGAATCCTGAATTTGCTTGACGACGACGAGCTGGAAGGCGTGTTGGCGCACGAGCTTGGGCATGTGCGGAATCGCGACATCCTGATCAGTTCGGTGGCGGCCACCTTGGCGGGAGCCATTACCATGCTGGCGCGCATGGGCATGTTCTTTGGCGGCAGCCGGGACGACCGCGACCGGGGCGGAGGAATCTTGATGCTCATTCTCGCGCCCATCGCAGCGATGATGATTCAGATGGCTGTTTCCCGCTCGCGCGAATATCAGGCGGACGAATCGGGAGCGCACTTGACGCGAAATCCTGAGGCGCTGGCGCGGGCACTGCAGAAACTCGATGCTTACTCGCGGCGTATTCCGATGGCCGCTTCCCCTTCCACCGCTCATTTGTTTATTGTGCAGCCATTTCTAGGCGGCATGGCGAACCTGTTCTCGACCCATCCGCCGATTCCTAAGAGGATTGAGCGGCTGACGGGACGTCCGGAGCAGTATCAATAAGAACTCGTGGCTACACCTTCGATTAAGTCTCGATCGGCGCCGAAGTGAATGGCAAGCCGGAATCGAATCCTGCTCCGTTGGAGAGCACATAGCTTCTTCGTTTTCAAAGCGCTTTCTCCTGGTTAGTTAGGGAGTTTTCTATCGGTCTCCGTACATATTAAGAGTGCTGGTGGTGGCCGATATCCACCAATCCGTTGGTGGAAAAGCACCAACGACTGCTCCAGTCATTGGTGATTCATTCTTAACCTGTTGATAATTCATCAAGTCTTAATACACTCTCCTTGGAGCCGCAATTGCTAGGACACAACCAGTCACCATCCTTTTGAAGAAGAGGTGTGCAATGAAGCGAACACCTATCTGTTTGGGAGTGTTTTTCCTGGCGCTAGCAGCACTTTCCTGCTACGCGCAGCAGGAAAATGCGGGAACATCACCCGCATCGCCTAGTACCCAAGAGAGTCAGAATTCGGGATCCTCTGCTGCAGAGAATCCATCTAAAACTGGCACAGCGAAAAAAGATACCGATAAAGAGCGGAAGTATCACATCAAAATGGGCACCATTTCGCTAGGGGTTGGTTATTTTAGCGGGACACCGTTTCTCAATCCCTATTTCTACCCTTATTCTTACCCTTACTTCTATCCGTTTGGCTTTTTCCCTTTGTCATCTTTCGATGGCCCTTATTGGGCATATCCCTCCGACTACTTCGGCTACACCAGCGGTCGGGGTGAATTGAAGCTCAAGGGCGCTCCGAAGAAGGCCGCGGTATTTCTGGATGGAGCCTACGCAGGCACTGTGGACCATCTCAAAGAGATCTGGCTGGATCCGGGCGCGTATACATTGCAAGTAATGGGCGCCGACAACTCGCAGTTTGAGCAGCGCGTTTACATCCTGAGCCGGAAATCGGTTGAGATCGAGGCGAAGCTAGCCCAGAAAAAGACCGAGATAGAGCCCCAGGAAGCACCGGCGGGAACGAAGCCAGAACCCAAACAAGAACAGGAACAGAATTAAAGGAAGCACTGCTATGAAACTAAGAAGCTTGGCATCCATCGGATTACTGTGCCTGGGCGCTATGGCCTGGGAAACCACTCGCGGCACCGCGCCGCGCTCCAGCGCCGAACTCTATACGGCTCATGACGCCCAGAATGGCATGTCTATCGGAGCCTCACTCCTGAGCAAGGACGAAGCGCGAAAGGCAATCGTCTCAGAGATCAATCGCTGCTGCGTGGTAGTGGAGGTTGCCCTCTACCCGCAAAAAGACCAGCCTTTGCAAGTCACGGCCAGCAACTTCGTGCTTCGCGACCCGACCACAGGCACTGTCACAAAGCCATCCAACGCTTCGGAGCTGGCGGCAACGCTTCAGAAAAAGGCGGAGTCGGACCGAGATGTTGTTATTTCTCCCACATCTACAATTGGATACCAGACGGGAGGATACGATCCCATTACGGGTGGACGGCGTTCAGGTGGCGTCTATACCAGTTCGGGAGTCGGCGTCGGAATCGGAAACTCTCAAGATCCAACCACCAGCAGTCGCGATCGCCGCGCCACCGAGGTGGAGTTGAGCGAAAAGGGCCTTCCGGAAGGAGCGGCCTCAAAGCCGATCGCTGGTTATCTTTATTTCCCCGTGTCCTCCAAGAAGGACCAAAAAAGTGGTGCTCGTCAGCTTGAATACCAGCTGAACGGCTCCAAGATCGTGCTTCCTCTTTAGAAGAATTCCAACCATTCACGCTACGCAAGCACTCACAATGAGAGGCTTGCGCAGCGCTGTCGAAGCTCCCGCTGCAACGCCAGTCTTCACAAAAATGCCAGAGAAAAGGTATCGCCGCCTGGAACATGAGTCGTTCCGTGGCATTGCAAGAATCCCCCTCAGTATTTTCCCGCAATTTCCCTTATGACGAACGTTCTATGTACGCTAGGCAGCCATGAAAGCCATCGAGTAGAATCGCAGAACCAATGGTCTTAAGTCCGACTCAGCCATCCCTTTGTTCGCGCGCCATCGCTTTAGAGAAAGCCCTTCACACCATCATCCGGGGCAACGACGAAGTTGTCCGAATGGCGTTGGTCGCGGTACTTGCTCACGGGCATATCTTGATTGAAGGCGTGCCCGGCGTGGGCAAAACGACACTTGCCCATGCGCTGGCGCGTGCTCTGGATTGCTCTTTCCAGCGAATCCAGTTCACCAGCGACATGCTGCCCAGCGATCTTCTCGGCATCTCGATCTATTCCACCACCGAACAGCAGTTTGAGTTCAAGCCGGGCCCGGTGTTTACCAATATCCTGCTGGCGGATGAGATCAACCGGACGACACCGAAAACGCAATCCGCGCTGCTGGAGGCAATGAACGAAGGACAGGTAACGGTGGATGGACGGTCCCATCCCCTGCCCCAACCTTTTCTGGTGATCGCGACACAAAACCCGGTGGAGCATCACGGCACGTATCCTCTGCCTGAATCGCAGCTCGACCGCTTTTTGCTGCGGGTGCGCATGGGCTATCCAAAAGCCGCAAGCGAGAAAGAAATACTCCGTTCGACGGCGGGAGCAGCGCGCCTGGATGACCTGAAACCGGTTGTCACGGGAGACGAGGTCCTCGCCATGCAGGCGGAAGTCGCACAGGTGAAGGTAGACGATTCTCTGGTGGATTACGCATTGGAAATCGTACGGCAAACCAGAGAGTCGGAAGCTTTATCGTTGGGAGTTTCGCCCCGAGGCTCTCTTATGCTGTACCGGGCGGCGCAGGCGCTTGCCTATCTGGACGGACGGACGTTCACCACACCCGAAGATTTCAAGTCGCTCGCAGTGGCGGCTTTTTCGCACCGCGTCGTCGTGAATGGGCGCTACTCCTCCAACTTGAAAAAATCGGAGCAAGCAGAGATCATGATTCGGGAAATCCTACAAAATATTCCGGTCCCGATATGACACTTTTGCGTACTCTGATGCTGATGGCTCTGGTTATCTGGGTTGGCGGCATCATCTTTTTCGCCTTCGCATTAGCGCCCACAGTATTCCAGGTGCTCCCCAGCCAAGAGCTGGCAGGAAACGTCGTCAGCCGCAGCCTGACGATTCTGCATATCATGGGCGCGACAGCAGGCGTGATCTTCCTGAGTTCTTCGATTCTTTACAGCCTTGCCCGCTTTGCACGCCCCAAGCTGTTTGCGCCCGTCAACGTTTTCGTCGCGCTGATGGTGATCTTCACGCTGGTTTCACAATTCAGTATTTCTTCCAGAATGCGTGCGTTGCGCGACGAGGCAGGCGCGATCAGCACGCTTCCGGTGACCGACGACCGAGGCGCAGAGTTTGACCGCCTTCATCATTGGTCAACTCGCACCGAGAGCGCCGTTCTCTTGCTGGGCGTGGGCGCGGTGATCCTGACGGCTCGACGATTTTCTTAGATCGTAGTTGACGGCGAGACTTCTTCCAGGAACCAGCCCGTCCCCATTCAACTCCCTTGATACAATTTTTCTGGACAGCAATGGAAGAGTTCCGGCCCGAATAGGGCCAATTTCACCACACAAAGAAAAATCACTCATGAAAACAGGCATTATCGGCCTGCCGCAGGTAGGCAAGACATCCTTATTCAAAATTCTTACCAAGGCGGATATCTCCAACCGCACGTACGCGAATCCGCGCGAAGCCCACCTTGGCATGGCGAAGGTGCCGGACGAGCGATTGGACAGGCTCGCGCAACTCTACACCCCCAAGAAGCTGATGCACGCCTCGGTGGAATATGCCGACGTTGCCGCCATCGGCCAAGAGGCGCTCAAAGAGACCGCGTTTGCCGCCAACCTTCGCGGCGTGGACGCTCTGGCCCATGTGGTGCGCGCCTTTGACGATCCTTCTATCCCACATGTCGGGGAGATCGATCCGCTGCGCGACATCAAGTCGGTGGATTTCGACCTGATTGTGAACGATCTCGGGCAAGTCGAAAAGCGGCTAGAGCGGGTGGAGAAAGACCTGAAGAAGATGAAGACTGCCGAACTGGAGAGGGAATACGACCTGCTACTACGCGCCAAGGCGCACCTGGAAGGCGAGCTTCCGCTACGGGAGATGGAAATCTCGGCCGACGACGAAAAGCGCATTCGCGGATTCATGTTCCTGAGCCAAAAGCCGATCCTTTACGTGCTGAATGTGAACGAGTCAACCACACTGGGGAACGATCTCGAAAAAGCCGTAGAGAAATACAAGCTCACCGAACCGGCCTCGCGCAAAAATGCCGGCGCAACTGCGATTTGCGGAAAGGTTGAAGCCGAACTAGCCGACATGAGCGATGAAGAGTCGCAGGAATTTCTGGGCAGCTATGGATTGAAAGAAAGCGGCCTGGTGCGGCTGATCCGCAAAACCTACGAACTCCTGGGGATGATCTCCTTCTTTACCGTGGGTGAAGATGAGTGCCGGGCGTGGACTGTACCGAAAAACTCACGCGCGCAGGCGGCGGCAGGCGCCATTCACTCAGACCTCGAAAAGCATTTCATTCGGGCCGAGACCATCCACTGGGACAAGCTGCTGGAAGCCGGATCAGAAGCTAATGCGCGCTCGAAAGGCATTTTGCGGCTGGAAGGCAAAGACTATATTGTGCAGGACGGCGACGTGATGCACATTCGCCACAGTGGCTGATTCCTGTTATCCTGCCCGATGCACCCCATCACAATCAGCATCCTGCTGGGATTGACCGCCGCCGCCGCCAACAGCTTTGGCGGCGCGGTGATCGTGCAGAAAAATTGGGACCGCGGCTATCTGCGCTATTTTGTGGCGCTTGGTTCGGGATTCATGCTGGCCACGGCGATTCTGGAGATGCTGCCGGAAAGCATTCACCTTGCCGGCGGCAGTGCGCCCCTTCTGATTCTAGGCGGATATTTTCTGGTCCACCTCTTTGAGCATACCGTTACACCCCATTTTCATTTCGGAGAAGAAACGCACTCGGAAGAGTTTGTCGCGGCCCATAAAGGGTATTCCGTGATGTTCGGCCTGATGATCCATACGTTCTTCGATGGCATCGCCATTGCTTCGGGATTTTTGGTTTCTAACTGGCTCGGATGGGTGATTTTTGTGGCTGTTTTCCTGCACAAGATTCCGGAAGGGTTTACAGCCGCGTCGGTCATGTTGGCTAGCGGCCAAAGCAAACGAACGGCTTGGGCCGCTTCCGCCGTGCTCGGAGCAACCACGCTTGCGGGCGTACTGACCATGGCAATTTTCTCCCGCTCAGTGAACGCCGGTCTGCCTCTTTCGGCCGGCGTTACGCTCTATGTGGCAGCCTCCGACCTGATGCCGGAGGTCAACAAAGAGCCAGGAATCAAGATGGCATTGGTGGTTTTTCTGGGAGTCGGAATCTTTCTAGCCTTGCAGCACTTCTTTTCATAACTGGATTCAACGCCAAGGCGTCTTGCTCATTCCTGACGAGCTGCGATGGGGGGCGGTTCAGCGATCAAAGAAAAATGCGGGGCCGGATTTCTGATTTCTTCCGGCCCCACATTTGATTTTCTTGCCAATTTGCAGAGGCGGCGCACACTACCACCGCTCGGAACGCAGATTAGTTCTTGCCTTCGCCGGGGTGATAGGTCTTTTCCGCATGCTCCTTGACGTCAGTCAAATTGAAATATGCCGGTTTGAACTCCTGCTTGGCATATAGTTCCGACTGGTCAAAATAATGCGGCGATGAAGGCTCGGAGTTTTCCCCGAAAACCAAGATCGAGCGCGCATTCACTTCGGGACCGAACTCCACAACGCTAATAAACGAGTGGCCGGCAACGCCATAGCGGCGCTTCTGGTCTTTTTCAGGGCGGGCATAGAAGTTGAAGACAATGCCCACATCGCCGGGTGCGCCGGCAACGGGCAAGCTCTTTGCGTCGTCGCGGAACGGCTCTTCGCCACCCGACTGCCGACGCTCCAACCGATTCAAATCGCCCCACGGCACGCGCCACGTTCCAAATTTGGCGGCTAACTCATCGACAACCTGATCGAGCGCCTGCACGGGCTCCTGCTGCTTTCCACTAGGAATTACAGCAGTGCCATGCAGCTTCTCATGCAACAGCATGAAGAGAGTCATCGGAACGGAACCGGTGCGGCTGATGTGATCCCAATTCTGCAGCTCCGCGAGAGCTTCGGAGGACTTGGCGCTGGGCGTTTTTTCCCACGCTGCCACCAATTCTGGAATTTCGGTCTCCGCCTGGATCACGTAGGTATCGAAGCCCGCCCTGGCCCACTCTGCAAAGCTGAATTTAGATTTGTTCCACAAGATACGGCGCGAGATACGTGCGCGGGGGGTGTCGCCCTCGCCCACCATGTACTTTGGAAACTGGGCGGGATCGGGATTATCGAAGAGCGTCGTGAGAAAGGGCGTGGAGTTGCAATTCTGCACGAAGCCGGTTTTTGGATTCGTTACCTGCGGAAGCTCGCTGAAGGGATGGTACCCATGCCACTCGGTTTCTCCAGTGGTGCCGTCCACCGGCTTGGACCAATCGAACTTGGGAGAGCGGCGAGGCACGGCTCCGTTATAGACATAAAAGATGTTGCCATCCCGGTCGGCGTAGATCGCATTGAACATGGGAATCGCGATTGCCGACATGGCCTTCTTGAACTCTTCGAGGTTCCGGGCCTTGGTCATGTTGTACCACTCATCGACTTGGCCACCCTCGGAAAACTGCGCCATCCTGACGGAGAGCCATTTATCGCCGCGCCGCGCCACGATAGGCCCATGATGAGTCTTGCGGAAGGAGAGCTTCTTTTCGGTGAATCCATTTTCGGTTTTGATTTTGACAGAATCAGTCCAACCGATCGCTTGCCGGTAGGTTCCTTCATAGCGGTATGCCAGAGCATCGCCCGCCTTATCGAAGGTTTCTTCCCATACGTCGACGATATCGGGAGCGTTGACGGTGTGGCTCCAGCCGATGTACTCGTTGTGGCCGATGGTGGGGAAGATTGAGCCGAAGAACGAAGCTCCAGACATGTTCAAGCCTTCGTCGCTGTGGACATGTCCCTCATACCACTGGCCCGTACCAAAGAACGGCTGGTGCGGATTGATGAACAACAAGGCGTGCCCCGAGATGCTTCGGGCGGGCGTGATGGCCCACATGTTTGAGCCTTGTGACTGAGCCAGCAACTTGAAATCTTCTGCCGAGGGTTCGGCGGCCGCCACAGCCTTTTCGGCTACGGAAGAATCCGGCTTCTCGGGAACGGTAGCATGAGCCGATTGAGGCTCTAAAACCGTCTTGATTTCTTCCGGGCGAATGCCACTCCGACGAAAGATGAACTGGTAGTACAACGCATACCGATTAAAGGCAAGCGTGTGCCAAGGCTCAAACTTGGTAATCAACCTGGGCTTCACTTGCGGATTGGTCTGCAGAAAGTAGTTCAAGCCATCGGCTCCGGCTTGAAGGAGCTCTTTTGTCTTCGGGGAAGAGCGCTCGTATTCTTCTTTCGCCAATCGAGGAATCTCCAGAGCCCTTACCAATTCATCGTCTTCGAGAGTGCGCGCGCCATAAACTTCAGAGGCGCGGCCCAAGGAGCGGAGGTAGCTATCTTCTATCTGCCAGAAATTATCTTCCGCTTGCGCGTAGGCATAGCCGAAGGCGCAGCTTGCATCGGTGGGACCATAGATGTGCGGAACACCATAATTGTCTCGATAAATGGTGATCGATTGAGCAATCTGCTTCGGGTCGGCAGCGCGCAGCCAAGCCGATGCCGCAAGCAGAAATGCGAAAACAAGCGGGAAGTATCGGCGAATCATCGGGAGAGTTTACCAGATTTCCCACAAAAGATAGCTCGGCTAACAATCGGATCTATCATAGGCTTAATACCTCCGATTGAGGCCTTTACCTGCATCGCAGCGGGAACGTACATTGTCATTGATGCAGACTCGCTTACGTTACGGCCTTCTTCTGGTAGTTCTCTGCGGATTACTTGCCTATGCTTTTTCCTCCGGGGCTCTTCAACAGATTTTAACGCTCTTGTCGCCGGCCCCCAGCGACTCAAGACGAGCCGGGCCAATTGTTCCTTCTCTGGTGATGAAGAAGTTCTCTCCCGAAGAAATCCAAGAGATCGATGCTCTGGCGCCGCAGCAGCAGGCGGAACGGCTTCTGACTGCCGCAACCGATCACTACGAAGGCGCTCCCGCCATGATCATGAGCCGCATGGGGAATTGGCGCGGAGTGCTAGAAAGGAATGAGGCGTGGAACAAAATCTTATGGGATGCGCGCAACTCCAGCGACCTGCGGGTACGCGCAGCGGCGATCGAGGTTTATTTGATGGAGAACAACCTAGATAAAAGCCCGGTCGTGGCAGACCAGCTCATCGATGACGCACAGAACGATCCGGAAAACAGGCCTTATGACTTGACGATGCTAGGGATGCTGGCCAACCGTGGAACAGAGACCACACGCATCCATGGCGTACTCAAGGGCTTTACGCTCGACCCCGATGAACAAACACGGTTTTGGGCCATTGAGAGCCTGGCTTACCTTGGCACGGTCGACACAATCCCAGATTTCCTGGAAGTGTTGCGTCTTGATGCCTCTCCAAAAGTGCGCGAGCGGTGCGCCGCCAGCTTGGCAGATGCCGGAATGTTTACGCGGGAACAGCGCATGAACGCCGTGCCAGGATTGATCGACGTTGCAGGGGACGCGGCGCAGAACGCCGACACTCGCAATTGGGCATTTCAGGCCTTGCAAGAGATTACCGTGAACAATCTCGGCACCGATGCGGAAGCGTGGCGCAAGTGGTTCGGCGAACACGGCAAGGATCGCACGGAAGAATTCAGGCACATTGAACCTTACAATGTAGGCAATCATTAACGATTTCAAATTTCCAGACGAACCGCGCTAACGAAATCCTAACGTCATCCGCCACGGACCCGGCGATGGTTACTTCCGATTACTCACATTCGGAAGCCGACGCCCTGTTTCTGATACACTTTCCCGTTTTGGGCAGAGGGGCATTGGTGGAGATTAAGACGGTAGGCATTATCGGCGCAGGAACGATGGGGAACGGCATCGCTCATGTTTTTGCAAAAGCTGGATACAACGTGGTGCTGGCGGAGACCCAACAAGCAGCGCTTGACCGGGGCCTCCAAACCATCGGCAAGAACCTGGAACGCGAAGCCGCCAAGAACAAGATCACTGCGCAGGAGCGCGAAGCAGCCTTGCATCGGATCGAAGGAGTGCTCGACCGTAAGGCCCTCGCCAAATGCGATTTTGTGGTGGAGGCCGCCTTTGAAAAGTTCGAGGTGAAGCAGGAGCTTTTCCGCGAACTGGACAGCATCTGCCGCCCTGAAGTTATCCTTTCATCGAATACGTCTTCCATCTCCATCACCAAGATCGGCGCGCAGACCAGGCGCCCGGACAAAGTAATCGGGATGCATTTTTTCAACCCTGTGCCGGTGATGAAGCTGGTGGAGGTAATTCGGGGAATCGCGACCTCGAATGAAACATTTTTAGCCACGAAGACCCTTGCCGAAAAAGTGGACAAAACCCCAGTGGAGGTCAATGACGCTCCAGGGTTTGTTTCCAACCGCGTGCTGATGCCTTTGATCAACGAGGCGATCTACACGGTGATGGAGGGTGTGGCGACGGCTGAAGCCGTGGACGAAGTATTCAAGCTGGGAATGGCCCATCCCATGGGGCCGCTCACCCTGGCAGATTTCATTGGCCTCGATGTATGCCTGGATATTATGCGGGTCATGCACGGCGGCCTCGGAGACCCTAAGTATCGGCCTTGCCCGCTGCTGATAAAAATGGTGGATGCGGGATGGCTGGGACGCAAGAGCGGACGCGGGTTCTATCAATACTAATCTTCCTCAAACGTTCCTTACTTGCCGGTGATTCCGGTGAAGGAGCCTCAGCGTTTTGCCAGGTTTTGCGGGTAAAACGTAACAGTTGGCTGTAAACGCTTCGCTAACGCGATTTTCAGCGTCGGTGTAGCCGGGAATCAAGGTCGCGGCGCGGCTTTTCCGTCAAAGAGAAACCGCAAAGACACATGCGACAGGCATATAGAAACGCTGAAAACGCCATAGAGTACGAAATGAACGAAGGACCGGAAAATTGGTTCCTGGAACAACCGCGCGGTAGGGAAACCATCCTGTTCGTAGAGGATGAGGAGCCGCTACGAACAGTGGTCGGCGATTTCCTGTCCCAGCTTGGGTATCGAGTGCTCTCTGCATCCAATGGCAAAGACGCGCTCAGCGTAGCCGCAGCTTGTCCAGACCCCATTGATCTTTTACTAACGGATGTCCGGATGCCCGAGATGAGCGGCCCGGAGCTGGCGCAGAGCATACAACCCACACGCCCCACCATGAAGGTGATTTATATTTCCGGTTTTGCCGAACCGATCCTGGCCCCCTACGGAGTTTTGAAAGCGGGAACGATCCTGCTGCAAAAGCCCTTCAGCATCAAGGTACTCTCTACCAAATTGCGCGAGGTACTCGAAGACCGGCATAGCCAGGGGAAGGGACAGAGCTAGATTTCGGTCGGCGTAAGTGAAATTTCGCGATTTAACAATAAAAGGCTAAATTGCGATTTTGCCATTCGATATTCAGGGAAAAGCTGCCTGCTATTACAAGCCCGTTTTTATAAGCTATTGAAGCTCAGCTATGCTCAGGATGCGGCTTTGGGCCGCAAGGGCACGTGGCACACAACCTCAATCCATCCATTTCTCATTGATTTTTGGGGCTTTTTGAAACACGCAAAATAATCAAGTGGAATGACGGTTTATCAGATGGTTTTACGCGGCGTGGCAGTGGCACTTTTTTCGTGGCCTGGACAGGACACTTTCTCCGAAAATCCGGGACATTTTATTTGCCGCCCCTGCTATACCCTACTCATAGCGTTTGGAGATGCGGCAGGCAGGGGGACAGCGGCGTTGAGCACCGAGGGGCCGGAAAAATTCGATGTCATCGTGCTGGGCGGCGGCGCCGCGGGGCTGATGTGTGCTATGGAAGCAGGTAAGCGTGGCAGGCGCGTAGCTATTTTGGAGCGTTCGGAGCGCATCGGGAAAAAGATCCTGATCTCGGGAGGAGGGCGCTGTAACTTTACCAATCTCCACACGAGGCCTGAGAACTTCCTCTCGTCGAATCCGCACTTCTGCAAGGCGGCGCTGGCCCGCTACCAACCCTCCGACTTTATCGCCCTAGTTGAAAAACACCGCATCCCCTATCACGAAAAAACGCTCGGACAACTCTTCTGCGATCACTCGGCCAGCCAGATCGTGAGCATGCTGGAAGAAGAGTGCCGGTCGGCGGGCGTGCGCATCTTCACGAACGTTCCGGTACAAACCGTGCGGCACGACGGCGGCTTCGCGGTTGCGGTTGAGGCCGGAGACGCGGCATTTCGCGCGCCCGCGCTGGTGGTGGCCACCGGAGGGCTTTCAATTCCAAAGATGGGCGCAACCGGCTTCGGATATCAAGTGGCAGAACAATTCGGCATAACCGTGCAGGAGTGCCGCCCCGCACTGGTTCCGTTCACCTTCAGCGAGCAAGACCGCGAGCACTACTGCGATTTAGCCGGCGTGTCCACGGAAACCATCGCCACAACTTCAGCTACTTCGGCTTCTCCGTCTTCTCAGGCTACTTCGGCTTCTAATGGTGCGCCGCGATTTCGGGAGAAGATGCTGCTTACGCATCGAGGCTTGAGCGGCCCGGCCATCCTGCAGATCTCTTCTTACTGGCGAAAATCGACGCCGGTGTTTCTGGATCTGGCTCCGGACCGCAACGTAACGGCTCCTCTGCGCGCACAGGCAAAACGCGACATGGCGGCAGCCCAAGCCGCATTTCGGGCGGCGCTACCGCAGCGTCTTGCAAACCGGTGGCTGGACCTGCATCCCCCCAAGGGCTGGACCAATCACGCTCTGGACGAACTTGAGCGCCAGGTTCACCGATGGCAGATCACACCAGAAGGCACCGAAGGCTATGAGAAGGCCGAGGTCACGGCCGGCGGCGTAGACACCAACGAGCTATCGGCAAAGACCATGGAAAGCCGCAAAGTGCCGGGGTTGTATTTTGTGGGAGAGGTAGTTGATGTTACGGGACACCTCGGCGGCTTCAATTTTCAATGGGCCTGGGCTTCGGGATTCTGCGCGGGACAGGCGGTCTGATCTAATAAAATCCTAAGCGCTTAGGTTTTTGGATACAATCGATATAGTGCCAACGGTCCTGCGATTTGATGAGCTGCGCGTCGCGGTTTATCCAAACGATCATCGACCCGCCCATGTTCATGTGATTGGGGGAGGCTGTGAAGCGATCTTCAATTTGAATTGCCTGGTAGGCCCGAGCGAGCTTCGTGAAAATTATGGGTTCTCTCGGCGAAAGATCGCAAAAATTAAAACGCGCCTGATGGAACATCTCGCAGAACTTTGCGCGGCTTGGGAGCAGATTCATGGCAGCGAATGACGATTTCGATTTAGCAAACCGAAGGGCAAAGGATCTTCAGAACTCCACCCCGAAGGCCCTCTCCGCTCACTATGATCCTAAGACTGGACGGATCGTGATTCGCCTCAGCTCCAATCTGGACCTGAGCTTCTTACCTCACGATGCACAAGGGCTGGAAAAGGCTAAGCCAGAGCAGCTCGACAAAATTGAAATCAGTCCTTCGGGCTTTGGTATTCACTTTCCAAAAGTAGACGCCGATCTCTATCTCCCTGCAATCTTGGAAGGCTTTCTTGGCTCAAAGAAATGGACGGCGGCAAGGCTCGGACGGGAGGGCGGCAAATCAAAGAGCAAGGCGAAGCGAGCGGCATCTAAAGCCAATGGCAAGCTAGGCGGGCGTCCGAGGAAAGAAATCGCTTAAACGACATATGCCGGTTTAGGGCAATGGAAATTGGCTACGCCAACCCACTTGTGAGCTCTTGATGATTCGATTTGTCAGCCCGCCTTCCGGAAGGTAAGATTCACGCGACACTCTCCAAGAAGCGCATGCTCTCCTGCCTTTAGCGGAAGAATACCGTGATAGCGAAGCCTCGCGGGGCCGCCCCATACAACCACGTCGCCGTGCGTGAGGTGAATACGCGCGGTCTTATCGGTGCGGTTCTCTCCACCAAAGAGAAAGACGGCAGGAAGGCCCAACGAGACCGAGACGATGGGCTGGTTGAAGTCACGCTCATCTTTGTCCTGATGCAAGGAGAGCTTGGCGCCCGGTTCGTAGCGATTCACGAGGCAAGCGTCGGGGACAAACCGGGGGAACCCCGCTTCTTCCGCCGCGGTCGTGGCAAGATGCAAGAACGATTCCGGCATGGGCGGCCAAGGCCTGCCGCTTTCCGGATCAAGTGCATCGTAGCGATAGCCTTTCCGATCTGTAACCCAACCGAGCGCGCCGCAGCTCGTCATACCGACGGACATGCGAAATCCGCCCGGAGTCACCATGTGGCGAAATGGGGCCTCGGCTGTTACGGCTTTCAGCGAAGCCAACAAGGCAGGCTCGTTGCTGCGGGCAAAGTTTCGCAACAGAACCGCGCCAGCGCCTAGGCTCTCGCTGGTGACTCGGGTATCGGCAGCGTTCTCGAACAGGTCCATCGGTTTCTTTGGCGTTTGAGCGCGAGACTTCATTTCAGTTGGTTTCCCTGCGGTTCCATCATCCATTCATTCTTCCTTGATGGGGGCATTCCTACTTACTCGGCATCGTGAAAGATGATCCCCACGGTATTGCGTCTACCGGAGCGCAGCCTGCTCACACCATGGCGGAGGTTCACACGATAGAAGCCGCGAGATCCTTGCACCGGGCGATAGTGCACCGCGAAGGCTACCGCATCGCCCTGCCGCAAAGGAACTACCTCCGGCCGCGATTGCATCCTAGGACGCTGCTCGGTCAGCACGAACTCACCGCCGGAAAAATCCTGCAGCGGCTGCGATAGCAGGATGGCCACCTGGATCGGAAAAACGTGCTCCCCATACAAGTCCTGATGAAGACAATTGTAGTCGCCTTCCACGTACTGAAGCAGCAAAGGAGTTGGACGAGCCTGGCCTGCATCGTGGCATCTGCGAATAAACTCGACATGTTTTTCCGGATAGCGGACGGAGAGGCCCATCGCCTCATTCCAGCGATTGGCCACCGGCACAAGATGAGGATAGAGGGAGGTGCGCAGGTCCGCGATCAGGTCCGGCAAAGGATAGCGGAAGTATTTGTATTCTCCTCGCCCAAAACCATGCCGAGCCATTACCACCCGGCTGCGAAACAGACCATCGTCCGTATAGAGCGCAGCAAGCGCGCAGCATTCCTCGGGCGAGAGAAGATTTTCGATGAGCGCGCAACCTTGATTATCAAGGCTGCGCGCAATATTTTCCCAATCCAGCCGATTTACCTTTTCTACGATAGCCGCAGGTGCGGTAGATTGAATCGCCGTTTTCATGCACAGGCCTCCCGTTCAAGAAGAGCACGCTTACGCTCAACGCCCCAGCGATACCCCGACAATGTTCCATCGGAGCGCACGACGCGATGGCAAGGAACCAGCACCGCAAGAGGATTGGCTGCACAAGCTTTAGCCACCGCACGAATTGCACTCGGACGACCGAGCTTGCGCGCGATATCGGCGTAGCTTGCGGTAGAACCTGACGGGATCTCCAAAAGGGCCCGCCATACTCTTTGTTGAAACGCAGTGCCGCGAATATCCAGCGGCAAGGAAAGCGCGGGGCCTGGCTGCTCGATGAAATTGATGATCTTTGCAACAGACTCCTGCAAGCTTGGATCCTCTCCCGCTTTGGCGGCTTTCGGAAAGAGCCTTTGCACTTCGCGAATCAATTGTTCGGAATCATCCCCCAGGAGGATGGCGCGGATGGTGCCTACCTTTGCGTCTTCGTGCTTAGCATGTTCGGGCTCAGCAGTTTCGTGTCCGGCGACTCGATTGCTAGCGACAAGAATCCATCCCAGCGAAGACCGGCCGATCGCAAAGACGATGTCTGAATGCGCCTGGCTGCTATCTGGTGCAGCCGTATTGAGCCCGTTGGGTTTGCACCGTTTGCATGGCCGAAAACCGGCAAGCTCCGCTTCCTGCGGAGTCGCATGAAAACGCACATTTTCCGGTTTAGGCAGGCGCCCTGCGCACGAAGGGAGGCAGTAAACGCCCGCGGTTCTGACGGAATAGTAGAACTTCCCTACCGCCTCTTTATCGCGGGATACAATCGACCCCCAACGCCAATCTTGCACGATCTCGGCAGCGAGCGCGGCGTTCTGTTTTGTGGCTTTCATAAGATCACTCCTTTATTTTTACTTCTTTGCTCTTTGCTCTTTGACTTCTTGCAACTTGTGAGCTTTCCTTGTGGCGTTTTCGGCGTTTCTATTTGGATACGACGCATGCTGAAAGCGCTTGTAGGACACCTTAACAACCGGCTCCATTGCAAGACGATCCGGATCTTGCTTTCAAATTCAGAATTTCAAACCGGCATTTCGGAGGCGCGCTGAAAAAATCTTTTCGGCGCTCTCCACCCGGTGAGCATCGAAAAGGTATGCAACCAAAAGTGATCTCCGTGAATCGGGGGCTCCCTCAAGAAATTCCGTGGCGCGGCACCCATGTTGTGACGGGAATCTTCAAGCAGCCAGTGAGCGGCCGCATCCCCTTGCGAAAGCTCAATTTAGAAGGGGACGGGCAAGCGGATCTCTCCGTGCATGGTGGAGAATTCAAAGCAGCCTATTGCTACCCGATTGCGCATTATGAGTACTGGAAAGAAGAGTTGCAAGGCCGGGAGTTAGATCCAGCTATGTTTGGAGAAAATTTCACCATCGATGGATTACACGAAGATTCGGTGCACGTGGGCGACAGGTTCGCAGTGGGGTCCGCCGAGGTGGTGGTTACTCAACCGCGCCTTCCGTGCTTCAAGCTAGGAATCAGGTTCCAGGCGGACGACATTGTAAAACGCTTCCTTGCAAGCGGGCGAACGGGGTTCTACGTGGCGGTGAGCCAGGAAGGGGAAGTAGGCGCCGGCGATGAGATCAAGATCGTGGCGCGAGACGAACATGCGGTCCCAATCTCCGCCATCCTACAATTGCATGTGACAAAGAGTTACTCCGCTGGCGATATAGAAGCTGCGCAGCGGGCTTTACAGGTTAGCGCTTTGCCGGAGAGCTGGAAGGAGTACCTTCGCACGCGGTTGCGCCAGTAAAGCCGTCGCTCTTCCCAATGGAATGACCGATTTTATGTCGAGAAGCTTTCGCTCTGTCTTCAAGAAGTTTCTATTGCACGAAAATCAGGCAGCGTTACGTATAGCAAGTCACCTGAAAAAGCATCGTTCATCTATGCAATTCCGCTTAACCTATCAAGGCCTCGGCAGGCGTTGAAACCAGATTCTTCCACGATTTCTCCTTCTCTTCGTCTCTCCTTCTCTTCGTCTCTGTAGAAATGCCAATCTAGCTATGCGCGAAACCGCGGCCATTCCTTGAATAAACAATAAAAATTCAAACAAGCCGAAGCTATAGTTTTATAAGGTAAATACCTATATTGCCCTAAGAAGTACCGTAGTAACTCCGTTCCTATGAGAAATGCTGCTACACTGGATTCAAACACCTGCTGCAGATCGTGGGAAATACTTGATCGAAGAAAGCCAGTTTCCCTTTCGCTTGGGTACTCAAGCCCGCCCAGCCGTGCAAAAAAGCAGCGTGGTATTGATCTTACCGAACATGTAACGCCAATTTGATTCGAGTTTATTGCGCGTCTTCCTGGACGAGATGGTTTCCTTACTCATGCAGTTCGTCCTTGCATGGCGCACTTATGTCCGAAATAGGGAGCTTGTTATTCGGGTCCGCTTGCATCTTTCGCCTTTCCCCTGTGCATAACCGAAAAGCGTCTCTTCAGCACGCCCCGGCCCTTGGAAACCGAAGAAAGATGAAAAGCACGCAACAAAAAAAGAAGGAGAACAAGCTCAAATGCAAGCAGTACAAAGAATTTGCTTTATTTTGCTGGTATCGGCGCTGATATCGGCGCAGGAGGCCACAACCCCGCCGGATAAGCAGGGGCTGGAGCACCAGGTGAAGGATCTTCTGGATGCCATGGCAACCCAACAAAAGGCGATGGCCGCACAGCAAAATGCAATGGCAGACCAGCAGAAACAAATTGCCCGGCAGCAAGAGGAAATCGAGAGCCTCAAGAATCAGCTAGGCACCCAGCCCAAAGCGACTGCGGTGGCCGCGGGCAGCCAGCAGCCGCAACTGGTCAACGCGTCGTTGAATACAAGCAACGCAAACAACACCCCTCGCACTGCATCTCTGGCGGACTATCAGGAACCGAAGGAATCGCCCCTTTCGTTCCGGATCGGCGGCGCAGAGTTTACGCCAGGCGGTTTTTTGGACTTTACCGGAATCTTCCGGTCCACCAACACCGGCAACCTGGGCACGAATTTTTACGCAATCCCCTTCAGCAATACCGTGCAGGGACACCTCACCGAATCTCGCTTTACGGCGGGAAACTCGCGGATCAACCTTAAGGTCACCGAAAAGTTCGGCGGCAACGATGTGACTGGATTTGTCGAGGCCGACTTTCTAGGCAACAACGGCTCCAACGTGTTTGTGACATCGAATAGCGACACCATGCGCTTGCGGCATTACTGGGCCGACGTGAGACACGGAAAATGGGAAATCCTTGGTGGACAGACCTGGAGCTGGCTGACGCCGAACCGGGTGGGCGTTTCCGCCGAGTCCCAAAATGTTTTCTACTCCCAAGATATGGACTTTAACTACCAGGCTGGACTCACATGGACCAGAGCGCCGCAGTTCCGCGTGGCCTACCACGCGAACGACCACTGGGTCCTCGGAGTAGCCGTGGAAAATGCGGAACAATTCGCCGGCCAGACAGCGGCGGGAACACCCGAAATCACTTTCCCGAGAGCTTTTAATGCTCAGCTCACCCCCCAATTCGATGGCGGCAGCAATTCAGCCACACCCAATATGCATCCGGACGTTATTGCCAAAACCGCATACGACACGGATTTTCATGGACGGCATTTCCATATGGAAGCCGCAGGTCTGTTGTCGACGGTCAAGATCACCAATCTGCCGGCGGTTGCCAACTCAACCTTTGAATCGCACAGCAAGACCGGCGGAGGCGTGGAAGCCGCCCTTAACCTTGAACTGATGAAGGGCATCCGTTTCGTTTCCAGCGGATTCCTGAGCGATGGCGGCGGACGTTACATCTTCGGCATGGGGCCGGATGCGGTCGTTCTTCCCAATGCGGCGGGAACTGACGTCAATATTTCTCTGGTGCATTCGGGATCAGGCATCATGGGATTTGAGGCCCAGGTCACGCCAAAGACGATGTTCTACGGATACTATGGCGGGGCATATTTCCAGCGTAATTTCGCTCTCGACACTAGCGCAGGAGCTCCCGCAAACAGCTTTATCGGGTTCGGTGGACCGAACTCGCCGAATAGCTCAAACCGGGCCATTCAGGAAGGCACAATCGGCTGGACGCAAACCTTCTGGAAGAGCCCTCAGTATGGGGCGTTACAGCTCATCACACAATACTCCTATCTGACTCGCAGCCCCTGGTTTGTTGCGGCGGGCGCTCCCAAGAATGCTCACTTGAGCATGCCCTGGGTCGACTTCCGCTACGTGCTGCCTTAAGCAGATCTCAAAGAACGAAGTCATTTCGAGCGCCGGAATTCTCCCGGCGCTCTTTTTTCTTATAGTTCCAGTAATACAAGCCTTCAGCAAAAGGCAAAACCAAAATCTTTACCACAGAGGTCACAGAGGAAAAACCAGGAGGGCACAGAGGAGAGACCGCAGTTACCAATCAGGGCAATAATATACTTGACTAACCAGCAGATTTCAAGTACTCTGAAACGGTCATGGATAGCAGACCGAAAACCCTTCAGGAAGCCATCAAATATTTCAGCAACGAGCAAACCTGCATTGACATCGTTGCGGCTCTTGTCTGGCCGGATGGCAAGCCAGTATGCCCCAAGTGTGGCGGAAGGGAGCACTATTACCTTGCGACTCAAAGGCGCTGGAAGTGCAAAAACGGAAAGTGCAGCAAGCAGTTTTCGGTAAAGGTCGGAACGATCTTTGAAGACTCTCCCTTGCCCCTCGAAAAATGGATGCTGGCAATCTGGATGATTGCCAACTGCAAGAATGGCGTTTCGTCCTGGGAGATTCACCGCGCAATCGGCGTTACTCAAAAATCGGCGTGGTTCATGATGCATCGGATTCGCCTTGCCATGCAGAATAGCTCTCTTGTGAAGCTAGGTGGCACTAGCGGCGAAGTCGAAGCGGACGAAACCTTCATCGGCGGCAAGGCGCGGAACATGCACAAGAGCGTCAAGGCCCGCAGGATGATAAAGCCCGGCAGACATGCCGAGAGCAAAGTAATCGTCATGGGGATGCTTGAACGTGGCAAACAAGTCCGCACCCAGGTTATCCCGAATCGAGTCAAAGATACTGTGCATCCGATCATCCGTGAACACGTTGCTGCTGGTACCGAACTCATTACCGATGAGATGGGCGGATATAGGGGAATGCCGGAATTCACTCATCAGATCATCGATCACGCGGTTAAGTACGTGGATGGCAATATTCACACAAACGGGATCGAGAACTTCTGGTCTTTGCTGAAGCGCGGTCTTAATGGAACTTATATAGCGGTTGAGCCGTTTCATTTGTTCCGCTATCTGGATGAGCAGACGTTTCGCTATAACAATCGGGGCACAAAATACAACCCGATTCACGACGGTCAACGTTTTGAAATGGTGCTTTCTAAGATCGCTGGTCGGCGGTTAACCTATAAGGAACTGACTGGCAAGGTGGAGGAAACACAAATACCCTTCTAATTTGGGCGGTCGATTGAAGCGCGGGAGGAAGCCGAAGACTTAGACGTTTTTGTTTTCTTCTTGGCTGCTCTCTCAGAATCAAGAGCAGCCTTTATTGCAGAGTGAGGAACGCTAACAACGCGCTTAAGAAGATTCTCAAATGACGCATACTCGTCCGGTTCATTCTTGGCGGAAGGTTTCGGGCGATTCGTCATAAAAAATTTATCGCACTCACGAATCAACATTCGTGTGCAAGCCTACCCTCATCAATATATCATGGGAGGCCGCCGATGTCGCATCCGATATTTCTTCGCGTTGGAACAGAGAGCCACATTGATCTATCAATGTTTGTTGACTCTGTTCGCGATTTTCTACACATCCTCAAAGACGTGGATGCGACCGTCTCAGAAAACCAACATGGCAGCGTTAAATGGAAGGTTGACACGCTGGAAAAACAGGACGCCGCCGTCATAGGCGTTATTCCTTATCCGCGAAAGCCCTTCATTGATAGCAGCCATTTTGTAGAAGAACAGATTATTGAGAATACCAATCTGCTATCAAGCAAGGCGGAGAGAACAAAATATCTTTCCGATAGAGCATTGGAACGTATAGGAAAAATGGCCCACCGCACGGAAACGATAGGCCCCATGGCGATATGGACGCCAAGCAACGGTCGGCCAAAGCAAGAAACTGCGATTACCAAAGATACGCTTCGCAATATAGTAGAGCTAACAGGCCCAAAATACTCAGGCTTTGGATCCATAGCTGGCAGCTTGGATGAGATATCAGTACATAAAAGTAATGAGTTTAGAGTATGGGATCGAATAACCCAAAAGCCTGTGCGCTGCATGTTCAGCCACGAAATGGAAGAAAAAGTTAAGGATTTTCTGCGGCGAGATGTTGTGGTTGTCGGAATGATGCAAATGAATAATTCCGGCGCTCCTCTATCGATGAAAGTAGACGAGCTCATGCTGGCTAAACCAGACCCCAATTTTCTGTCAGCAACAAACCTCTGCGGAGTTATTAAGGATTTCACTGGTGGCGTTTCTCTCAAGCAATATCTAGAGGAGTCAGCCGATGAGTGAGTTTCGCAAGCTGTATTGGGACACAACATGCTTTATATGTTTTCTCAATGACAGTCAGCTTGAGAAAGACAGGCAATATATCTGTGCGGATATTATGGAGCATGTCGATAAGGGGAATGTCGAGATATGGACATCTTCGATCACGCTGGCTGAGGTAATACGGCCAAAGGACAGATTTGTTCCAACGCCCTTTCCCCAGTGGGTGGCACCTATACTGGGAAAATTTCCTGCGGCTGAAATAGAGCTTCGTCGATTATGGGATTTCTTTGTAAGACGGACTATGCCAACTCGTATGCTTACCGATGAGGAACTTGCTGGAATCCGAAATTTGCTTACCCCGAGACGTGTAAAAACCGTAGTCGTAGATGATCGAATTGCCAATGCGGCAGTTGAAATATCCAGAACATGTGGATTAAAGCCTATGGACGCTATACATGCTGCATCAGCTATGACGTTGCATAGAAATAATAGGATTGAAGTTCTTCAGTATTGGGACAAGGACTATGAGCGAGTTGGGCATCTAGTTCCAGTAGAAACACCAGAGAGAATATCCGCACAGCAAGGATTTAAAGAGGTAATCCAGCCAATAGGCGGGGTGAGCGCCCGGTTATTTAGCTTTGATAAAGAAGAATAAAAAACCCGCCATCTCTGGCGGGTTGATTCCGTTCTCCCTGCTTCGCTATTCCTTCCGCGTCTTTTCCCTCGCAACCCGTACACGTCCATATCGAAACGCGTCTTTCGCTTCGATGTCGCGCAGTGCGCGGGTTAGCTCGTGATTAATCTCCGCTTGCAACTCCTTGGCGAGTCCCTGAAATGCTTCCAGTTGCTTCCCGCTGAAGATCGCTGAATCGCGCAGTTCAATGAGATTGTCTGTGATGTGATCGAATCCCCGGTTGACCTGGGCGAGACGGTCATAAACGCTGAACTTGCTAAGATTGATGGCAGCCATTGCGCCTCCCTTGGCGGTGCTTTGGTTAGGGCGCGTTCGATGTGCAACCATCGGACGCGTCCGTGTCCTGAGTGTCGTTATAGACAGATCGGCAGGGCGAACGCAAGGAGAAAGCGCCCGAAAATCCCAGAAAAATCGCGGAAATCGCGTTGGTTAGTCAGGTATATTATTACCCCAATCAGTTAGTAGCAGTCAGATCTCCACAGCTCTTTCCGATTGCTTGTTGCGGCGGGCGCTCCCCGGAATGCGCACTTAAGCATGCCCTTGGGTCGACTTCCGCTACGTGCTGCCTTAAGTCACACTCAAGAACGATATCTTTTCGAGCGCCGGAATTCTCCGGCGCTCTTTTTTATGTCCATTTCGGAAAACAGAGGGCTTCCATTTCTTCAAAATTTCTTTATTGTTCACAAATAACTTTTAGCCAGTCGGTATAATCGCGCCCAACTCCAATCTGAGAATGATATTCATTCAAAGTGAGACGGCCGTAATAAATACCATTGCTATCTACGATCACGGGAGGGTCGCTGGCATATTGGTTGCAAGCACTATAGGTCGAGTATGCTGATCCGTATTCGCTATAGTGGTTCTTGATGCTATCCGATGAATAGGAGCTGCCGTGGATCCCATATTCGTTTGAAATGGAATCAGTCACATACTCTGAACAATTCAGGCACCCCAGATATGTTTTATGATTCAGGCCTCCAAAGAGCATCAATTTTGCTGGAGCTTGTGCAATGGCAACTGGGTTTCGAGCGGCAATTGCTCCCCATTGTTGCCGAGTGCAGCCAGAAATCAAAAGGGCTATCCCACAGAAAATCGTGAAGTTGTTTGTCGCGCGCATCGCTCCTCCTCAATAACGGAGCCAATGGATGCAATCGAAACCCACCCTTTGCTGCAAGCGCAAAAAAACAAAAGCGCGCTCTCCGCAAAGGATGGGGCACCCTCACTTTCGTTGACCCTGACCCGCGTTGCACAAGAGAACAAAAAGCAGCGAGCGGGTGGGCCACCGGCCGTGTAAGTTCTATTTGGCTTCTATCTGTCTTCTATTTGTCTTTGGCCTTGAAGCGCACGCGAGTGGCAACCTTCTTGGGTTTTGCGGCTGTAAAGCGAACCTTCTCACCGCTCTTGGTCTTAAAGCTAACCTTCGTTGGTTTCTTCACGGTTTTGTGCGCCGTGAATTCGACTTTATGGGTTTTCTTTGCCATCTCTCAATCTCTCCCCAATGTCTCCGCGTTATGTTTTCTGCTGCAACTGCATCCGCATTAGTTCCGATTCAACTCTCCAATCACGGTTGCCGTGTCAACTTCATAGACGGCAAGTCCGTTTAGGCCGACGCAGGGTCCGCTGGTGAAGCAGACGGAAGGGACCTTCAATGCATCCAGGAATGGCTGTGTTATCTGGAAGCCGGCAAATGCAAACTGCGTTCCACTAATCGGCCCGGAGACGAGGAATGCTCCGCCTTCGGCTGTGCCGGTCAGCGTGAATGACCCGTCTATCGATGAAGTTCCCGATACTGTGAGATTGTGCGACTGATCCTCTTGCGGTGTCACCGAAACCGAAGCACCATTCAACAGCCCAGTAAAGGTGCCAGTGAGAGTGCCGATCAACGTCCCGTTCAGAGTCCCAGAGTCAGTAACCCCGCACCCAGTGGAAGAATAGCTACCCGTAAAACTCTGCCCGCCGGCCGCTATCGTTTCGGTGCCGGTCGTCACTCTCGTGCCCGAAGACCCGCCTTCGGTGAGCGTAAAGGATAGAGAGTTCCCGTTCACCTTTGCCGTGAGCGTAGAGTTAGGGCCACCGCAGGCATTCAGCCCGGTGAAGACGATCTCACTCGGAGTGAACGATAAAAACGCCACATTGGAACTCGATATGGCAGAGCCAGTCTGCGTGAGATTGGTTTCTGCGATGGTGCCTGCACCCGCAGTCACCGAGGAGGTAGCGATCACCTGCCATTTACCCTGGATATTCGTAGCTGAGCTGGAGTTGGCAGACGTCGATCCGCCGTTCCCTCCTCCGCACCCCATGAGCAGCAGCAGTGTGAATAACATTAGTTTCTTCATTTTGTAACTCCTTGCATGTCAAGAAATTGCCAGCAGAATGATCGGCGCTGAAGCGCTTGCTGTTTAGCTCCGCAAAAAATCCGTGGGACTCGTAAATTGCATTGAATCTTGCGACGTCGCCCTATCATTCAGAGCGACGTCTGGAAAAAGGGCACGCCCGATCCGCAGCTGAATAATCAGCGGGCATGTGGCGTTTCCTGCACCAGTTGCCATTTCTTTCCGGGACAATGACTTGGTGGAAACACATGCCCTTTCACGTTCGTGCTGAAGTTAGTTGTGTTGTTACAGCCGGTACATCTATAGATTCCGGAAGTTGGCACCGATTCTCCAGGATCGAATTGCTGACCAACATATGCCATGGTTATTCCTCCTTTTCATTGGGCCTGAATTGCTGAAGCATTTCAGATTTGCATCAGGTATATGGGTCTTTTGGGTCTTGCGTTACGTGGAGGCTTAGTTAATTCTGGAGATCAGATATTGGTGAATTGCGATCGCCATCGCTGCAGTGGCAGGGTACGGGAATGCAGGTAAGTCTAACGAATGTGCAAAAGTAACTGAGTGAGACGTGCAGCAAGTAAACGCTAGCAGGCCATGTTCCGCATCAGAGCGTAGCTCTCTGGCCTACCCGGAAGAGCAGGCTGCGATGGGTTAATGTTCCGTGAACTGTTCTTGCTTGGGAACACGACTGATTTGGCGGTTGCGATTGTTCAGATGATCGCAGTAAAGATGTTCCACCAACTTCGAAACGGGCTGGCCGTGCCATTTTTTGGAAAAATCACACGGGCCGGCCAGCGCCTGACGGACCGCGAGCATTATCAACGTCTGGGCCTCCTCTTTCGTCTCGTCATAGAGGTGAGGTCTTTTGCTCGGAGCGCCTTGTTTCCAAAAGCCCAGTTTATCTTTTTCGGTCATTTCTAGTAGCCGTTTAACCTCGGTGGATGTGAGAAGTTCGTCGCACGCAACTTTGAAATCAGGACAAACCCCAATCACATAATCCACCGCGGTATTTCTCGGTTTGTTGGCCAAAAGCTGAAGATCGCCATCCGGGTAAGAGATACCAGCAACGTAGTGTTGGCCTGTTTCCCAGGGATCATAGACCAGCGCAGCCTCAAACTTCGCTTCGATGTCTTTCATGCCGTCACACTCGGGCAGCTTCGCTTCCAGTTCCTCCCGCTCACGGGTATGCTTTGTGTATTTCTTGAATGTAGTGGCTTGTACCCATCCATTGCCATACGGCGTTTGAGCAACCACTACTTGGTGTGTTGGCTGTATGGAATCCGGATTGTTGGCGTCCACCAGAACTTCGAGCCTCCAACGCTGCGATTTGCGAATTTGGCCCGTCTCTTTAACTCTACAACGCCAGGTACGCTCTTGAATGCGCACTTTCACCTGCGTCTCGCCCTCGAAGAGGAGCGGCTCACCAGGCTTATGATCGAAGCCGATACGCGTCATTTTTGCGGTAGCGGGAAGTTGCAGCGCCGCAATTGGAACCGCATCGTCGGGCCGGAAAATGTGACTGGGCAAAAGCTTTTCGATTGGAACGACACCCATTGTTATCCCCTCTTTCATTGACCGTATCCATAGAAGAAAAATGGCGCATTCAAGGGCCGACGCTGCCGGAGAGAAGGGGTGTCAGCAGCTTTCGAGGCTACTGGTCCGCCGACCTAACACCAAAGATATAGGTCTCCTTGACCTCGCGCTCTACCGACAACTGCATCAGATAGTCCCCAGGCGGCAGCTTCGCCGACGGCAACGTTACCGTAACCCGCTGGTCGCGTTCGTGCGGCACGCTCTGGATTGCGCGACTGGTAAATACCTCGTTTTGCTTACCGTCCGCTCCAACGCTCTTGATTGTTACAACATATTCCGCAGAGACTGCTTGGCCCGGCAGGCTCGCCACCAGAGAGACCGACTGCGCCTGTGGTGGAAGAACCCGAGTCTGCATCTTGGAATTTGCACCTTTGGTTACGCCGGGTTCGAGAATTAAGGTGACGTCCTGCGGATGCGCCTCGACTGCAGCTTGCTGAACAGGTTGGACTACTGGCTTCCGCCGGGCCACGAAACTAATTACCGAGATGCTAACTCCCGAGATGCAAAGCAAAACTGCCGCAGCCACAGGTATCCACACCATTGACCGGGGCTGAGGAACAATCACCTCGGCCTCACGCCGCACCCGAACTTCGTCCACCAGTTTCTGGAAACTGGGGGCTTGTAAACATCGGCGATTGAAGTGCTCACGCTCGTCCGCCGTAAGCCTGCCATCCAGAAACTCGCAAATCAGGTCCATCTCCATGGCACGTATTCGATCAAAGAATTCCGGCTCGGCGAAGTATCGGTCCTCGATCGCCGAAGCCTCTTCCTCAGGCAGCATTCCCAATAGGTAGTTCTTCATCACGCCAGCTTGTATATGCTCGGAATTCACAGGTTGTTACACCTCATGGGCGCCATCCAGTCAATTTCGCCAATTTTTTTCGCGCCCGGAACAGACGGATCCTCTGCTTGCCATCCACTGGATGATCCTGACTGTCGCGATCAACGGCGGCCTGGATGGCCGCCCGCTCTTCTTCCTCCAACTCGGCATCCGCGCGGCTGAAGACTTCGTTGAGAAAAACGCTCACTTCGTTGCCTTTAAGGCCTTGGATACCCGGCACCCGCGACTTAGTTTCAGGATCCAGTTCCTCAGCGGCATGCTTTGTGCTGGCTCGATATCCTTCAAGAAGAATCTTGCGGGCGAAGCCACGGCAAACTTTCAGAAAGTCCTCCTCTTTTTCAAACTCATAATCTTCCCTGGCCCAAATCGCCATGAGCGTCTCTTGCGCCATATCTTCAGGATTTACAACGCCCTTTCGAGAAAAAAAATAGACCAGCACCTTGTGGGCATGGACCCATTTTTCGGACGGAATGGACCTGCAGGTAAGCATATGATTCGCAGTCGCGCTAGGACTTGCCTTTCGCAGATTGGCTTGAGTGGGTGGGCGAGCCCATAGCCACGTAAGTTGCCCAATAATATGGATCGGACCAGCGTTTAGAGTTTACAGACGACCGCCTGGCGAGCGTCAAGGCATGCTCCAAAGAAGTTGCGTTCGGGCCTAACAGATTCTTATAGATGTCACTGAGGAAAGACGACGAGGACTCCGCATCCACATCGGAGAGAGTCAGAACAAGCTGCGAGGCTCCGGCGGAAAACAGACTGCCCGCAAAACCCATCATGCCCTCACCCAGTACCTTCTTGCCCAAGGCGGTGTCACAGGCGGAAAGCACGACCACCGAACCATTCAAGTGCAGATCGGCCATTTGATAGGGATACAAAAAGGGGTTTACTCGCTTGTGCCGATCATCTATGACCGACAGGGCTATGCTAGATTGCTCAGGAGTTTGGTCATCGATGAATGCGTGGGTTGAAAAATAGAGGATGCCATACTGTTCCAGTGGCAGCTTCAGCAAAGTCTGTATATTGGCATCTTCTCCCCTCTTGAATTCATAGCGCGCCGACGGAACGTTTTCCTGGATAGTGGTCAGTTCTTCGTTAAAGGGAAGCCGCGCGTAATGTTTGTTGCCAAAATCCTTACTCTTCCGTAACTGCGGTGGGAACCGCGGATCGTCTGTAGAGAAAATGGGATCATACAGAGCCAACACCGATTTCGAGAATGTTGAAGCGGGCCGCGGTGGATTACCTTGTAGGAGAAAGGCGGCCGAAGGCGCTTGCATCAAGTCATGCTGAAGGCCCAGATAATTGCCACCTAATCGCAATGCCGCAAAGGGAACACGGTACAAGTCGCCGTCGAGCACCAAGATCAGGCTTGACGGCAATTTCTCCGCTTTGAAAGGACCCAACAAAGTGTGAGATAGCTGCTGTAAGGCTTCTTGAAAAGCGGCTTGCTTGACCGGATCGCGCTGGCGTTCCAATATATTGCCAAATAAACCTGTTACTGCGGCCACCTGATGCTCGATGAAAGCCCGAGACGGTAATTTCGATACTTTGATCTCCCGATCGCGCACCAGCCATACATAGCTGACATCCTTGTTCAATTGATATTCAAGAATGGCATGCTGAGGAGAGAGCGCCCGTTGTAAATCGCTAACCGACGTCAGAGACCGGGCGCCTGGCTCGTGGCGGTCCATGTCTATTTCACTGCCCGTTCCGTCCCGCCGTTCTGAGGGTTCTGCCGGCTTTGGCAAATACAACCGACGTTCCGCGAGCCGATCGAGTAAGGCGCGCCCCCGACCTCGCTCGACGGCAATGAGGCCGTCGATGGTCGCATTGTTGTTTTCAGGACGCATGGCGATTGAAACAAAGAGCTCCAGCAGATCACGTCTTCGAGCATAGAAAGATGCACGAAGGGCCGCGCCTGGGACATGGCTCCTTATTGTTTCCAGCAGAGGGATCGCCTGATTACCAAAATCTTTGGCCTCCTCCACCTTGCCGTCATCCAATTCCAGTTTCGCCCGCTCGTAAAGTGAGTCTGCGGCATCGTCGCTTAGCTTGGATTCAAGCCTGATGTGCAATGCCCGATCCAATAGCGAGCGAGCCTCGACGACATTTCCATATTTTTGGGCGATCAAGCCAAGATAATGGAGCGCGGCAGCCTCTCCGCGCTTATTCCCGATGGCAAAATCAAGATCACGGGCAGATTCCAGGCGGCTTTTAGCGGCGCTGAGGCGCTTGAGGTGCCATAAGAGCTGACCGAGATTGTTCAGGGTATCAGCGCGATTGTATTTGTTGGGACGGGAGCCCGCCTGGGCTGCTGCACTTTCCAACAGCGGCAGGGCATTGTGAAAGTTGTCTTCCAACATGAAACTCCGACCAAAGTTCATGCGGGTGACGATCAGATCGTCTTCCAATCCCTTGATCCCAGTCTCTGCATGGATCACTTTCCTAAAATAACGTTGCGCCTGATCGTACTGGGCCAAGTCAAGGTAACAGAGACCCAGGTTATTTAATACTTTTGCGTAGGCTAGCGAACTTCGATTTCTGATAAGCACGCGGGCATGTTGATAGGTAGAGAGGGCCTTCTCAAAATCCGCCGTCTGCCTATACAAGATGCCGAGATTTGAGAATGTCTGGCCCGCTTCTTTCAGCAAAGAGAGCTTTTGCCAATCTTCACCTGCCTCGCGGAGACGTAAAAAAGCTTCTTCAATTTGACCCAAATCTTGGGCGGTGCTTCCGCTGTTATTTGCAGCTTCCGCCGCACATCTCAGATCGGCGTTGGCACGGCAAATCTCAAGGGCTCGCTCGTAGTCTTCGCGTGCGCCTTTCAAATCCTTCAGATTGTCGGTGGCATCACCCAGCATCAGCAAGGTGCGGGCTTCTGCGGACTGCTGCCCCAGGGCCTGCCACAGCTTTAGCGAAGCGGTGTAAGCTTCGATTTTCTGCGATTGCTTTGCTTCTTTTATTTCTTTTGTTTCTTTTGCTTTTATCTCTATCTCTTTTGCCTGGGTAGCGGCCAATTCAGCTTTCTGCCAGGAGGCCGCTGCCTGCAATGGAAGCGCCTTAAGCGACATTGACACAGAAAGAGGAGCGTTCCTAGGTGTTTCTCCAGTTGGCTTTATCTCAATATGATATTGACCAGCCGCACTTAGTGTGACTGTTTCCTGCCCGAACTCGAAGCCATTTAAATGAAACTCACGCCCCTCGCCGCTCACATAGAGGGCAATATCTACGGGGCTGTCGGCAACAACCTGTAACGCTTCTCCATCGGCAACATCGACCGTGACGCAAGCCGCCGGTTTGGGCGAGTTGGCCACGGAAATGGCTTTGCCAACGATTAATTGAGGACAGTGAGAAAGGGGCAGCCTAGTGGTGGGGCTTGGTAAGAGTGCCGCTGCGAGAACAAGGAATCGAACCATGGGGAAGACAATAGGGCTAAACCAAGCTCCAACGTCTGCCGACAACTCCGTTCTGAGGCGTTAGTTCCCCTGCCTGCGAGCGATATTTTATATCAGAACGAAGGGAAAAGTGACACGTCACTTTCCCCTCGCCTACTCACTGCCCAGAGCCGCGTGAAAGGAAAAATCAATCCTTGGCTCCGGACAGTGCTCGGCGATCCAAGGCTGCCTCTCTACACGCCCGAATCCGAGGGTTGGCGTACGATCGGGTTCTGCGGGGTGGGGCCATTGCCCGTGGTTGTGGTTGACGCTGCACCAACCAGCAGGCTCAAAGCGACGATCCATAGAATCATGGGTGCTTCCTCCTGCCTGGCACTGCCATTTCCCCCAAAAGGACCGGCTCAAGAACCCAAAAAAACTTTTGACTGGGTGAAGAGAAGCCCAATGCCCCCGCGTCGTGCTATTCGTTTGGCGCTCCGACAAATGCTTCATGGCACGGCCGATATCTGAAACGGGAGCAAAGGCAATCAAAGCTGGGGAGACAGCAAGAAGATGAATGGGGGGCAAAATTTTCCCGTAACGCCCAAAAACGACGTGCACATTCGTGTGAAAGGGATCGTGCCTTCCGTGGGATCGGTGAGATTTCGCTTTAATCGGATCTATCAACCGCTTTGTGAATGTTGTTGCGCCGCTCGATGGGCTCGGCGTCCATGGGTCGTGCTATTTTCCACAGCACCGAATGCGATCAAGAAATAATGCGGCGACTCTAATCGAGAAAAGGGGAAGGAGAGAGTATCTCCTTCCCGGTAAGGCCGCGGCTTGCTTTTGCTCACAGCCGGTTCGCGTTTAAACTCCCGAATCACTCGGTTGCCGGACAATCGGGGGGTTCGGGTTGGGGAGAGCCGAGGGCGGCGTATTATCGGTGGGAGTCGTTGAGGGCGTGGTTGGCGTTGTGGTTTGGGTCTCGTCCATCAGCAGGGTCGAAGCAACTTTTACATCAGTCATTCTTACTTCCTCCTGCTTCGCCTTGCTGTCTCCCCGATCCTTCACCCCGCCGCAGCGCAAAAAAAAAGCCGGAGATAAAATCTCCGGCCTATAAGAAGGAAAGAGAATCTCTTTCCCGGTTGACCTTACTTCCTACGTTGTTGTTTCAAGTGGCGCGTTCCGACAGAATCCTCGCCTTGCGGCCAAAAACTCTGGCCCTGCAGGGCAAACCACAAGGAACGCCACCACAAAATAGTTAAACTAATTGAGCTCATCGAAAGTTTAAGCTGGAACATTTTCGTTTCTCCTTCGCCCCTACCTTGCCATTTCCCCATCTTGGGCTTGAATTAAAACTATGGAACTTTTGGGATAGCGCACTTGCTAAATCGACTCAAAATTAGAGAAAGCTTAGGAACTAGAAATAACACTACGCGAAGGAAACGATTGATCAACTGATGACATATTCCCTCTTGAGTTCTCTGAGTTAGCCGGCCAACGAAAGTGATAGGATGAGCGCGCAAAGATCGACAGGCAGTAGATTAGCGGTTTCAATGCAAGAGCAATATGGCAAGCTCGGCGGTTATGCTTCGAAATATCCTTATCTAGTCGGAATTCGCACCGAGTCAAATAATTGGGGCACCGGAATTCTCATCAGCCCCTTGCACGTGCTCACTTGCGCCCACGTGCTAGACGACGAAACCGAGCCAGTTGAAGTGATTTCCCAAGAAGGCCGTACAAGCGCGAGACCACAGAAGCGTGAGAATCCACCAGACTTGGCGTTGCTCAAATTGGAACGTCCGCTTTTGATTCCCCAAGCAACTTTTACGAATTCCGCTCTGCAACCGGGAGCGGTTTTGCTGGCGGCCGGCGCTCAGGACACGCCTGGGCAGCCGAACGCTTTGCAGGTTGCAGAGATCAAACTAACCTTCCTAAATCAAAATGATGCGGATGGACAAATTCTGGACGTCCAGCTAGAGGGTGGAGCACGCCACGGCTACAGCGGCGGGCCGTTGCTTATCACGAAAAAATCCGGGAAGTTACTTTGTGCCGGGATCCTGACTCATGGTGGACGCGGGGCGACTACCTTTGCCCTGGGGCTGGCATCGATACGAGGCTTTGTGCCACCAGACATTCATATCAATACAGACGACGTAGACGACGACAAGCGCACAAAACGTATGCGTCGATTTCCGATATGGGCTGCGAGTCTTCTTCTAGTTGGTGTTGGCGCGGTTGCTGGATGGCATCTTCCGACTTCGCAAGAACCGGCGAAAGTTAATCAAGGTGCACCTGTTCCTACTGGAGATCCAACCCCATCGCCTTCGCCCACCCCGGAGCCCGATAAAACCAATCACGGCGACCCTAATGTCAAGGTCTGGGTGAATACTTCGTCAGGGAAGTATCACTGCCCAGGAACGCTGTACTATGGCCGCACCAAACATGGGGAGTATATGACCCAAGCCGAGGCGCAGAAAAAAGGGAATGTGGCGGCCTATGGAAAGGTGTGCTGGCAGGAAGATCGTGCCAACCCTTAATAAAGAGGGAAATTGCGCAACTGCAAAGTGATTAATGAAAGCCGCAAGAGGATAGATCGGATATATGCCCGCGGTTCCAATACAAGATCAATATCGCAAGCTCGGTGGCTGTGCTTCGAAATACTCTTATCTAGTCGGAGTTCGCACTGCGTCAGGGAGATGGGGCTCTGGAATCCTCATCGATGCCTACCATGTATTGACTTGCGAGCACGTGGTGAGAGATTCCACCTCTATCCAGGTGGTTTTCCAGAAAGGCCAAATAGTCGCGGAAGAAGTAAAACTCGATGAATCGTGGGATTTGGCGTTGCTCAAATTGATGCGACCGCTTTCGATTCCTCCAGCAAAGTTCACGGATGCCACCCTGCGGACGAAGATGAATTTACTGGCAGCGGGCGTGCAGGAAGGTCTTGGAGATCCGGGTGCTCTATGGGTTGCAGAGACCAAACTAACATTTTTAAATGAGAATGGGGCAGACGGGAAAATTCTCGACATTCAGCTTACCGGCGCCGCCCGCCCTGGTTATAGTGGCGGGCCACTCGTACTGAAGCAATTCGGACGACGGCTTTGCGTCGGGGTCCTTAGTCGCGGTGGACACGGAACAAATACCATTGCCATTGGACTGGCGCCGATACTAGATTTCATGCCGGTAGGCATTGATCTCATCGTAGTCAAGCAGGCAGAGGTAAGAGCCGCTCGTCGGTTTCTGTTGTGGGCTACAAGCCTTGCTATGGCCATCATTGGCGCGATTGGCCGATCGCATCTGCTGGCTTTTGTTATTTGCCTAATCGGTCACGCAGACTGCCATGCCAGAGTGTGGGTGAATACTCCGTCAAAGATATATCACTGCCCTGGAACGAGCATTACCAAGCAAGGAGAATTTATGACCCAGGTGGAAGCATTAGAGGAATGGAACCGGCCCGCTCGCTGGAAGCTGTGCAAGTAGATAAATCATTTCTTAAGCTCCATGATGGGGTACAGCGCCAAGTCACAATGGCCCCGGCTATACGGCTTGCCGCGAATGACTGGCGTACGATCGCATTTCCAACGGCTGCAACAACTGCTGGATGATCATCAACAACCCAAGATACTGACATAGCGCCGACATTGCTTAACAGAGTCCGCGATTGGAATTTTGCCCAATTCACGGCTATCGCCCACGCGGGTGAAGTCACTTGCTTTCCGGAGCAACGCGGTCCAAAGTCATCTCAAAGAACTTTTGCCAGGTAGCGCCGTCGCGCGAAGCTTCGCCGGTTTCGAACCACTGCCCCTTTTCATTCAGCTTAATGACAAAGCGAATGTTCCCCGCATGCGGATCGGCAAAACCCCACTCCAATGTGTTGTCACCCACCTTGGCGGTGGTGTCGAGAGCGCCCGATCCGGCTCTGTAGGCGTACCACTTAAAGTTTTTCGATTGCTCGTCATAAGACACGAGCGCAAGGGCGCTGTGTATAGGCGTCGGCTTTTCGCCTCCTGCAAGGCCTTCACCCTCGATAAAAAGAACGAGGCCGCCTAATTTCTTCTGGATGTTCTCGGTTTCTGTGAAGGTCTTCCGTTTGCCCGGCCCAAATTCAAAGTAGCCGCTTCCCTTCCATGACCCGAGAAGAAAATCGAGCTTCTTCATCTCTGCAAGCTGGTTTGCAGTCCCTGGCGCCCCCGGTTGCGCCCAAGAGGAAGCCGAAAACAGACACAGCAACAAAAGCAAATATTTACAAAACATCTTTGCCCTCCGACGGAACAATTCTCGATCAAGAGGCTAGCAAGGGAGTTGGCTCTCAATCTTGTACTTTTGCGACATCAGTACTTTGCAACATCATGGCATTGGGTCAACGAGCCGTCCGTGCTTTATCCTGCGCACAAGTTTGCCTAAGTCGCTGGGCGCAATTTTCGACAGTGAGAAGAAATCACGCACAAGATGAGGTTGGTCTGAGAACCCAAGCTCCGCAGCCAACTCAGCCCAATTTCGTTCGCTGCCTTTTGCCAGAGCCACCGCGGCGGTCCGAAACCGCCGCGCACGCGCAAACTGCTTGGGGGTAAGGCCAATCGCGTCCTTAAATCGCCGCTCGAGTTGCCGCACCCCAAGGCCGACAGAATCGGCAATTTGGGAAATGGGAAGCTGGCCACGTTTGCGGGCGATCCGATCTGCCGCCTTTGCCATCTGCGTGTCAAGTTGGCCCGGCTGGATCTGGTTCCGCAAGAAGACTTCAAATGCTGCGATGGCATCTTGGAAATTTGCGCAGCGATCCAGTTGTTCCAAGAGCTCGCGGTTAGCCCTGCCCTCCACAATTTCATTGGCCTCGCAGGTTTTGTTCAAGATCGCCAGAGGAGAACATCCCAGTACCGCCCTACAGGCAGCGGGCTGCAGCCGTACGCCCCAGGCCGTCGCCGGGGGATGGACGATCATTTCGCGAGGGCCAAGAAGCGGGCCGGAAACTCTTAGCATTGGTACCTCAGGCGGCAAACGCAGGGAATAGGAGATCACCGTGCACCCGTCGGGAAAGACTCGATGCACGAAGGGAGCTATTTTCGCAGTAACAGAAAACTCCCAAAAACTGAGAACCCACGGGGCAAGATCTTGCCGTGGAGCCACCTCGCGATAATGCATATGTTCCTGCATTCTATTCAAGTTCATCACTCCTGCGGCGGCAGATTGAGCGCAGACCAGGACAATCGCATGAAAATTTTTGATGGCCTCTTTATATAAGGAAGAAGGTTAGTTAGAGGCAATCCTAGATGGAAAATGCCCGCGGGAGATGCCCTGGAGCACAAATGAGAACAAAAGTTCTCACATGTGCTCCAAGGCATGAAATTTATTGCGCGCACTTAACGTGGCCATAAATGGCCACTCTTCCACAGTTGCGCCAGCTTGCATCGCTAGCCTGATTTATCGAAGAGCTGAATAAGCATGCGAAGTGCTCATTACTTATCTAAACCGTGAGATAAATTTCGAGACAGCACAAATAGTCAACATTTCTTTCATACGATTGCCCTAATCGCAGACCGGCATACCATATCCCTTCGGGCTTCTGCTATACCTTGTCTCAGGAAGATCCGGCCTGCATGAGCTTCTGAGGAGGGCATAAGGACATAATGGCGCGCGACAAGGGTTTGGAAGAGTTGCTGAACGACAATCTTTCCGGCACGCGGGGACTGACGCAGAAAGCCATGTTCGGTGGGATGGCCTGGCTTGTCAACGGCAACCTACTCTGCGGCGCACGCCATGACGGCATGCTGGTGCGGCTTGGAAAGGACAAAGACGCCTGGGCACTGGCAATCCCCGGCATCATTCCAATGATCATGCAAGGCCGGACGATGAACGGCTGGGTGAGAGCCGCGGCTAACGCTTATAGCGACGATGCGCTCCGCCAGAAATTGTTAGATGCAGCGCTCGAATTTAATCGGTCGCTGCCAAAGAAATAGCTCTTTCCTCAACGATTGCGCTCATTCCCGCAGGCATCCAGACTGCACAATGAAGTGGCTCAGAAGAGCGCCAGGGATTGTCTTGTGCCCGCAAGACGGAATGACAAACAAATGTGTCGGTGAAAGAGATCCCGCCATGCCCGCAATGAGCAGATGCGTAGGGCCAGAAAATCTAGAATGGAATTGGCAGAAGGCCACGAAGATTTGGATAGAGTCAAAGTGCGCTGCCAGGGAGAACTACCGTCATGTTGAATGAGCAACCAATTCTCACCCGTGTAAGAACATTCTGCGAAGCCAACCGTCTGCGCATGCCAATTCTACTGGCTCCGATGGCCGGGGCCAGCGCTCCATCGCTATCGATTGCGGTTGCGAATGCCGGAGGGCTCGGCGCCTGCGGCGCATTGCTCATGCAACCTGCGGCCATGAGGGACTGGGCAACGGAAGTGAGGGCCGGTACGACTGGCGGATTTCAGATTAATCTTTGGATCCCCGATCCCGCGCCAGCACGCAATGCCACGGCTGAAGACGCGGTCCGCGCGTTCCTCGGCCAATGGGGCCCTCCAGTAGAGCGCGATGCGGGAGACAAGAAGCCTCCGGATTTCACTGCACAGTGCGAGGCTCTCCTGGATATTCGCCCCGCTGCAATTTCGTCCATTATGGGGATTTACCCAGCGGCTTTTGTGGCGGAGATGAAATCGCGGGGCATCCGGTGGTTTGCCACCGCTACGACGGTTTCCGAGGCAAAGATCGCGGAAAAGGCGGGCGCAGACACGATCATCGCTCAAGGAATGGAGGCGGGAGGGCACCGGGGCGCTTTCGATTCTACGAAGGCGGAAGCTGAGTTGGTGGGTTTGTTTTCTCTATTGCCGGCAGTGGCCGACGCGGTGTCTGTGCCGGTGATTGCGACCGGCGGAATTGCGGACGCGCGCGGAATTGCCGCCGCGCTGATTCTCGGTGCATCGGCAGTGATGGTCGGGACGGGATTCCTTCGTTGTCCGGAGGCAAAGCTGCCAGCCGCTTGGGCAAATGCACTCGGCCAGTGTTTGCCGGAGCAAACTCTTCTGACGCGGGCATTTTCCGGCAGGGCGGGCCGCAGCATCACAACCGCCTACGTGCGGGCCGCCTCAGCGCCCGGTGCGCCTATCCCCGCTCCTTATCCGGTACAACGAGGCTTGACGCTCGCCATGCGGACGGCCGGTGCAGAAGCGAATGACATCGACCGGATCCAGGCCTGGGCCGGTCAATCGGCTGCCTTGGCAGCGGCGCGGCCGGCAGGCGAACTATCGCGTGCGCTCTGGAACGAGGCACAAACGCTGCTTCAGATCGGGGCTGAGTAAAGGGCTAAGTGAGCACGGCCACAGGTAGACGTTTGCGCCCATTGCCTCGAAACGGAGAAGGGCATGGCAATCGCATGAAAATTTTTAGAGGCAAGCCTGGGCGGAAAACACCGAATGAGATGGCTTGGAGCACATATGAGAACGAAGAGTTCTCACATGTGCTCCAAGCCATGAAATTTATTGCGCCTACTTAACGGGGCTCTAAAGAGTCTGTTACGAAACTCAGAAATGAAGTCACATATTGTGCGTCGGTGTTTCGCCTAGCCCGATATGTTGTATTCTCTTCTGAAAAAATCCGAGTTTCGTAACAGCCTGTAAAGAGCCCCTCTTCCACAGTTGCGCCAGCTTCATCGCCAGCCAGATTGGCGAGAAGCCGAAGGAGTACGCGACCGTGAAGCAAATTTTTCGACGGCACAAACGGTCAACATTTCTTTCATCCGATAGCCCTGCAGAGAAGTGCCACAATACTTCACAAAAAATGGAAAGAATATAAGGATGTAAAGATAGAAAAGATAGAAGGTTCGTTTCCACATCGAGAGCACGCCAAGCGCGCAAAGCCAAGCACAATGTTTCCTACTTAAATCAGGTTGCGCTCTTTGGCTTGTAGGTACTGATTCACCAGCGTTGTGGCTAGTTTTCCGGGAGCGACTTCCAACGCCAGCGCGCCCTTGGTGGCGACGCGGGTCAGCAATATCTCCCGCCGCTGAACGATTTCCTGGGCGGCCACCATTTCAAACAATTCTTTTCCATCGTTGGGAATTACTTCGGCCATGGCGGTGAGATCGGTTTGCGCCATTACGGTGAATAGCAGCAGATGCTTCGAAAGAACCTGCGATGCGCTTTCAATCACCTCGGGCGTCATGGAGGTGTCCGCTAAATCGGTAATCCACAACACCATCGACCGCTGTTTTTGCATTTGCAGCAAGACAGAAGCAGCCAGCAGATGATCGGCTTCGGCCGCCTCTTCACGGGCATCGGCAAGGCTCTCCAGGATCGTCCTTAAATGCGGCAATCCGCGATTGGGCGCAATCCGTTGCTGGATCTTTCGTCCGTAAACAAGCAGCCCAACGCGGTCTCCCGAATGCAAAGCAATCTGCGCCAGAGACAGCGCCGCATTCACGGACATGTCCAACTTGCTTAACTCCCCAACTTTGGCGCGAAGGAGCCTGCCAGCGTCGAGCACCAGCCAGACGGCCTGGCTGCGCTCGACCTGGTGGATTTTGCTGACGTACTTGCCCCGCCGCGCGGTGGCGGTCCAGCAGATGTTCCGGAATTCATCACCCTCGCGATATTCGCGCAGACTCTCAAACTCCCTGCCGGTGCCGCGCTGCCGCACAAGGCGCATCTCCAGTTCAATCTGACGGGCGCGAGTGAGATAGAGATTTTGCTTCCGGGCTTCTTCAAGGTCGGGGAAGATCCGGACTGACTGCTCGACATTAGCCACGACCCAACGTTCGGCAAAACGAGCGCCACTCTGATAACGCAAGTAAACCGGCCCTAACCGGTTGTTGCCCCGCTGCAACGGACGAACCGCATAACCGCTGCTCGCCGAGCCTTTGCCCGGCACCGTCAATTCGATTTCAGGAGGACTCTTTCTCAGCGTTGCCGGAACATCGTCCATCAAGCGGCAATGAAGATCGAGACTACCGCCGTTCTCGAGCACCAAAATAATGTCCGTGTCGTTGCTCAGAGATGGAGTTCCCGACCAGTTTCTCGTGACCTTCACTTGTGAAGGACGGGGAAGACGCAGGAGGTCGGCGACCCAGGCTACGATTGCACAAAAATCCCAGGCAGCCATTACCAGTAGGAATCGATGGTCCCAAAAGGCAGGAATCGCCCACAACAATCCCAGCAGCGAGAGGAAGAAAAAACGCCGGCCAAAACCCACCCCCAGGTGCGCAACCGCCCTGCATTCGGCAGCCACCGGAGGCGGAATGAGCACCTTGGGCTTCACTTCGGAACCTCGACCGACGCAACAACCTCACCCAGCACCTGATCGCTCTCCAGGCCTTCCAACTCCGCTTCCGGCCGCAGCATGACGCGGTGTCTAAGAACAGGCAGAGAGGCCATTTTCACATCGTCCGGAATCAGGTAGTCGCGCTCTTCCAGAGCCGCAAATGCTTTGGCCACCATCATGAGGCTGATGGAGGCCCGCGGGCTTGCGCCCAGAGAAAAAGACGGCCAGTCGCGAGTCCGGCGAACGATCTCTACGATGTATCGAAACAAGGCCGGTTCCACCTTCACACTCCGCACCTCGGCGCGGGCCTCCGCCAGTATTCGCGGATCCAGCGCCTGCATCGGCACGGCGCGGAGATCGTGCGGATTGAATCCATGGTGGTGGTTTTGAAGAATCGCGATCTCATGCTCGGCTTTCGGATAGGTCACTTTGATCTTGAGCAGGAAGCGATCCAGCTGCGCTTCCGGCAGAGGGTAGGTGCCTTCAAACTCGATGGGGTTCTGCGTTGCAAACACAGTGAAGAACTCCGACAATGGATGCCCCGCGCCATCGATGGTAATCTGGCGCTCCTCCATGGATTCCAGCAGCGCGGCCTGCGTTCGGGGAGGCATTCTGTTGATCTCATCGGCAAGCAGCAGATCGGTAAACAATGGCCCGCGATGCAGAGAAAAAGTGCTGGTGGCCAGGTTGAGCACATTGCTGCCGGTGATGTCCGCCGGCATAAGATCCGATGTGCACTGCACTCTCTTGAAGTCCAGATCAAACAGACGGGCAACTCCCTTGACCACGAGCGTCTTGGCAATGCCAGGCACGCCCTCAAGAAGTGCGTGCCCCTGGCATAAGATGGCGACCAGGCACTGGCTCACCAGTTCTTCCTGTCCTACGATGATCTTGGCCAGCTCAGTTCGTCCATGAGTCAGCACCTGGGACACTGTTTGCATGCGGAATGCTCTCCTATTGTTCTGGATGTATCAATTTCAAGTTGGCGGCGTGCTGGTTCAGCCTTTTCACCAGTGTTAAAACCTGGGCCTCGCTCGGCGCTGGATTTCTCAGGGCGGATTCAATCTGCTCCAACGTGTTTGAAAGGTCGCCGTCTTTATAACCCAATCGCTCGCGAATGGCCGCTGCCAGGTCCCTTGGGCCGGCGTTTGCGTTCAGTCCCAAGCGCTTTCCAACGAGATAGCGGAACCGCTGATAGGGCACTTCGAGAGCGGCGTGCGTGGCATTGGCCCGCCGGTACAGGCTACCCAGCGTTTGCGTAAACTCGAGGGGCGAAAGCCGCGATGGCACGTACATCGGATGAATGGGGCCGTGACGGCGCGAAAAGGTAAACAGCAGCGCCAGAAAAACGAGGCCTAGCTGAACCACGCTATAAATCAACGGGCGTTCCTTGAGATAGCTGCTCATGGAGCGGCCCATCGCGTGAAAGTATTCGTCCCAAAAAATACGGCTGTCCTTGGAACCCAGAGAGTTCAGGAACAAGTCCAGATTGCCGGATTCCCGGATACCGGCGTTGGTTAGAGGGGTACTGGACGCCCACCAGACGACCTCGCCCTTGCCCACCTTATAGGAGACCACGACCGGCTTTCCTTCATCCGAATAGTGGACAATGTATTTTGCGCTACCGGATTTCCAATACCCGTCGGGATCCATCTTGATGGCTCCTCCGCGAGTCAGGGAGCTTAATGCCTCAGGCTGGTACTCCTTCCATGAATCCGTACCCGATGGCCCCAGATCAAGTTGGGCCTCCGGCAAATACGATGGCGCCGTTCTGCCCGTAGCAAGTATTCTCCCGCCTCTTGCCAGATAGGCCAAAAGCGCATTCCGTTCCTCTTTCGTTGGCGGACGAAGCGGAAAAGCAAGAATCAATGCGGTGCCCGCAGGATCGGCCGGCAAGCTCACAGGAGATGTCCGCCATCTCTCGACTTTGTATCCCTGTTCTTCCAGCAGAAGGTAGGCCGCCTTGGCTCCTCTCGATTGCGCCGATTCACTGCCCGGAATTCCCGATTCCGCTTCCCGTCCGGGAAAGAGCGCGAGCAGCAGCAGCATTGGAACCAGCAAAATACCGACCCACAACAAAAGGCGACGGTCGCTTTTTTCAAGGGCTATCGGCACCCTAACTCCTCCAGGTGGACCAGGGCTTCCTTGAAATCGGACTCATCGCTCGCTCGATGCCCGTACCAGCAAACCTCAAACTTTTTCGTGAGCGAAAGCAGGGCGGCGTGCTCCGGCGCCTGGGTGTTCATCAGGCGAAGATATTCTCGCGGCGTTCGGGCGCGGTCGGGCTTCCAGGCCCCGCGTTCTTCCAGAAAGGAAATTCCCGCCCAGTAAGCCAGGTGAATGCCGTTGCGCCAGTCCTGGCGGCGGGCGAACCCTTGCGCCTCCGCAAGCCACTTGCGCCAGCCCTTGGCGGAGGGAGCAAAGGGCGCAACATTCAGTTCGATCAGGGAATTTTTCGATCTACTCAGGTTTTGAACAACCCACCACGCCAAAAGCAGCACCGCAAGCACGATCACTCCATAAACGAGGATCTGGAAGAAATCGACTCGGCCAATGCGCGCCCGGGAGATACGATCGAGGAACTTACTGATCCGGTCAGAAATGTATGCGCGCAGCTGGTCCCAAAGGGTTGGCCCATGCACGCCGCGGAACTCGCGCCTCGCCAGAATCTCGTTGAGTTTTGCACGATCGGGCCGCGAACCGGGGCCGCTCCCTTCGTATATTGCGGCTTCCTTCCTCATGCTCTCAAGCCGACCGCGCACACCCTCCAGGATCGTTTTGCGCTCTTCCTCTTTTGCCAGTTGCAAGAGGCTCAGATTAAGCTTCAACCACGCATAACTGATTTTGTACCCGTGCCCATCCACCAGAACCACTACATGCTCGGGGGTACTTACTGCTAGTTTTCCCGCCCGCTCCGGATAGGTTTGAATCGCATCTACCTCATCCGAGATATCGGCTAGTTGTTGCCGGTACTCCTGCAATGAAAGCTTGTCCGCGCCGCTTTCCGGCGGACTGGACTTTGCTGAAGCCGATCCTTCAGTCCCATTCGCTCCTTCAGCCCCATTCGCTCCTTCAACCCCATTCGTTCCATCGACTCCCATCGTCCCATCGCCCCCCAGGCTGCGAATATCGGGATCGATGTTGGACAAATGAGCCGAGGTAGCAGGCTTGGGCCGCGCCAAAGTCATTCCCCCGAGCATGGCGGCGGTGACGGCGACGGCGACAATCCGGGCAGAGACTAGCAAGAGCGGTTTCACAAGTAATATGGAGCGACGGTTCATCCGATAACGGAACCCGCACTGGCGGTGGACACGGAAGGCTCATGGTCCAGCGCCGACATCATCGTCTGTAGATCAAAAGCTTCTTTTCGCACACGCTGGTCGAAATAGACGAGTGCCAAGGCGATGGCGGCTACCGGATAGGCAAAGGTAAGCGCAAGGAACTGCGCCAGATAAACCCAGACTTTTGCGAAATAGGTTGGATTTCCCCCGTGCGCAATGAAACTGAAATAGTACGGAAGCATGAGGACGCCGCCGAAAACAGCGCGTATGATCCCTATCAGAACTAGAACCAAGATGATCCGGATAATGCTCTGTTTCGTAAGGAAGGAGCTGCGCTGGAACGCTCCGGTCACCGAGGTTTGATCGAGCAGGCATGCGGGCACGATGAGGGAATACCGCGCAGTGATGTATAGCAACAGGACAAACGATCCCAAGGTTGTGACTATCAATAGGAGCGCCCCAGCCACGATCAACCCAATATTTTTCCCGGGAATTCCTATGCCCATCATACCGAGGCTGGCAACGAACGGTATCATGAGGAGAAAACAAACCGCGCAGATCAATAGGAACCAGCAGATGAGGACACCGACGATCTTGAAGAATGAGCCGAACACGTTGCGATACGACTCTGCGATGGTAGCTTTTTTCCCTACCTGAACCATGGAAACGGCATAGGCCCCCGCGCCCTGCGCCAGATACGCGCCCAAAAATACGGTGGAGCCCGTTACCAGGAGTTCAAATACAAGGGAGGCAAAGAAGTCCGGAGGAAAGGTAGGCATTTGGCCTGGAATCGGCGCATTCACAGTGGGAATGGGGCCGATTCCCATTGAGAGTCCAATCAACTGCATTAACAAGCCAATACCCGCCGGCAGCAGCGCGATGCCAACAAAAAGAGCGAAGTGGTTTCGATAAAGGAAGAAAGTTCGATCCAATAATTCTGAGGTGCTTAGAGGGCGCAGGTTCGAATCCATGGCGCGGAAAGTTTCCTCTCTGGGGCTAAGAGTGCATGGTAGCACGAGAGGTTATGGGCAATATATTAAGAACACAATAGCAAGAATGGCGGAATTTACCTTAGTCCCGGCTCATGCGAGTGACGTTCAAAAGCCTGTGAGTTATAGCCGCCTGGGGGTTTCTGGTAGGATTACCTGCTTTCGAGCGAGGCATCGAATGAAATCGTCTTCACTCTTATTCTTACTATTGGCCATCGTTTTGGGCGGACTTGTCCCTGGTGAATACGCTGCGAGCCAGGAGCAGGGAAAGAAGACCCAGCAGGTCCCCGTGCAGGCCATCCACTGTGGAACTTTGATACATCCTGCGAACGGCCAGGTTCAACACAATGTTTTCATCGTGGTGGAAGGAGATAGGATTCGCGAAGTGCGCGAGAGTGGCGCTCCCGCCGGAATCCAGGTGATCGACCTTGCCGGGCAAACGTGCCTCCCCGGCCTGATCGATTCCCATACTCACGCTCTCCTGCAGGGAGATATCACCGCCGAAGACTATGACCAGCAATTGCTCAAGCAATCGGTTGCGTACCGGGCGATCCTGGCAACACGCTCGGTCCGGCTGGCTTTGGATTATGGCTTCACCACCATTCGCGACTTGGAAACCGAAGGCGCGGGCTATGCGGACGTGGATCTAAAGAACGCTATCAACCGCGGAATCATTCCCGGCCCAAGAATGCGTGTGGCAACTCGGGCCATGGATGTGACCGGGGCTTATCCCCTTCTCGGCTACGCGCCAGAGGTTCCTGTACCCCACGGTGTCCAGTTGGTGGATGGGCCAGACAATGCGCGCAAGGCGGTTCGGGAGCAAATCGGCTTCGGCGCGGACTGGATCAAGGTCTATGCGGACCGCAGTTATTTCGTGCGCCCCGACGGCATTCTGGACGACATACCAACCTTCACCCCCGAAGAGCTACACGCCATCGTGGACGAAACCCACCGGCAGCGGCACAAGGTGGCGGCCCATGCCATGGCGCTGCATGGCGTCCATAATGCGGTTGAAGCGGGCGTAGACTCCGTTGAACATGGGAACTACATCGCCGACGCCGACCTGCAAGCGATGGTGCAAAAAGGCATCTATTACATCCCTACCATTTATGTTGGGGAATACGTGGCGCAGGGACGCGCAGCGGCGGGAGCGAAAGTCTGGCTCGATATGATTCACATTCACGAGCAGACATTCCGAAAAGCTTTGAATGCGGGAGTCAAGATCGTTTTCGGAACCGACGTAGGCGGCTTTGACTGGGGCATCAATCCCGCCGTTGAATTTCCATTCATGGTCAAATACGGAATGACTCCTATTCAAGCGATTCGTTCCGCAACAACCACAGCGGCCGAAATGTTGGGCATGCAGGACGATTTGGGCGGCGTCTCCGCTGGAAAGTATGCCGATATCGTGGCTGTAAAGGGCGATCCGCTGAGCGACATAACCCTGCTGCAGCACGTTGATTTTGTGATGAAAGGCGGCGAGGTTTACAAATCGCCAACCCGCTAAAGCGCGCTGACCCAATGAGAGCGTCATTAACAAGAGCTCTGCGAATAAGGGACTGCACAGAACAGAAGCGAAAGAAACGGGTATCGACGTAATGCTGGGCGCGAATCTCTCCAGCCAGGAATGCGGTTTTAAAGTGTGGGCTCCCAATGCCCGCCGCGTACAGCTACGATGGACGAGCCGTGGTGAAGCGCGTCTTTCTCACCTTTCTCATATTTCACACCCTTCACAGCTCTCAGACCTTTCACACATCTCGCAACTCGAACGATCCGACGACGGCCATTTCTTTACGAAGGTTCGAGCGGCGGCGGGCGACAGATATTTCTACCAAGTAGACGACCACAAACCGGTGCCGGACCCCGTTTCGCGCTTTCTCCCCGAAGGTGTACACGGCCCCACGGAGATCGTGGATCCACAAGCCTTTGTCTGGAATGATGCCGGATGGCGCGGCCTTCCACTGAAAGACTACGTACTCTACGAACTTCATCCCGGCACGTTCCACCCGAACGGGTCCCCTGCGCGCAACAGCTTCGATGCAGTGGTCGAGCGGCTTGGCCATCTTAAAGACCTCGGCATCACCGTTCTAGAACTCATGCCGGTCGCGGCATTTCCCGGCACCCGCAATTGGGGATACGACGGCGTCTCTCTTTATGCGGTACAAGCAAGCTATGGCGGGCCTGACGGCCTGAAACGGCTTGTGGATGCCGCTCACCGCGCTGGCCTCGGAGTCGTTCTAGATGTCGTCTATAACCACCTGGGCAATGAAGGCAATTACCTGCGCTGGTTCGGCCCGTATTTCACCGAGAAGCACAAGACCCCGTGGGGTGATGCAATCAACTACGACCAGGAAGGCTGCCAGGGGGTGCGGCAATATTTTGTGCAAAATGCTCTCTATTGGATTCGTGAATACCATCTCGATGGGCTCAGGCTCGATGCCGTGCAAACCATTCAGGACACCTCGGCGAAGCACATCCTGGCTGAAATCGGAGAGAGCGTCACAAACGTAGCGCAAGCTCTCGGCCGTCAAGTCTGCGTGATCGCCGAAACCGATGAGAATGACACAAAAGTTGTGCGACCTCGCAGCCAGGGGGGATTTGGCTTGGACGCGCTATGGTCCGACGATTTTCACCACGCCGTCCATGCCTTTTTCACAGGCGAGCGCCAGGGCTACTATCAGGACTTCGGGGCTCCCGAGCAGATTGCGCAGGCTCTCAATCAGGGATTTGTCTTCCAAGGTGAGGCTTCACGGTTCTGGAACGGCCGGACGCGCGGTACTTCTGCGGATGGGATGTGGCTGCCACAGCACGTAATCTGCCTGCAAAATCACGATCAGGTTGGCAATCGCGCCCAAGGCGAGAGATTGACTCAGCTCTTACCTGAAGGCGCGCGCATGGCAGCGGCGGCCCTCTTGTTGCTAGCCCCGCAAACTCCATTGATTTTTATGGGCGAGGAATATGGAGAGCCAAGCCCTTTCCTGTTCTTCACCGACTACGGCGATCCGGAATTGCAGAAGGCCGTAAGGGAGGGCCGAAAGAAGGAATTCAAGGATTTTGGATTCGATCACATTCCCGATCCGCAGGACGAAGAAACCTTCCAGCGCTCGCGGCTGCATTGGCCTGCACCAACCAATGCGACACTCGATTGGTATCGCACGCTACTGCACATTCGCAGGCAATACGTGATCGACTCCGAACGAACCTGCAAGGCGTCACTGGATAATGAGGGCGCGATACTCACCCTGCGTACTCCGGCAGAGAATGCCAGATTGCAGGTGGCGGTGACGCTTAAGCCTGGAGCGGTTCTTTCTTCCGTCTCCGTGGCCCCTGTCTCCCAAGTCTCTTTACGCCAAGCTTCTTTAACCCAAGCTGAAGGCCCTCAAGGGTGGGAGGTAATCGCGTCTACGGAGCGAGATGGATATTGTGTCCGAGTCTCAGCGCTCGCAAAACAATAACGCCTTGGAGCACGCGAGCCGTGAGACAAATTTCGAGACGGCAGAAATCGTCAACATTTCTTTCATGCGATTGCCCCGTTTCGTATCCCCCTATCTTGATCCCACCTGTCCGCGAACCGAGTCAATTAGCTTCTTGGAGTCGAAGCCCACACCATCTTTGAAGACAACCTCGACGTTTTCAATGTCCTGAATATTCGTGGATGGATCGCCGTGGACGATCGCAATATCCGCCTGCTTTCCAACCGCCAACGAACCAACGTGGTCTGCTTCACCCAGGAACTCCGCGCCATTCAAGGTGGCAATCTTGATGGCTTCCAGAGGAGTGAAGCCGGCTTCTACCAGCAACTCCACCTCGCGCTGATCTCCAAAACCTGCAACAATGCCGCCGATGCCGGTTGGATCAAGCCCCGCCAGGAGCTTTCCTCCGGCCTTTACAAAAGCCCGCTCAAACTGCATCTCCTTCTGGAACATGGCCGGCCAGGACGAATCCTTGGCTTCCGCGATACGGGAGCGATTGCCCTGATAGGCCTTGCGCGCGTCGTCAGTCATGAGGTCGAGCACTTTCTTGGGCACGTCCGGACGAGAAGCCACGAACTGCTCAAACACCGGCAACGTGGAGGTTACCGCTACATGATGAGAAACCAATTCCCGTATCGTGGTCCGAATCGGTTCGCTGTCTGTCTCCAAGGCCGCCGCTGCCGCCAATGCTTCTCTGGTGTTCGGGCAGACGTTGGGTTTCTTGCTCGCTAGAAATTCTGTGTCGACGGCCAGGCCGTGCTCGAGATCGTCAATTCCCAACTCAGCAGCTTCGCGGAAGCCAATCGAGCACAGGTGCCCTGTGACCTTTACGCCGTGCGCGTGGGCGGCTTTTACCGCCGCTTTCAACTCTTCCCTCGTGATAAACATATAGGCTTTGAACGAGCGCGCACCCTCGTATACCCAATAGTCAACGGTCTTGCGAGCGTCTTCGGGACCACTTAGCTGATGGGATTGGGCCACAAATGTGCCTTGTCCATCGAGGTAAGGCCCGGTTGCGTTGATTTTTGGCCCAGCAACTTTTCCGGAGTCAATCGCCTTTTTAAGTTCCAGATCGACGTAGGGCTCAAGGTTCCCGGTGGTGCGAATCGAAGTAACGCCCGCCGCAAGATAGAGGCGCGGAAAGCTGGTCGTCATGTCGCGGTAAACGGCGCCAGCGGGGTAAAACAGATGATCGTGCATGCCTACCAGCCCCGGAAGGGCAGAGAATCCAGAGAAATCCACGCGATTCGCGCCAGCGGGAATCTGCACCGCGCCGGAGTTGCCAATGGCGGCAATCTTGCCACCGGAGATCACAATGGTCTGGTCGGTCCGGGCAGCCCCTCCGGTTCCGTCGACAACCCTCACATGTTCCAGCGCGGTCACCGGCGAATCGATGCGGATAAAATCCTTCACCGTAACTCGCTGCCCTTGCCCCATGCAGACGGAAATCATCGACAGTGCAACGACGGCGGTGGATATGCTGCGCAGCTTCATTTCAACCTCGTTTCAAAAACCATGCAGCATAATCGCAGAATCGCAATCGTGCAACCGCTCATTGCCTGAATGGATCGTTGATTTGTCCAAGGCCGAAGCATTGAGGCTCAAGGCCTGCAAACAAAAAAGTCAAAACGTGCTTGGAGGGAACGACTTGTTCTTTTGTTGTTATGTTCTTCGATCAACCGGCTTCGATAGACCAACTTAGATTAACCATCTTCGATAAACCAGGGGAATCACGCAGGTATGCCAGAAGGGAGCTTATCGCTCCCTCCCGTATGACATGCATTTTCTAAGGAATCAAGTTAAACATAAACGTTCCATAAATGTTGTCCTGAAAAACCTGCAAATTCGTTGGTCCGGTATATCCAGCGGGAGGCCCTGTGAGATTCAGCGTCGAGACCTGTCCGGTGCTTTGGGTGTTTTGCGTATTGAAGGTACTCGTCCACGTCAAAGTGTTTGAGTTGGTCATCGAATTGGTGAGGAAGCCCAGGAATGTGGTTGAAACAGTGGTTGTGGTTCCCACAGAATAAGTATCGGTGGCCGTTTGTCCCTGCATGGTGGTTTGCACGTAGTTCAGCATCAACGTCGTTTTGTCCGGCTGCCCTCCGGCGGGAGGCGGAAGATAGTTAAAATTCTGCCCGGTCAAGGTGAAGCGGGTTGCATCGATGGTGGTCGCACCGTTCGCAAAGGGGTCGCGTGCCAAAATAGTGTTGAGATCCGCAGTGGTTAACCCTCCATTGGATCCTGCCCAGGTACGCGACAAGCGAAGCGGGATATCAGGATCGCCTGTAAAGGTTCCATTGACCAAGTTCTTCAGGTCGATGACAAAAAGCGGGATCACATCCATCTCGCCGGTCGGATCCGTGGGATCAAAGCCACCCTGTCCGATAATCACGTTGTTGTTGAGGTGCGCTATTTGAATTGTCGGGTTGAGCCAGATGAAGATTTGATCAAAATCGTGATTCACACCCGCCAGCGAGTTCACTGGGCCCGAGATCTGATCCACGGTGGAAGACGATTTGCTGAGTGCGATCGAATGTGAACTGCCCGACGATTCAGTAAAAGTCATGCTCTCAGTCTGGCTGACCGACCCGCCCAGGATGCCAGGGATACCGACATTCATCAGACTCAAGCTGTCGCTGACCGTGTTTGTGTTTGTGAATGTGTTCGAGATCGAATTGTTGACCCCCAACATTGTGCTTGTTCCATAAGAAACGTTGCTTGCGGCTCCCGGCGGCGCATAAACGACAGCAAGAACCTGAAACTTAGGGTTGAGGGTGCCAACATCAAGTGCGGAGATACTGGCGCTTGACTTGGGAATGAAAGTAAGCGCCTTGCCAAAATCGGCAATATTGCGGGTCAAGGCAACTTCAACCGAAGAAGGGAAGCTGACAGGTTTGGGGCATCCAATCGCATTTGGGGGTGATTGGACCCTTTCTATTGTGCCAAAGGGAATCCCAGAAACATTGCCCTGGGGATCGGTGTATGAGAAATTGCTCAACGTGGAGACTTGGGTGGGAAAACCGAGAACGCCATTCGGCGTAAGAACACGCCTGCCACATTGGCCACTTACTTCAGTATCGGTAAACGAGAGTGTCCCGCCGCCTGAGACTGCAAGCGAAACGTTCGACGTGGTCGATTGGGCAAAGGACATATCGGCCATGGTGATGGCAAAAAACAACAGCACGGATAGAACTCGAAGCATTGTTTTCTCCAATTGACGCCATAAGTTTGTTCAACACCGGGCCATATTTTACGAAGAATCAAGAATTGATGGCCCGCGAGGAGAGTCGATACAGGCTTTCGTGCTTCGCGTGTGCAGGCTCAGCCCGCAGTCCCAATACTAGACGTCAAAGCCAAGATCACCATTTGCGAGACGAACGAGTGCAGATTCCCGTGGTTGTCGTGGTGCAGAAGAGTGACCACTCGCATAAATGCTAGAATGAAACATTAGCTCATCTGCCCTTCCATGGACCGTACGCACATCCGAAATTTCGCGATTATTGCCCATATCGATCATGGGAAATCCACGCTCTCCGATCGTCTCTTGGAGCTGACCGGATCTCTTTCCCAGCGCGAGATGCAGGCCCAGGTGCTCGACGACATGGATTTGGAGCGCGAGCGGGGCATTACCATCAAGGCCCACGCGGTGCGGATGAAATATACCGCCCAGGACGGCCAAGAGTACCAACTCAATCTTATCGACACACCCGGCCACGTTGATTTTTCCTACGAAGTTTCCCGCTCGTTGGCCTCCTGTGAGGGAGCGCTGCTGGTGGTAGATGCGTCGCAAGGCGTTGAAGCACAAACACTGGCTAACGCCTATCTGGCCATCAATAACGGCCTGGAAATCATTCCGGTTATCAACAAGATCGACCTGCCCAGCGCCGACATTCCTCGCGTTAAGGAAATGGTGGAAGTAGCCGTTGGCCTCGATACCAAGGATGCTGTGCTGGTGAGCGCCAAGACCGGCCTGGGCGTGCCCGAGGTGCTTGAAGCCATCGTAAAACGGTTGCCGCCGCCCAAAGGCACTCCGGAAACGCCTTTGCAAGGCTTGATTTTCGACTCGTGGTTCGATCCGTATCGGGGCGTGATCGTGCTTACCCGTATTTTTCAAGGCAGCCTGAAGCGGGGAGACAAGATTCGCCTCTGGTCCAATGGCAAGACTTTCGATGTGGAGGCGCTAGGCGTGCTCACGCCGAAGCCGGTTGAAATTGACGAACTGGTTGCGGGTGAAGTCGGATTCATGATCGCAAACATCAAGAACGTTGCCGATACCAAGATTGGCGACACGATCACCAGCAATGAGCGTCCGGCGATTGAGGCCCTTCCGGGATTCCAGGAAATCAAACCTATGGTGTTTGCCGGCCTCTACACCGTGGATGCCCACGAGCACACGGCCCTGCGGGAGGCCCTGGAAAAGCTTCGCTTGAACGATTCTTCCTTCTTCTTTGAACCTGAGAGCTCTGCCGCTCTCGGCTTTGGCTTTCGGTGTGGCTTTCTTGGCCTTCTTCATATGGAGATCATTCAGGAGCGGCTCGAGCGCGAGTTCGGCCTGGACCTGATTACCACAGCTCCCGGCGTGCGGTATGAGGTCACCAAGACTGACGGAACTCGGCTTCCGGTGGACAATCCCTCCCGTTGGCCCGGCGCCAGCGAGATCGCCAAAGTCGAAGAGCCAGTGATTATGGCGACCATCATCACCAACGAGGAGTTTGTAGGCGGAATTCTGAAGCTGGTGGAGGAGAAGCGGGGCAAGCAGAAAGGGTTTGAGTACGTGAGTGGAAACCGGTTGATGCTCACCTACGAACTGCCCCTGAACGAGATCGTTCTCGATTTTTACGATCGCCTGAAGTCCGTCTCCCGAGGCTACGCCTCCCTGGATTATCACCTTGCCGGAAGCTGGGACTCGCCTATGGTTAAACTCGATATCCTTGTGGCGGGCGAACCGGTTGATGCGCTCTCGATTATTGTCCATCGAGACTTCGCCTACGACCGGGGGCGCGCGCTGGTTTCCAAGATGCGTGAGCTGATTCCCAGGCAGATGTTTGAAGTCGCGATTCAGGCATCGATTGGCGCCAAGATCATTGCCCGTGAAACGGTAGCTGCTATTCGCAAAAACGTCCTTGCCAAATGCTACGGCGGCGACATTAGCCGTAAGCGCAAGCTATTGGAAAAGCAAAAGGAAGGCAAGAAACGCATGAAGCGAATCGGTAAAGTAGACATCCCACAGGAGGCCTTCTTGGCCGTCTTGAAGGTGGGAGAAGGCGCGTAATTCGGGCCGTCCTTCGTAACTATCCAAAAGTCAAAATGTGCAAATCCTGTTCACACAGGTTTTTTTCTTAGGAATGTAAAGCCAGTCGCGGGTTCGCCCTTTTCATTGACCGTATATTATTGAAAATAAAACTCTTACCGGAAGAACCTTTCATCGGATTAGCACGCTTAGCAAAAGCGTAAGCGCCTCGCAAGCTTTATCTTCAAAATAAATTGCACAGAATTTCCACAGACTTTCAAAGCGTTCCCGGCCTAGCGAACTCTACATCACCAGAGGATTTTTACCTTAAGAAATTAAGCTTAGGGCCTACCGAATCCCTTCCACGAAGATGTCGGATGGCAGACCTCGGATGCAAGAACCCAATCAGAGCGCGACCCGCTAGCCTGCAATCCTCTGTTCGTCGCTCATCTCGTCCATATACTTGTCGGGATCGGACTCGAACTCCCGCTTGCATTCAAGCGAGCAGAGTCAAGGGCCTCTGAGTGGTAGTCGTGGCTTCCGGCAGCATCTGCGATATTTGACATGTATTCTGCAGACAGGATGGATCAGCATGAAGCGCTCGGCCTGGGTATGACTCGGCGGCATGCGGGTGGGTTTCCTTGAGTTGCACAAAATCGAGTGCTGGAAGATCGCGACTGGAAGGCCTTGCCCAGGCCGGCCCGCAGCGCGTAGATCTCTGCGGGCCGGTAGGCAAGTCTTAGATACTTACCGATTTCCCTTCGACGGAGCTGAAGCCATCGAGCAAAGCTTCAGAGATCGTTGGATGGGCATGGATGGTGAACATCATGTCTTCCACGGTGGCTTCCAGTTCCAGAGCCGTGACCGCTTCGGAGATGATCTCGGTCGCGACCGGACCGATAATGTGTACGCCCAGCACCTCGCCATACTTGGCATCCGCAACCACCTTCACGAACCCTTCGTGCTGGTTGATGATGCTGGCCTTGGAATTGGCGGTGAAGGGGAACTTGCCGACTTTTACCTGATATCCGGCTTCCTTGGCCTTCGCCTCGGTCAGACCCACGCTGCCGATCTGCGGCTCACAATAGGTGCATCCGGGAACGCGATTCTTATTGACGGGCTTGGCCGGTTTGCCGGCAATGCGCGTCACGGCCACAATGCCACACATTGAGGCTACATGGGCAAGCTGAGGCAGTCCTGCGACGATATCGCCAACAGCGTAGACACCCTTTTCGCCTGTCTCCATCCATTCGCTCACGTGAACATAGCCGCGCTCGGTGCGGACATTGGGCAGCTTCTCCAGTCCAATCTTCTCGGTATTCGGTCCGCGGCCCACGGCGATGAGGACTTTCTCGGCCTCAAGTTTTTGCGGCTGCTGCTCGCCCTGCGCTGTAAATGTAACCACGACGCCGTCCTTGGTTTTCTCAACCTTGTCCACCTTGGCGCCAAGAAAGCTGTTGATGCCTTTCTTCTTGAACGAGCGCAGCAACTCCTTGGAGACTTCCTCATCTTCCACAGGCACAAGCCTTGGCAGTGCCTCGATGATCGTGACCTCCGTTTCGAAGGAGCGATAGACCGATGCAAACTCCACGCCCACTGCTCCTGAACCGATTACGATCAAAGACTTGGGAGGCGCTTCGAGGTCCAGAACCTCAATATTGGTCAGGATTCTGGAATCGGCCTGCAGACCCGGCAGCATGCGCGCATAGGAACCGGTGGCCAGAATCACGTTCTTTGTTTGTACCTGCGATGCGGCTTTGCCCTCGGCTGTGACTTCGACGTTGAATACGCCGTTTTTGGCGGGGCCTGTCAAACGCCCGAAACCCTGAATGCGATCGACCTTGTTCTTGCGAACTAGAAAGTCCAGGCCCTTCGTATGCTTGGCGATGATTTTATTTTTGCGGTCGAGGACCGTCTTCCAGTTCACCTTCGGGGTGCTGAGTCCTTCAAGCCCATACTCCTGGGCAGCCTTCACGTGCTCGTAAATCTCGGCATTGAACAGCAGCGATTTTGTAGGAATACAGCCCACGTGCAGGCAGGTTCCGCCCAACAGCGGATCTTTTTCGATCAGGCAAATCTTTAGCCCAAGTTGTGCGGCGCGAAAGGCGGCCGTGTAGCCGCCTGGGCCTCCGCCAATGATGGCAACGTCATAAATAATATCTGGCAAAGCAGCAGCTCCCCTTCATGCGAAAAATCGCTAGAGACAAAACAGGTGATTGTAAAAAGGAACTTCCCTGCCCGGCAAATAGCGGCGCCAACCCAATCGCACCACAATTGCCCGTGGCTGTTCCTGACCCTGTTACATAGAAAGTTTCATGGACATTAGATATTCGGCTGAAGCCGCCGGATGCAGGTTGCGATCGGGCTCTAGTCCGGCCCCATCCGGGATTGTTTTCGGATTTTGTAAAGAGCTGAGAACTTACCGCACGCTTGTAATGAATATGTAAAAACGTATATCTAACAAAACATAGGGAGATATGAATGTTTTATCGGTAATTTCTATTTTCAGGAAATTTACGCGCTATTTATTGACTATTTCTAATTTTTGAATAGATTATTGCTCCTCTTAAGCCATTAAGGTTCTTTGTCTTTAATGGCTTTTAACCAAAAACAAAGCGCAGCCAGAGTAACGGTCCGACGCTCCGGGGGAAATTCCTTGGCCCCCATCGGATGCACGGCTCTGTCACTAAAACTTCCCAACCCCTTCCGAAGGAGCATTGAATGAAAAGTCGACAAATTGCTTCAAGATGGTTCTGGGGATTGGCCCTGCTCGCGGTGACTCAAATACATGTTTTTGCCCAGAGTACGCCGGCTGCAGTTGCACCAGTCTCCAACCCTTGCCCAAGATTTGCAGCGGGCAGCATCGTTCACAATCCCCCGGCCCTTTACAGCCAGAATGGCCGACTGACGGTAAATTTCTCGTATCAGACCACCACGGATTCGGCAGGCAGAACTCTGTTCTGCTTTATGACCTCCAATGGTTTGGAGAATCCCACTCTGCATGTGAAACCAGGCGACACCCTGACGGTGAACGTGACCAACAACGTGCCGGCTTCGTCCGGAATGGCGATGGTCATGTCTTCAAGCTCGAACACCTGCGCATCCGCCACGCAGACATCCACGTCGCTGAATATCCACTATCACGGCACCAACACCTCGCCCACATGCGGCTCTGACGAGGTGATTCACACCCTAATCAACTCGGGACAGAGCTTCCAGTACAACCTCCAGTTCCCAACCAACGAGCCTCCCGGACTTTACTGGTATCACCCGCACGTACACGGCATTTCAGAAGCCGCTCTGCAGGGTGGTGCTTCGGGCGCGATCGTTGTCGATGGGCTTCAGGCTTTCCAACCTGCGGTTGCTGGACTTCGTCACCGGATTCTCATGATTCGTGATCAGAATACCCCTGGCAACCTGCCTCCGGGCGGCAACGTGCCTTCCTGGGACATCACCGTCAACAACATACCGATCACCTCACCCACGACAGCCACGGGCACAACGTTTGTGCCTGCAGTCCTGCACATGCTGTCTGGCGAAAAGCAACTCTGGCGCGTTTCTAACTCCGGCGCCGATACCATCCTCGATTTGCAGTTGTTATTTGACGGCGTACCGCAAAATCTCCAGGTCGTGGGTCTCGATGGCGTCCCTACCGGCTCGCAGGACGGAACTCGTCAAGGCAAAATCGTCAATACCAAGGACATCCTGCTTCCAACGGCGGGCCGAGCTGAGTTCATTGTTTCGGCTCCTCCGTCAACGGTGAAGCTCGCTCAGTTGGTTACCCTGAACATCAACACCGGCCCCATCGGCGACAATGATCCAGCCCGGCCTGTCGCCACCATCCAGACCTTAGGCTCGGACAACGATCATCAAACAACCGCGGACAATGACGAGAATATTCCTTCCACGATTCCCTCTACTTGGCCGCAACGGTTCGAGGGCGTCATGGGTGCAACGCCGACCGTGAATCGCACTCTGTACTTCTCGGAAGTGCTCTCCGATCCCAACAACCCTCTCAGCCCCACTAACTTCTTCATCACGGTGGACGGAGCCACCCCGACGCTGTTTGATCCCACCAATCCACCGGCCATCATCACCCACCAGGGCACGGTCGAGCAATGGGTCGTCCAAAACCGCGCACAGGAGAACCACGAGTTCCACTTCCACCAGATTCACTTCCAACTGCTATCGCAGAATAACTTTGAAACCAACGGCAGCGTGCAGAACGCAGCCGAAAGTGGGCAGTTCCTGGATATGGTTCAAGTTCCTTTCTGGGATGGCGTTGCCACCGATCCTTATCCAAGCGTTACCCTGAAGTTCGACTTTACCGGTCCAGACGTGGGCGATTTCGTCTATCACTGCCACATTCTCGGTCACGAGGATAACGGCATGATGGCGATCATTCGCGTTCTGCCGAACTAAGGACAATCTCACGCCCTGAATTACGGTTCAGGCTTATATAGATTCGACTAAACGCCGGCGATAAGCCAGCTTAAACTAAATTTGCGGGATGCTGCTCTTTCGGGCGGCATCCCGTTTTTCCGGCCGCTGCTTCAAGTCTTCACAGCTTCAAGTTTTCACAGTTTTACCTCTCTTCCTCCTTATTTCCTTGCAGCTTCCACGACTTCCTATTCTTCGCGCGCCTTGTGCCTGCCTTCCTGCCGCGCCTAAAATGAGAAAGACATTTGCCATGTCACACCTCGGCCTCAAGCTTCCGATCTACCTGGACAATCACGCCACCACTCCCATGGATCCGCGGGTGCTGGACGCGATGCTTCCCTACTTCACCGGCAAGTTCGGGAATGCAGCCAGCCGCAGCCATCCGTTTGGGTGGGAAGCTGATGCAGCGGTAGAAACCGCCCGCGAGCAGATTGCGCACCTGATCGGAGCCTCTGCGCCAGAGATCGTCTTCACCTCGGGAGCCACCGAGAGCGACAATCTCGCCCTGAAAGGTGCTACCGAGATAAACGAGAGGAAAGAGCGCCACGTCATTACGGTTGCTACCGAGCACAAAGCCGTTCTCGACACCTGCAAGCGGCTGGAAGAACATGGCTGCAGCGTGACTTACCTTCCGGTCGAGAGCGATGGGCGGCTTGACCTGAATCGGCTGGAGAACGCGATCACCAGCCAGACGGTCCTGATGAGCGTGATGGCTGCCAACAATGAGATCGGCACCCTCCAGCCAATGAAAGAAATCGGAGAGATCTGCCGCAGGCACGGCATTCTGTTTCACTCGGACGCGGTTCAGGCCTTGGGGAAGGTTCCACTCGACGTGGAAGCCATGAATCTTGACTTGGTTTCTCTAACCGCTCATAAAGTCTACGGCCCGAAAGGCTGTGGCGCGTTGTATGTTCGCAAAGCCAATCCTACCGTGCGCCTCTCGGCAATTCTGGATGGGGGCGGCCACGAGCAGGGCATGCGCTCCGGCACGCTCAACGTTCCGGGCATTGTTGGCTTTGGAAAAGCCTGTGAGATTGCCCAAAAGGAAATGGAGAACGATCGACGACGAACCGGCGCACTACGCGATCGTCTCAAAGAGCGAATCACGGGGCAGTTAAGCCACCTTCTGATCAACGGAAGCATGGATCATCGGCTGCCAGGAAATCTGAACATAAGTTTCCGCTACGTGGATGGAGAAGCCCTCCTGACAGGACTAAGCGATGTGGCCGTGTCTAGCGGCTCAGCCTGCACCTCGGACAAACTCGAGCCTTCCTATGTGCTCAAAGCCCTGGGTCTCAGCGACGAGGACGCGAATAGTTCGATCCGCTTTGGCATTGGCCGTTTCAACAGTGAAGAGGAAATGGATTACACCGCCGACCGTGTCACCGAGATTGTGACCAAGCTGCGCGAACTTTCTCCCACCTTTGAGGCGGTCCAGGAATCCGTCGAAGGCATTCGATAACTCGATCAGCTATATCCCAACGTAAGGCCTTATTTTCAATTCGCCTATTTACTGTTATCCAGCCCCGTCTGCTCGTTTTGGCTTCAGGCCGTTTGCGCATCCTCAATAGCGGCCTCTCGCAAGAACTTGGCCGCCTCCTCGGGAGGCGTGGGGTTGATATAGAAGCCCGTTCCCCATTCAAACCCCGCGGTCTTGGTGAGCTTGGGAATGATCTCGAGGTGCCAGTGATAGTAATCGTTGGCGTTCTCCTGAATTGGAGAGGTGTGCAGCATGAAGTTATAAGCGGGATTGTCCAGCAAATGGACGCACTTGAGCAGGAGCGAACGCAGCATCCGCGCGAGGTTCTCATAGACATGAGACGCCGAATTTTCAAAAGCCGATTCATGCCGCTTGGGCAGAATCCAGGTCTCGAAAGGAAACCGCGACGCGTAGGGGGAGATCGCCACGAAGTCCTGGTTCTCCGCCGCCACTCTGACCCTGGACTCCATCTCCTGCTGAATGATGTCGCAAAAGATACAGCGCTCTTTGTTCGCGAAATAACGCCTTGATCCTTCCAGCTCTTCGACCACTTGCTTTGGAAGAATAGGCAGCGCCACAAGCTGCGAATGCGGATGCTCCAGCGAGGCTCCCGCAGCTTCGCCATGATTCTTGAAGACCAGAATGTACTTAAAACGCCGGTCCTGCTTCAGGTCGAGAATGCGGTCGCGGAACGCCCATAAAACGTCCTCCACCTGTTTCACCGGCATGGTTGCCAGAGTTTCGCCGTGGATGGGAGTTTCGATCACGACTTCGTGCGCTCCCACCCCATTCATTTTGTCGAACATTCCCTCTGCCTGGCGGTTTAGCTCGCCTTCAATACCCAGTGCGGGAAACTTGTTCGGTATCACCCGCAGGCTCCATCCTGGGGCATTCCGCTGCCCTCGGTCGCTCGCTGGACGATATGCCAGGATCTCCGGCGGAGTTTTGCTCTCGTTCCCGGGACAAAAAGGGCAGAATCCCGCGCCCTTCAGGACCACGCGCTCCCGGAAAAAATCGCTGGGGCGGCGGGCACGGTCGGTGGCGATGATGACCCAGCCTCCCGTGATCGGATCTTTTCTCAGTTCAGGCACGATCTCTATATCTTAAAGCCATCTTTGGAGCAAAATCCTGAATGCTGCCAATTCACCCTCCGACGAGAAGAATTTGGGTCACGCCATTTCGAAGGCGTTTTTGCGTAGTTCGATCTCAGGCTCTTGGCCGCCATTGTGAAAGTAGACGCTCACAATATCGAAACGAAAATGGGGTTGCTCATGAATCTTTCGCAGAAATGCGCGGGCCACGCGTGAAAGATCCCGCCGTTTGTCATCGTCGACCGCGGATTCCGCAGGGTATGCGTCTCTCGATGTTCTGGTCTTTACTTCAATGAAGCATAGAACATCGCCATCCCAGCCAACCATGTCCAATTCGCTTCGGCTATGCTGCGTGCGGTAATTACGGGCCACCATGACGTAGCCAAGCGTCCGAAGATGGAAATACGCTTCTTCCTCTCCTTGCCGGCCAATCCGCAAATGCTCCGATTTGGATTCGGTCCGGCGAGGCAATCCCGGTAGAGAATCAAGAACGCGAATTGCAAGTTTTACGAGACGACCGGACATGACAGGAAGATTTGGCCATGGAAGGGTACTGCGGTCGCGTTGGCGATGTAAAGACAAGGGCAAACGACGCGACCCGCAAAGATAAAAAGAGGGGGATGATTGAGGAAAAAACAAGGGACACGGTCTAAACCGCATCCCTTGTCTTTTTTCATTGGCCAGTGGGCCTACTTTTTTTGCTCTTTTTCGACGATTGTGATGCACTCTTCCAGCACATCTAAAGCGATGTCCGCCTGTTCCTTGGTCACAATCAGCGGGGGCGCTATGCGAATCGAGCTAGCTCCGGCTCCCAGGTAGAGAAGGCCGCGCTCGAACGCCAGATCGACAATGCGGTCGCGATCATCGGGAGTCTGTGCTTTGGAGTGTTTGTCTTTCACAATTTCAACTCCAATCATCAGGCCCATGCCCCGGACCTCGCCCACCATGGGATGCGTTTCTACCCAGTCGCCGATCCGATGCAAAATATGCTTGCCCACCGTTTCAGCATTCTGGATGCCTTCACGCTCCAGCACGTTCATGGTCGCCAGAGCTGCTTCAATGCAAACCGGATTGCCGCCAAAGGTAGAGGCATGCGACCCCGGCACCCAATCCATGATGGAAGCGCGTGACATGGTAACTCCCAACGGCATGCCGGAAGCAATGCCCTTGGCAATGGTAATGATGTCCGGCTCTACGCCCGAGTGCTGAATCGCCCACCACTTGCCGGAACGTCCGGAACCGCACTGCACCTCGTCGGCGATCAGCAGGATGCCATGTTTATCGCAGATCCGGCGAAGCTCTTGCAGAAATTCCGCTGGTGCGGGCACGTATCCACCTTCACCCTGAATCGGCTCGATAATGATCGCAGCGCACTCCTCGGGCGGCATGGTCATCTTGAAGACTTTCTCTTCAATGAACTGCACGCATTCGCGGATGTATTCCTGCTCGCTCATGCTCTGCGGCCGGCGGTAGAGATAAGGGAACGGTACGTGGGTCACGCCCGGAATCAGCGGCAGGAAGCGCCGCTTCTGTTGCACCTTGGAGGCCGTGAGCGATAAAGCGCCCATGGTGCGTCCATGGAACGATCCGTAAAACGCAATGATTCCCTGGCGCTGGGTGTGATAGCGAGCCAGCTTGGTGGCTGCTTCCACGGCCTCGGCTCCCGAATTGCCGTAATAGACTTTGATGGGACCGGACATGGGCGCGGCCTTCGCCAGCCGCTCTCCGAGCGTCACCAGGTTCTCATAATAAAAATCCGTTCCCGACATGTGGATCAACTCGGCGGCCTGCTTCTGAATGGCCGCTACCACTTCAGGATGGCAATGCCCGGTTGAAACCACCGCAATGCCCGAGGAAAAATCGAAGAACTCGTTGCCGTCAACATCTTCAATCACCACGCCGCGGCCGCGCTTGGCAACCAGCGGGTACGACCGCGTGTACGAGGGGGAAATATATTTTGTATCGCCCTGAAGGACTCTTTGCGCGTTAGGACCGGGCAGTTTCGTTTTGATCTTGGGACCAGCCACGGAAGTCATTGTCGCCATAATTCATTTCTCCATGAAAAGTTCTGGTGCGAAAAAAAGCGCACGTCAACGGATAAGCCGCAAAGCATGCAGCATTCGGCAGATTGCAAGTTGGAAAGAGAAAATTAGTCGCCGGCAAAAAGATTGGCGCGCGCATGTGACGGCAGTACCGCCAGATAGCGCCGTGGGCAGACCAGGAAGTCGACCCAGCAGTCAAGAGACCGCTTCGGCAAGCGCATTTGGAGCCACATTGTCGCGGCGAGCTTCATTACCCTCATTATATCTTGGAATCTCGATCCTCAGCCCCTCAGGTTCCTGCATGTTGAGACGGCTTTCGTTGACCGTTGCTTGCATGCCATTGGATGCAATTTTTACCATTCATAATTAATTTGCATTCGTGTGAAAGTCGGACTCATCTGATAATGAAAGCTTCCATGGGCTCCTTTGAGCGAAATTTTCGGCTTCGTGTGATTGTGGCATTTGGTCTGGTCTACCTACTTTGGGGATCAACCTACCTGGCCATGCGCGTAGCCATTGAGCATCTCCCGCCCTTCGTGATGAGCGCAGTGCGCTTTCTAATCTCAGGCCCGGTCATGCTGGCCTATTGCGCCCTAAGCGGTAGAAAGATTTCTTTGAACTGGTCCGATGCCTGGCGATTGATGGCGATCGGCGTTCTTATGCTCTCCGTGGGCAATATGGGAGTAGCGTGGGCTGAACAATACGTACCTACCGGACTGGCCGCGCTCATTGTGGCCATCGTGCCCATTTGGGTCGCCATTATTGAGGCTGTGATTTTTCGGATCGCCCGCTTGCGTCCGGTAGGCATTCTAGGGTTGGCACTTGGCGCCGCCGGAGTGGTGGTTCTTTTATGGCCCAGCCTTTTTTCCGGAACACCCGTAGGCCGTGCGTATTTGACCGGCGCAGGCGTGCTTGCTATAGCTTCCTTTGGTTGGGCCTTTGGCTCCGTGCTCTCGCACCGATGGAGCCTTAAGGCAGATGTCTTATCCGCTTGCGGATGGGAGATGGTTTTTGCCGGAGTGGCAAATACGCTCGTAGCTGCCAGTGGCGGCTATTTTCAGCGAGCGGTTTGGACGGCGCGTGGCGTTGGTGCGATTGCCTACCTGGTGATTTTTGGATCGTTGATCGGGTTCACGGCCTTTATATGGCTGCTCAACCATGTGCCTCCGCCCAAGGTGGCTACGTATGCGTATGTGAACCCCGTGGTTGCGGTCTACCTCGGTTGGCTGGTGATGAATGAGAAGATCGATGGCTATATGCTGATCGGAACTGCCGTTATTCTTGGAGCGGTCGCCCTGGTGAACTCGTCGAAGCTCAAAGCCGAACACACCCTCCTGAAAATGGACGCGGAGAGAGATCTCACTGCTGCCAAGGTTGGCGCCGACTAACGCGTCTCCATTCGACTCGTATAATTTCTGGCGACGAGGGGAAGAACTGAGAGGAGAACGACACTCTTAATTTATTAATCTTCACTTTTTGCGGGCTTTCGCGGAAACGCAAATTAGTGAACTGTAATGACGCGGCCTTACTTAGCCATCTGCCAGTTGCCGCCGTCTCTCTTCCACCGGATGCCATCTTTCGTATCTTCCACAAGAACCCCTGACTCCGAGAGTTGTTTGCGGATTGCATCGGCCTGGGGGAAGTTGCGGGACTTTTTGGCTGCGTTTCGCTCGCCAATGAGGCGCTGAATCTCTTCGTCCGGCATGCCCTCGGCAGGCAGGCTGATGGCATCGGCAATCCCCTGCTCTTTGGCCCATGCATGAACGCGCGCAATCTTTTCGTTATCGTCGTCTTTGATGACGGCGAAAATATCGTCAAACTGCTGGAGAGCGGCCAACATGGGCGCAATGTCGTCGTGCCGCAGCTCATCGCGGTCCGCAGCGGCGTTGGCTTCGCGCACGAGGTCGAACATGGCGGCCATGGACCGCGCGGTGTTCAAGTCCTCCTGCATGGCGGCCCGCATCTCGGTCTTTGCCTGCTCCGCAAGCTCCTGCAGCTTCGCATTCTTGCCTGGAGCAAAGCGGCCAATTTCCAGGCGCGACTTGAAATTACGGAGCCGCTCGACCGACTTCTCAGCCTGCTTCAATCCATCAAAGGTAAAGTTCAGTTGCTTGCGATAGGGTACGGATGAAAGAAGAAAACGCAGCGAAGAGGGCTTGTGCCCCTTTAGCAGCAGGTCGCGCAAGGTGAAGAAATTTCCAGCGCTCTTCGACATCTTCTCGCCTTCCACGAGCAGGAAGCGGACATGCATCCAAAAACGCACAAAGGTGCTGCCGGTTACAGCTTCCGACTGCGCAATCTCGTTCTCGTGATGCGGGAAGATCAGATCTTCGCCCCCAGCGTGCAGGTCGAAGCTCTGCCCCAGGTACTTCATCGACATCACGGAGCACTCCAGGTGCCAGCCAGGCCGGCCCTTCCCTATGGGGGTGTCCCAGTAAAATTCGCCTTCCTTGGGGGATTTCCATAACGCGAAGTCGCGTGCGTCGTCCTTCTCGTATTCGTCCACATCGACGCGCGCCCCCACCTCCATGCCGGCAAAATCCTTCTTGGAGAGCTTTCCGTACTCTGGAAACTTCGCAATGCGGAAATAATAGGAGCCGTCTTCCGTGCGGTAAGCGAAACCCTTGCGCTCGAGTTCCTGGATAAACGCCGCCATCTCCTGAATGTGCTCGGTGGCCCGCACAATATGTTCCGGCCTTTCGAGATTCAGGGTCTCCATGTCTTCCAGAAAGGCCTGCTCGTATTTCCTGGTGTATTCGCTCACCGCTTTTTGCTCGCGGGCGGCATTCCGGATGATCTTGTCGTCCACGTCGGTAATGTTCATGACGTGCTGGAGTTGAAATCCGCTTTGCCGCAAGAATCGCCGTAACAGATCCACGGCCAGGAAGGTCCGGAAATTCCCGATATGCCCATAGTCGTACACCGTAGGGCCACAGGCATACATTCGTACGATATTGCCTTCCGAGGGAGTGAAATCCTCAATTTTTCCGGAGAGCGTATTGTGAATTTGGAGTGGCAAGTCTTCGATTCTAGGGCGATGGCGGCGCAACGGTCAAACCGCCGGGAGCCGGGGTAAAGTTGTCCGGGGCAAACACTTACTCGGCCGCCACATGCCTAATTCTTATAACGACGCCGATGATTCGCAGGATCGATAAGGGCTTCGATCGGCAGAAGCCCCTATAGATCTGCTTACGGGAAGTAACCCCGATCAAGAGTTCGGCAATCCTCCGCTGTGGGTCTCGAGACGAAGAGGTTGGAACGCCCGGGAGGCCCCAAGCTAAAACAGCAGCATGTCAAATAGATTGGAGACGCCTCGACTAGTTCCATGAGACTCTTGTCGATATGATGCCTTCATCTTTGTTTGGCCTCACAGCCACCGTCATGCTGTGTGTCTCAACGTTTGCCGCCCAGATCAATCCGCATGGCTTTGCGCCTAGAACCGACGCAGTCCAACCCGAACGAGAGGCCCTGGACCTCACCATGTATGGGCGCATCCGCGATGAAGGCTTTTCCCACTCGCGCATCATGGACTATGCCGTTGCTTTGTTCGACGACATCGGTTCACGCCTGACCGGCTCTCCCAATATGGCTCGTGCCAATGCCTGGACCCGCGATCAACTTAGGGCCATGGGGTGCGCGAATGCCCATCTGGAAAGTTGGGGCGAGTTCGGCATGGGTTGGCGTCAGATTGCCACCTCCGTTGACATGGCCTCCCCGGACACGGCAGTGTTCATCGGGCAGGCAACGCCATGGTCGCCTCCCACGCACGGCCAAATCCATGCGGACGTGATTGCGGTTCCACTCCTGACCAACGAAAAAGACTTCATTGCGTGGCAAGGCAAGCTCTCCGGCAAGATCGTTCTTTACGGAAAAGCGCCGGCAATCGAGCCCGATCCGAAGCCATTGCTGCAACACTACGATCCCACCGAGCTTAACCGAATATCTCAGTTTCCGCTCGACCTCAACTTCACCGAGCAGCACGTCTACAACGTTCCGCCCAAGGCTTATGCCAATGCCTTCGAGCAGATTGCTTTCAAAGAGAAGGTGACGAAGTTTTTCGCGGAACAAGGTGTGGTTGCGCTGCTGGTTTCCAGCTATGCCGGAGATGGAGGGATCATGCGCGACGATAACAACGAAGCCATGGGGCAGTACGTTTATCTCCCCGACCACAGGCAGCCCGTTCCGTCCGCAGTTATCGCCAATGAGGGCTTCGGGCGTATCTCGCGGCTATTGGAGCATCGCGTCCCAGTCGCCCTCGACCTCAACATCAACACGCAGTTCACAGGCGATCACGAGCAGGGTTACAACACCATTGCGGAGATCCCCGGAACCGACCCGAAACTGAAAGATCAAGTTGTCATGGTGGGAGGCCACCTTGACAGTTGGATCGCCGGCACGGGAGCAACCGATGATGGCGCCGGAGCCATTATTGCCATGGAAGCCATGCGCATTCTCGCGGCTCTCCATGTGCATCCTCGGCGCACCATCCGCATTGCGCTCTGGTCGGGGGAGGAGCAGGGAGACATGGGCTCGCTAGCATATTTTGAGCAGCACATCGCGCATGTCGAGCTCTCCAATGCGCCGGAACAAGCGGGTGTGCCCGCCTTCCTGCGTGAACGCACGGGCGTAGTTACGCCCAAAGCCGATTTTGAGAAGCTGTCCGCCTATTTCAACATTGATAACGGTGGCGGAAAGGTGCTTGGTGTTTACGCCGAAGGCAACACAGCCATCGTGCCCATCTTTGAGCAGTGGATCGCTCCTCTGAAAGACCTTGGGGTGACGACCATTACTCTGCGTCCCAGCGGATCGTCCGATCAGGACAGTTTCGAAGATGCGGGCATCCCTGCATTCCAATTCATTCAGGACCCCAGAGACTACGGGACCCGAAGCGTTCACACCAATCAGGACACATACGAACGTCTATCCCCGGACGATCTTAAACAGGCTGCTATCGTGGAGGCGGTATTTCTCTATAACGCTGCGATGCGCGATCAGATGCTCCCGCGCAAGGGGCTGCTTCCGCCCGCGCCGTCACCGAATCCCGCTCCGCTGATGCCTGATGCGAAGTGAAGCTCTGAACACACCAGCGGCGCGACTAACCGGCAGATGATGTGTGCAGCCGGCCTGGTTGCGCCAGGCGCCTGGAGTTCGCCCTGTGACCAATTGAACCATGCGCGTCCGCTGTGGCTGGTTGCTGAAGTCTGCGTCGAGGGTTTCGACGCCTTTACGTTCCGGCTTCTGCGTTCGAGTTAGCGCTACGCAAATCAAAAGCTACCTGCACCACGTAGTGAACTCCGGAGATGATCGTCAAGGCAATCGTTGCGTTGATGCCCCAGCGCTTACCGAGTTCGATCCACCGCGCATTCGAGATTTCGTGCAACATCACGAGGGGAATGGTAATGATCTGGGCGGCCGTGTTCGCCTTTCCGAAGATGCTGGGGCGGAAGACCTTGAGCGCGCCGGTAGCGTAGAGCAAAGAGCAAACGATCACGATGATAATGTCCCGGCTGAATACCAGCACCGTGATCCACCAACGGATCTTGTGGGTTGAAGCCAGCATCAAGAACATGGTACTCAGCAACAACTTATCGGCTATTGGGTCTAAATACTGGCCGAGAACGGTCTTTTGCTTCAAGAGGCGGGCCAGCAGCCCATCCAGGCCGTCGGTCACTCCAGCGGCAACAAAGATCCCCAGCGCGAGTCCATATCGGTTGGCAAGCACGGCGATCACGGCGAAGGGAATAAAGATCAGCCGCATCAAAGTTAGCAAGTTGGGTGCGGCGCGCAGTTGAGAGATCAAGGCTCATGCTCCTGGAAAAACCCGCCGATCGGGACGCCTGCTTTTGATACGAACTGGTCCGCCAGTGACGGAATATCTCCATTGGGCACATCCATCTCGATCCGCTCAATGCGATGCATGGGAAAGAAGACCACTCCGGCGCTGGCGCGTTCTCCGCTTTTGACCAGGCGGGCAAAGTCGTCGAGTGAATGGAGATCGATGCCGCGCAGACTGACTCCGGCAGGCCCCAGCGAAAGGACCATGCCCCAAAATTTTTCCCTGGGATTGTGCAGCGTCACCAGCACCAGCGACCCAAAGCCAAAAAACTCTCTGGTCGGCATTTTCAACGCAGTACTCACTGCATTGATTGTTAGCCGGAGGGCTCGGGAATTGCAAGATGGCAATGATTTCCCGTTTGACGCAACATTACGGTAGAATAAATTTCAGTGATTTTTCGGCCTGTAGGCGCGTAGCTCAGTTGGTTAGAGCGCTACCTTGACACGGTAGAGGTCAGGAGTTCGAGTCTCCTCGTGCCTACCATATTCCTCAACAGCTTACCGTTCAGCATCGTTGTACTCAGGGCTCCAAAAGGCTCCATTAAGCCTCGATCTCGCCGATCATTGGGTTTGCTGGAGTCGAACGCCTAAAGAGCTTGGGACGCACTCTCGTGATCCTCTTAGCAATCGCATATTCCCTCAGCAATGGTTGCCGACGCAGACGACCACTATTTCATGCTCCGGAGAAATCATTTCGATGATCCGGCGCTGGGCTGCCCTCTTTGCCTCTACTCGTGCTTGCGAATAGATATCGAGGGTAAAGCGGCAGTTCGCGTGACGCATGAGTTCCTG
>DATGIO010000020.1:0-14721 GCA_035295685.1 Candidatus Angelobacter sp.
AAGCAGCTTCCTGGTGTTATCGTTGCACCAGATGATGCACCGTAGTCACGTGACCGATGCTCTTCGAGCCGCAGGCCGCCTCGCGCCTGTCGCTGCAGCCGTCAATTAGGTTCGTTCAATATCCATCTGTTCTGGCGCAGCCTCCTCGTATGCTTGGCAATCGGCCCGAACAGTCTTGCGGACTAAGGCCTGGCCATCTTGATTGATGCGAGAGATGGCCGGCCCCGCTTGCTATAGGTTTGCACCGGAGGGTCCTTCCGAAACGCCAAAACGCGCCAAATTGCACGCTAGAATTACGTTAGAAGCAGTTTGTGAGTGTCGTTGCGGCATTCCTGCGCGCGTATCCTGGCAGCGCCGGGCTGCGTATAAATGAGTATGGATGATCCCATAGGACTCAATGCCCAAGGCCCTTTCGATGCGCGGTACGTTGCGTTTCTTGAAACGATTACCACCCTCCGCCCAAGCCTGCACCGCTATTGCTCCCGCATGCTTGGATCGGTGTTGGATGGCGAGGATGCGGTTCAGGAGGCTCTATTCGATGCTTACCGTAAGCTCGATAGCTTTGACGACAGCCGCCGCCTCGAACCGTGGCTCTTTCGGATCGCCCACAATCGATGCATTGATCTTCTTCGTCGCAGAGGTGTCCGGATAGAAGCCGAGGCCGCAGTTGTCGCGGAGGTTTTCGGAAATCGTGAAGAGCCGCCTCACGTTGCGCCCGAAATGCACGGGCGAGAAGTCGATAAAGCCGTAGAACATCTGGTTCTTGCGCTTCCTCCCAAGGAGCGGGCCTGCGTGCTACTCAAAGAAGTGTTTGATTATTCTCTTGAAGAAATCGCCGAGCTCGTCGATTCAACCGTTGGCGGTGTGAAAGCTGCCTTGAGCCGTGGCCGGTCGAAGCTGGCTCTGCTACCCGGAGTTCCCTCGATGCCGGCCGCACGCCAGGAAATAGGTCCCGAGGCATCGCGTCTGCTACATCTCTATGTCGAGCGGTTTAATCAGCGTGATTGGGATGGGCTTCGCGACTTGATCGCTGCTGACGCTCGCCTATGTGTGGCCGACCGTTATTTTGGAAGTTTCTCGGACGCGCCCTACTTAACGCGCTATGAAAGCATGACTGTGCCATGGCAAATGGCGGTGGGTGAGGTGGATGGTGAGCCCGCAGTCATCAGGCTTCAGCAGAAGAATGGAATCTGGAGTGCGAGATCGATCATTCGGATCGTAATGAAGGATCAGCGCATTGTGGGCGTGATCGATTACTCGCACTGCCCCTGGGTATTTGCTTCCGTGAACGCTCTTCAAGTAGAGACCTCCTGAACAACGGGGACTCTTTTAGAGATATGGTGACGGCTACCGGCCCGCAAATCGTTCCTTGCTTTTTCCATGCTTATTTCGGAGATAGGCCTGTGGAGTGCAGCCGAGCGCAGTCCGGAACATTTCGATGAATGCGCTCACGCTATCGTAGCCGCCTGCCATGGAGGTCTCGGTTACCGACTTGCCCTCGGCGAGGTTTTCAAGAGAGGCGAATAACCTCGCTTGCTGCCGCCAGCGTCCAAACGTAGTTCCCGTTTGTGCCTTGAATGCCCGCATGAATGTCCGGCGGGAAATCCTTGCGTGACGTCCCCATTCCTCCAGGCCGCGGTGATCCGCCCTATCGTCGAGAATAGTATGAACGCCGAACCGTTATCATCCCATGATTAGCGAAGGATAATTAGCGAACCATGATTCGCTAAACGATGGCTAGCGAAGTTCCCATTTTTGCCCATCCTACCGATCTACCATATCTCAACTTGCGGCCTGATCGATGGATAATGTGACGAAAGCCCTGGATAGTGTGACGAGATCTAAAGATAGTGTGACGAAATCTATAGATAGCGTGACGAAAGCCCTGTCAATTCTTGGTGGATAGATCAATCTGCAACCAAGGCTATCGGCAGAGCTATAGGCGGTCGTGACTTTGCCATAGAGTAGCTTTACACTGTTGGCAAATCTGAAGAAATCTTAACAGCAACTCTCAAGAGGGATCTCTTAGCATAGTTTCTCTTGTGGCGGTAAATGTTGGGAGGCGAATCTTCATGATCTCTATGTTGTTCTCATTTCCACCTAGAAAACGTGCTTTATTGCCGGCTGTCACCTTCAATCTCTTGCTGTTTGCGATCGTTTTCATCGCTGCCGGCTGTGGCAATGGCGGCTCAATTCCTACGAAGAGTTCAGCGCCGACACCAACTCCTACACCGGGAGGGAATGCCCAGGTTGCCCTTGTGGTTTCCAGCACGGCGGACGATCAAGTGTCGGAATTCGATCTCCTTATAAAAAGCATCGTGCTGACGAACCAGGCGGGGGCGACTGTAACTCTGCTTGACAGTCCCCAATCCCTGGAGTTTATCCATTTAAATGGCACGGCCGAGCCGCTACTATCGGCTAGTATTCCTCAGGGCGTCTATACCGCGGCCTCCATGGCTCTAGACATTGGAGCCCCGGTGGATGCCGTGTTTATTTGCGTAGGTCTTGACTCATCTGGCAGCGTATCCGGTAGCTTGTTTGGCGGTGGGGCTGCTAACGTCGCCGCCGTCTTGCCTGCGCCGCTGGTGGTGAACGAAGACACGATGGGATTGTCCCTCAATTTGCTCGTTTCGCGGTCGGCCATTACCCCAGGGAGTTGCATAAACCCAAGTGGTGCGACATTTACGATCTCTCCAACATTTTCTCTGGCTACATTCGATATTCCACCTTTGACCGCGAAAGCCGCTCCTGACCAGGTAGTGTCTCTGCTAGGCAAGATAGTAACAATCGATTCGGGCGCCGGGACCTTCCAGGTCACGTTGCCCGAAGGCCTCGGACAGCCTGCTCCCCTTGTTCCGATCAGGGTTGACAGTGGTACAGTCTTTCAAGGAATCTCTGGTTTCGCTTCTCTTTCTATTGGGTTCTTTGTAAATCTTGACGGCCGGATTCAAGCGGATGGCTCAGTACAGGCAACTCGAATTGACGTCAGGGATCCAAGTGCTTTGAATTTCCCGAGAGGACCGGTCCTTTTTGTGGATGGAAATGCGCATGAAATATTGGTCATGCCACGTCAAGAACAAGGGAAAGCGAGTTCCAACACTCTGAACTTCAGCGATCAAGAATTCGATTACAGCGGAGCGGCTTTCGATATCTCTGGCCAGTTCAGCAATATTCAGGCGTTGCCTTTCTCGGCCAATTTCAGCGGTTCCACGATAGTTCCTGGCCAGGTTGTTTCGGTCTCCTCGCCCGTTTTCGCAGATCCCTCTCAGGGATTCACTCCTGCCACAACCGTCACGCTGATGCCGCAGACGGTGAACGGAACGGTCATGGGGTCTACCAGTCAGGGAGGTTTCACGGTCCTGACGGTAGCGATTCCTAGCGCCAGCCTGTTTTCCGCTCTGGCGACCCAGCCGGCACAAACAAGTTTCTTGCAAAACCCGAATGCGGTCGAAGTGTATATCGATAACAACACTCAAATGCTCAATTCAACGCCCTTAACCCAAAACGCTCCTTTCCGTTTCTATGGACTGGTCTTCAATGACAATGGAGTTCTACGCATGGACTGCAGCAAGGTGCTCGATGCTCCGTAGAAAGAGCAGGCATGAATTGCATATTTTGAACTCTTTATGGAAGGAAATCGACGACGTGACTTGGTACGGCGGAGTTAGGAAAGCGAGTCTGATTTTTTAAAGCAACCAACAGTCGTTCTGAAATGTGTTATTTCACTTGTGATTGCGGGGTGATGCTTTGCCCGCGCAAATAACAGCCCCGTAATCACCGCAAGGTTTTCTGTACCTCTGCCATCCGGTGAACACGCAAAGATCCGATCATCTACAGCGGTTGCTCGATGCTGACAAGGGAATCGTAACTATGCGGCGTTTGTATGCCCAAAAGAGATGAAATCGTATCTTGCCAATTCCTCCACCCGGCGCTCCGTCGCGAGGCGCATGATCTCATTCATCAGTTGTTCAACGTCTTTTTCCGTTAGGTCTTTCGTGGCTGCCCAAAATTTGGGAGGGTTAAGATAAATGCGTTCCTGGGTTTGCGCGGTCATAGGTACCTCAAAAAATAGGGGAATTGAAGAGGGCCGATGGCCTGACTTCGCTGTCTCCTGCCCATTATATCAGGCAGCATCTGCCCGTATTCGGCCACCGTATATGACTGAATGGAAAGGATTTGCCCGTTATTTCCACAGTGGTGTAAGGGTGTTTGGGGCGGTTGTCGCCTGACGTGGTCCCTAGTCCCGGGCTGCCTCAATGTGAAGGCTCGCGAAAGACCGGTGCGCCTAAATCGGCATCTGCCCTGGGTGCCGCGCGCGTTGAACTTGCATGGTCGCTGGAAATGATCCTGCGAGTGAGGCTTTTGGAAATTGCTCTCTGTTTTTTTGCTAAACGGGTCAGGTCTGCACCCTAATCTTGAGTTTTTGAGCCCACTGGTCCGTTCCCTTCGGCGTTCACGTCATGGCAAGACGCACCATAAGGCGTTTCCAAACTTAAGAACGTCGCCGGATTTGTCCCGTGTCGATTGCAGTGCCATAATCAGGTCTGATTTGCGATGGCTCCATGGTTTTTCGACGGGGTTAACGAGCGTCGGCAAAGTAGTCGGCGATTTTTGACTAATGTTTCGCAAGCGGTGATTCCGGCCAGTGACGTTTTCCCCGAGATTAAGTCTTGCTCAGACCCACGGAGCGCATCGCCGGCCAATGCTTCCTCATGCGTTGAAGCACATGCTCTGTATATTTGGAACGACTAGATAGTTAATTTCTCATTAAAAAATCTGAAACAAGCGGATATGTTGTATTGCAGTAGAGATTTCCACATATTTTCATTTGTCAACCAGACAAATCCAACCTTAGACTGAAGTTCGTTGTACCAGTGGACAAAGCCTGTCTCCTTTCGCGATCGATTCGATCCAATCTAGACTCGGGACAACAGATCTGGGTGTTGTGACAGGTCTGGGTTTAGCCGCTTTCGGCATGGAACGTGTTCTGCGTTGAAAAGAACCGAGGCGGATTCGGCAGCCAGGCGCTCGAGTGTCCTACACGGGAACCCATTCAGTAGACACAAATTCAGGTTCATGGAATTAAGGATGAGGGGGGAAGCTTGTGAGCGGGCAAACGAGTTCTGTTGAAAATGGATTCAACGCCGAGGGAGCAGAAGGCCTCGCAGTTCTGGCCCATCGGGCCCAAGCCTACGCCAATGCTTCCGGGGCGGCAATTGCGCTGCCTGGAGCGGCGCCTGGAGAGATGATTTGCCGAGCCGCAAGCGGCTCGCGGGCCCCAGACGTCGGAAGCGTTCTGCGCCTCGATGGCACATTTACCGGTCTCTGTGTCGAGTCGGGTAAGCTCCTTCGTTGCGACGATACGGAACTGGAAACTCGCGTCGACCTGGCTGCGGCCCGTGCGCTTGGAGTTCGCTCGATCATGGTCGCACCGATTGGAAAATCGGGAAGTGTGCGCGGCGTCTTCGCTCTTTTCTCGTTTACTCCGAATGCGTTCACGCCAACCCACGAGGCGGTCTTAAAGACCCTGGCCGATGAGGTCATGGCGCTGCTCTCCAAGGCGGCTCGCTCGTCTGCCGCTAGAGTTACAGTGCCGCCGGCCAGTGAAGGCGCAGCCGCGGCTTCGGGCTCGCAAACCTCGGGCTCAGCGGATACAGCTCAATCTCAAATTGTTCCTTTTCCCAAATCGGCCCAGCAGGATGAAACCCGGGTAAAAGATGAAATCCGATTAAAAGACGAAACCCGAGGGAAAGACGAAACCAAGTCCAAAGACGAAACTCGCTCCAAGCCCAAGGCTCCCGAACCTGTCCTGGTTCCGGCGAGAACCAATCCGGTTGAGCCGCAGATCGCAAAAACGCCGCAGCCGCCATCCCGGCGCGGGAGCTCAAAAGGCGTATGGGCCGCCTTTCTGTTGATCGCGCTGATCGTAATTGCCGTGGCGTATTGGTACACGCAGCGGTTGAAGCGCCCGGATCTCGCCTTGGCCAGCACGATTCGCCCGACGTTCCGTATCCACGGCTCCAACACGTTGGGAGCCGATTGTGTGCCGGCTTTGGTCAAAGCATATCTGAGCCATCTGGGTGCAACCGATGTGCGCGTCACGCCGGTTCGAAAAGAAGAGGTGCTGGTGAGCGGGAAGACGGGAAAGGGCTTCCCGTTGGATATAGAGATTCAATCCCACGGCTCTTTCACTGGCTTTAAGGATCTAGCCGATGGCAAAGCTGAACTGGCAATGGCTTCCACCCGCTTGCCCGATCCCGGGTCGGTCAAAGGAGATGGGGCCGATGCTGACTCAAAGCGGACTACGCTCGACAAGATCAAGGAACTCAAGACGGCCTCCACGGAGTTTGTGGTTGGCCTCGATGGTATTGCCGTGATAGCTTCGCAGTCGCGGGCCGCTTCTACTTCCTTAAGTAAACAGCAGGTCTGCGATATCTTTGCCGGCAAGATTGCCAATTGGTCGCAAGTCGATCCCGCCCACCCCGGTCCAATCAGTACCTTTGTGCGAGACAAAAACTCCGGCACCCGCAAGACATTCGTGGACCTTTGCTACGAAGGGAAAGACAATCTGACTGCGACTGGTCCTTTTGCGCTTGAGGATAGCCACCAGCTTTCCGAAACTGTCTCCAAGGACGGCAATGCGATCGGTTTTGTCGGTCTGCCTTTCGTGGCTCCGGCCAGCCCCATTTCCGTCGATAGAAGAACGCCTTCCGAATCGAGCGTCAGGTTGGAAGAATACGCATTGACCCGCAGGCTGTATCTCTACCGGAACAAGTACGATCCCGCCGAATCTGGATATATCCGCGACTTCATCGAATTTTCACTCTCTCCGGAAGGTCAGAATATAGTCCGGCAAATGGGTTTTATCGACCAGGAGATCAAGCTTGAGCAGCCGGAAGCGCAGGGCAGCGCACCCCGCGACTACGTGGCGTTGACTGCGGGCGCCAAGCGGGCCTCGCTGGAAGTGCGTTTTGAATCGAGCAGCGCCAACGTGGATAGTAAGGCAATGCGCGATCTCGCTCGTTTGAAGACCTTCCTGCAAGACAGTCATGCATCCAATCAGGACATTCTTGTGCTGGGCTTTGCCGATAAAACCGGGACGCCCACCCGGAACTGCATGATCTCCAAAGAACGCGCCCATGTGGTTGAAGACCAGCTTCATCGCTTGGGTCTAGCCAATACCACGTCGGTAGCCTTTGGCCAGGCCATGCCATTGACTCTTGAGGGCGGGCCTGAAGGTATGGCGAAGAACCGGCGAGTCGAAATCTGGGTCGCCGACAACCTGCATCCTTCCGCGGAGGTCAACACCTGTCCGTAAGGCAGCAGACGGAGCAACTCGAAAAAAGTCCTGTTCGGCCATCTCGTAAAGTCGTTAACCTTGATAGGGGCCATGCCACTGGAATGGGCAAGAACGTATGGGCTACCTATGGAAGAGTGGCTTCAGAGCCTGTTTAAAGGGGCACCATAAATTTGGGCTTTAGCCCCTACCCAAGCAAAGCCATTTTGAAAATCGTGTTTGATGAGAGCAATGGCGATGTTACACCCACCTACGGTGCGACATCGCCATTGGCGCGGTACGCACGGCGCGGAAACCCCTCTGATGTTTCTTGAGACTCATCGAAACCGAATTGAGAAAGTTCGGCTTTCAGTCTCGTGCTGATCACGGCGCCAATCGCTTCAAGTACGGCATATGGGGGATTTGCTGAATAAGCGCCGTGATGAAGGTCTATCGTGTTTAGCTCATTGATGAGAATGTCCTCGGATGAGCTATTCTTTCCCAACTCGAACATAGTGATGCAATCCAAATGACCGCGATTCGGATTGGCAGCCCACAGTTGTTGTGCAGCAGCACGGTTCGCGGGGCTATCCACGATCCACACAGGCCCGGTTTGAGCCAGTTCGGTAAGGTGTTCGCCATACTGTCGATCAACCACAACGAACTCGCGATACAGATCCGCCATAAAGCCGAAAGATATAATTAGAGGTTGATGAGTCAACAGCAGGTGATGTTGCCAACGATCCCATCCATGAGCGCAATCGTGATGTTGCGCCGGCTTGCAATTTTGTCGACTGCTCGAGTGTTCGAGGCGTAACAGAGAGAATTGCTCTTGGCCCCTTGTGTTGGCCCGAGCAAGGGCAAGAGCGCGCGGGTATCGGGCCCAGAATGGCAAGCGGGGACGCCAAGAGGCCCCGTAGCCCGCATTCTCCGCACTTCCCCCAGCGAACGCTAGCAGTTATATGGCTCCATTCATCTGGAACATTGCTGCATTCACTCTGGTACAAGAAGATCCGGCGAACCAACATTGCCACTCGGCTGCTAGTCTTTTTCGCATGGGAGGAGGCTGAGCAGCGGCCCGCGATCTTTTTGAAGGACGCATAATGATCGTCGGATTTGGGCATCTTCACCGTATGCACTACAAGAACCTCAGCCTAACAATTTCTCTGGCCATTGCCGTTGGGCTCTTTGAGACAACAATTTCGGTGGGACAAACATTGGCGCACCCGCAAATTCTCACCGTCGAAGATTGCGGTAAACCGCTATCGAGCACGATTGGCAATCCTCAGGGCCTTCATCGTGTCAACGTCGATCTCGAAGAATATAGAAAGAACGATGCTGCCCGGATGGTCAAAGCCTTGACAACTCTTTGCCGGACATCGGCCTTCGACAGGGAAATCGTGAACGGCCGGATAGATAGCATGCGGCTCGTGTACGCCTAGGGTGCGCAAGAGCCACATCCATATGTCAGAGGACGTGTCCTGGTAGTCGAGTTCGCAACTGAGAACTTTGGCGAAGAGACATTTCACATCGCCTTAATGGGTGCGCTGGAGAATGGCTCCGTTGTCCGTCCTGGCTTCGATTGCGGCAAGGCCAAGAGTCCCATGGAAGTCTTGACACGCTGTAACTGAATCCGATCAAGTTGCGGCTCGCGTCTTGCGTTCCACTCCGTGCCCTCAGACACTTCGAGACCTCTGGCATTGTAATTCTCCCTCGCTAACAATTCCTCAACGAGGGAGGATTGGAACAAGAGCCTGTACACTCTAATCGATAAGCAATTTCTATGCGCCAAAATAACCAACTACTTCTTCGCCAATACGTCTTTCCGTTGTTCTTGTGCTTCGTATTCTTAACATGCGATCTTTCAGCGAGACAACAGGCGGATAAGGAGCGCTCTCCGCTACCGGACGCTCCGGAGTCGAACAAACCCGAGGCGAAGGGTTTCTTGGCCCGCTGGATGGAATTTTATCGTCAAGACTGGTCGGGGACATCGACTGCATCGCCAGCACCAGCGCGGCGTGGACCGCCGTCGCCACTTGATTCGCCGCCATTTCCAAATTCAGACTGGTCCTATGGCGGTTCGCCGGTGATCGGGGAGCCGGACACGAACAGTTATCCACTAATGACCGCCATCAATCAGGCTAGTAGTCGGACAAAGCTATATGGATGGATCGAGCCGACGCTCAACTTCAGCACCTCTTCGCACAGTAACGCACCAGAGGCGAACGATCCTTTCTCGAACCGCTTCGAGCTAAACCAAGCTGTCCTTTATGCCGAGCGTCTGCCCGATTCAGTTCAGCGCGAGCATGTCGACTGGGGCTACCACCTGACTGCTCTCTACGGCACGGATTATCGATTCACCACCGCAAAGGGTTACCTGAGCGGCCAGTTGCTGAACGATCATCATCAATATGGCTTTGATCCCGCGCTTGAATATGTCGATGTCTATATACCGCAGGTTGCACAGGGGATGAATCTCAGGATTGGCCGCTTCATCTCCGTCCCGGGCATCGAGGCCCAACTGGCGCCCAACAATTACATCTTCAGCCACTCGCTGCTGTACGCGATTGATCCATTTACCGACACAGGACTGATCGCGACGGTCAAGCTCAACGATCAATGGTTGGTGCAATTTGGAATCACCGCCGGCCACGACGTTGCCCCCTGGACTACCGATGCGAAGCCATCGGGTACGGGCTGCTTGAGCTACACGAGCAAATCCGTGAATGACAATTTTTACATCTGCGCCAACGGAATCAATAGCGGCAAATATGCCTTTAACAACCTCCAGCAATACGACGCCACTTGGTATCACAAATTCTCGAAAACAATACATATGGCTACCGAGTCTTGGTATATGTATCAGCGCGAGGTGCCAGCATTGGGAAGCGCGGTTGTGCCGGAGAAAGGTACAAACGCCGCGTTCTGCCTGCCCCGGGAACAGCGTTGCACAGCTCCCGAATATGCTGTAGTCAATTTTTTGCAGAAGCAACTTTCGCCGCACGACTTCCTGTCGTTGCGCAGTGACTTCCTCGATGACAAGAAAGGCCAGCGTACGGGTTTTGCAACAAAATATTCAGAGAACACGATCATGTGGGGCCATTGGATCGGCACGACGGTTCAGTTGCGTCCCGAACTGCGCTTCGAGCGGTCGTGGGATCAAAAGGCTTACGATAATGGTCGAAGGCACAGCCAGCTTACAGTGGCGAGTGATCTGATTTTCCACTTTTGATCAGAACCGTTGCAGACCCGATCGGATGGAGGCATTGTACGGATGCATGTACGATTGCGACAAGCGGGTTGAAGCTTGCTCGTTTTCTGAGGATTAATTTGGTGGAGCTAGTCGGGATCGAACCGACGGCCTCATCGTTGCGAATTCTCAACCCTCAGCAAGACGACACGACACCTAAGAAGCTCAATTGAGACGGAGAGGCAGTATTCACGATGGCTTGAAGCACTTCGGGTGTTGCTTGTATGAGACTGAGTGACACTGCACGACTCACTCGGATGCGGGCAGGGATGGCCGGGTTAGGACACAAGCTGCGACACAAATCCTGGCTGCACAATATTGGGGACTAGACGTGCCAACGTTGTCCGTCAAGGCATATCGTGGGCCAGGGTCATAAAGTCTTTGTTCCAAAATTTTTAAGCCAATTTTTTCCTTTGTTCTCCGTTTTTGGTTTCCTGTGCAACAACGGTGGAAAACCGGGGTGTCTTCTTGTGAAAAATTTGGGGTAATCAGAGGAAAGAGGGATTTAAATTTCGCCGTCCAAAATTAGACTGACGTCAGAAAAGCCTCTTGCCTTTCGATAAGCTATCTGCCACACTGCGGCATTATGTTTTCCACAAGGCAAGCTGCTGCAAAACTCGGTTTGGATGCTAAGACACTTAGCCGCTACATCGCAACAGGGAAAGTGCCAGCGCCACAAATCCTGAACGTTGGCAGCGCCAGCTTACATGGCTGGACTGAGGAAGACATTGAGAAGGCCCGGGCCTTGCTGCCGAAGATCAAGAACGGCAGGAAGACCCGATATCAGAAGCAGCGTAAGAAACAGACAACCCGAAAACCTAAACGATAACTTACGGGCAGCGCCCGGTGAGGGTATCACCGAACGCGGCCCTAACCAATTGCACCGCACAAGGAGGCGCAATGGCTGCCATCAAGCGTACACACTCTTCAAAGGCACACACAAGGCAAGATTTTCCCGAAGTTAAAAACAAGATCGTTGATACTGTGGAATTGTCCGCCCAAACAGATTATTACGGCATCACCATCCGCTTTCAGGACAAAACAGCCCTCACTTTCGTTGTTGAGCCGTATGTTGTCGCATTCCCCATTTATTCAGATTGGACAGGTGGCGAAGAGAAACTGCTCAAGCGATATGGGCTTGTCCGCAGTGAAGTTCCGAGAGCCTAGAGGCACTCACCACACCCACACCCGCCAGAGATGGCGGGTTTTTATTTCCTATCCTGCGGAATCTCTTTCAGACGCGAGTGAACAACTCCGGCAGACTGGTCTTGAGTCCCTTGGAAATTCTCTCGATATTGACGAGTGAGACGTTTCTCACTCCGCGCTCGATTCCACTGTAGTAAGTCCGATGCAGACCGCATCGTTCCGCTGCCTCTTCCTGATTGATCTCTTGCTCCTCTCGGACGCGCCGAATTGCACGGCCAAAACGGATGCGGATATCGAGCGCCATTACGTCCAATTTTGGACACGCGCACCCGATGCGTACACACTCTATGAGTCACATTTTTGTTGACTTCGCCAATCCTCTAATCCACCATTGATGGCCAACCTTTGGGAAATCCTGAATGACCTTGCCTCGTCCGTCACTCGACCCACGCAAAAGTCCCTGGAAGCGAGGCGACGTTTGCACATTGGGGTTCGAGGAACTTTGCTTTGTTCTAAGTTACACTCCAGAATATTTGGAAGTCTTCTGGTTGGCAGACAGGAGGGTTGAACGGATTCCCAGCGAAGGAATTGACCAACTCCTCAGAGTGGCGCACGCAGATGAGCTTGGGCCAGATGGTAGCCGCACAAACCTAGAGTATTTACAAGCAGCCGAAGCAACTTCGCGTCTCCAGCGCAGCTTGACTGAAAGAATGCAGACCATCAAAAGCGAAAAGGAGAAGAAAGAAATGGATCGTTTGGTGCGTAGAGCATTTGCAGAAGGTGAGTGCCTATGGGACCAGAAAAACAGCGCCAGCCTCTTGGCGTTAGTTGCGGAACCCAAAAGCGTCGGGATCATATTTAAGGTTCGTGAGCGGATTCATCGGTTCTTCTGCCGAGTGACCTAAACGGTCGCCGAAGATCCAAAATTGAACTACTGAATCATTACGCTGGGGGCGATTAGTCCATAGGCTTTTGGTCAAGAAAGAGAGTAGTACGAATTTCTCTTAATAAGAATGTTGTTTAACAATGCTGCAAAAATGCCAAAATCAAAGATTCTTAAAGCACTTGCAAATTTCGGCCTTGCAAAATCTGCTGGATAGACCAGCAAATTTCTGCATCAGAGTAGCAAATCTTGCTTTCAAAAAGGTACGTCATCGTCTCCTTCATCAGCGGTCTTCTCAAAAAGACCGGAAAGACCATGCTCGGTCATGTAGGGGGCATTGTTTAGCCCATTGTCTGCTGTTGGTTTCTGTGAAACCGGGGCTTTCGGAGATTCCACAATAGCAGCCGGTTCTACAATAGCCGGGGATTTTGATTTGCTCTCTGTCCTTTTCTCTTGGCGCTTTTCGTATCGAATGGGCTGCTTCGGGTCTCCCGGATATGGCTTACCTGTGGCAGGATCGCAAATCGTATATCGGTATTTGTTCCCCGTGACTTTGCGGCATTGAATCAGCCCGTATTCTTGAAGCTTTTTTCTTGCATTGCAGACGGTTCTTGGAGCTGCTCCAACGTCTTTCCGCACGGATTCATCGGTCATCGTTACTTCGCGGCTGGAATTTCGCTCACTTCGGTGCATCAGGCATACGTAAAGCCTTATTTCACCCGGTTTCATCTTTGAGCAGAGGCCCGAGCGGACGAGAGCTTGGGGCATTCCAAAGAATGGCTCTAGCATGGTGGTCAAGCATTTACTTCCTTCCCCTTGTGCTCACTGCGCAACGGGTCTAATTTCGATTCGTTCGTGTGCGCTGACCTCTGAGCCTTTGGCCTACGTTTGGGGCGTCCACAGAAGCGACAGCGGCGTTCTGCCAATTGCGCACGTCTCAGTTTTCGATACTCGTCATGGCAAGCGCGAGAGCAAAAATGGCAGCCCCGTTTGGCCCGCTTTTCGGGAATTGCGTGTAGGCACTTCCGCTCAGCGATGCGAGACGGACTCGCCATTACGCAAAACACATCGGCATTCACTTTCCAGCACCCCCGAAAAGAAATCTTGCAACTTCGTCGGGATGAAAGAGAAGGCGGCGACAAATGCGAACCGGACGGAGTTTGCCTTTGCGGATCCAGCTTCTTACCGTGTGAGGGGAAACGCGCAATTTGTTTGCAACGTCCAACAACGTAAGCAGTTCAGGAATGCTGTCAGCCATTACTCACCCCTCTGTTTCATCCTGGCTTGTATGGCTTCGGCAGGGATGCGCCACTGCTTGCCTACCTTGTGACCCTTTAGCTTGCCTGTCCAGAGCAAGGAATAGAGATAATCCAAGCCTACGCCAAGTCTTCGGGCTGCCTCGACCGCTGTAATTTCTTGTTCGTTGTTCAAGTCGTTTTTCATTGACATACCTAATACTAATAATTACGCTGATACTTGTGCAACGTGGACGTAACAAAGCCGTAACAGGATTTCCTATTCTGATTCCCACAACACCGCAAAAAGCGGAAGGATTCGCAGCATTTCAAGGCAAGAAAAACAACATCGGGCCAGTGCGGGCGCTGAGGAGTAACGACCTTGAAGGCTCCCGGAAATCAATGTCGGAGCATGAGGCAAAACATTTTTCTGCTATTACGCTATTGATCCAGGCCTTGGGAAAGGTACCTGATCTGCTGGCTATCACCAGAGCAGGCGAGCATCTAAGCGAAGCATATTCATTGAAGATCAAGTCTGATGAAACTGCCGGGCGTTCTTTCCAGCCATTCCCGGAACGAGAAAATGCAGAGGAAGAGCGAACGAACTTCGCCCGTTCTCTGACGGAGCTACTTTCCATACCGGCAGGAACAGACGTCAGAGCTTTGCTGAAGGCGGAAAAATGCCGTGACCCGCGCTGGCTACTTTCATACGAGGTCTCCAAAGCCCTCAAAGATACCAAGCTGGTGCTCTGGTGGAATGGCGAGAGTTTCAAACCAGCCATTTGGTGTCCAGAATTGAAGATTGCTTTTTATGCCCGCGCTGTTATGGGTACGTTGCGCATCTGCCCTCATTGCAGTGAACCGTTTGCCCCCGAACGCCCTGACCAAGATTACTGCTCAGTTGCCCATAGGGAGGCGCACCGGGTTGCGC
>DATGIO010000021.1:0-35581 GCA_035295685.1 Candidatus Angelobacter sp.
TTAAACGTGCCCGTCGTAGCCGTGCCGGCAGCCGAGAACGTCAGCGTGGAGTTCCCGCTTCCTGGCGCCGCGATGGAAGTTGGATTGAAGCTCGCAGTTACTCCGGCAGGCAGGCCCGAGACCGACAATGAGACAGCGGAGTTGAAACCGCCGACTGTCGCGCTGGATATGCTCGTGGTGCCCGAAGAACCTTGGGCAATCGAAAGGCTGGTCGGCGAGGCGCTCAGAATAAAGTCGGGCGTCTGCGTGGATGCAACCGTCACAGGCACAGTGGCGGTGTGAGTGACTCCGCCGCCGCTTGCGGTGACCGTTATATTAAAGGTGCCTGTTGTAGCCGTACTGCTTGCTGTGAACGTAAGCCTCGAATTGCCGTTTCCTGGAGCAGCGATGGATGTTGGACTAAAGCTGGCCGTCAACCCCGCAGGCAAGCCTGAAACCGACAAGCTAAGCGCAGCATTGAACCCGCCGGTAGCGGCAGTCGTTATCGTGGTGGCGGCCGAATTTCCTTGCGCTATCGACAGACTGGAAGGCGAGGCGCTCACCGTAAAGTCCGGCTTGGCCGCAGCATTGATTGTGACCGCCACAGTCGTACTATGCGTGACACCGCCTCCGGAGGCGTTCACCGTCGCATTGAAGGTACCCGCTGCAGCCGCCGTGGTGGTGGAGAACGTAAGCGTGGAGTTGCCGCTTCCAGGAGCGGCGAGAGAGGCCGGGCTGAAGCTTGCAGTTACTCCCGATGGCAGCCCGGTGACGGAGAGCGAAACGGCTGAGTTGAAGCCGCCCGTAACGGCGCTCGATACGGTCGTGCTGACCGAACCTCCCTGGGTTACCGACAAAGAGGAAGGCGAGGCGCTCAGGGTAAAGTCCGGTGTCTGCGTACCTGGATTAAAGATGATATCGAGGACCGGGTGCAGCTCGATTCCGTTGGGAGCAACTCCGGTCTGGCCATGCAGGAAATCGAACATTCCCACACCCACGATCTGCACTGGAATGTTCGCGGTTTGAAAACTGGTGGTGACGCTGAACTTAGCGTCGAACTTTGCGCGCGCATTCTGAATCGCGGAGGCGAACGGACTGGTGGAACCGACGCAGGAGGGCGAAGGTATCTCGGTAATCATCGTATTGCCCGAAGCATCCTGAATCACCAGGTGGTAGTCGGAATCGCTTTCCAATTTGAAAACCGTAAGCGTGGCGTTGATCACCCAAACCGTGGTCTCCGCCGGGGAGACACGATTGTTGGCCGGGATAGGACTGGGAGCGGCGAAGGCCCGCATCGCCGTAATCGTGGTATTCGTGGAAGAGTTGAGGTTGACTTTGCTCGCATCCGGATCGGTGCCGGTTTTTACAGACTCGCGCTCAACGCCGCACTGCGCCAGCAGGCTCGACGGAAGAATGACAAGGGCGGCAACGAGCGACAAGAGGAAACGGCGGTGGCTCAACATATTCAAACTCTCCAGTTCCGCTACTTAGTCGTGCAAGATCGGACGCAGAATCGTAATGGATGTTGATGGACGAGCGGCGTTGGCCCCATGAAATTTTTGTGAAAATCCGTTAGCCAACTAGGTGCGGAAAATAAGCAAATCTTAATTTTTTTCGAGCAGTATATGTTCCTGTAGTTACTTTAGGGAGCGTCCATTTTCGGACTGCACTCAACTAAACGTCGGATTCGGGGCTTTTACGCGCGGCTCAAGCCGCGGATTTCCACAGTTGCCAACCACCATACTTGCAACCACCACAGTTGCGCCAGGATTCTTCACGGATTATTTCGCACTCTTCTGCGATTAAAACTGCGCTGTTTCCGGCAATTGACTTGTTGTCGGCAATAAGTATCTTCGGACAGAGATTTCTCTGCCGTGCCTCCGGCACTCGATTCTTACTCCTACATCCACCCACGGCTTCGCTGCGCTTTGCCGTGGGCTAATTCTCTCGTCGCGCCGCTGGCGCTTGGGACATTTACAAAGAAAACTTTGTCGCCCACATGCAGATTTCAAAAGCGTACTTCTAGGACGGAAGATCCTAAGTGCATTTTTTCCGCAGGCTCTTTAGCATTCTTCCGCAGTTTGTACCCGTCACAGTTTGCAACCGTGACGATTACAATCCGCAACGGGGAAATCCAGTTTTCACGCAGACTCTTTAAGGCCCTCTTCCGCAGTTGCGGACAAGCAGGTCGATGTACCTATCGGATGATCGCAAACCCACCCTTTGCTTCGAGCGTAAGAACCAAGAGCGCGCTCTCCGCAAAGGATGGGGCACCCACTTTCCCGTGAGAACTAGCTTTTCGTGTCGCTGTTATGACCGCCGCAAGTCATTGAGCGCAACCCTGGAACGCAACCTGAAGTGTCCGCAACAGGCGATTTTGGGTTTTCACGCAGGCGCTTTAACGCGTCGGCATGATTCCGACCACGACCGCCGAAGGAGCCTTGGGGGAGTGATACACGCGCTCCGTGGCTGCCGAGAAATCCGCTTTTGCCGCCGTGGAAATATCCAGGAATTTTTGTGGATTGAGATCGGTCAACGGGAACCAAGAACTCTGAATCTGGATCATAATCCTGTGTCCCTTTTGAAACGTGTGATACACGTCCGGCATATCGAATGAGAGAGGGAACATTTGATTGGGTTCAATCGGCTTGGGATCAGACCATGAGTTCCGGAACTTGGCCCTCATCGGCTCTCCCCTTATCAGTAGCTCGTATCCCTCAGACAGTTTGGATGTTCCTGCCGCGCCCGGTTCGTCCTTATGCGCTTCCACTGGTGAGAATGCAGGCTTTACGCCGACAGGAAATACGTCGATCAACTTCACATCGAAGTCGGAATCGCTGCCGGTGCTGGAAACGAAGAGGCGAGGCGAAACGGGCCCGGCGGTGGTTACATCGTGCGCAAGGGGTTCGCTTATGTAGGTAAGCACGTCTGGACGCAGAGCCGAGAAACGCTGGTTGCCAACCATATATTGGGGCTCAATCCAGGTGGGTGGATTCGCAATGTACGGAACGGGATGGGCCGGATCGCTCACATACTCGTCATAGGAACGCTTATCGGAACTCTCATCCGCATGCGGCGGCTCGAACGACAGTTTGCCATCGGCATGAAGATAAATATTGGTGGGCCGCGCCTGTTGGGGAGGCCATGTATCCTGCTGCCGCCACACGTTGGTTCCCGTCTCGAAAACCTGGGCGCGGGGTGAAGGCGGCGGCGCATCTCCCTTCAAATACGATTCGAAGAACGGAAATACGATATGCTCGCGAAAATAGTCGGCAGCCACCGCCGAGGGATTTTTATCGTCATGGGGAAGGCGCACCCAAGAGCCATGCTCCCATGGCCCCATGACCAGAACGTTCGATATGCCGGGATTCTGGCGTTCGATCGCATGATACGTTCTCAGCGTTCCCGATAGATCCTCCGCATCGAACCAGCCGCCCACGTTCAATACCGCGCAGTGAACACCAAGCAGATGAGGCGCAACATCCCTAGGCTGCCAATAACTGTCAAAGGTATTCCGATGAATGTTGGTATCGAAAATCGGATTGTGGATCAGGTCGGCGATGCCGGCCAGATTGGGACCGCGCTGCAGGAAGAAATCGTAGCCATTGCTTGTACCGTAGGCAAATGGCTCAAAGCTCTTTGGAGGGAAATCGAGACCACCTGGCCTGATGCGGAAAAACGTGGAGTACAACTGAAACTCCGCCGTCAGCATAAATGCGCCGTTATGGTAGGCATCGTCACCTCGGAAAAGATCAGTGACCGGGGCTTCCGGCGAGGCCGCCTTGATCGCCGGATGAGACTGGATTATGGAGGTTGAGGTGAAGAATCCGGCATACGAAATGCCCCAAACTCCTACTTTACCGTTGTTATGTTCGACGTTGTGCAGAAGCCATTCGATGGAGTCGTATGCGTCGGTGCTTTCGGTCGTCTGGCCGTTTTCCGGATGGTCGATCTGGGGCGGCATGTCCACAAATTGGCCCTCAGACTGGAATCGTCCGCGAACATCCTGCACTACAAAGATGTAACCCGACTGAACGAGAGCCTCCGACGGACCAAGGCGCGCCGGAAAAGCGCTTTCCCCGTAGGGTGTTGCGCCAAATGGAGTTCTCGTTAGTAAGAATGGATACGAGCGCGAAGTATCCTTCGGCGTGTAAACCGCCGTGTAGAGCTTGATACCATCGCGCATCGGGATGTGGAACTCCCGCTTCACATAGCGGGCGCTCAGGCTCGAAGGATCTTGAGACTTGCGAACCCAAAAAATCGAAGCGGCTGCCGCGACAGCGGCAACCACCAATAGAGCCAATAAAAGGCGGGTCTTCATCGATCACTCTTAATCTTAAGTAGAGATATCCGTTGATACAGTTCGGTTACGTGAGGGCAGGAGGTTCGCATGACTGCGATTCTTCCTTCCCCCATCCAGTTCATCCGACCAAAGAACCTATGATCATACGCGATTCCAGAAGGCCCGATTCGCAACAGGCGCAATGCATCAGGGGCAATCGCATGAAAATTTTGATAGCGTCTCTTCCATATGTGAGGGGAAGGCTAGAGGCAAGCCTGGATGGAAAAACGCTAGCTGAGATGCCTTGAAGCAAAAATGAGAACAAAGGTTCTCACATTTGCTCCAAGGCATGAGATTTATTTGCGCGCTCTTGACGTGGCCATAAATGGCCACTCTTCCACAGTTGCGCCAGCTTCATCGGCAGCCCTGACTGTCGAGGAGTCGAAGGAGCACGTGAGCCGTGAGACAAATTTTCGAGACGGCACAAACGATCAACATTTCTTCCATGCGATTGCCCGGCAATGCATTTGCAGACGGATGGGGCTTTGGGGCTTGGGGGCCTGCCGAGTTGCAGGATGGGCGGGAATTGTTGGAGCGGTTCAAAATGGCCCGGGGACGGCATTTGTGGAATCAGGGCCGTCCCCGGAATTGGTTGAAGGTCTGCGATTTACGATTAATGCTTGAAGTTCAGTGATTGAAGGTCGGGCTTATCCCGCCTTGCGTTTCTCTTCGGAATGGGAACCTTGGGAATGGGAACCTTGTTCTGCGACGGTTTTGAGCGAGAGGGCCCATTCCTGAACCTGTTTCTCGGCAAGTTCTTTTGCAATTCCATACTTTTGTTGGATGATCCCGATCAACTGCTCACGCCTTCCGGCAATACGCTCGAGATCGCTGTCGGTTAGCTGGCCCCACTTTGCCAGCACAGCCCCTTTCAATTGTTTCCACCTACCTTCTATTTGATCCCAGTTCATTGAAATGCTCCTTCCTCGACTGCAATTTTTGCCAAAGGTCTCGCCGTTCCGTTCCATTTGAGAGCTACCCCAAACAAGCAACGAGACCACTACGTAAAAGATTGCCTTCAACCTTGCCAAGCAATCGCTGATAACCCGTTCACAGTCGAAGTTCTCAATAGGATGCGATGGTCTGTTCCGCTGTTTGCCGGGTAGAAAATCGCCTCTTGAAGAGAAGACCGGCAAGAATATGCATTTCTTTTCATATTTTTGTTGTTCGGCGCGGGTCTACCGGAAAATTTTACCGATGAGATGAACCTATTGCGGCTTGAATGCTCTGGAGAATGAAATCGGCTCGCGATTCTTATTGCCTAAGGCTGGGTCTGCTTCTATGCTAAAGGACGCCCAACTGAACCAATCGCAGTTCATCCCGCTTTTTGCGGCTCGCTCAACTTGAAGATGAGCGGAGGTTAGCTCTGCGACTGCTATTTCAGTTCCCCCTGAGATGAACTTCAGGCTCAAAGATTTTCCGCGTATGTTTTGGCCGCGCTTCGATCCCGCCCTTGCGGAGGCTGCGGCTTCCGGCGAGCTTCTGGTGGCTAAGATTCGCTTGTTCCTGGCCGCCCTTTTATTACTGATACCGCTGATCAACTCGATCTTCTTCAATGCCGATCCAAACGAAGCGCTGGTAGGGTTGATCGTGACCTTCGGGACATTTTTCGTGTCCCTTCTGGTCTACATCCTCCTGTCTCGGGAGTACAACCCCCGCTGGTTGAGTTTCGCAAGCGGCAGTTTCGACGTTACGCTGGTGAGCGGCGCACTCTGCCTGTTTCTATTTGTGAACGAGCCGCATACGGCGGTGAACAGCAAGGTCGTCTTCGAGGGCTATTTTCTGGCGATTGGCGGCGCCAGCCTTCGCTATGATTCGCGAGTCTGCCTGGTGGTCGGTCTGCTGGCCGTTGGGGAGTATCTGGCGATCGTGTCGTTCGCGGCAACCCATTGGGACCTCAATAGCCAGGCCTACGCACCCTATCCTTATGGCTTGTTCAGTTGGTCCGCGCAAATCTCCCGGTTGATCATTTTGCTGACCGCTTCGGGGCTCAGCCTGTCGTCGGTTTCACGCAGCCACAACCTCTTGCGGTTGGCGACCCGCGACCCCTTGACCGGCCTCTTTAATCGAAGCTACGTGGAAGATCGATTCATCGCGGAACTCAGCCGCGCCCGCAGGTACAGCAAGATGCTGACGATCGCAGTGATCGACGTGGACCGCTTCAAATCCTTGAATGACACGCACGGCCACCCGGCGGGAGACCTGGCGTTACGTCAAATCGGCTCCCTTCTGCGAGACTCTTTTCGGCGGAGTGATACCGCAGGACGCTACGGCGGAGAAGAGTTTGTGATTCTTCTGCCGGAGACCAACATCGATGCAGCCCGGAAAAAGCTGGAACTCTTACGAGAATTGGTGGCCAACACGCCGCTTTTTGTACCCGCGACTGAGAAGAGAGTCCATATCACCATCAGCGCCGGTTTGGCGAGCTTTCCCAACGATGGCCAGGACGATGAAGAACTGTTTGCACTTGCCGATTCCCGATTATTTCAAGCCAAGAGGCAGGGCCGCAATCAGGTTGTAGCTTACGACGAAGATCAAGCTGTAGTTTCGTAAGTGTTGCCGAAACCAAAACCTGCCTGCGGCGCTACCACAGAGGACTCAGAGAAGAACCACCGAGGTCACAGAGGATCCCTGTATTCCCTATGAACCAGGGTCTACCTATCTCAGCTATATCGGCTTGAAATAGCGTGCCAATTGGCCAACCTGAAATCAGGAAACCAAAAACCCGCCTGCGGCGCTACCACAGAGGACTCAGAGAAAAACCACCGAGGACACAGAGGATCCCTGTATTCCCTCTGAACCAGGGTCTACCTATCTCAGCCATATCGGCTTGAAGTAGTATGCCAATTGGCCAACCTGAAATCAGGAAACCAAACTGCCTGCGGCGCTACCACAGAGGACTCAGAGAAAACCACCGAGGACACAGAGGATCCAGAATCAGGTCCAGACGTTTGCATGGCTCGTCGGAATTCCCGGCGAGAGCGGTGCAGCTTGAGCACAACCCTAATGCGATAGTCTCTCGATCTGGCTTATATAGCTTTGACTATCGAACTTCCTGGATATGCTGGCAAACGACATATACCGGAGTTTGCCGAAGATCGGACGCTCGAACCAGGCGCGGTCGCTTTTGCCTACAATCGCCCACGCGATGCCTTCATAGCCGTTCGGATCGCGGCCATCAAGCTCGTATTTATCGTTTAAGTAGAGCGCTGTTTCATATGCGCGGGCCGCCGAGGGGCTCCATTCCAGGATCTTCTTCGCCCAGTACATACGCATGTAGTTGTGCATCCACCCGGTGAGAGTCATTTGTTTTTGGGCGGCATTCCAGAGGGGGTCGTGTGTCTCGGCCTTTTCCAATTGAGCCCTTGAATAAAGTATGGGCCGCCGGTCGCGCGCATGTTCCGCCAGCGAGCGGTGAGCCCATTGCGGCCCGGAAGCAAAGGACTCGTATTCAGGATTGAAGCGCACAAAATTCACCGCCAGCTCCCGCCGGACGATCAATTCTTCCAGAAATGCGGCCTTGGCCTTTTCCGGAGCGTGCGAACGTTGAACTGCGAGTGCGATCGTGTGGGGACCAATATGCCCGAAGTGTAAGTATGGAGAGAGCTTGCTGGTGCCATCCAATTCAGGGTGATTTCGATGGATGGGGTAGTCTTTCAACTTGCTTCGGATGAATCGGCGGAGCAGGCGCATGGCTTCAATGGCGCCGCCGTGAAAGCCCTTAACCGGAAGTACGCTCCGATCGATATCCCAACCTTCGGTAATATCGCATTCCGGATCAAGCTGCCGCAAAGCCTTGGGTGGCTTCCAAGGAACCTTGGCGCGCGGATTTGCCTGCTTCTTCAGAAATTGCGGCAGATAGGAATGGATCCGTGGCCGAATGGTTCGTGCGGCGAACTGCGCCTTTTCGAGCAGCCGCGAGGGGACAATCACATCCCCATCTACGCTCCAAAAAGGAACTTGCACTTTCTTTGTCACGGCTTGCCGCCAACGCTCCGGCTCAAGCATTGGATTCTCGTCGCCAATCAATAGACAAGCATCGACCTCTTCACAAAACTGCAGCAGATTGTGCTCGGGATAGCGGCGGAGGACGAAACCGATACTGCGCCGACGCAGGCCCTCGGCGATGTCGGGTATCCCCTGCATTAGGAACGCATAGTGCCGGAGATTCGCTCTCGGATAGAACGGAACCGGCGCGAGAAAGACTACGATGGGCTTTCCAAGCAGGTTGGCCGCAGTCATGGCGACATCCAGCGCGGGGTTGTCAAAGGCGCGCTGCGAACGTTGCATCCAGTAGACCACGCACTTCCCTGTGGTCTTCGGTTCTCCCGGCCGCCGCACCACGATACGAGGGTCGCCGATGATGTCGTCAAGACGATTCATTTTGTTCGAGGCCGGCGGTCGGCGGTAGTGAAGACGATGTGAACCAGGCAGGAGACATGGCCATGAGACATAAACCTCAGTCGTCCCTAACGGGACTTTTATTTCTATTGGAACGGTTCCCACCATTAGGATTCGTCGCCTAAACGGCTCCGAACCCATGGTGGGCTATTATCAATCGTCCCTTCGGGACTCTATTCCTGCCTCCTAAGAGCCCGATCAAATGTAGAAACTTCAGAAGCAGGCTTTATCTGCTCCCTGCCTCTACCGCTTTGGCATCGAGTTCGCGGTAATAGACAATGGCGTCCGTCGGCGGCGGAGTGATTCCAGCCTGACGCAGCATCGCGACGACCTGCCCGCCATGGTGGGTTCCATGATTCACTACATGCAAGACGATCTGCCATAGTGGTGTACTGCAGGGAGTGCCATTGAATAGAGAGTAGTCGAGCACGCTGGTCCACGCGGCATCCGCGACTGCGTTACCCCATTCTTTCCAGTCCCCGAGGAGAGCGGTCCACCAGTCTTCGAGTTCCTTCACGGTTTCCGGCAACTTCACATCCGCGCGGGTTACCGTCAATCCCTGAACTCGCCGCAGCCATGCAAAATCAGCGCTGTAAATATGTTGCAGAGTGCCCTTGATTCCGCCGTGTGAGGAACCCCGCTGGGCCTCGAATATTTCAGTGGGCAGCACGCGAACAGCCGCGATCAAGCGTTTCCCTTGCCACTCTTTATAAGAAAGATGTATCCGGAGGAACTCTGCCTGCATCTTCTACCTCAAAGGTTCTATGGATAGTGGCGCATCGAGCGGCCTTAATCCCGCATTCGCTCACAAGCTCCATTATCCCACGTTGGCCGTAGTACGCCTTGCTCCATGAGAAGGCCCATGTGGGCTTAAGGCAGAAGAGGTCTATCAGCCCGCTCGAATGTGTCATAAAATCGCGTAAACAATAAAATCGCGTGAACAATGAATCGCGTGAACAACCCGAACCGGAGCTTAATTCACTATGCATGCACGACGCATGATCGTTTTTGTAACCGTAGTCCAGTCGATCCTGGGTTTGGCGCATCTTTTTCTCTACAAGACGTGGACCTTTGCGCTACCCAGCAGTGACGCCGCCAGCCCGGCATGGAGCCGATGGGTCTTCAGCCTGCTAGCTGTGAGCTTTGTTGGCGCTTCGCTCCTGGCTTTTCGCTTCACTAATTCGATCGTGCGGACGATCTACAGGACCGCCGCAATTTGGCTGGGGCTGCTCACTTTTCTGGCCCTCGGCGCAGTCATTGCCTGGATTGCTTTCGCCATCGCGAGCGTGGCCGGCTTCCCGATGAACTTTCATCGAACTGTGCAATGGCTCTTTGGCGCGGGCGTTGTCGTCGGCATTTGCGGAATTTTGAACGCCAGCCTGACCCGAATTACACGTACGACTGTGCGGCTTGCCAATCTCCCCGATGCCTGGCACGGCCGGACGGCGGCTTTGATCAGCGACGTTCACCTGGGGCACGTAAGGAATGGCGGCTTTCTACGGCGCCTCGTCACGAAGGTCTTGAAAGAAGAGCCGGATGCGGTCTTTATCGCCGGAGACCTCTACGACGGGACAGCTATCGATGCGCAGCGCGCCGCAGAGCCGCTCAGAAAGCTCGTTGCACCGAACGGGGTGTACTTCGTGGCTGGAAATCACGAGCAATTCGGAGACGACAGCCAATATCTGGATGCCGTCGCAGCCGCGGGCGTACGCGTGCTCTCGGACGAAAAGGTAGAGGTGGATGGTTTGCAGATTATCGGCGTGCCCTACCGCAATGCCGCGCAGAACAGCCGATTTGCCTCGGTGCTCGACAGCATCCCCCTGGATCGCGAGCGGGCAAGCATCCTGCTCGTGCACGCGCCCGACCATCCGGAGATCGCAGAGGCCGCCGGCGTTTCCCTACAGCTATCCGGGCACACCCACCTGGGGCAGTTTGTGCCATGGAGCTGGATCGCGCGCCGCGTCTATCGGCAATTCGTCTATGGCTTGAGCCGTATTGGAAAAATGCAGGTGTTCACTTCCAGCGGAGCGGGCACATGGGGGCCGCCGTTGCGGCTCGGGTCGAATCCAGAGATCGTGATGCTGGAGTTTGAGCAGGGTTCTTAAGAATTAAGAACCTCGAATTTAGAACCTCAAAACTGGAACGCCTCAAATTAGAACGGCGTCATAAGAGAATGAATTTTTCTTCAACGTTCATCCCTTTTGAATGCGATTCAAAGAATCCGTGGGGGGATATCCGGAATGTCCGTAGCCCCCAACCCAGTGCACGGCGCTAGATGTTTAGTCCCACGATTTCGACCCGGTCGCCGATGAATCTGGGGCCACAGGAGACGTACGATGCGATTCAGCTGGGCAAAGCTCATGCCGTTTCTCTTCTTGGCTTGTGCGACCGTTGGCCTGCCCGGCCAAGAGCGACCAGGGTGGAAGCTCGTTTGGAGCGACGAATTCAACGCCGACAGGCTGGACACGGGTAAGTGGTCGGTGCTACTGCGGGAGCAGAGCAAGCACCACGAGTTACAGTACTACCTACCCGACGAAGTGTACGTCCAGAACGGGTGCCTGCATTTGCGCAGCCGCGCGCGGGATTACGGCGGGATGCATTACACCAGCGGCAGACTCAGCACCGATGGCAAATTCGCGCCAGTATACGGACGATTCGAAATCCGCGCCCGTCTCCCGTACGGCAAAGGGCTCTGGCCGGCATTCTGGCTTTACCCACAGAACCGCGACTGGACAATGGAACAGCTCATGGCCAAGGCTGTGCAGGAAGGCCATGAGAGCAGCATCCCCGAGGAGCGGCCGTGGTACAGCGAAATCGACGTTATGGAGTACCTTGGCCATGAGACCAATGTGGTTTACGGCACCCTGCACTACTCTACCTTTGCCGGCGAAAGAAAGAGCAGTTCCGGGACGTGGAAAGGAAGCGTGGACCTCTCGAAGGATTTTCACGTTTATGCCCTGGAATGGGAGCCCGATGAGATCCGCTGGTACCTGGACGACAATCTAATCCACAGCACTCGGAACGGCATTCCGCATAAGCCCCATTACATTATTTTGAACACTGCGGTGGGCGGAGATTGGCCCGGCAATCCCGATGCAACCACGACCTTTCCCCAATTGTTTGACATTGACTACGTGCGCGTCTACCAGCGCGACCATTACTTCGGTCGATAGCCAGTCGCGGGTGCTTCGTCGCGGGGAGTGCCCAGCCCAGTGTGTGCCGATATCGGTATGGCCGGGTGGCCACCGTTTCGCTGAGTTTGGCGAAGGATTCCGGAGGATCTATCCACCCATCCATCTATCCACCCGCTCGCGTAAGCCCGGATAAAGGCTTTTTCGAGCATGACTGTATCCCCAGGTCAAGTTGTAATCGGGCTTTGAAACAACTGCGCGGCTTTTCTCAAATGGAAAAGCCGCGCAGCTAACAGATCTATCGCCCCTGAAATAGCTATGGAGCTTTGATTTAAAACTACATCGTCTTCGTGACTACGACGATATCGGTCGGGGCGCTCTCTCCTTCGGCAAATGGCGAACCTGAGACCGGAGAAAGCATTCCCGAGCTGCTATTCACGGAAAAAGCGGAAATCGAGCTATCGGATTTGTTGACGACAAATAAGAACGCCCCCGTAGGATCGAGGGTAACTCCGAAAGGATGCTGGCCGGTCGAGGTGCTTGCTACCGAGGAAAGCGCCCCGCCACTACCGATACTAAATGTCGAAACCGTCCCCGCCTGGACGTTGGTAGCGAAGAGAAAGCGATCCATGGGATCAATCGTCAGTCGCAACGGATTGTTGTGGCATGAAACGGAGCAGCCAGCAGCAGGCGCAGGGAGGGCAGCAGAGGCAGGTAATGCCAATGTCCCGTTGGCCCCGATGCTGAATGGCGCAACGCCCTCAGCCATGTGATCGGCAACAAAGACGAATTTGCTGTCTGCCGCCAGTCCAATCGAGGTGGCAGGACCATTGACGCTGCTGGCCGTAGCAAAAGGAGAACCTGTGACCGCGCTAAGCGCGCCGGTGGTTCCATCAATGTGAAATGCAGAGACCGTGTTGGAGCCGAAATTATTCACATAAAGAATGCTGCCTTGCGAACTGATGGCGACTCCAAACGCGCCACTAATTCCCAGAAACGGCGATCCCGGAACCGGAGTCAGCATTCCGGTTGTGCCGTTGATTGCAAACCCAGAGACGCTACCGCTCTCGCTGCCGACAAAAACAAACTTACCCAACGCATCAACGGCCACACCATGCGGCGTGGCGCCCACGGTGAAAGGCGAACCGGAAACCGGAGTCAGCATTCCGGTGCTGGTATTCACGGAAAATACCGAAAGACTGCTTGCATTCTGATTGCTCACGAAAAGGAGCTTATGCACGGAATCAAACGACATGAACTCCGCTCCCGCTCCTGAAACCACGGGCTGCCCAACCTGAGCAAGCGTACCCGAAGTGCCCACGGAGAATGCCGAGACTGTTCCCGATCCAGAATTGGAGACGAATGCAAATGCGGCCTGCTGTCCCTGCATGACGGGCGAGCCCATCCCCATGCCCATTCGCATATTGCAGCCGCCCATCGCCATCATGAAGACCGTGGCCAGGAAGGCGGTAGGAATGAATGCGACGGTCAGCGCTGAAAATGTCTTGCGAGCTGAGATATGCGCGTACCGGGCGGAAAGACTCTTAAAGAAGGAAGAGCTGAAGCGCTTTGCCATGGAGACCATACGAAAATCCCTGCTTTCATTTGCTTCGCCGAAAATTATAACTGCAAATTGTTGGGAAAATTTGGACACGAGGCCGTGAATTTCGGCCCTGAACCGCGTGGAATTCCCTTTGTAAACCAATCGCTTCTATCGTTTCTTAATGATCGCGGCTTCAGCCGATGAAACTATGACAAATACTCAGCGACTTCAAAACCATAGGAAACACCTATTGAAATTGGTAGGCGAAATTCCAGATTTTGCGGCTAGAAAGAATCGCAGCGTCTCCTGTTCTGGAAGTGGAAATTGTGGGAGCAAGAAAGTCGAATTTCCGGCTCTGAAAATTCGATGGGCGTTTCTGGGGAAAACCCTGAAAATATCGTTTGTTTCCAACCGGTTAAAACACTTTCTTCGGAGCCCAGGAGTAAAGAAACATTAAGCAATTTCAAGATTTCGGAACGGTCGATGCGGGCGAGCTAAATCGAATAGAATGCTGTTTAAATAGTCCAATCTTTAATTCGCTGCAAAGAAACCTTGCAGAATTGCGAGCGCAATTTGCCTGATCCTGAGGCCATAAAACGGAAGCAGGACATCGGGGAGAGCTTTTCAGACCCGACGGGAATTTCTGCGTTTCTTGAAACACAGGCGGCGCTGGTGAACGACGAATTAAGCCTTATGTCGGTCATGGCGTTGTCTGTACAGGCCGTGCGCAAGGCAACGCCGTCGGATGGCGTTGCCGTTGGCCTGGTGGAAGATGGGTGCATTGCCTATCAATGCGCAAGCGGCATGGTTGAATCGTGGGCCGGCCTCCAACGACCGCTGGAAGAGAGCTTTGCGATTCGATGTATCCAGACCGGCTCGGTTGTGCAAAGTGCCGGGCCGGAGAGCGATCGGCCGCCCAGCGATGCGCGTCCCACACTCCGATCCATTCTGGTGGCTCCTCTTCAATCCAAACATCGAGTCGTGGGCGTACTTCAGGCTTTTTCCTGCAAGCCGGATGCATTTACTGAGCGCGATGTGCAGCTTTTACGGCTGTTTGCCGGCTTGATTGCGGCCCGTTTGCAGGTTGCAGTTCAGTTTGAGGCAGGAGCGCAGGAAGCGCTCCGCAACTCGGAAGAGCAGTATCGCCTGCTCTTTCAGGAAGCGATGCACGGCATGTACCGCTCCACAGCCGAAGGACGGTTCCTGGACGCCAACAAGGCGCTGGTACGAATGCTGGGCTACGATTCCCGCGAGGAAGTGCTGGCCCTCGATCTAAACAAAGATATCTACGCTTATCCCGAGGAGCGCACGGCGCTGCTGGAACGGTGCCAGCGAGGGGAAAGCACCAAGGGTGAAGTGGTATGGAAACGCCGCGACGGCTCCCGCATTGTGGTTCTTCTCAGCGGGCATCCACTCAAACGGCGCGGCCGGCCCGTGGTGGAATTTGAAGCGATTGCGGAAGATGTAACCGAGCGCAAGAACCTGGAAGAACAGCTGCGCCAATCGCAACGAGTGGAAGCCCTGGGCCAGCTTGCGGGCGGTATTGCCCACGACTTCAATAACATCGTCAACATCATCACCGGATACTGCGAACTTCTGGCCCGCGAGTATGCGGACAATGCCTCGCTCCAAAGAAAGATCAAGGAGATTTATGCGGCGGCGCAAAGGGCCATTTCGCTTACCCGGCCCTTGCTGGCTGTCAACGGCAAGGAGCCACCGGAGCCCCGACTCCTCAATTTGAACCTCACCATCTGGGAGACGCACAAAGTCCTTCGCCGATTGATTCCGGCCACTATCGACCTGGTTCCGGTGCTGGGCGCCGATCTCGGGCGCGTGAAAGCAGATGCCGGCCAGATCCAGCAGGTGCTGGTGAACCTGGTGGTGAATGCCCGTGATGCCATTCCCGGCAGCGGCAAGATCGTAATTCAAACAGCAAATATGGACGTGGATGGAAACGTCGTGAACGGCGGGCCGCCGCGCGGCGACTACGTCCGGCTCTCGGTGAGCGACAACGGATGCGGTATGGACGAAGAAACGCGCTCGCGAGTTTTTGAGCCTTTCTTTACCACCAAGGAAGTAGGGCATGGGACGGGCCTGGGATTGGCGACCGTGATGGGCATTGTGAAACAGAGCGGCGGCCACATCCAGGTCGAGAGCATTCCTGAGGAAGGAACCGCGTTTCACATCTTCTTCCCCCGTGAAGGCACAAGCACCGGGAGGACAGTGGGAGGCGAGATTCCCTCGGCTGCGCTTGCCGGAACCGAAACCATCCTGATTGCCGACGATGAGTTAGCCATCCGCAAGATCGTCTCTACCTGCTTAAAGAAGCTTGGCTACTCCGTCCTTACGGCAAAAGACGGTGACGAAGTGGTGAAAGTTTGCCAGGAATACGAAAGGCCGATCCACCTTTTGCTGGCGGATGTAATCATGCCCAAAACCAATGGCCTTCAGGCATGGAAGTCGATCCGGGATACGCGTCCGGAAATGCGAGTCCTCTTTATGTCGGGATATACGGCGGACGTGCTTGGCCCCAGCCAGGTTCTGATCAGCGACTTTGAAATCATGGAAAAACCGTTCGCCATCGAAGATCTGGTTCATCGCGTGCGCGATATCTTGAATCGTGGCCCCGAACGCTTCTTCATGGTCTGAGTTTGCCCTTCGTACTACCATCCTTCCTATCAAAACTTTCTAAACCCTGATCAAAAAACAATGTTCGAAAACTAAACCCATACTTCAAATCCTAGCAGGCGCATTCAATGCAGCACCGGATAGCTCTCGGATGGCTACCCAGGACATTTCTCATTTCTCGAAGCACGTATATGAACACGTTCAAAATTTTCCTTGACAGCCGCCCGGCACAACGTTAATTTTGAACCCGTTCAAATATTTTGGAATTCCAGGCTAGGGAGACCGTCACGCCCCGGCCAAAACGGATGACAACAGACGGGAGGATCGAGTATGAGCTCAGCAGATGAGGCAGGCCGCAGGAAAGATTTGATGACGCAGCGATGGCTGGCGATAGGCGCTGGGGTTGGGTTTGCCTATGGAATCATCATTCGCTTGATCGCCCAAGGCAAAGGCGACTATGGGGTCATGACTGCCGCGTTCGTATGCGCTATGCCTTTTGCCCTGGGTTTTCTCTCGGTATTCCTGGCCGAGATCAAGCAGCCCACGCGAATCTGGATCCGGTGCCTGCTCCCCTGGGTTCCTTTGGCCTCTGCACTGGGTGTGATGATGCTCGTGCTTCTAGAAGGATCGATTTGCGTGATCCTCTTCGCACCCATCGGCATGGTGCGCGCCACTCTTGGAGGAATTGCGGCCGGTGTAGTGGGAGGCATGGTCAGGTCGCGCCGCTCCCGGCACATGACACTTGGCTGTGTGGCTCTTTTGCCGTTCCTGATCGTTCCGTGGGAAGGACACGTGCTCCACCGCCTGGAGATGCGCGACGTAGAGAACGTGATCGATATTCACGCCCCGGCCGAAGTGGTCTGGAAGAACATCGAGCGTGTTCCCTTGATCCGCAAAGATGAGCTGGGTTTTTCATGGAGCAGAAGCATCGGCCTCCCCGATCCGCTGGAGGCGACTTTGTCGCATGAAGGAATCGGCGGTGTGCGACAGGCATCGTTCGAGCGCGGGCTGTCATTCGTGGAGACCGTAGATGTCTGGGAGCCGCAACAACGACTGGCGTTTTCGATTCGGGCCAATCCCATTCCCAGAGAGACGCTGGATGAGCACGTGACCGTAGGTGGACCTTACTTTGACGTGCTGCGCGGCGGGTATCGCCTGGAGCCCCTGCCTAATGGGACACTACGCTTGCATCTTTCCAGCCAACACCGGCTCTCGACCGACTTCAACTGGTATGCGCACATTTGGACCGATGCCATGATGTCCGACCTGCAGAGCAACATACTTCTCGTGATCCGCAAACGATGCGAGAGGCTAGCTCACTAGCTCCGAAACAAGAGGCATTACCACCTGTGCAACGAAGGCAACTAAATGCACGGCGTTCTGACGCAGTTTTGGGCAGATGCCGCCACGATGAATTTGGGCGAGGCACTCCAAGACCACGGGAAGTTCCCGGAGACACAAAACGCCCCAAAGTGAGCAGCGGAATACTCTTTCATGCCAGCATTCAGGGAATCGTTGGAGGTTCAAGTTCTTTAGTCAAGCCTGTACAGCACTTCCTGTATAGCTCAGGCTATGTTGTCAGGCTGTGCAACAGCCTGCTTGGCCGATTCGTAAGATATGCTTCACTCGCCTTTCGATTTGAAAACCAGATCGAAATGGGCAATAGGATTGCAAGAGGATTTAGCTATATTTGGCTTGAAGATCGCTGCCGCGATATCCGAAATAACAATCCAAGCATATTCGCAGCGTCTACTTAATACTTTCCTAAGCATGGACTGTGGGCACCAAGCTGCTATTAGAAGATACTTATATCTCACAAGTAACTAAAAATTTATTCAGCACATCTTTGCGCAGCATTTTAAGAGTATACTTCGGAGCATTGGCTGTGATCGTTTTCCTGTAAACGATCGGCTAGCAAACTCGTCTTTTCGTTTTTCCTTTTGGTCTTTCCTCTTTCCTCTTTGGCCGGGAGCGAACGCAAACATCGATTGAACCGGTCGGATCGCCGGCCGCTAACGGCTCCTCATCCGCGAAATTCAACCAACATCACGAAAGTAAGGAGAATTTTTATGGCTTTGAGATCCATTGTGCCGTCCATGGGACCGACCGAAGAGCAACGAATCATTTACAAACTTGCGTGGGACATCAATGGGGTGTGGCTCAAGACGCCCGGCTCCAGCCCGGACTTTGAAGCCGCCTTGCAGATCCACATCGAGCAACAACTCGAAGACCACGCCGCGTTTCTGGGAGATTGGGAGATCGCATGGGGCCCGAGCGTGGTGCAATTCAATACCAGCCTGTTCCCGGTGAATGCTATGTGTGTGCTACACAGCCGGGAGAACCCGGAACGATACGTCGTGGCACTCAACGCCACCAATGCCATTTCCCCATTCAGTTGGATTGTGGAGGATTTTCTTGTTGGTAGGCAGGTTCCGTGGGCGACCGGCAATGACCCGCATGCCAGGATTTCCCTATGCACCGCAATCGGCTTGAATATCCTGGTGGAACGGGCCATTCCCAGCGGCAAGCGCCCGGGCGCAGGCTCAAACCTCACGAACTTTTTCAATGGCCTCGATGAACGAAATATCGACCTGACCGTAACCGGGATCAGCCTGGGCGGCACCTTGTCTGCAACGCTGGCATTGTTCTTGAACGATACGAAGCACGTTTGGGGAGCGGGCAAGAACGTAAGGATTTCAGCGATGTCGATATGCGGCGCCACCGCAGGAAACGATGCTTTCGCCGCCTATTCGGATCGCTCCCTGCCCACGGCCGTACGGTTCGCCAACACGCTCGATATCGTTCCACACTTTTGGAATATCGATACGTTGAACGCCACCAAGGAGATCTATCGCCCGGCGCTTCCGCCCGCCCCGATCATTAACCTGCTGATCGACCTGGCAAGGGCCCATGCCGCCAAGGGTGGCGACTATCTGCAGTTGAGGAACACGGTCGGCATCGAGGGGATCTTCGATCACGATGCCAAACTGCCTATCACACCCGGTTTGCCCGATCCCAACAAGACTCCCGAAGGCCGTTTTTTGGCTCAGGCCGGGTATCAACATGTGGGGGCCTACAACCAATACTTTGATCTACCGGGCGCGGGAACGGACGAACTGGCACGACGCGTACTCGATCCAAAGACGATCTTGAGTCCAGCCGTTCAGTATGCCATGCAAAAAGAGGACGTAGATGTGCCTTCGATTGCCGGCCTGGCCCCGGCACAAACCGGACCGTTGACGGTTCCCATCGATGGGCAATCTGTTGCGCTGCCTACCTCCTCCGACTCTCCACAGATGACGCAGATTGTTGCGGCGGTTAGTTCATCGTTTCAAAAGACAGCCAGGGCAGGAAAGTAGCCGAACCAGCCAACTTTGAACGTAGATACGGGCCTGGAAGGGGACTCGGCTTTTCAGCCGGGTCCTCTTAGCAGGGCCACGTCATCGTCTCCAATCTTGTTATGGATTGTTGGTGATGACTCGTGCCCATGGATGCCTCCTGTCGCTGGCCGAGGAAAGGAACGCCGCGAGACAGATGCTTGCGGCGTTTGCTTTTCGAGAATGATGTCAAATATTGAATTGATTGCGACACTTGATTGCGACAAAGGGGGCGACGCATTTATCGCGTCACAGCGATCGTCAATCAATAGCGGGGTTCTACCGGTTCTAAAAATCAATGAAGACGCCTCGGAGGTGGATCACACCCGCGCTGATGCCCGATCCATTCTAGTTTCAGGCCTTAATCTGTGATCTTTAATCTGTGATCTTTGGTCTGTGATCTTTGGTCTGTGATATTAGATCTTGCATTGTAGTTTCGGTCTTCAATCGTCCGTCTTCAATCGTCCGTCTTCAATTTTCGGTCTTCAGTTTTCCTTCTTCAGACTTCAATCCTCGGGTCTTGGATCTCGGGTCTTCAATCTTTGAACTTCGATCAGGGAACTCTATGCCTGGACCGTTATTAAGAAGTACAGCGGATTCGCTGGAAGCTTCACAAGTACTAGAAAGGAAATAAAGGAAAATCGATCATGAAAAGGTTGACCATTGCTCTGATTCTCATATTTGGAGCGGCCTTCACCATCGGCAGTATGCCGGCGCTCGCACAGTTTAGCGGTCCAACACCATTAACGCTCATCAATGGCTGGACCAACGCGCCCAACGCGTTCACTCCATTCAACACCAGCATTGCCACAGTCGAGGAAGTCGCCGGCATCGTGCAGTTCAGGGGCGGCATTGAGAACGCACAAGGCAGTACAAACCAGTTTCCATTCGTGCTGCCCGCAGCACTTAGCCCAACCACCGATGTTTTCATCCCCGTCACTCTGCTATGCCTTGGTTTCAACGAGACTGGCCGGCTCCATATTGAGCCTAATGGCACAGTCATTGTTGAGAGGAAGGGTCCGCTGACCCCGTGTTTCGCGTCGCTCGACGGCGCATCCTTCGCCCTGACCGATACCGGTTTTACGCAGCTTGCACCAATCCATGGCTGGAGCAATGCCCCGTTCAGCACCAGTAATGCAGCGGTCCAAAACATCAATGGGATCGTGCACTTCAAAGGCGCTATCTCCACCTCTCCGAACAATAGCAATTTAGAACCGTTTACCCTGCCCGTAGGGTTTACGCCAGCAACCGATGTCTTCATCCCCGTTGATCTGTGCGGCGCGAACACTGGGCGGCTCCATATCACGCCGGGTGGCACGGTGGACATCAACGTCCCGAGTGGAGCGGCCGCCAGTAACCCTGCCCAATGCTTTACGTCTCTCGACGGGGCCTGGTTCGCTGCAACGGATACCGGTTTTACACAGCTTGCGCCAATCAACAACTGGATGAACGCCCCGTTCAGCACCAGCAATGCAGCGGCGGCAAATGCCTACGGCATTGTGTATTTCAAAGGCGCCGTTTCCTCCGGAACTAGCAGCGTAGTTACCACGCTGCCTGTGGCGTTTCGCCCGATCACCGATGTCTTCATTCCCGTCGATTTGTGCGGCGCTAATGATGGCTGGATCCAAATTGCGGCGGGTAGCGGAGAGGTGACGATCAACGACCCTACGGCTAGCGCCCCATGCTTCTTGTCGCTCGATGGAGTCTCTTTCGTCCAATAACCGGAATCACTAAGCCCATCGTCGAATTAGCGACGACGGCGAGTTAACAAGAGCGGCGAACTAGCAACGGCGGCCACCCGTTAGGGACCGCCGTTTTTTTGTCGATTCCTCTTATTTATCCGTCGTCTTGTTTATCTATTTTCTTGTTTATCTATGAGGCCAATTCGCAGCCATCTTAAGGGGGACGCGGACGTGGCTACGCATGGTTTCTTGGGTTATTCGTGGCGCAATGCAATCATCGGGTCCACACGGCTGGCGCGGCGCGCCGGAATGTAGGTTGCTGCGCAGGCAACGACGATCAGCGTAACCACGACGACGGCGAACGTGAGCGGATCGGACGGTTTCACGCCGAAGAGAAGTTGTGCGATCAGGCGTCCAACGGCAAGCGCGCCAATCACTCCCGCCACCGATCCTAAAAGCGCCAGCTTCATTCCCTGCTTCACGACCAGACCCAATACATTTTCTTTGCTGGCTCCCAAGGAGAGCCGGATTCCAATTTCATGCGTGCGCCGGGAGACCGCATAGCTCATGACACCGTAGATACCGGCTGCCGCCAGGAGCAACGCAACCGCCGCGAAAATACCCAGCAGGAGCATCTCAAAGCGAGGCTGGGCATTGGCCTCGGCTACAACCTCGTCCATGGTAGAGACGTCTGAAATGGTCAAGTTCCGATTGAACGACCAGACCGCATTCTTGATGGAAGCGATCTGGGCCGCAGGATCGCCTGAGGAGCGCATCACGAGCGTCATGTAGCTGAAGTGCGACTGGGAATTCTCCATGTAGTCTTTGTTTTGGAGCAGAGCCAGATAGACTTCGGGATAGACTCGGTCCCGCCAGCTATCTTCCACTGTATTTTTCGAGACGCCGATGACCGTCAGCCATGTTCCGTGCTTCGAGTCATTGGAGGCAGGATCATCGAGGTTCTGATCGAAGCTGACGCGCTTCCCGATAGGATCTTCCCCCGGCCAGTAGGTGCGGGCCGTCTGCTCGTTGACAACTACTACTCCTGGCGACCCAGCCAGGTCACCTGCGGAGATATCGCGTCCCCGAAGAAGAGGAACGCGCATGGTGGAGAAGTATCCGGGCATCACCGCGCGATAGACGGCGACCGGTGTCTCCCCCGGCTTTGGCCGAGGCTTACCCTCAATCAAGAAGTCCCATCCCCAAATATCGCCGGACAACGGCAGATGATTGATCGCGCCCGCCGACTGTACGCCTGGAAGAGCGCGAACCTTTTCCAGCAAGTCGCGGTAAAAAAGCGGGCGACGCTCGGGGCCGGACTCCGGCGAGCCTTTCACCGAAACAACCATTGACAGGACATTGTGAGGATTCAATCCGGGATCGATCGACTGCAACGCAACAAAGCTGCGAATCATTAACCCGGCTCCCACGAGGAGCATGAGCGCCAAGGTAAACTCGGAAGCGACGAGGAAGCCCCGCAGCCGTGTGCGGCCAGAGCCATCGCCGCCGCCGCGTCCTCCCTCCTTGAGGGCATCGGTGAGATTGATAGAAAAAGCAGAGAATGCAGGCGCCAAGCCAACGAGCACGCCAATGAGGAGGGACATGCCTACCGCGAACAAAAGCACACGACTCTCTATCCCGACCGTTTCGACTCGGGGAATGTAAGCAGGCCGCAGAGCAATGAGAGCATGGACACCCCATTTGGCCAAGAGCAGCCCGGCGGCAGCACCGGCAAAAGTAAGGATGAGGCTTTCGGTCAGGAATTGGCGGAGGGCGCGAGAGCGGCTCGCTCCCAGAGCAGTGCGCACTGCGACTTCCCGCTGCCGGGAGGCGGAACGCGCCAGCAGCATGTGGGTGACATTGGCGCAGACAATGAGCAGCACAAAGCCCACGGCACCCAGCATCATGAGCAGGGCCGGACGCACGTCGCCTACAACCATCTCCGCTAGCGGAGTCACGGTAACTCCGCGGCTGGTGTTCGGATACTGCCGCTCGATTCGGCCTGTAATCGCGGCGACCTCGGCCCGAGCCTTTTCCAAAGTTACGCCCTGCTTCAAACGAGCAAAGACACGCAGGCTATTGCCTCCGCGATTGTGAATGCGGTCGCCAAAAGCCTGCGGCGCCCATAGTTCGGCCTTAGTTGCCCAGAACGGAGCGAACCTAAATTCGCGAGGCATCACACCCACGACCGTGTAGGGTTCCCCATCCAGTTGGATGGTGCGCCCCAGGACCTTCTCATCGCCGGCAAAACGACGCTGCCACAATCCGTAGCTCAGAATCACGACATGCTCGTGCCCAACCTGTTCTTCCTCCGAAGCGAAGAAGCGGCCAAGCAGTGGATCTACGCCAAGCATGGGAAACAAACTTTGAGTGATGCGCAAAGAGTTGATATGCTCGGGCGGATCGACGCCGGTGAGGTTGGGCATCCAGGATTCGGCGGCTCCCATTCCCTCGTCCCATTGGCCTTGCTCCTTCCAATCGAGGTAGTTGGCCACGGCGACGGGACCATCGTGATTGTGGAGAACGACCACGAGACGATCCGAGTCCTTATAGGGCAGCGGACGCAGAAGAACAGCATTGACCACGCTGAAGATGGCCGTTCCGGCTCCGATACCAAGAGCCAGCACCGCAATCACCACCAGGCTGAACCCCGGAGACTTGCAAAGGGCACGCAGACCGTAGCGGGTATCTTGCAGCAGGGTCTCAAGCCACACAATGGTGCGGGTGGAGCGAGCATTCTCCCGCAAGGCTAACTCGTTGCCGAAGCGCCGCACGGCATCCTCACGGGCCTGCTCCGCGGACATGCCAGCTTCGATGTTGTCGCCGGTGCGCATCTCGAGATGAGCACGAATTTCTTCCTGCAGATCGAGATCGAGCTTGCGTCCGCGAAACACGCGGCCCATACGCCTTAATAAAGACATAGTCTCCACCTTCTCCGAATCATTGCCTCAGGCAAACTTGAGCAGGTTGCCGATACCCTGCACCACTCGCTCCCAGGTCTTCTCTTCCTTCGCTAGCTGCTCGCGGCCCGTAGCCGTGAGTTGGTAGTACTTGGCGCGCCGCTTGTTCTCCGATATGCGCCACTCCGAGGTAATCCAATCGGCTTCTTCGATCCGGTGCAGCGCCGGGTAGAGAGAGCCTTCTTCCACCCGTAAAAGATCATCGGACACCCTCTGAATATGGAGCGCAATCCCGTAACCGTGCATGGCTCCGAGCTGCGCGAGAGTTTTCAATATCAATAAATCAAGAGCGCCCAAAAGCTGGTCATTCTTGGCCATCGGCTATACCCCTAGAAATCTAGGCAAACGATATCGCTCCTATACCTAGATGTCAAGGGGAATGTTTCTAGACGCTTTTCTGGATCTGATGGGGCGAAGGAGAAGGTGATGTTTGATGAGCCTGAGGAGGGAAGCAGTTAACGCAAGACGCAGCCATCGCAACCTACAGTGCAAACTCACGCGGAAAAATAGATAGCGTTGGACGTAACGATTGTGACCCCACTCTACGCTGATTTCTTATGCGTCAATAGTAGTCATCTATAGTTTATATTTTGTTTCTTCCATGCAAACTAATCATATTCTAAGAAACAGATTCCCTACCTATTGTTTTAAGCGCAGCGACGGATAAACCCTCGGGCGCGATTGACAAAACTCCCTTACAGCGGCTATAACCACTTCCGAAAAAATCAAAGCATCTTCGTAGCGAGGGTGGTCCATGGGCTTCAAGTGTCCCGCAGGCGCTGTATTGCTATCGAATCGTGTTGTTCGAATTATGCTGCTCGCCGGTATGGTCCTCGGGACCGCGTTCCAGGCGTTGGGTCAGAATGCACCCGATCTTACTACCGCCCCCTTTGAATCGGGGCTGCGGGCATTCGGCAGCTATCACGGCGGTCAAATCGACAACATCAGTCTCCAGACCGGCTCGCCGATCATTGACATTCCACTCATCTCCTATCCCCAGCGCGGCGGGAAATTAGCGCTCAATTTCGTCCTGCACTATCAGAACCTCCCTTGGTTCGACGTTGAGTCCTGCAGTTCCAGCGGCTCCACCACGGTTTGTTCGACGGTGGGACCGCCTCAATATGAGCATGAGTTCCAGGTTCTGGAGACTGGGGCTTCGCTTGCTCCCACCGTCTTCCCAGGGTCGGTGGCATTCACCAATGCCCCCGGCCCCCCTTCTTCTGCGATTGCGCAGATGGGACCTCACTGCAATCAGCTTGTCCTGGGTTCTGGATCGCAATACACCTGTTCGCCCTTAGTGGTTGAGGCGGATGGAGCCAGCCACCCGTTGATCCCCACCAGCCCCACCAGCTACGAAGCCGCGGACGGTTCAGGATTCCGCATGGATTTCAACCTCAGCCAATACCTGGCCAATACCAGCGGTGCAAGCGTAGTTGTAACCGACGCCAACGGCACGAGATATACCTATCCTTCGAATTCCTCGGGCAGTGCGATCTCAGTTACCGAAGACACAAACGGTAATCAAATTTCCCTGAGCAGCGGCAATTCCGGCGCGCCAATGTTCTGGACCGATACTCTCGGCCGCACGATCACGGCCGCGGTTTACGGAGGTTCCGGCGCTCTCAACGCCACCGGATGCTCCGGTCCGTTGCCGATTGTTGCCACGTCGACCTGGACTCCACCGGGGATCAGCGGCGGCACCTATCCGATCAAGTTTTGTTATGTCTCGGTCTCGGAGACCCTTCCCGCTGCTCTTAGCTTCTTTGCACAGACCTATACCGCGACTCTGCTGCAAAGCGTAGTTCTGCCGAGCGGCCAGACATGGACTTTTCAATACACGAACGACGGCAAGGGAGACCTGTCGCAAGTCACTTTTCCCAGCGGAGGAACTCTCTCCTACACGTGGATTACCGGCCCGCTCCCCGCGCAAAACTCCTTCCCGCGCGCGATCCAGACTCGCACCCTAAATTCCAACGACGGCTCGCCGGCAGCGGTCTGGCACTACAACTACGCAGGCAATCCTTTTCAAGCCAACGCCCAATTCACTACCACGGTTACCGATCCCCTGAACAACGATACCGTGCATACCTTCGGGTCTTTGGGCAGCGCGGGCAATTTCCAGGTGCGCTTGTCGCAGGAACAACAGACGCAGTTCTACAGCGGCTCATCGAGCGGCGGCACGTTGCTGAAAACCCTTAACTACGATTACCAGTACACCGATGCGGCGGGCTCCTTCCACGGCCCCATCTTGCCTGTGCCCGTTCAAGTGCCCATTCGAGTCACGACTACTTGGCCCAACGGCCAGACGAGCAAAGTAGAAAGCGACTACGACGGCGGATTTGCCGTCGCCTGCGTGTCTTCTTACGATACGAACGGCAATCCGCAAATGTGTTCGGGAAGCGGAGGAAACGCCGGGAGCGCGATCTATGGCAGGGTAGTTGCTACCCGCGAATTCGACTATGGAAGCGGTACTCCCGGACCGCTGCTACGAACGACCACACCGAATTATGCGGCCGGATTCAACGGTTCTCTCATTACGAGCCCCGGTACGGCAGGAACCTCGTATTTGGGCAACAACCTGCTCAACCTCAAGACCGGCGTGTCGATCACAGACGGCGCGGGAAACAGCGCCGCTTCGACCACTTTCTCTTATGACACAACGTCGCCGAACGGGGCCCCTCAGAGCGGAGGGGCCGTTCTCGTCGCTTCCAGCATTACGACCCAGCACGACGGCAATCCGCCCTCTGGCAATTTCCGCGGCAACCTGAGCTTTATTCAAAAGCAATTGTTTGGAACCAACGGGACGAGCGTCAACACCCAAACCATCTGGTTCGATACGGGCGAGCTTTCCAAAAAAATCGACGCCCTGGGCAACGCCACCACCTACAGTTACTCCGGCACGTTCGCGGGAGCCTATCCAACCCAGTCGTGCAATGCGCTGAATCAGTGCGCGTCACGGTCTTACGATTTCAATACCGGTTTGCCGGTCAGCGCCACTGACCTGAACAACCAGACGACAACCTATGCTTACGATACTTCGTTGCGTCCAACGCTGATCACCGACCCGCCCCAGTTGTTGAATGGAAGCCAGGCGCATGGCAGCACTAGCTTCTCGTATCCGGACGCGGTGACCGTGCAGCGCATCAGGGCAAGGGACGCCAGCAACAATATTACGGACTACACCTATTTTGATGGATTGGGGCGCACGAAGCAGACCCGCTTGGTGGATGCCGCGGGCGACGATTTTGTGGACACCACGTACGATCCACGGGGACGCGTGGCCACGGTCAGCAACCCACATCGCACCGCGGCCTCTTCCAACAACGGCCTCACACAGAGCCAGTACGACGCGCTTGGCCGGCTAACGCAAACTACCCAACCCGATGGCAGCGTCAGCTCCGTGTTATACACCGGTAGTTGTGCCACAGCCACGGATGAGGCAAGCAAATCCCGCAAGAGCTGCTCCGACGGGCTTGGAAGATTGACCAGCGTCTTTGAAGATCCGACGGGGCTGAACTATGAGACGGATTATCAATACGACGCCCTAGGGAATCTTTTGCGCGTGGACCAGAAGGGCTCCTCGCCCGCGGACAGCACCCAGTGGCGCACGCGGCTCTTCACCTATGATTCACTCTCCCGCCTGTTGACCGCCTCCAATCCCGAATCGGGCACGATTGCCTACCAGTACGACGCAAATGGCAACCTGACGCAGAAGACCGCTCCTGCGCCCAATCAAACCGGAAGCGCCACGGTCACCACGGCTTATGCTTACGACCATCTCAATCGCCTGACAGAGACGAGCCACAGCGACGGCACGCCGATCACGCTGTATGGCTACGATGAAACCTCCGGATGGGGCAATACGCTCGCCAATACGATCGGACGGCGCAGTTCAGCCACCACCTTCAAGAGCTTTGGCCAACCTTATATCCAGGGGACCGTTTTCAGCTACGACAGTTTGGGGCGGAACGTCGATGAGTGGGAATGTATCCCCTCCAGTTGCACTCCGAACTTCTCCACGTATCACATGTCGGCGAGCTACGATCTGGCCGGAAACATGACCACGCTCACCTATCCCGACAGCCGGGTGGTGGCCTTCCAATACAACGCCGCCAACCGGCTCAACCAGGTGCAGTTTACGCAATATCAGGGTGCGGCTGCTCCAGGCGGCACTTTCTATTACTGGTCCGTCCACGATACCGATTTCTCTCCCGATGGGACGCCGCTCTTTGTGGCTTTGGGCAATCCCGTATCTGAAAGGGTGACGCTCAACAATCGCCTGCAATTGGCGCAGAAAACCGTGGTCTCCTCCAATCTCGGCACCTTTGCCAACCATACCTTCAACTATGGAACCAGCAACAACAACGGCAATCTGTTAAGCGTGGCCGACCAGATCAGCTCCGCCTACACCCAAACCTTTACCTATGACTCGCTGAACCGTCTGGCCACCGCCGGAGAGTCGCGCTGGGGCAACAGCTACGTCTACGACGCCTGGGGCAACTACCTCCAGCAAAACACCACCTCCGGCTCCAGCTTTTCTCACCAATTCCAGGCCGATGGCAACAATCGTCTCGTTGGGTATAGCTACGACGCCGCGGGCAACATGCTCAACGACAAAACGCATGCCTACGTCTTCGATGGCGAAAACCGCCTGCTGAACGTGGATAGCGGAGCGGCCACCTATACCTATGACGCCGATGGCGAGCGGGTGCGCAAGGACGCCGCTTCCGGGAGCACCGAATATGTATCGTTCGGTGGGGAGATCATCGCCGAGCGCAATGTCGGCAATGGCCTTTGGAGCGACTATGTCTTCGCCAATGGCAAGCGCATCGCCATGGCTTACACCTTCAACAATGAGATGCACTTGCACGGCGTCAACTGCTCCAACTGCGGATCCCAGTACGCGGACTTCCTCTTGCCGTACTCCCAAGGCTACAACGGCTATGTGATACAGTCCGGTGACAAGCTGATCTTTGAGCAGTATCAGCCCACCGGCGTACATGGCGGCATGTACATCAGCTTCACCGATGGTACGGGAATGCTGGGCCAGGTGAACGACTCCGACGGCCAGCCAGTAGCCGACGACGGCATTCAGAACACGACCCACTTCCGCACCGTGGATCTGAGCAGTTTCGCAGGCAAGACGATCAATCTGGTGAGCTTCCATCTCGACCCCTCGACGGCGGCGGGAGCCTGGGATCTCTTTTTTGACAGCGCCGTAATCACTAGCGCCGACGGCTCAGTGCGGCCCCTCTGGACACACGAAGAGACGGTGACGCTGACGCCCGGCGCGACCAGCGGCATCAGCGGCCTATCGTACGAAGTGCGTAAGAGCATAGGAACCCTCCCGATCGTTACCACCACCTTCTACGACGACGATCAGATCGGAAGCTCACGACTGATGACGGATGGCTTTGGCATGCCTGTGTGGCAGGGTACGTTCTTGCCCTATGGCGAGGAATACAATCCCGAACTCACAGCCAATCACTACAAATTTACCGGCAAAGAGCGGGACACCGAAACCAATCTCGATTACTTCGGCGCACGGTATTATTCCAGTGGCTTGGGAAGGTGGCTCACGCCGGATTGGGCCGCCAATGCAGTAGACGTACCGTATGCGGAGTTTGCCGATCCACAGTCGCTGAACCAGTACACGTACGTACGCAATATCCCGACGGTGAATATTGATCCAGATGGACACGATTGTCCAACGACATGTCCAGTTGACGAACCAACCCCAGCTGATTTGGAACTGATCAACCAGGCTGGGGCGAAATTGGGTCGGTGGGCAACTGTCCTCCCAGGAGTGCTGGGCGGCGTTCTGCTCGAACAAGGGCTTGAATACTATGCTAAGACTCAGAATATCAAGTCGCAAACGACATTCGACGAGATAGCCACAGAGAATCGGATTATACTTGCGAAGCAAGCCGCCCGGCAGCAACAGCTAGGCCAAGCCAGAGGTGCTGATGAGGATAAGAGTCAAAGCGATGACGCTAATGACAAAGCGCGAACGAACGGCGGATATGCCAAACCGGACCCTCCTACAGGACGCGGCACTGTTCCTCCAGATCAACGCGACCCGAAGCGCACTTGGACTAAGCCGGAGAGGCAACAAAGGCTCGATCAACAGGGCGGAAAATGTCCGCGGTGCGGAAAACCTAAGACACTCGACGAGACGCAAGGACACCACAAAAAGAGACATGCCGATGGTGGAAGAACTGACGGTGCAAATCACGATGAATTGTGCAAAGATTGCCACAAGGAAGTCCACCAGCCAAATTAGAAGGCAAGAACTATGACGAACGAAACCTTAAAAAAACAGATGCTTGACCGCATTCGGGAGAACATCGCTCGAACCGGACAGCATGTCTACGTAATCTCTGGCGGAGAGACGCCACGTTTTGCATATACGATTGGCGTTAGCGAGTTAATCGGTTTCGAATTGATTTTCGCGGGTGGTATCTTCTACATGAAGGATGAGACGGTAAAAATCCTCAACGATATCGCTGCACAACTAAAAGAGCAGAGGGATGTTCGAGTCTTCGAGGTCGTCGAGATGGGTTCGTTTACTTTGCGTAAAGTGGATAGCAGTTGGGCGACGGAGTTCATGTTGGGTGCGTTTGACTACTATCAAAAACGTGACATTCCAGCTCTTCAGATTATTCCTGATAAGGCTCATTGGACTATCGACATCCCAGACATGAGCATGCCGTGGAGCGCATCTACCGAACCAGTGTGGCAATGGCTGAAACGGCCATGGAGCTTTCCCGTGCCCAAAGATTCGACGGCTGCCACCAACCTTGCAGCCCTTCGTGGCGACCGAATTACCGAGGTTACGCGTTGGGAGGAGAACGAGTGGGAGATGTTCGCCGGCGCCGGACCCGATGTCACTGAAGAGGAAATACGCGTGGTTGGCCTCGGTACCCTTGTCGCAGCAGATAAATCCCTTGACCCGGCTATGCATCTGGCAATAAGCGAGGGACTCTGGCGCGATCCCGACCCAGGCTCTGAATGGCATCCCTGGCGCAAGCAAGGAGATACCGGAACAGTCCAGTAGGGTCCCTGCGACATCCCCCCTGATCTCGGTTCGAAGGTCCACGTCCTGGATGGACGGGTAACCCACCCTTTTCGACTGCGATGTGTTCGTCAGGAGGGATGATATGTCGACCCACTTCCGCACCGTGGACCTGAGCAGTTTTGCCGGCAACACGATTAATCTGGTGAGCTTCCATCTCGACCCCTCGACGGCGGCGGGAGCCTGGGATCTCTTTACTCAGAACTGAGGTCCAAAGATGGAAGAAAACGTGACCAAAATCAAAATACCTCTTCCACCAAATGATCCATCTGGCGGCGAGGCAGAGTGGGTCTGGGCGGAGCCAGAAGGAAACAATACATACGTCTTGAAAAACGTTCCGACCTTCGTCAAAGGGTTGAGCTATGGCGACGTTGTGAAAACGAGAATCGAAGACGATGTTCCAGTGTTTGAAGATGTTGTCCAACGTGGCGGTCACAGCACGTACAGGATTTACGCCAACTCAGATCGTCGGAGTCCTGAAGTGATGAAGGCGATTCAAACTCTTGAGAAGATGCACTGCGAGATGGAAAATGCCACCGACAAAATCGTCGGCGTGGACGTGCTCCCAGAGGCAGACATCTATGCTGTATATAAAGTCCTTGATGACGCGGAGCGCACAGGTATCCTCGAATTCCAAGAGGGGCATTGTGGACATCCTCTGAGGACCTGAACAAGGGGGCGGGTTTGGGGAACGGGTGCAAGCTGCCTGGACAACCCTGAAGAGGGGTGAAGAGGTGGGAGCGACATGCTGCGTATGTGGAGCAAAGGCTTACACGTCACCGAATGGTTTGGTTCTTCGCGCAAAACACAACGTTGCTCAGCATCAAAGAAATTTCTTTGACAACTTCATATGTAGGCAACAACTCGCATCAAGGGCTTGGAGTTCACATTCAACAATGAGATGCACCTGTACGGGGTGGCCAGTACGCCGACTTCCTCTTGCCCTACTCCCAAGGCTACTACGGCTACGTGATCCAGTCCGGTGACAACTGATCTTCGAGCAGTATCCGCCCACCGGGGTGCATGGCGGCATGTACATCAGCTTTACCGACGGAACGGGAATGCTGGGACAGCTGAACGACTCCGATGGCCAGCCGGTAGGCGACGACGGCATTCAGAACACGACCCACTTCCGCACCGTGGATCTGAGCAGTTTTGCAGGGCAAGACGATCAATCTGGTGAGCTTCCATCTAGGTCCCTCCACGGCGGCGGGAGCCTGGGATCTCTTTTTTGACAGCGCCGTAATCACCAGCGCCGACGGCTCCGTCCGTCCGCTCTGGACGCACGAAGAGACGGTGACGCTGACACCCGGCACGACCAACGGTAAGCAGTTGTGAATGCAATCGCGATATCGCCAGCTACCAGAGGTCGATGGTGACGTCTGCTGTGATTTCGACGGTGCCGCATCCGTAGCGCTCGTTGTATCTCGAATGCTGCACCCATTGCAGGGCATACTTGTCAACGTCGGCGACACCCGAATTGCGCTTTAAGATCGCATGAGCAGTCTGGCCGGACTCCAGTATCTCGAAAGCAACAAGAGGCGAATGCCTGTACACCTCTCCCTTACGAAAGTGAAAGTCAGGAGATTTGCTGCCTGCTTCGCTTATCAGCTTTGGTGTGCATCGCTGAACGCCATACTCGCCATTAGGTTTCGCCTTGTTCTGTGCAGCGCCGAAAGCGTTAGACACGACTACGAGCAGAATAGTCATGACGATCTGCGTCATCATTCACCTCTTTAGAACTTGGCCGATATCTCATGCCCATCCTGCGCCAGAATGCGCATTCTGAATCAAACCACGTTGCTATTTCTCTGAACCTAAATCGAGGAAATAATCCCATCCATCCGTTTTTCGCACGCATGGACCCCATGAATCAAATATCTATTTAAAAATCAATCAGATAGGAATTTATCAAAGGCAACACTACGCGTTTCTATTTTTGGGTTGACGAAACAATACGTACGTACGTATTATACAGCCATGCCGAGGCCTTCAGTGAGAGACAAGATCCTGGACGCTGGTGTTCAGGTGCTCTGGAAGAGCGGATATGCGGGAGCCGGGGTACGAGACATTGTTGCAATGGCGGGAGCGCGGCCCGGCTCTTTCACCAACCATTTTTCTTCCAAGGAGGAATTCGCGAGCGAGGTGATCGATCGCTATTTCTCCTACGTACGAGGACTTGTTGACGAGGCTCTATCGGACAAGAGCTTGTCCGCACCGGAACGGCTGAGGCGGTACGTCGACACCATCACGATGAAGCTGGCCGATGCAGATTGGGCGAGAGGATGCCTGATCGGCAATCTCAGCCTGGAGACCGCCACCCACAGCGAACTTCTTCGCAGCAGGCTCGCGGAGACCTTTGAGCAATGGCGGATGCCCTTTGCAACCTGCATCGCCGAAGGCCAGGAGCGCGGAGAGATTACCTCGAAGTTCAGAGCCGAAGAGCTGGCCGACTTTTTCTTGAGCGGCTGGCACGGCGCAATGCTGCGCATGAAGGTAAGCCGCAGTCCGGAACCACTCGAACACTTTAAGAACGTTGTTTTTCATACTCTCTTCCCAAAGGATTCACAATGACTCTCCAGACTATTCAGGAAAGCAAACTTACACGCCGCGAAGTGGAAGTGCTCGGTTCCACTATGTCGTATCTTCAGGCGGGGACAGAAGGCCCCAACGTTCTTTTTCTGCATGGGAATCCTACGTCGTCTTATATTTGGCGCGACATCATTCCCCACGTAGAACCACAAGCCAAGTGCTTCGCCCCGGACCTGATCGGTTTCGGGCGATCGGGAAAGCCGGACATCGACTATCGATTCGCCGATCAGGTTCGATATCTAGATGCCTTTCTGGAGACGATCGGACTCAACAAGATGGTGATCGTCGCGCAGGATTGGGGTACCGCCCTCGCATTTCACTATGCCGCACGCTTTCCGGAAAAGATACTTGGGTTGGCCTTTATGGAGTTCATTCATCCAATGCCCAATTGGGATAACTTCCATCAGAGGCCAGAGGCAAGGGAGCTCTTCAAAGCCTTCAGAACTCCCGGCATGGGAGAAAAGATGATTCTGGAAGACAATTTTTTTATCGAGCGCGTGCTGCCCGCGGCGGTAACCCGCAAGCTGAGCGATGCGGAGATGGCAGAGTATCGAGCTCCGTTTCCGACCCCACAGTCACGAAAACCAATCTTGATGTTTCCGCGAGAGCTGCCGATTGCAGGCGAACCCCGCGACATGTATGCCATGTGCGAAGATGACCAAGCGGCCTTGCGCGCCTCCAACTATCCGAAGCTGCTCTTCTACGGCGACCCGGGAGCCCTAATCTCTCCGGAAGTGGCCACACGCTTCGCCTCAGGATTCCAGAACTGCCAACTCGTCCGTTTGGGCACGGGCAGTCATTACTTGCAGGAAGATCATCCGCATACCATTGGTGCGGCGATCCGGCAGTGGATCGACCTTTTAATTTAGGGTCACCTGATATTCCCATATGGTTTTCATTTTCTTGTATCTGTTGCTTCCGACGGCTCGCTTGCCTTGGCACTGTTTGCTCTAATCTCAGTGCTTCCTTCGCTTGGTCCGTCCTTATCGGCGTCAGACTTCTTGGTCCTTGTTGAAGGACGGTATCCAGGTACCCATTCCTTTAGACTCCACTCGCCATTGACATTAACGATGTCGCCGATCTGATTCTGCCTACGGCGTAACACTGCATATGCGGTGTTGTAGGCAGGTTCAGGAACGCCGCCTTGAGTCAGGTATTTAATTGCCTCAGGAGTAGACAACCTACGCTTGAGGATACCCAAGAGCTTCTTCGTCGCTTCGGGAATGCTCATCCCGAAGAATGTGTCATGGGAAATAGTGGGCATGTTAATCTGTGTTCCGCCGCTTGCTGCCGAACCAACGGGGCCCATACCAGCTACAGCCCTAATTGCCGCTATCGCCGCCTCCAGTTGGTCCCGTCGGGCTTCCAGATCGGCCAGAACAGCCTCGTAATTGATTCCTTCATTAGTGGCCATAAGCCCCTTTCCTTTCCATAAGTTAGTATGGTAGTATTACAGCACTGAGGCTCCAAAATGAGCCTCAGTGCTTGCCTGCTTTTACGGGTGGTTTCCCATGGCCCCGTGCGCCCTTTTTAGGGGCGTGCGCTTCTTCTCATGCCGACCACCTTCCTGCTGATGGCCCGAGTCGCCTCCAAGCTAACTTCGGGTCCTTCAGCTTCATCTCGAACCCAAACAGTATACTCCAAAAACTGGCGCGCGCAACCTCCCCTGTCAATGTTTATTACTTAAAAACGATCATGGTGCCAGTATCAGAGCTCTTCTGCATGTACTGACTGTGTGTGGCGCTATACGGTGCTGTGTGGCGCTATACGGTGCTGTATGGTGCTATACGGTGCTGTATGGTGCTATACGGTGCTGTATGGTGCTATACGGTGCTGTATGGTGCTATACGGTGCTGTATGGTGCTATACGG
>DATGIO010000022.1:0-12403 GCA_035295685.1 Candidatus Angelobacter sp.
ACGGCCATTCGATGTGGACGGTGACCGCTCGTCCGGATGAGATGTCCTCGTATTCCACACGACTTTGGACTGTAGAACCACTGGCTCCGTCGATCAGAAGGACTGTGCTCGAAGAATTAACAGAGCTCTTCAAAGGCAAGGCAGGGCTTGACGGCGGATGAACTCGATCTCTAGTAATACTAGGTGCTTACAACCTGCTCTTGAGACTCGTTTCTATCGCGAATGTCGGAAATGGACAATCTCTCCGTCTTTGACGACATATTCCTTCCCTTCCAGTCGTAATCGACCACGGCTGCGTGCTTCCACCAGGCCGCCAGCCGCGATAAGGTCTTCATAACTGACAACTTCGGCGCGGATAAACCCGCGCTGAATATCGCTGTGAATTTCACCGGCAGCCTCCCAGGCTGTGGCGCCCAATCGCAGGGTCCACGCGCGGCACTCATCCTCGCCGACCGTGAAAAATGAAATCAGGCCCAGAAGCTGATAGCTGGAGCGAATGACCCGAGCGATGGCGGATTCCCCGATCCCGAAACTCGCCATGAAATCCTGCGCCTCGGAGTCGCTCAGTTCCGCAAGCTCAGCCTCCACTTTGCCGCACACGGCGGTAACCATGGTCTTCGGACGATGCTTTAATCCCGCCCTGGCGGCGAACTCCTCCGCAGCGTCGGTGCGCGCAGCATCCTTTTCGTCCAAATTCAGGATATAAAGCATCGGTTTTTGAGAGAGAAAAGTAAAGCCGCGCACGACCCGCTCCTGCTCCGGCGCAAGGTCCAGTTCGCGGAGCGGCTTTTGTTTTTCAAGCGCCGCTTTACAGAGCTGAAGCGTATGGAATTCCTGCTCGAGAGCCGGGTTCTTCTGCTTTTTGATATCTTTTTCCAGACGCTCAAGCCTCTTCTCAGCCACAGCGAGATCTGAAAGAATCAATTCCAGTTCGACGTTCTCGATATCGGCCTGGAGATTGCTGCTGGGTTCCTCGCCAAAAGCCCGCACCACATGCACCAGGGCTTGCATCTCACGCAGCGTTGCGCTTTGTGAGCCTGCACGAAGCAGGTCAATGACGCTGCCCGGAGTATCCACATACTCCATGGTGGCGTGCACGGTCTTTTGGGGATGGAACATCTCGCTCAACCGATCCAGACGAGGGTCTGGCACCGAGACCATGCCAATGTGCGCCTCGGGCCGTCCGGCGTCGAGTCCTGTCCCATGCGCCCGGGTGATGATCCGGAAAAAAGTGGTCTTCCCCACTTGCGTGAGACCCACGATGCCAATCTTCAGCACTTCAGCCCCTTTGGTGTTTCAAAATGACCCCAACGTGAGTTTGTCCACACTATTTCCTCGAAACGAATACATCCGAAGCCGTTTTAGTCGCAATAGACTTTGAGTCTATCACACGCTCCAAGTTCTCAATGGAATGGTCGGCCCTTTTGATTTGACAGAAAGTTTATGAGCCCTAATGAGGCTGGAAGTTCCGCTGATGAAATTCCAGAGAGTATGCCAGCAATTGCAAGATAGAGTGATTTGATACGGTCAATGAAGACGCAGTCATTTTTTGCTTGCTGTCGACGTTGATTCGGCTTTCCTCATCGCTGTAGTGATTTGGCCGGGGAGAAGGACCCCCGGCCATATGAGTTATGCCACTTTGTGCTGCTCAAAGCTTTGCGGCTCGACTCGGTAGTCGAAGCGCGCTCTTGTCGCCGCTTTGCAGATCGCGGCAGGCAGGAAAGCTCCCACAAAGGCTCCGATCAGAGCCGGAATGATGTAGACGTTCCAAAGCATCACAGGGCCAAACCAGTGGCCAAACACCGCCGGCCCCAGCCATGCGCAAATCCAGCCGACAATCCACTTGCCCAAGAAGCCGTCGACCCCGCTAAAGAAGCGATAGCCGATGCCCCAATGAACAACAGCGGCTGCGAATGCGCTCAGGATTAACAGAATCAGAAAAGAAAGGAAATGCATGCCAATAAGTGGAGCAACCATAGGTAACCTCCTCTGAAAGTATCGGGATAAGCGCTTGCTCCAATCGGAGAGTTCAGCTTGCTTTCCAAGAACTCATCATATCGGAGTCTAAAAGCTTGCGCTTTTTTGAACACTCGCGCCCCGGAGGATTTTCCGGCTGAGGTTGGTGGACGGCAGAGCAGTCTTTGTGGTGTGCTCCATCAAAACCCATGAGCTAAACGTTGCGGGTTCAGTTCAAAGCGGCATTGGAAAATACGAGTGAAAGAGCGTGATTTGATGAACTGCGTCTTCAGGTGTTGGGATAAGCGCCAGGCGCTCGATTGAGGGGGTAAATTGCATGGCGCCGGCAATAGGTTTCTGCTGAGATGGGCTTCAAGGTCGCGCGGATTCTTCTTTTCCAGAGCCACTCCGGAATCTCCTCGGCGCGCCCTGGTTCATCGCCAGTTCGTGTCTGCTTTATTATGACACCCAGATTGGCGCGGGTCAAACTGCCGTATCGCGCCATAGGGAATTGAGCAGCCGGGTAAGACGCGTCGGTTGTCGTCTTTTGCATCATTCGTGTCTTTCACTGTACAACCCTGCCCTGAGATGGAACACTTTTCCACGGGCCCAGACCGAAGATGCTCTCCCAAATGAGTTTGGAGGTTTCAAGCAGCCACGTTTTCACGTATTCTCGTTGTCGCCACCAGCCTCTTGCCTGGAATGATCCATCCGCAACGCCCTCCATATAGATTTTGAAGGGAGGATTCGCGTGGGCCAATGCAGCCCGCCAGATGCGGCCCGCCCGGCGTGTATGATAATTGGATGTCACCACAATCACCTGTCTCCATCCGCGGCTTTCCAGGCACTGGCGCAAAGCTCCCGCCTCCTGAATGGTCGAATTGGTGTTCGCAACGCAAAAAACTACACGATCGGCAACTTGCGGCCCGAAATGTTCTGCAAAGTAATGATGAGCCACCTGGGGGACACTCTCGCCCCAATACGTTGTTGGTGGCACGCTGGCCATGACGTAATCCACGATGCCCTGCTTGAGCAATTGCACGGCTCCCTGGGTTCGTGCCCTCACTCCTAACGCCGACCCGTTCAAGACCACTGCAACATCGGCGTGACGGGGCAACGGATCTGTGTGAACCAGAATGTCACCGCCAAAGCGCAAAAACAAAATGAGGGCACAGGCGATCACGACAACAATCCAGAGGGTTGTTCTGAACCGCCCTTTGAGTCGCGCAGCGCTCTCAGGCTGAGCAGGTAAATTGGGGTCGCGGTGCATCATGGAACAGGTGAGAAGACTCTTACTCGCTATGCAGCATCACCGAACGGAGTTTTTCGTAGATGGGGTTGCCCATCAGGCCCTTGGCGGCATCGAGCAGTGCCTGCCGGAGTTGCAGCAGCCCAAGCCCCTGCCCGCCAGCGAGAGCCAGCACTGTATGGGCAGCCGTGTTGCGCTGCACAACGACGCGCCGCAGGCAGAATCGGTCTGTAGTCGGGGAATTTCTTCCAATACGGCTTGTTACAACCGATCGATAGCCTGCCTCGCGGCACATTTCCGCAATTACACGATTCCAGCGGCCTCCGGGGCAGGAAAAATGCTCCACGCGTCGACCCAGGATTTGTTCCAATCTGTCCTTGGAATTCGAGATTTCATTTCTCAACCGGTCCGGGTGGAGATCGGGGAGATAAGCGTGTGTTTTTGAATGACTGCCCACTTCAAACCCCATCTCGCTTAGTGCACGAAGTTGGGAGGGAGAGAGAATCCCTGGCTGTCCCACAAAGTCGCTCACCACGTAGAAGGTGGCGCTGAAATTCAGACTTTGCAGTGCAGGCGCCGCCGCCAAGAAATCAGTCTCGCAGCCATCGTCGAAAGTGATGACCACACCGGGTTCCTGAGAAGCGGTTCCGGCCAGCGCTTCACCCACGCTCAGGCCGCGCATTCCTGATTCCTTCATCATCTGTAATTGTTGGCGGAAGTCGGATTCGCGGACGACATAGCGGGTGTACCCCGGCTCCTCCAGGAACGGCTTCCGCCCGGGCATTCCCAACTCGTGATACATCAGGAAGACGTGTCCGCGTTGCACGGCTTAGAAAATCCTTCGCAGGTGGGACTTTAAACTGGAGGGCACGCCCATACCGATTCCATCCACAACTTTTTTGGAGCGCTTCATGAGAGACCGCATCCAATCGGATCGCCGGTGAATTTTCTCAAATCTTGCCATGAGTGTTTCCGGCAACCTTCCATCGGAAGGCAGCAGGAGACCTCCTTTTTGAGCTTGATAGTCCCCGCTTCTGAAGGCCGTCAGGATATCCTCTCGTGCCAGCGCAGCAGAAGGCAGCGTATTCAGCAATCCCCGAAACTGCTTTTTCCAGTGCAAATCCTGGCCGTAAAAGGCACGCATCTCCGGCTTGCGTTTTTGCAGTCGATGAAGCAACTGAAAAACTGCGGGGCGCGGAGCGTAGCGGCCATCGTACTTGGAATTCCAAGCCTCGATGCCGCTCGGCAAGACCTCAAATGATTCAATCCAGGCGAGAGCCGAGTCCTTCGGATGGGCAATCACGGAAATGCCCCCGGCCCGCTCAATACACTGGATCACTTCCTGCGGGTCCGGGCTCTCGATCAGTGAAGTGATCCCATAGCCCAGGATATGCATTCGCTCGTAGCACTCGAACTCAAGGCTGGGAATAAAGAGGAACTGATCGCTGGAAAGAGATGCGCATTCGCGGACATAAGCCTCAAGTTTCGGAGGATCGAAAGCCTGGGCATGGTCCGTGACACAAACGAAATGATTGCCCTCAGCGAGGAAGGTCTCCCGCAACTCGCGCAATGTGAATTCTCCGTCGGAGAATGTGCTATGAACGTGAATAGCCCCTTTGAGCATGCATCTCATGTTGTCGGGAGGAATTCTTCCTGAGCGCTTCCGGCAAGCGCCGCACGGCGAATTCGACCCAATCGGCGATCTCAGGAAGCGGGTCGCGCAGGTTGAAGTTATCATGAAAGGTTCCCGGCACGGGCTTTAGAAAGTCCCAGAGAGTTCGCAGACGGCCTGGAAATGACCCTGGAAACCCTTCAGGCTTCCCTTTCCAGACTTCCAGGAGATGCCGAAAATCGCCCAGCATCCACCGGCAACGAACCCCCACACGATAGCTGCAAACTGGCTTGACGTCCCCGTGTTCTGCCAGCATACATGTCAGCGAAGGAAAATCGACGCCAGCATAGATCGCCAAAGCCAGCGAGTTCCAGAAACGGCCGTTAACCTCCATGAAGACCGGAACGCCGTCCGGCCGGATACGGAACTCCACCATCGCCGGACCGTGCCACCGGAGCGCCTGCAATAAAGCCAGGCTGGCCTCCCGGACCTGCGGATCGGGCTTGATGCTCAATCGGACAGCGCTGCCTGAACCGGTTGGTCGCACGTCACGGACGCGGCGATGGGCGAATTCCGCTCGCAATTCACCGTCTCGCATGAGCGCAAAATATCCCGCTCCAAAGCCTTCAATAAATTCCTGGGCCAGCACCACGGTGCAGCGCTGGCGAAGCTCGGAATAAGCTCTCAGGAACTCTGAAGGATTCCGCGCGTAAAGCGGCGCGCCCGTCGCGCGCACCTGACCCTCGCCTGAAACCTCCTCGGAGCTTCGAGGTTTAAGCACTGCGGGCAGCGGAAAATTGTGCACCACCTCCGCCGCCTGAGTAGCATCTTTCAGAAGAAGGGTTCGCGGCGTGGTGATGCCCAGCGAGCAAGCCAGTTCCGTGGTCTGGTATTTGTCAAAGGCGCGGAGAACAGTTTCGTGCGGAGGCATCACGAGCCGACCCTGCGCCGCAAAGATCATCTCGCGATGGGCCGAGAGCGGCAGCGTGGTGCGCTCCGTCATCGGCAAGACAAGCGCACCGGGCGACTTTTTCACCTCTTCCGCAACGCAGGCGACGAAGGCTTCCAAATCCTTCTGCGGCGCAGGATAGGTGAACGATCTGCGGCAGTCGCGAGCTAACCCGGCTTTCGACCAGGAATAAGGTGAGCCGACTTCCACCCAGTACCCAGCCCGGGCGAGAGACCGCACACTGGCCACCGCCTGATTCTCATGACCGTCAAGCACCAAGACTCTCATGCCTTTACCGAGGCCAACGCAGGGCCTGAGGTGGGCGCATGCCGCGCCGCCTGATCCAACACTTCCACGAAGCGTTCCGCGATGACAGACCAGTCGTATCGCGCAGCAAGCTCCAAAGCGCAGCTCTCGTATCGCCCGCGAAGGTCCGGGTCCTGCAAGAGTGAGATGACCGCCTGAGCAAAATTCTCCTGATCGTCCGCCAGCAGAATGTCACGGCCGGGGTGCACGTCGAGCCCCTCTGCACCCACGGTCGTTGAGACCACGGCTTTGCCGACGGCCATGGCTTCCAGAATTTTCAGCCTTGTGCCGCCCCCGGCGCGTAGCGGAACCGCCACCACAGCCGCCTGGCGGAAGTGCTCCACCACCGAGGCCACCGTGCCTGTCACTTCCACGGTGTTACACGCAAGCTTCAGCACGCGGGCGTCCGGAGCGCGCCCTACAATGCGAAATCTTGCCTGCGGAACCTGCGCCAGAATGCGAGGCCAGATTTCGGCGCAGAACCACTCCACCGCATCGATATTGGGCGTCCAATCCATAGAGCCGACAAACATGACCAGAAATGGCAAGCTTTTCACCGCCGGATCGGGCCGAAACTGGCCGAGGTCAACGCCGGTGGGAACAACGGTGATCGGAGTCTCCGGCGCCATTCCCTTCATCTGTTCCCGATCCACTTCTGAAACTGCGATGACGTGCTGGAAGCGTTGAAGAGCCTCGCGTTCGTAACGCTTCATGCGCGCAGCCTCAAGTTGAAAGATCCACCGATTCAGCGGATTCTGTTCTGCTTCCGCCTGGCGTTGCCAGAGCACGCTCTCGACATTGTGCTGGAAGAGCACCGTGGGTGTCCGAGGATTGCGAGGGAAATTCAGCGATGCGGAAAGGAAATCGCAAACCGCCACGTCACCACGGCGCTCGCTGAGCCACGAGGCCACGAGGCTTTGCACTTTTGGCGAGGTAAATTTTGTCACCGCGAAAGGCAGCCCGGAAGGAAGCCATCGGAGGTAGCGAAGCTGGCGATGCAGCGGCGTTCGGTCCCACGCGCCGGTGTAGAGCGGCATCGAGCCGGGCAACTCATGGGTGATTTCCCGTTCGTAGTCCCTATCGCGTTCGCCGCCGTAGTAGGAAAGGAACGTTAGTTCATGGCGCGCCGAGAGGTGATGAAGGATGTTGTAAGACCGGATTTTGCCTCCGGTATCGAGGGGAAGGATTTTCCCGGCTTTCACCCAAAGGATCTTCATGATGTTTCCATCTTACCAGCAGATCCCCTCATAGGAAGATTTAAGGCTGGGCCGGCGATTCTTTTCCAGATTGACAAGGTCGAGCACTTTCTGTTCGGGTCGAAGTCCGGCTTCGATCATCTCTTTCCGGGCATCTCGCGTGCCAATCAGCACCACTTCAGCTGCCTGCAAGACCTCATTCATATCCGAACGGAGCAGTGATCCGATGTGGGGAATAACCTCCTCGATGTACTGCCGATTGGCGCCCGCTAATCGGCCCAGAGTCACATGCGGGTCCCAGATTTGGATCTGGCAACCCTCGCCGAGCAGCCGCTTGACCACCTGCACCTGGGGGCTTTCCCGAAGGTCATCGGTTCCCGCCTTGAAGCTTAATCCCAGCAGCCCTATTTTCTTTTTGCGGGTTCCGAGGACGATTTCAACCGCCCGCTCGATGTGCTCCTGATTACTGGGCATCAGCGACTCGATAAGCGGCAGCTTCAAGTCCAACTCCCGAGCGCGATAACTCAACGCGCGAACGTCCTTGGGCAGGCACGACCCTCCAAAAGCAAAGCCGGGACTCAAATAAGCGGGCGAGATATTCAGCCGAGTGTCGGAGGTGAAAATCTCCGCCATCTGCTGGGTATCCACTCCCAGACGCTTGGCGAGCGTCCCCAGTTCGTTGGCGAAGCTGACCTTCACAGCGTGAAAGGCGTTGCTGGCATACTTCACCATCTCGGCCACAGGGATGGATGTCTCAAAAATCCGGCTGGGCGTCCATTGGTAAAGTTCCCGCACCCTGGAAAGGTGCTCCGGGTTCTGGGCGCCCAAAACGGTGTAAGGTGGCTCGAAGAAATCCGCTACCGCAGTGCCCTCGCGCATGAATTCAGGGTTATAAACCACAACAAAGTCTTTGCCCGGTTGCTTGCCACTGGCCGCCTGAAGGCACGGCAGCACGATGGATTCTGTTGTCCCGGGCAAAATGGTGCTGCGAATGACCACCCAATGGCGGTCCTTCTTGCTCCTCAGAGCATGGCCAATTTCCTGGCTGACATGCTCGATATGAGTTAAATCCAGCTTGCCGTTTGACTGGCTTGGCGTGCCAACGCACACAAATGAGATTTCTGTCTCCCGCACCGCCGCCTCAACATCCGCCGTCGCATGGAGTCGGCAGGCGCGATGCGCCTCGGCCACCAGTTCTTCCACCTGCGCCTCCACAATCGGGCTGTGACCGGAATTGAGTATTTCCACCTTCATCGGGTTCACATCCACTCCAATCACCCGATGCCCTTTATGGGCAAAGCAGGCTGACATTACTGAACCTACATAACCCAATCCAAAAATGCTGATCGACTGCCCCGTTGAACTCATTCTTTTTCGGCGCTCCGCTCTTCAAACTCCCGAAAACCCAAATAATTAACGGCAAATTCGCAGTATAGCATTAAGGGATTAAGTTCAATATTCCCTTGTACTTTAGCAGGTTGCAGAGGAAAGTCGAGAACTGTCACTCTGAGGAGCCGAAAACAGCGATAAGGGAGTTTCAAGCCTCTTCAGCCAATTAACGATCTCGATGAAGTTACTGCCAGAATCTCACCTTTTAGGGCCGAAAGGCGGTCCTATCGCTTTGCTCAAGGCAGGCTATAAGCGAAACCAAGGCAGCTCTACAAATACACCAACCCGTCATTCAATCTATCAAGTGGCTTCGCGACGCCCTCCAAGGCAGGAAAACCTTGGGGGCAGGCGGGTTAACATTGTCCAAATCAAGAATGAAAGATTATGATGGAATTACGCGATGTTAAGAGAAAAGACCTTCCGCGAAACAGCAGTACGCGTCGGCACCATGAGCCGGGATGAGCTTCGCACCCGCCTGCGACAGGAAATCGCCAAGCGTCAGGATGCGATCGGTTTCCGCATTGGCTTGGTTTCAGTTTCCAGGGAATTGCAGGCATCCAATGGCCGCGCCCGGCGTCAGTCTTCAGCCGCTCGTCCTCTGTCCCTTTCACCTGGTCGGTTCTTCTTTGAAGCCCGCGACTTAAATTCAATTCTGGACGTGATGCGTCAACGATTTCCCGACGAGGTGGAACAGACCATCGAGCAGGCCAACCGCATCTGTTGTCACCAATTCGACCTCCTGGGTTTCGAGGGGCTGGACTTCGGCCAGCCCATTGATTGGCATCTGGACCCGGTGAATGGGAAGCGAGCGCCACGCAAGCCCTGGTACAAAATTCGCTACCTTCAATTTGAGGAAGTAGGCGACCACAAGATTGTTTGGGAACTGAACCGCCACCAGCATTTCGTGGTGCTGGCCAAAGCCTATCACTTCACGGCGGAGGAGCGCTTCCTGAGAGAACTCCTCCACCAGTGGCGGCACTGGCATCAGGAAAATCCCTACCCCGTGGGCATCAACTGGGCGAGCAGTCTGGAGGTGGCATTTCGCAGCCTGGCGTGGATCTGGGTCGGTAATCTTCTTGCGCCCTGTCCAACCGCGCCGAAGAGCTTTCAGTACGATCTTGCCCGGGGGCTGGCGCTCAATGCGCGGCATATTGAGCGCTATCTTTCCGTCTACTCCTCTCCCAATACCCACCTGCTGGGTGAAGCTGTCGCGTTGTTTTTCATCGGAACTCTTTTCCCGCAGCTTCGCTCAGCTCCGCGATGGCAGCTATTGGGCTGGAACCTGATTCTGGAGCAGGCTAAAAAGCAAGTGCAGGCGGATGGTATGCATTTTGAGCAGTCCATCTATTACCACGTTTACGCGCTTGATTTCTTTCTTCATGCGCGCATTCTGGCCGCCCGCAATAATATCTCAGTTCCATCTGGTTTTGATGAGACGCTGCAAAAAATGCTTGAATTGCTGGCGGGCTTGTCTCAGGCAGGCATCGCGCCGCGTTTTGGCGATGACGACGGAGGGCGGGTTTACAATCCGCGCCGCAATCGCTCGGAGCATCTGCTCGATCCGCTTTCAACGGGGGCGGCGATCTACCATCGAGAGGATTTGAAGGCTGCATCGGGCGGCTTTAAGGAAGAAACCCTGTGGCTTCTGGGGTCTCGGGCTGCGCAGCAATTTGATTCTCTGCCGAGCGTCACCTATTCCGCCGCTTCCATCGATTTCCCTGCAAGCGGCTTCTACGTTCTGGCAAATTGCCAGCCAGCGCGGAGGCTTTCGGACGCAAAAAATCTGTCACATACCTGCCAGGGAAAGATCCCCCGTGCGGTTACGGTCCAACAATTGGTGGTGGATGCAGGTCCACAGGGCACAGGCAATGCAGGTCACGGACATGCCGATGCGTTGAGCGTTCAACTTTCCATCGATGGCGAAGAATTTCTGGTGGATGCAGGAACTTATCGGTATATTTCCGCCGGCTCGGAACGTGATGCCTTTCGCGGAACAGCGGCTCATAATACGCTGCAAGTCGACAGGCGCAGCCAGGCGGAGCCGACAGGACCTTTTGCATGGCAGTCGTTGCCGCGAGTGCAAGTGGACTGCTGGGTAACTACGAAGGATTTTGACCTCCTGGTAGCCCATCACGATGGCTACCGCCGCCTTCCTGAGCCGGTCCTGCACCGGCGCTGGATTTTTCATCTGAAGCCATCCTTCTGGCTGGTGCGCGATGTGGCCGAGGGCATAGGCGAACATCTGCTCGAAATCTTCTGGCATTTTGCTCCCCGTCTCGTTCCATCTTATACCCCTCCAGGATTTACCATGCTGCCTGCCTCAGGACGCGATGGAGTTGCCGCCGAAACGCGCGGCGTTTCCATTATGGCGGCGGCAGGGCACGGTTGTTGGTCTCAAGAGGTGCGACGAAGTCGCTATTCGCCTGTTTATGGCGTCGAGCAACCGACGCCCATGGTTTATTTTGCAACCCGCAGTGCGCTGCCCGCCGAGTTGGCCGTGATGATTCAGCCCGTTGAAGGCACTGCCACGCAATCCGGACGTTTTGCTCAACTGCAAGAGGCGGACTCCGGAGTCAAGGGCTACCAGTATGAAAGCGCGGTGGGCGAACATTTCTTCGTGTTCTCGGAAAATGAGGGTTCCTGGGAACTGTCACCATGGAAGAGCGATGCGCGATTCCTCTATCTCGGAACCGAAAAAATCAAAAGTAGATTGCACCTTGTCATCTGTGGTGGAAGTTTTCTGGAAATTAACGGGCGACCCGTGATGAACTGCGATCGGTCCGTGGAGTACTGTGAATTGACGCTGCGCGGTTCAGTGCAGGAGGTTGCTTGCTCAGACCCGGAAGCCGTGATCGAGTGCCGACGTGAAAACCTGTTGTGGTCTTGATCACTTACATATCGATGTGCGGAATTTGCGGCGTATTCAATTTTGATCGTTCCCGGGCGGTGGATCGCAATGTGCTTGAAGCGATGAATCGCCGGATTGTGCATCGAGGCCCGGATGACGATGGTTTTTATGTGGCGGAAAACATTGGTCTGGCGATGCGCCGCCTGAGCATCATTGACCTTGCCACCGGCCACCAGCCCATGTGCAATGAAGACGGGACAGTGTGGATTGTTTTCAACGGCGAGATTTACAATCACCAGGAATTGCGGCCCCACCTCGAAGCTCGCGGCCATCGTTACCGGAGTCGCAGCGATACCGAAACCATCCTGCATCTCTATGAAGAATATGGCCGCAATTGTGTCCAGCACCTGCGCGGGATGTTTGCCTTTGCAATCTGGGATGCACGCTCGCGGCGTCTCTTCTGCGCCCGCGACCGATTGGGGATTAAGCCATTTTACTATCATCTCAGTCCGGAACGGTTCCTGTTTGGCTCTGAAATCAAGGCCCTGCTGGCGCATCCTGCTTTGAAAGCGGAGTTTAACCGCTCCGTTTTGCCCGAGTATTTAGCCTTCGGCTATATCGCCAACGAGGAGACGTTTTTCCGCGGCATTCGCAAACTGATGCCGGGTCACACGCTGGAGTTAAATGAGACAGGCCAGACTTACTTGGAACGCTACTGGGACCTGTCCGCCCCGCCCGAGGAAGATCATAAGCCGCGCAAATACTACGTTGAAAGCTATCGCCAGATGCTGGAGGAGGCAGTATCCAGCCACTTAATGAGCGATGTGCCGCTCGGGGTCTTTCTGAGCGGAGGGCTTGATTCCAGCGTCGTCGCCGCGCTGACCACCCGGCTGCGTCA
>DATGIO010000023.1:0-23418 GCA_035295685.1 Candidatus Angelobacter sp.
CAAGTTTGAGTTCTTTCACGGGGACGGAAATCAACGCGCCCCGCTCCAGTTCAGGCTCCACAGCCATTTCGGGAACCAGCGCCACCCCATTCCCGTTGGCAACGAATAACTTGATGGCCTCGATGGTCGGCATCTCGACCCCGATGTTGAGCGGGGTTTTGTGACGCCTGAAAGCTTCCAGCACCTTGAGCCGGAAGGGCGAAACGACGTTGTGGGCCACAAACGATTCCGCTCCCAGTTGGCGGATGCTTACCTCTTTCGCCTTTGCCAAAGGATGGCTCGGCGGGACGATAAAAGCCAGTTGGTCGCGGAACACAACAATCGATTTCAACTGCGGATGCTCCGGATCGAACGAAAGCACTCCTAGTTCCACCGTGTGATCGACGATCTGGTCGGGGATCGAACTGGCCAGCGAGCGCTGCACGGCAATCTTGATCATGGGCGAAAAACGCCGGAACTCTTCCAGCACGCGCAGCAGATACAGGGATGTGAACTCATTGGCGGCAATCACGAGGGTGCCGCGTTGAAATTGCCGCAGCTCTTGTAACGATGCACGGGCCTCGCGGCGCAGGTTCAGCATCTTTTGGGCGTACTCATGGAGCAGTTTTCCGGCATCGGTCAATGTGCCGTCGCGCGAGGAGCGATCGAACAGAGGCTCTCCAAGATTGTCTTCCAGCTTATGAATGAGTTGGCTCACGGCGGGCTGGGTGCGGTGAATGACTTTGGCGGCCCTGGAGAAGCTGCCGGTTTCAACAATGGCAAGAAAGGTTTCGAGCTGGAAGAAATCCATGGAATTAGATCGCCTTCTTATGGGAAATCGCCGATAGGCTTATTAAATAAATATATCTAATAATCAATCTAAGAAATATAAATTTGACTTATATATCCCTGGCGGTGAGGATAACACTTCTGGAGCCAGAGGAGGGCAAGAAATGGACCGGCAACACATCGCAATCTTCGATACCACCTTGCGCGACGGCGAACAGTCGCCAGGGTGCAGCATGGGAATCAAAGACAAATTGCGGATGACTCGGCAGCTCGACCGCTTAGGTGTGGACGTGATTGAAGCCGGTTTTCCCATTGCATCCGAGACTGAATTCCAGGCCGTGCAATTCATCGCGGCGGAGGTGCGCCGGCCGGTAATCGCCGCGCTGGCTCGCGCTCATAAGATCGACATAGAGCGCGCATGGGGCGCGCTGGAGAAAGCCCTGCGCCCGCGCATTCATGTTTTTCTGGCAACCTCCGATTTGCACCTGGAGTGCAAGCTCAAGATTGGCCGCCAGCAAGCGCTGGAGCAGATTCACCAGTCGATCTCACTGGCCAAGTCGCTCTGTGACGATGTGGAGTTTTCTCCCGAAGACGCAACGCGCTCCGACATCCAGTTTTTATGCAAGGCGGTTGAAGCCGCTGTGAGCGCCGGAGCCACGGTCATCAATATTCCCGACACTGTTGGGTATTCCATTCCGGATGAGTACTCTGGCATCATTCAAACGATACGCCAGCAAGTTCCTGGCATGGAAAAGGTGACCATCTCCGTACACTGCCACAACGACTTGGGTATGGCGGTAGCGAATAGCGCGGCGGCCATTGCCGCCGGTGCACGGCAGGTAGAGTGCACGGTCAACGGTATTGGCGAGCGGGCCGGAAATGCCTCTCTGGAAGAGATTGTGATGCTGCTGGCCGTGCGGCAAGCGCAGTTGCCTTACTACACTTCCATCAATACTCAGGAGATTTATCCTGCCAGCCGCATGTTGTCGGAGATCATCGGTTTTGGTCCACAACCGAACAAGGCGGTGGTTGGGCGTAACGCATTTGCCCACGAAGCCGGAATCCATCAGCATGGCGTGATTGCCAATCCGCTCACCTACGAGATTATGACTCCGGAGTCGGTGGGCGTGCCGGGCAACAATCTGGTGTTGGGAAAACATTCGGGGCGGCATGCTTTGTCAAAGCGTTTAGCCGAGCTTGGCTATGCAGCTTCCTCCACCGAAATGGAGACGCTTTACCTCCAGTTCATGAAACTTGCGGAGAGCAAAAAGGCCGTCTATGACCAGGACCTATTATCTCTGCTTCCACAAAAACATCCTGCGATGAGCGCGTAAGTCAATGGTGATTCCCAAGAAAGTGGGTTCTATGCGATTCAAGATAGCTGTGCTCCCCGGAGATGGCATCGGGCCGGAAGTTTGCCGCGAAGCGGTGCGCGTATTGCGCGCCCTCAATGCGTTTTACAACTGCGAATTTGTATTTGAAGAGCATCCAGTGGGAGGAGCGGCGATTCGGAGCTTTCATACTCCGCTGCCCGAAGCGACTCTTCACGCTTGCCGGAACAGCGAAGCGGTCCTCCTTGGCGCAGTAGGAGGACCTGAGTTCGACGCTTTGCGTGGCGAGCAGCGGCCGGAATCCGGCTTGCTTCGCCTGCGGAGCGCTCTTGGCGGTTTTGCCAATCTTCGTCCAGCAGCCGCCTATCGTCCGATTCTGGATTGCTCTCCGTTGCAGAAGTCGAGAGTGGAAGGGGCCGATATCCTGATCGTGCGCGAGCTTTTGGGCGGCCTGTACTTTTCGCAGCCGCGAGGCTTTGGCGACAAAGAGGCATATGCCTACAACACGATGGGCTACTCCGTGGAGGAGATCGAGCGAATCGCGCACGTCGCATTTCAACAAGCGAGGTTGCGGAAGAAGCGTGTCACCTCCGTGGACAAAGCCAACGTGCTCGAAACGTCGCAACTGTGGCGGCGCACCGTGACCCGGGTTGGCCAGTCGTATCCGGATGTGAAGCTGGATCACGTATACGTGGACGCTTGTGCGATGATGCTGGTTTCCAGTCCCACGCGTTTTGATGTAATCCTTACAGAGAACCTCTTCGGGGACATTCTTTCCGACGAGGCCGCAGCGATTACCGGTTCGCTGGGTATGCTGGCTTCGGCGACGATTGGTGGAAGCGTCGATCTTTATGAGCCGGTTCATGGCTCGGCGCCGGACATTGCGGGAATGGGAATCGCGAATCCCTTGGGAGCAATCGCGTCGGCGGCCATGCTGCTTCGTCACTCGGCTGGAATGCATCACGAAGCCGGCGACTTGGAGGCGGCGATTCAGCAAGTGCTCAACGATGGGCATCGCACCGCCGATCTACGCCATGGAAATGGACCCACCGTCAGCACCAAAGAGATGGGCGAGTTAGTGGAGCAGGCGTTTGTGGCCTTACTTGACCGGCGTTTTGCGTACCACGCCGTATAGGATAGGAAATGGCTGAAAGAACTTTATTCGAGAAGATCTGGGACAACCACGTTGTTTGCTCCGGGCCGGAGAACTCTTCGGTCCTCTATATTGATCTGCATCTCTTGCATGAGGTTACCTCTCCCCAGGCTTTTGAAGGCTTGCGGATGGCGGGGCGCAAGGTGCGGCAGACGGCGCTCTCGATTGCCACCTTGGATCACAATGTGCCGACCAGCGGCGACCGCAACCTGCTCGAAGATGCAATGGCTCGTTCCCAGGTTGAAGCCTTGCGGAAAAACTGCCGCGAGTTTGGTATTCGCCTGCTCGATCTGGATTCTCCCGACCAGGGCATTGTGCACGTGATTGGGCCGGAACAAGGTCTAACACAGCCGGGAATGACGATTGTGTGCGGGGACAGCCATACGAGCACCCATGGCGCCTTTGGCGCATTGGCGTTTGGCATCGGCACCTCGGAAGTGGAACATGTGCTGGCGACTCAGTGCCTGATTCAACAAAAGCCGAAGACCATGCGGGTGCGCTTCTCGGGAAAGCTGCCGGCTGGAGTTACTTCAAAAGATCTGATTTTGGCTTTGATTCGCCAGATTGGTACTGACGGCGCTACCGGACACGTCATCGAATATGCCGGTGAGACGATCGAGTCTTTGTCGATGGAAGCCCGGATGACGCTCTGCAACATGAGCATCGAAGGTGGAGCTCGTGCCGGATTGATCGCACCCGACGAGACAACCTTGAGTTACCTGATGGGCCGGCGCTTCGCTCCACGCGACAAGCATTGGGACGAGGCTGTAGCTTTCTGGAAGACACTGAAGAGCGACCCAGGAGCCAGATTCGACTCAACGGTAGAGATCGATTCGACGCGCCTCGCTCCCTATGTGACGTGGGGAACCAACCCGGCCATGGCTGCTCCAGTGACCGACGACGTTCCCGACCCAAGCCGCGCCAATAGCGATTCCGAGCGACGTAGCATGGCCCGGGCGTTGGAGTACATGGGGTTGGCTCCTGGCACTCCGATTGAGAAGATTGAGATAGACCGGGTGTTTATCGGCTCCTGCACCAATGCGCGTCTCGAAGATATTCGCACGGCTGCCCGCATTGTGAAGGGCTACAAGCTTGCCGGGCGCGTACATGGCATGGTGGTTCCAGGTTCGCAAAATGTGAAAAAGGCTGCTGAAAGGGAAGGGCTCGATAAGATTTTTGTCGACGCGGGCTTTGAGTGGCGCGAATCCGGTTGCTCGATGTGCCTGGGCATGAATGCCGACCGCCTCTCCCCAGGACAGCGCTGCGCTTCCACCAGCAATCGCAATTTTGAGGGTCGCCAGGGCGCTGGCGGGCGCACCCATCTGGTCAGCCCTGCCATGGCCGCAGCGGCGGCAGTAGCGGGGCACTTTGTGGACATTCGCAACTGGCAATATAAGGACTAGCAATGCAAAGCTTTCGGACTCATACGGGTGTTGCGGCTGTGCTGGCACGGGAGAACGTCGATACCGACCAGATCATTCCCAAGCAGTTTCTAAAAAGGATTGAACGAACGGGATACGGCGATGCCCTCTTTTTTGGCTGGCGCTATGATGCCCAGGGCAATCCCGATCCGAATTTCCCACTCAATGCGCCCATGTATAGCGGCGCCTCGATCCTGATTGCCGGAAAAAATTTTGGCTGCGGCTCTTCGCGTGAACACGCGGCCTGGGCTCTGCGCGACTTTGGCTTTCGCGCCATTCTTGCACCGTCGTTTGCCGATATTTTTTCAACCAACTGCGTCAAGAACGGTCTTCTCCTGGTAACGCTTGGGGAAAAAGAAATCGCCCAATTGACGGCTCATGCATCCGCGCAGAGGGCGAGTCTGACGGTGGACCTGGAAAAATGCCAGATTGCATCGCAAGAGGGTTTTGCAACCGAGTTCAAAGCGGAATTCAAGGTTGATGCCTTCAAGCGCATGTGCCTTTTGGAAGGACTCGATGAGATTGGCATGACCTTGAAGCGTGATTCCGACATCGGTGCCTATGAGAGCCGGCGTCCTTCATTCATGTCGCGCATTACGGGATGAAGATTCGTCGATTGTGGATTGCTGTTCTAGCAGCAGTGCGAATTGCACGCAATATGCCATCGCAAACAGGAGTTGAATTACCGGCGCCGCCGATCATCTCTTTAAGACCGTACCTCTGATCTTCAACCGCTGGCCTGATTCGTGCTACAGTCTTGATTATGGTGGTTACCGTCAATATTCCCGACGAACTTGCCGCCCAGGCCAAGGCACGCGGCTTGTCGCTTGAATCTTACGTTCAAGAGATTTTGGCGCAACAACTGGCGGCGCATGCAGTGGAAACTCGACCGTTGCGTACACCAGAAGAGATTCGCGCATGGCTCGACTCACTGGCCCAGTTCTCCGACAAAATTCCTCCTTTGCCCGACACCATTTCGCGCGAGTGGATTTACCAGGATCACGATTAAGATGGCAATTGCCTCGTGCCTGGTCGATACCAACATCCTCCTACGCATGACGCGGCGCTCCGATCCCCAACACCAACTCGTAGACGCCGCGCTCGCTCAACTCGCCGGCCAAGCTACCATTCTTCACTACACGCATCAGAATATCGCTGAGCTTTGGAATGCCATGACACGCCCTCTCGACCGCAACGGCTTTGGTTTGCCCGTTGCCGATGCAGAGCGCGAAGTACGCGCAATCGAGACTGGAATGATCCTCTTGCCTGACAGCGACGCGGTTTATCGAGAGTGGCGGAAAATCGTCGTGCAGCACAGCATCTTGGGTATTCAGGTACATGATGCGCGCTTGGCCGCCGCGATGTACGTCCACCGCGTGAGCCATATACTTACATTGAATGTTACAGATTTTGGCCGCTTCAGTGGTCTCACTGCTGTACATCCGAGCAGCCTTTGAGAGACCAGATCGGCTTGTTCTGCCCCCTGGAGAGCAAGGGGTTGGTGCTGTTAAGGCGGTACTCCATTACTCCCCTACTCCACCTTCGTTGATGGCGCCCGTGTAGATCGCCATTCCTACCACGGCGTCAACCCCGAGGCCCTCTAAGGTGCGTACTTCCTCCACCGAGCGAATTCCGCCAGCAACGATCAATCGCCGAGTTGTAGCTTCGCGGAGGTTGCGGGCTGTTTCTATAGGAAAGCCGGACATCGTGCCTTCCGTGTCGATGTGGGTGTAGAGGAAGGCGCTGCAGTAAGGTCCCAGCGCTGAAAGTATTTCCAACGGTTCAAAGGCGGTGGTGTCTTTCCAGCCTTGAATGGCGACTTTGCCTCCGCGAGAATCGATGGCAAAAGTCAACCTTCCCATGCCCAGGTTTTCGGAATACTCCTCAGCAACCTCGGCGTTCACCCTTCCGCTCTGCAGAAGAACTGATCCAAGAATGATCCTTCTGGCTCCCGCATCGAAGAGCGCTTTTCCCTGGCCAATGCTGCGGATGCCTCCTCCAACCTGGCAGGGCAGGCGCTTGCATATCATCTCAATGAGCGAGTGGTTGTTGCCTTGGCCAAGGGCCGCGTCAAGATCGATGAGTTGCACCAGAGGATGGGAGGAGAATCGTTCGATCCAATAGTCAAAATCGTCCGACTCCAATGCTTTCTTCTTGCCTTGAACCAGTTGAACGATTTTTCCGTCGAGCAAATCGATAGAAGGGATCAGCATGGCCACCTCATGGGGATTCCCGACTGAAGAAGGGTTTCTTTTAATTCCGCAACGGCGTGAGTTCCATAGTGAAAGATAGAAGCAGCCAGGGCGGCATCGGCTTTCCCAGTGGTAAACACATTAAGGAAGTCTTGTGCATTGCCCGCTCCTCCAGAGGCAATGACAGGAATAGACACGCTTTCCGATACCGCTGCGGTAAGGGAGCAATCGAAGCCCGACCCGGTGCCGTCGCGGTCCATGGAGGTGAGCAGGATCTCTCCCGCGCCCAGACGTTCAGCGTCCTGAGCCCACGCCACCACCCTTTTCCCCGTGGGCTTCTTTCCTCCAGCGACCCAAACCTCCGCCTCGTGAACATCTCCTGTTCCGCGTCGTGCGTCAATGGCCACAATGACGGCTTGCGAGCCGAAGCGTTGTGCAATCTCCGAGATCAAGGCAGGTCGCGTAACAGCGGCAGAGTTGATGCTGACTTTGTCGGCCCCCGCTTCAAAGATGCGGGAGGCATCGTCGAGAGCCCGGATACCTCCGCCGACGGTCAGCGGTATAAAGAGTTGCTGCGCGGTCCGTCGTACCGTGTCGATCAGCGTTCCACGGCCTTCCGCTGTGGCGGTTATGTCGAGCATCACAATTTCGTCCGCGCCCGCTTGGGCGTGAAGCGCCGCGAGTTCCGCCGGATCGCCCACGTCGCGTAGTTGCTCAAACCGCACTCCCTTAACGACCCGTTGGGCGTCGACATCGAGGCATGCGATGATGCGCCTGGTCAACTGCTCAGATAGCACAGAAGTTTTCAAGGATCCTTAACCCCGCTCGTCCCGATTTTTCCGGATGAAATTGCACGCCGTAGACATTGCCGCGTTCGACTGCCGCGGGGAACAATCCTCCGTAGCTGGTGCGCGCGATTGCCTGTTCCACCATGGGAGCGCGGAACGAGTGTGTGTAGTACACAAACGAGCGATCCTCGATGCCGCGCAGCAGTTGGGAGTCGCCGTGGAGAGCCAAACGGTTCCAACCAACGTGCGGCGACTTTACGGTGGAAGGGAAGCGCGAACAGTGCCCGGAGAATAAGCCGGCCCCGAGGGTCTCAGGAGCTTCGGTACTGCCCTCGAAGAGCCACTGCATGCCCACGCAGATGCCAAGAAAAGGTGTGCCGTTCGCGATGGCTTCCAGGAGCGCTGAACGCATTCTTAGATTAAGAGCATCGCAGCGGCAGAAGTGGCCGACGCCTGGGACCACGATTTTTTTCGCCGTAAGGATCGCCGTCGGGTCATCGGTCAGCTTGGTCTCAGCCCCTATGTGTTCCAGGGCTTTTTTGACCGAGCTGATGTTTCCCGCGCCGTAATCGACAATGGCGATCATAAGAGGCCCTTGGTGCTGGGCAGCATCTTGGCAAGCTGCCGGTCACGAGAACATGCCACGCGCAGGGCACGGGCAAACGCTTTGAAGAGCGATTCGATCTTGTGATGGTTCGAGCGCCCATAGAGAACACGCGCATGCACATTCGCTCGCGCGCCGCGCGCAAAACCTTCAAAGAAGTCGTGCACAAGTTCCGATTGCAAATCGCCAACGATGCGTGTCCGCACCTGCGTCTTGATCACCGATGCGGCTCTCCCGCTGAAGTCGACTGCGGCCAGTCCCAAGGTCTCGTCCATGGGCATGACAAAATAACCGGCCCGCATGATGCCGCGCTTGTCGCCCAACGCGCTGGAAAAAGCCTCGCCCAGCGCGATCCCAACGTCTTCGACGGTGTGGTGCTGGTCTACATCCAAATCGCCTTTGGCTTTCAACTTCAGATCGAACGCGCCGTGGCGGGCCATCAGCTCCAGCATGTGATCGAAAAAACGGATGCCGGTTGAGACCTCGTACTTGCCCTGGCCCTCGATGGTCAGGGCCAGTTGAATTTCCGTTTCGGTGGTGGTGCGGCGGAGAGATGCTTTTCTCATTTGCCTCTCCCTTGCGCACTAGATACTTGCGGCTGGTACAGGATTCCCTGCAGGGTTGAAACCAACCGCTCCATCTCCGCTTTGGTGCCGATCGAAATGCGAATGCAGCCCTCGCAATCCGGACGGTCGCGCAGGGCGATGCCGTGCTTGTTCATGCCTTGGAGCACAATCTTTTTGAGCGGGCCAAACTGCACCAGGAGAAAATTGGTCTCGCTGGGCCAGCACTTCAACCCCAGGCTCTCGAGTTGGCTGCGCAGCCATTCGCGCGAGGCGATCGTCTGTTTGACGTAGTCTTGTATGAATTGCCGGTCGTCTAAAGCTTCACGGAGGCATTCCAGGGCAAACACATTCAGGTTGAAGGGAGGGCACAGGCGGCGCAGAATCGAGAGCTGGCCTTCCGGCCCAGCGAGGACTCCGACCCGGAGCCCCGCCAGCCCATAGGCTTTTGAGAATGTACGCACGATGAACAGATTGGGCAGCTTGCCCAGCTTGTCCAGGAGCGTTTTGCCACAAAAGTCGAAATAGGCCTCGTCTAGGAGCACCGCCGTATTGGGCGCTGACTCGATGACTTTGAGAATATCGGTGCGCTCGGCCGCCAGCCCGGTTGGATTGTTGGGATTCGTGATAACGATGATTCTGGTGCGAGGAGTCACTGCCTGGACGACTCTTGCCGTCGGAAACGCCAGATCTTCTTCTGCGGCAACCGGCACGATGCGTGCGCCCGTGGCGCTTGCGAAGACCTCGTACATGGTGAACGCCGGTGTCACGAGTATGATTTCGTCTTCGGGATCGAGATAAGCCCGGCACAGGAGATCGATAGCCTCATCGGCGCCATTGGTCAGAAGCACTTCCGAAGGGTTCAACCCGAGGAAATTGGCCACAATGCTTTCACCCTGCTCGCGGGAGGGATAAAGAGCGAGGGTTTTCGCGTCCAATGTGCGAAGTTTTTCCAGAACCCGCGGTGAGCATCCAACGGTGCTCTCGTTCATATCCAGGCGTAAATCCAGCACGGGATCGCACAAGGGCGAATGGTATTCGGGCATCTCGCATACGGGCTTGCGAGGTTTAAGCATGGGCGCACCTCACTCGAATCGATTCTGCATGGGCGGCAAGGCCTTCGGCCTCTGCCAGTGTCACTACGGAAGGAGCGATTTGATTGAGTCCTTGGGCGGAGAGCTGTTGAATGGAGATCGTTTTCAGGAAATCGGCAACGCCGAGTCCACCACGCGTTCGCGCCACGGCTCCGGTGGGCAAAACATGGTTGGGGCCGGCGGCATAGTCTCCGGCTGCCTGCGGCGAGTAATCGCCAACGAAGATCGAACCGGCGCTATGGATGCCCGGAACATCTTCATCGTTGACCGTCACATGTTCCGGAGCGATCCGGTTGGTAAACTCCAACGCCTGCGCGCGCGAGTCAGCCAACAGAATTGCGCCATTGCGACGCAATGAGGTTTTGGCGATTTTATTGGAGGCTGCAAGATCCTCGATCTCGGCTGCAACCCGTTCCGCCAAAATGCTGGAAGTGGTAACCAGGACCGCCAGCGCATCGGGATCGTGCTCCGCCTGGGCAACGAGGTCGGCGGCGATAAAGCGCGCCTCGCCCGAGTGGCTCACGATGACCACCTCGGTTGGTCCTGCCAGAAAGTCGATGGCGCAGTCGAAGGCCACGAGTTTCTTAGCGGCGGTCACGAAGAGGTTTCCCGGGCCAACAATCTTTTCAACGCGGGCCACCGATTTTGTCCCGTAAGCCAGCGCCGCCACCGCTTGTGCGCCGCCAATGCGATACATGTCTTTCACGTTTAGAAAAAATGCGGCTGCCAGCGTCTCGTTTGCAGGTCGAGGAGAAGTAACCGCAATTTCCTTAACGCCCGCCACTTGCGCCGGAATCACGGTCATCAGCATGGTCGAGGGCAGGGGATAGCGGCCTCCAGGAACGTAGCAGCCGACTGCCCTGAGCGGTCGCACCACTTGGCCCAGGGAAATTCCCGGAAGAGGGGCATGCCGCCATTCCTTGGGCTTTTGCCATTCGCAATAGCGCCGAATGTTGGAAGCCGCCGCTTCCAGCGCAGATCGAAACTCCGGCGAAACGGCTTTCCAGGCCGATTCCATTTCCGCAGGCGTCACTCGCAAAGACTGCCCCGGCGAGACGCCGTCCCACTTTTCGGCGCACCGCCGCAAGGCGCGGTCACCCCCGGAGCGGACATCCTTCACAATCTTTCGCGTTGCCTTTTCCACGTCCGCAAGCCCGGTTGCGCCCCGTTTTTCGAGCTTGCGGACGAACAGCTCCGCGCGCTTTTCTTCCAGGATGCGCATCAGAGCACCACCTTGTTCAGCGGATATTCCACAATGCCTTCGGCTTTGGCGGCCTTAAGCTGTGGCATGATTCTCCAGGCAGTGCTCTCTTCAATGATCGTGTTCACCGCAACCCATCCGTCGTCGCTGAGTGCCGATATCGTAGGTTTCTGCAGCGCAGGCAGTACCGACAGGACGCATTCCAAATCCGGCCTCCGAACGTTCAGCATCAGGCCGACTCGTCCCTGGGCATAGATGGCCCCACAGAGCATGAGAGCGAGATTGTCGATTTTGCGGCGCTTTTGCTGGTCGTTCCAGGTTTGCTTGTTGGCAATGAGCTGCGTGGCCGATTCCATTACAGTGTCGATAATGCGGAGCCTGTTTGCACGCAGAGAACTGCCGGTCTCGGTAATTTCGACGATCGCATCTGCCAGCGTAGGCGGCTTTACCTCGGTTGCGCCCCATGAAAATTCGACCTTTACCGGCACGTTGCGCGCAGAGAAGTAGTTCTTGGTTACATTGACTAGCTCCGTCGCAATGATCTTACCGGCAAGATCTTCGGGTTTTTGGAATGCCGAGTCCTCGGGCACGGCCAGCACCCAGCGGACCTTCCCAAGGCTCTGTTTTGCGTAAACCAATTCGGCTGCTGTTATTACGTCTAAGCCGTTCTCAACCACCCAGTCTTTGCCGGTAAGCCCGCAGTCCAGTGCGCCGTGCTCCACGTAGCGCGACATTTCCTGTGCGCGGATCAGCATGCACTCGATTTCGGCGTCGTCGGTGCCGGCGAAATAAGAGCGGCTGCTGGTGTAGACGTTCAGGCCGGCTCTCTTGAACAGCGCAACCGTCGATTCTTGAAGGCTTCCTTTAGGGATTCCAACGCGCAGCTTCATCGCGCTGCCTCCGCCGTCTCAACCTCTGCCGCCTGAATCGTGAGCGGTTCGTTAAAGCAGGACTTGGTTCCCGTGTGGCATACCACGCCGTCTCCTTCTACTTTCACGCGCAGCAGTATGGTGTCCTGGTCGCAGTCGGTAAAGGCGGAGATTACTCGAAGGCGGTTTCCGGAAGTTTCGCCTTTGGTCCATAATTTTTGGCGGGTGCGCGAGTAAAACGTTACATAGCCATTTTTGCAGGTCAGGTCATAAGCTTCCGGATTCATAAAGCCAACCATCAGGACTTCACCCGTTGTTTCATCTTGAATGATGGCTGGGGCCAGCCCTTCCATCTTCGCGAAATCGATTTGCATGATTTTTTCCTCGTCGTTTTTCGCGCAAAAACAAAAAACCCGCCGACTCTTTGTCGGCGGGCTTCAATCGTATGATTGCGCTTGGATTAGCTCTTACAGGCCTCCGCCGACACGTTTGCCACGTGATGATGGTGATGGTGGCGGTGGGTCAGCGTTGACATGGCCGTAATCCTAGCGAACCCTGCGATGAACTGTCAATCGAAAGTTTTCAGATTTTTTCGCAAAGATGTAAGGATGAAAGACGAATGACCTGAAGCGTCAGTTGTGGAAACATGAGTCTTGGGCGCATGCTGATTGGCGCGAAGGCATCCATAGATCATCGCCAGCAAAGCCAACGAGAGGATCGCCGAAACCACAATGGCAATGAGCATGGTGGCATTGAATTCCCGGCTCTGGCGCTCATCTTTTTTCATATTTCAGGTTTCATATTTCATGCAGGTTCATATTTTTTAAAGGCGGGCTTTTTCTGCGTGCTTTGTATTTAGATGCAGGGCAATTCAACGGCGGAGAAGGACACAGGCCGCGTGAGCTGCAAAAAGAAAAAGGCACTTCTGGAAAGAAGTGCCTTGGACTGCTATTTCTCTAAGGTGCTTAATTCTGGGTGCCTTGGGCGGCGTGATCCACCGGGCCAACATTGGCGCCCTTTGGGGCTACCAGATAGCCGGTTACCTGATTCTTGTCCACGCTGTTGACCACCACTTCATAAAGGTAATGGTCTCGTCCCGTGTAGAACTGGAGCGGTTCATTCACCGAGCGATCCTTTTTCTCGATGCGCTTGTCGTCGGCCATTACGTAAAGTGTGAACTGCGCTTTCTTGGGATCCACCTTCTTGAGCTGCAGGCCGACAGCGGCAACGTGCGTGGGATCCTTACCTTTCAGCAGCGTGAATTCGAAGTAGTTCTTATCGCCTTTGTGCTTCAAAACCTCAAGCTCATCATGCGTGGTGGCGATGAACTCGCTTTGTTTGTTTAAGTCGCCGATCGCGTGATCCAACTTCGATTTTGTAGCTTCAAGATCGGTTTTTGTCGAGGTTACGTCTTGCTGCACTTGGCCCACCGTTCCCTTGACTCCGGTGATGTCACCGCTGATGGCTCCAAACTGCTGCTTATTCTGTTCTTCCTGCTCGGCAACTTTTGTCTCCAGACCTTTCTCTTCCTTCTGGATCGCGGCGGCACGCTGAGCGAGTTCCTGGTGGCTCATGCCGACTTTCTTGGCAAGCGCATTGAGCGACGCATTCGTCTGGCTGGTATTTGCGGCAAACTTCTGCTCGATGGCTTTTTGGAACTCCGCTTCTCGCGCAGCTTGCTTCTTCTCCATGTCGTCCATTCGGCTGAATGCCTGCACGACAAAAACAATGCTGCCTATAACGTAGATTCCGGCAAGTACCAAGAGAATGTTTCTTACCATGGGGCTGCTGCCGGAGTCTTGCTGAGGTGTTTCAGACATGAGATAGCTCCCGCTACAAAAGTTTTTCTAGGACGAACCAGAAAAACCATTGTTGAGCAGAACTGCTTTTGTGTCAATCACCTACAAGCCACTCTGGAAGAGACGCGATGGCCCTTCGCACACTGTACTTTGGTAAGGGCGCTTACCAGCCTGGATTGTCATTGGGATTCGCCAATATTTAAAGAGAACTCTAAAGTGGAAAACTCTACATGAGGTTATCTCCATTGATGAAAGAAAAATAAGCACTTAGCTTAAGGCAAACTGCGTTTTGTCACCTCAGGAAGCCGAAGGTGAGTACCCGCATCGTGCATCTAACCTAGCTATGAAGCGGCGGTACGCAAACCTACTGGGTGCCCTCCAGCGCTATCTGTCGATCATCCTGGTGCTGTTTGGATTAGGGCTTTTGAGCTACGTTGGCGGCCAGTATTGGTCTATGTACCGCAGCCAAAAAGAGCTTGCTGCGGAATGGAAGCAGCAGCTCGTGGCTCCCGAGCTGAGTCAATCGCAGGAGCCCGCGAAAGTCGCCGACGCCCTGACCCGTGTTTCAATCCCGAAGATTGGTCTGGACGCGATCGTAGTGGAAGGTGTCTCAAGCCGCCAACTTGCAATCGGCCCCGGACACCTCGCCGATACTCCCCTTCCTGGAGAGGACGGTAACTCGGTAATCACCGCGCATCGTGATACTTTCTTTCGTCACATCTACGAACTGGCAAAGGGCGACGATATTCAGGTTCGCAGGGCCGGCGATCTGTTTACCTATCGCGTGACCGGAAAAAAGGTCGTCAAGCCTCAAGATATCAGCGTACTCAAGCAAACCACCGATCCGCAGCTCACATTGATTACTTGTTATCCCACCTATTACATTGGCCCTGCTCCTGAGCGATTGGTGATCTTCTCCAAGCTGGTTGAGCGGCGGCGTGAGGCTCAGAGCCGGGGACAGGAACCGACGCAGGTTGAAGGCGCTTCCAACTAAACTCTTCCGAATTTCAGCGGTGCGTCATCCGCGGATCGGGCTTCAACTCCGCGAGCAAGCTTTTGTTCACAGGGAGCTGATTCGGTTCCACTTGTCCCGTATTGCTAGTGCTAAAATTCACCTTCACGATGCCGGTACGCTCATGTCATTTCTACGCTCAGGTTCCTGCGTTTAGCCCGCAGCTCTTGCCTTACTCTACATTTGGCTGTGGAACGCTTGCGGGTTTTCTCGCTTGCTGACCTCTCGATTCCCGTTTCCGCAGCTCCGCTTGAACACCCCAGGCGCTCAATCTCTTCGGTCAGACGAGCTTTGGTCAGGCGAGTTTTAGATTGGCGAGCCCAGCTCCAAATACCAGCGGACAGAAAGTAATTGCGGGGACGCTGCTCAACATTGTTGGCCAAGCTTATTCGGTCGTGCTGGCAATTGTTGTCATTCCCTACATCATCCACGGGGTAGGTACGGATCTCTACGGGATGATCGCGATCGCTGCTTCTTTGGGGGGATTCGGTAGCCTTTTGAACCTCGGATTGGGCCGAGCCGTGGCAAAATTAGTCTCCGACCTCTATTGGAAAGGCGAGTGGGGCCGAATTGTTCGGCTTTTCGAGACTGCCTGGACCATTACGGTTGCGGGAGGCGTCGCAGCATTCCTCGCACTGATAATCCCGCAAAAGCTGATTCGAGATACGCTTTTTCACGGCGCGGCTGGGACCGAGGTCTATGTGCCAATGGCTCTGTTTCTGACGGCCCTGGGACTGTTGTTCTCGATTGCGACTGAGACGCTCACCGCAATTCCAACCGCCCTTCAGCGGTTTGACCTTATTAATTCCGTCAATATTATTGCTGCCACCATACGGCAGCTAGGCTCAGTGATTGCCTTGTACTTGGGTTTTTATGTGAAGGGTGTGCTGGTGGCCAATATGACAAGCAGCCTCTTCTTGTTTGTGGCGACTCTGCTGGCCGCCCGCCGTATCTTTCCGAATTTGAGCCTTTACCCCAGAATCGAATGGTCGCAGGCAAAACGCCTACTGATCTTTTCGTCTTCGCTTTTCATCTCCGGAGTTGCGGCGCTGGTTGTGCTCCGTCTTGACCGGTTGATCGTGGCCTACTATCTCCCGTTGACCGCCGTCGCCTTTTACGTTGTGCCGTATACGCTTGCTGAAAGGGTTCCAATGGGCGTATCGAACATCACCACCGTCATCTATCCGGCTGCCAGCGAATTGCTTGCCATGGGCAAACTCGAGAAGGCCAGAGAGCTTTATTTCCGGGCATCCAAGATGGCCGCCCTGATTGCGCTGCCCATCAGCCTTTTGCTTATATTCATGTCCTCCTCGATCCTGCGGTATTACGTTGGCCCCGAGTTTGAGGCGCAGGCGTCCTTTTGCCTGAAGATTATTGCGGTCGGGTTTCTGGTGAACAGCTTCTGTCATGTGCCTGTGGTTTTCGTTACCGCCATTGGACGGCCAGAGCTTTGGGCAAAGTATTCGGTTGCGAACGCCGCGGCAAATCTGATCTTATTTGTATTGCTGATTCCAAGATTTGGAATGAATGGTGCTGCTGTGGGCTTCTTCATTCCACAGGCCATCTCGGCTGCGGTTCTCCTCCCGCAAGTTGGCCACATCATGGGGTTGCGGCTCAGGGAAGTCATCAAGAATTCTTTCCTGGCTCCCATGGCTTGTGGCGCGGCCATACCTATGGCTAGCGCAATGCTGTCGCGGTATGTAAATTCCTTGTGGAGCCTGTTGGGTGTGATCTGTCTACTGCTCGCTATCTATGGCTGTCTGGCGTTTCTGTTCTGTCTTGATCGCCGGGAAAAGGCCGGTATCTACCAGCACATGAATTTGTTAGCGCGGGCGCGGTTAAGATGATGCTGTTTCATTGGACCTGCCGTTGTTAGCGCGGGTCGGTTCGCTGGTTTGCTTACGTTCTCGTCGTAATTTCGTCTCTCAAGGGCAATCCTCGTTCAATTCTTGAATTTAAAAATGGAGGCAGTATGGAAAAGGCTCTCCGTTCTCTTACGTTCGTAGCAGTGTTTTCTTTTCTGGCGAACCTGGGGGCCGCTGGTTCGGTAGCGGTCGGTGAGAATACGCCCCACGATAACGTGGGAATGTTCGCCGGCCGATGGGAGTCAAAAAGCGCATCAAAAGATACTGCCTACTCGAAAGCCGCATCTATTGAGGCGAAGGTTGCCTGCGCCTGGTCTCCCCTTGGAAAATATCTCGTATGCGATCAGCTGATTAGCATTCCAGCGAACCAGCTCACAGTTTTTTCCTATAATGAAAAGGAAAAATCGTACAAATATTGCACCTTCAACAATCCCGGAGAGAGCGCGCACTGCGGTGTCTACACAATCGAGGGGAACACCTGGACATTCTCCAATAGCTTTGAAGAAAAAGGAAAAAAGGTCGTATTCCGGACGCTGAACATCTTCGATTCTCCGGGGCACATGACCTTCCGCAGCGAGTTCTCCGACGACGGCAAGACTTGGACGACAACCCTGGAAGGCGAGAGCCGCCGGGTGAAGGAGCGCTAGGATAACCTGTGGGATACGTTGGGTAAGCTGTGAATGGAGAATCATGAAATCCGAATGGTGGAAGAGGACGCAGATCGTCCTGATCCTGGCGCTGGTTGTGGCGGCGGTGCGTGTGGGGATGATCTATTACGAGCGGCACGAGCCTTCGCCTGAAGCCAAGAAAGCACAGCCCAGGACCGACTACAACGTCACGCAAGACGATTACGTTACCCGTAACAAAGTTTATGCCTACGACTTGAAGTCCGCGCAGATCCTGCGCGGCAAGCCGGTGTGGGTCAGGCTTGGAAACGGTCTTGCCTGCTATCCGTATTCCGCGGCGGCTCGCCGAGTGGATTTCAAGAAGTCATCCGGCATGCTTGCGCCTTTGGAAAAACTTGAAGTCAAAGACGTTGTGCTGCAGCCGCAGGCGGGTTCTTCGGGAGAGCAGGTGATGATGGTGTTCTCTCGTCCTGCGATGTCCGGTCTCTACGCAACCCGGATTGGGACCAAGTCTTCCGGAAGCTTCAATTTCACAGTAGATAATCTCTTTTTCATTGACGATCCTCACGAGCTTTACAAGCACTGGCCCGCCGATACGTGGAGCGCCGTCGATAATCATGAGGTCAAGCTGGGAATGAGCGAGTTGCAGGCCAGCTTTGCCCTTGGTGTGACTGGACATGCCGACGCGGGAGCGTATGGCAATCGCACCATGGAGTATGCGAACAATGGAAAGCCAGTGACCGTGACCTTCGCACAAAATCGGATTGTGAATATCAGCAAGTAATGTTGTTAGCTGGATTGCTATTGTCTGAGCGGTAACGATTACCCCGACCGGCGAAAAGTCGCTGGAAGGGCCATCTCCCATGGTCATTTCTGCGGCAAGCCAGTCCAGCTTAAGATGTCTCGCCTGGCTGAAGAAGCGATCCAGGGAGGTATGAGAACGGACGCCCCTTGGATACGCTGCTCTTTGCCTTGTAGTTTTATGGGGCTATCATCCGCCAATTCCAGGACGCATCCGACTGGCATCTCCTTGTTGCTGGCCTCGCTCAAGGTGTTCTACCGGCTTGCGGTGCCTGGTGGTCTCCTGTTGTTCCTAGCAGCGGCGTTGATGCGCTATGGAAACGGAGTCTTCTACGGCGCCCCAGGCCGGCAAGGGCAGTTTTACGCGCCTCTCATCCTTTCCGTCGGCGTGGTGCTGAGTGTATTGCTGGGTCGGACCCGCGTCTTCCTTGCGTTGATATTCCTACTGGTAACGGAACGCATGCTCGATTGGGCCGTTCCCCAGTTTGTTTCTCCCGATCGAACTTTGATTCTGGACGCGATCGTAGCAAGTTTGTTTGCGGTCAACCTTCTGATTTTGTCCTTTACCGGCGATAGCAGCCTGCTTTCGAAGCGCACGCAGCGCCATCTTGCTTTCATTGCATTGCAGGTAGTTGCTATCTCGTTGCTCACTGGTCCTTTTGGAGCCGAAACGGCTGCGGTATCCGGTTCATCGCTTGTTACACCGCACCTTTTTACTTGGAGCCGACTCCCACAACTAAGCCTACTGGTTTTTGCTTTGGCTGCGGTTGTAATGGCCGTCCGCTTGGTCCGCCGCTACGAATCTGTGGAGAGCGGCCTTTTTTGGGCTTTGATGGCTTCCTTCCTCGCTTTCAAGACAGACGGGACTCCGCAGTCGGGAATTTATTTCTCGACAGCGGGAGTGGTTTTGGTTCTCTCGGTTTTGGAAACATCGTATTTGCTGATTTACCGCGACGAGGAGACGAACCTTCCCAATCGGCGGTCGCTGCTCAACACCGTCCGCAAGGCCGGTGAATTTTATTCCATTGGACGAGTCGGCGTAGACAATATTAAGCAACTCATCAACTTATACGGAGAGGCGCAGGGCCTTCAGGCGCTCCGGATGATCGCTTTGAACCTGACGCGAGTGGCGGGGGGCGGCAAGGTATTCAGATACAGCCATCAGGAGTTCGTTGTGTTCTTTACCGACAAGTCCGCGGCAGAAGCTGTGCCCTTGTTGGATACGATACGGAAGATCGTCGAGCGATCCCCCTTTACTGTCCGCGGCGGCCACGGCACACGCCTGCTTACCCTCTGGAGACGAAAGAAGGACGTTGAGCTAGGCATAACGATCAGCATTGGCATAGCTGAACGCGACATCGATCGGCCGACGGGCAACTATGTATTGCAGGCGGCGGGCAAGGCCCTGGATCGCGCCCGGGCCAAGGGGCGAAACTGCACCGTAATTAGCGCGCCCTCCAGGGTGGCAGGCCGCTCCTCAGATTTCTCTACGCGCGTCCTCAGTGTCGAATAGAAGTCCGAAATAGAGACTGGAGCCTTCAGGTGCGTTAGCGGCAAATCGACGGGAGAACGTAAGGTCGATGCGTGCATAACGTCACGATCCGTCACGGACTATGTGACTTTCAAATCAACATTTATCGGGTTTCTGCGCTCAATGGGTGGAAGCAACCGGCGACTGGTCTTGAGCGCCTGAAGCCTTCATTGCGTCCAGGTAGTCGCTTTTTTCGATGGTCCCAAAGTGTAACCAGAGGATTCGCCAGTTGCGATCCAGTAGGACCGTTACCGGAGTCGAACTGAAATGGGTGGCTTTGGCAAATTCCAGCGAGGTGCCCACGAGGCGCCGTTCTTTTGGCTTGCCATCTAGAGTGGCGTCCGATTCTGGAAGATCGATGCCGTGCGGGCTGACGATCGTGACGTCGCAGCCTTTTTGTTCAAGGGTATTTTCCAACTCATCCCACGGCCCGGAAAACTTCGCTGAGCAATATCGGCAGTTGGCGCTGGCGTACCTCACTAGATGGCACGATTCGCCAAGGCTCGCAGGATTTTGATCTGCGGCAACACCGGTGGCGACCGGCATGGGACGCCCGCTTCCAAGCGGCTGGAGCCTGCCGGCTTGGTATCGAAAATAAACATCGGTGCCAATGGTGCCAAGATTGACGATCAAGAACAGGAGGCACCAGAACTCGCCATTTTTAAGAAATTTCATGGGGCTATCGCCTTCTTCAAAGCATGCGCCATCTCTTCAGGAGATCGGGTAATTTTGAGGGGCTGCTTCACGCCCAGGTTTCCAAACAGGACCAGCACTTCGTTGCGATCGTCGAAATGAGCAATCTTGGTGAGGGGATCGTAGGAGCCGTATGCGAGAACCGGAAAGCTCGCGGATGCCTGCTTGGTTTCGGAAGCCCGGTCTTCGAAACCCACGAACGAGACATCGCTTCCAACCGATCCTTTGACCCGTTCCCAGTAAGTAAGATCCTGCGACCGGCGGCTGGCGTGAACCACGAATGGCACAATCCAGCGGGCATTGTCTGTTTTTAGCACCACAGTGCGTCCCCCTGCTTCAAAGCCCGAAAAAGAACTTAGAGTCAGGGGGATGCCCTCTTTCCCGAGAGCTTCGATACGCAGCTTTTGCAGCACCTGGTAATCCTTTGCGGTTCTTGAGATCAAAAAGGCTTCCACAAGGAGAAGGCCCAGGGCGGCAAGGATGGAGGTGCGCATCGTACTCTCTCTTCTTTGGCGTTCGATTCTATGAAGGGAAACCTGGGCTACGGCAGGCGCAGGCAGTTATTGCTTAGAAGTTTGCCCGTCAGGGGGCAGGAGCATGAATCGACGGGATCAATGTCGCAAGCGGACACGATGACCGCTGTTGGATTGTTCGGGTCGATCTTCGAGCAGGACGTGCAATGCGACCCAATCGACTGTGCCGGAGAAGCCAGCAAGCCGATGCTCAAAACGATGGCTGCCAGACTTGCCATCAAGAGCGCTTTCTTCTTCATGTTCATATTCCTTTCTCGTCTCAATCTCTTAAGAGCGGATTGAGCGGCACAACCCTAAATGATTGCCGGAAGTACGTCAAAGCATCTGAGGTTACCGCAGGATGGCATGGCATTGGCCGAAGGGGCGAAGGCTGCGCATGCCTCATTTGAATTGTGGCCCTATGCCGTAGAATCCCATCATGTCCTTGCGGACCTGGCGTCCTGAGGTCGTTGTTGAGGAATGAACTTGAAGAATAGGAGCTGGGTAATCGGTGTTTGCGCAGCGTACAGGCTGGGAACTTGCGGCGAATCGATTAAGCGTCGCCTTGGCCCAACGTAAGGCCGAAAACAGGCCAATCCTCGATTTGGCCGCTTCCAATCCAACCGAGTGCGGCCTTCGATACGACTATGATTCGATTGTTGCGGCGTTTCAAACCAAGTCTATTCTGGAATACCATCCTGCTCCTCGCGGACTGGAGAGCACTCGCAGATCGGTAGCGGATTACTATGCGGCTCGAGGGATGAATCTTGCCGTGGACAACATCATCCTAACGGCCAGCACCAGCGAAGCCTATTCCTTCATTTTCCGCTTGCTATGCGAGCCCGGTGATGAGGTTCTCGTTCCGGCGCCAAGTTATCCTCTCTTTGAGTTCCTAGCTGGAATTCAGGACGTCCGGCAGGTGCGCTACCCTTTGGTCTACGATCATGGTTGGCAGATCGATTTCCATAGCCTGGAGAAAAGAATCACGAGCCGAACAAAGGCGATTATCGTCGTTCATCCCAATAACCCTACAGGACACTTCACCAAAGCTGCTGAGTTGTCTGCACTGAATCGTTTGTGCCGCGCTCACGATCTAGCATTGATTGCCGACGAAGTTTTTCTGGATTTTGCTCTCGCCTCGATTCATGTGGAGAGTTTTGCTGCCAACGATGACTCACTTACGTTTACCGTGAGCGGGCTTTCCAAAATTTCCGGCTTGCCGCAGATGAAGCTGGCATGGCTGGCTGCGAGCGGCCCCAATCACCTGAAGCTCGAGGCATTGGATCGCCTCGAAGTCATCTCTGATACGTACCTCTCCGTCAGCACACCGGTTCAACTGGCGGCTCCCGTTCTGTTGGCGGGACGCCATGATTTTCAAAAGCAGCTTGCTGCAAGGGTAGGGAAGAACCTCGCGGAGTTGGACCGGCAGCTTGGTCTGCAGCGCCCTTGCAGCCGCCTGGAAGTTGAGGGCGGCTGGTACGCGGTTGTCCGGGTACCGGCGATCCGGTCTGATGAAGAACTGGCGATTCAACTGCTTCAGAAAGAAGGAGTCTATCTCCATCCTGGGCATTTCTATGATTTTCCCGGTGACGGCTACTGCGTGGTGAGCCTGATTGCACCGGAGGATGACTTTGCTCAGGGCATCGCCAAGCTGCTTGTGCTGGCCGCCTCCCAGTAACGCAGCTGTAAATCCGAAGGCTCTCATATTCACAAGAAATTTTTGTGGAACCATGGTCCCCGCTGCACCGTTATCTAAGGTGGCGTGTTACGGGTCGGTGCTGCTCTAATAACTTCAAAACTTTGGAACTAACCGGATTGCCTGAGTGACGTCAAAAGTTCATACATTCCATAACAGGGGAGCGGGATAAAAAATGGTGTCGGATCTGCGGGATGCGGTGCGTCAACTTCGTAAAGCGCCTGGATTTACAGCCACGGCTCTGATCACGTTGGCGCTAGGGATAGGCGCCACCACAGCGATCTTTACCCTCGTGCACCAGGTGATGTTGAAGTCTCTGCCGGTGACCAAGCCGGATGAGCTATGGCGCATCGGCGATCAATCCCGCTGCTGCAATTGGGGTGGATACACCCAGGGCGATGATAACGACTTTGCGTTGTTTTCCGGGGAGGCATACAGAAACTTCCGCGCACGTACACCGGAGTTTACCGACTTGGCGGCGCTGCAAGCCGGCAATGTGAATCTCGGCGTCCGTAGGGTGGGCTCTCAGGGACAGGCCGATACAAGCAATGGTGAGTATGTCTCCGGCAATTTCTTCAAGACCTTTGGCGTTCAGCCATGGATTGGCCGGCTATTGACCGACGAGGACGATCAAGAGGGTGCTCCGCCGGTTGCGGTGATGAGCTACAGACTCTGGCGTGAGAAATACGGCTCCGATCCTTCCGTTGTCGGTGCCGGCTACCAGATCAATGGACATCCCTTCACGGTGATTGGCGTAGCTGCGCCTGGGTTCTTTGGGGCGAAGTTGGCCGGCGGAGGTATGCCCGACTTCTGGCTGCCGCTGGCCAGCGAACTGTTGATCGATGGCTCGGCCGGAGAGCCGCGCCTGAAACGGCCTAATGCTAACTTCCTCGATTTGA
>DATGIO010000024.1:0-13223 GCA_035295685.1 Candidatus Angelobacter sp.
CGATGGTGGCCGTTCGCTCACTGAGGCGCACGGTCTTCCCGATCACGGTGGGATCGCTTTTCAGGACCGTCGTCCAAAATCGGTAGGTGAGCACAGCCGCGCCGGCGGCGTTCGGGCCGTCGTCGTGTGCGTCGAGCAAGCGGCCCAGCACGGGGTGCAGGCCCATGACTTCAAAATAGGAGCCGCCAACTACTCCCGCCCGGACCTCGCGAGGCTCTCCGAGTCCGATCATCGAAAACCCGATCGTGGAAAAGTCGCCAAACGCGCTCAAAGTCTTAACCCCGGCGCGGAGATCCTGAATTTCCGGCACGGAAAAGTTGGCATTGTCCTGGCCGATACCGGGTGCGCTTTGGTGGATATAAATCAGGCGGTTTTCATCGCGGTTGACCAGCGGGCGCAGGAGCACTCCGCGCACGACGCTAAAAATGGCCGCGTTAGCGCCAATCCCAAGGGCCAGCGTGAGGATCACGGTGATCGAAACTCCCCTGGAGCGCGTGAGCGAGCGAACGGCGACTTTCAGGTCGTGTAAGAAAAGCTGAAGCGTGGGAAGCATTCCCGTATCTCCTTTTTATTATTTCTTTGGCCGGTGCCTGCAAGGATACAGAATCCAAGCCTGCCTGGATATAACGTTCCCTGCATAGATATGACGATTGGCCGCTCGAGGATTCGACAGATTCGCGAAACAATTTGAAGCAGACCGGCGCTTGCAGGCATCGAACCGTCAAACGTCGGGTTGGCCATCTTTTAGGCAATTATTAAGTTGCATATTAAGCGGAGCCTTATAGGAAGCGCAACTGTTTTGTTGCTGTTTGGCGTTTTGGTGAAAACGACGGTTGCGTCTCCAATCCGATCATGACCCGGTGGATGTGCGTATGGGCTGGTAGAGAACGGCTAACCCGGCGCAGTCCAGCAAGGTGCGTTAAGATAAAAAGAAAGGAGCTGCTTTCATGGATAGTAGGGAATTTCGTCGTCAAGCCTTGTCTGATGCCTTGGAGGAAAGAATCCTTGTGCTCGACGGGTCGATGGGAGCCCTTCTCCAGAAGCGCTGCACCATTGAAGACTTCGGCGGGCCGAAATACGAGAACTCTCCGGAGAGCGTGCTTTTGCACAGGCCCGATATTATCGAGGGTGTTCATCGGTCTTACCTGGAAGCCGGCGCCGACATCATCGAAACCGATACCTTTAATGCGTGCCGGGTCGCGCTCGCCGACTTTGACCTTGTTTCGCGAACCACGGAGATTAATTTAAAAGCGGCGGCGCTGGCGCGAAAGGTAGCGGATGAGTTTTCGACCGCTAAGAAACCTCGATTTGTAGCCGGATCGATCGGTCCCACGACCAAAGCGATCAGCGTCAGCGGCGGCATAACGTTTCCTGAGCTGCGCGATTCCTACTACGAGCAGGCCAAGGCCCTGTGGGAAGGCGGCGTTGATATCCTGCTGGTCGAAACCGCCAATGATACCCGTGCGGTAAAGTCCGCTATTCTTGCGGTCGACCGGCTAAGCAAGGAGGTGGGGACTCGCATCCCGCTCATGCTTTCGGGAACGATTGAGCCCACAGGCACTATGCTTGCGGGCCAGCGCATCGATGCGTTCTGGACCTCCATTGCTCATGCCGAGCCGCTCTCGGTAGGTTTGAATTGCGGAACGGGCCCGGATTTCATGACCGATCATCTGCGGACGCTCCACCAGATGGCGCACACCCGGATTTCCTGCTACCCGAACGCCGGACTGCCCAACGAGAAGATGGAGTTCAATGAAACTCCAGAAAGTTTGTCCGCGCAGTTGCACAAGTTTATCGAGCATGGCTGGCTGAATTTTGTCGGGGGATGCTGCGGTACGACGCCCGCGCACATAGAAGCCATTGCCAAAATCGCTGCCGATGCCAGGCCGCGCCCGATACCGGCACGTCAGCATCGCGCCTACTTTTCAGGGATTGAGATGGTCGAGGCCGAAGAGTCGAACCGGCCATTGCTTGTGTGTGAACGCACCAACGTGATTGGCTCGCGGGCATTTAAGAACCTTGTAAATGCCGAGAAGTGGGAGGAAGCCTCCGAGATTGCGCGCAAACAGATTAACAATGGTGCGCAGATCGTCGATGTGTGCTTACAGCAAAGCGAGCGCGATGAGGTCCTGGATATTCCCCATTTCTATGAAAAGGTTATCCGCCGGGTTTTCGCGCCGTTCATGATTGATACCACCGATCCGAAGGCGATTGAACTGGCTTTGACCTATTGCCAGGGAAAGAGCCTGATTAACTCCATCAATCTTGAGGATGGAGAAGAAAAATTCGAAAATGTATGTCCGATTGCCCGCTCCTACGGAGCGGCCCTGATTGTGGGCTGCATCGATGAAGATAAGGTGCAGGCGCAGGCGTTCACCCGTGAACGCAAGCTGGAAATTGCGCGGCGCAGCTGCGACCTGTTGACCGGCAAATACGGCATTCCCATCGAGGATATCCTCCTCGATCCGTTGGTTTTCCCATGCGCCAGCGGCGATGAAAATTACGTGGGCGGGGCGGTTGAGACGATTGAAGGCTTGCGGCTCATCAAAGCATCGATTCCGCACGTCAAGACCGTTCTTGGCATCTCCAATATTTCTTTTGGCCTGCCGGCGGCGGCGCGCGAGGTGGTCAACTCAGTGTTCCTCTACCACTGCACCCGTGCCGGACTGGATCTTGCGATTGTCAACGCTGAAAAGTTGGAGCGGTTTGCTTCGCTGGATCCGCGTGAATTGGAACTGGCTGAGAGTCTGCTCTTTAACACGCCTCCCAACAACGTTCCGGAAAGCCATCCGCAGCGTGAATTGCTGGTTTCCGCTCCTCGGGACTGGAGGGAACAATCGCGCGCGCAAAAGACGGCCATCAATCAGTACCACATTGCAGCGGTAGCCGAGCACTTCCGGGGAGCCGTCCGAGAGAAGAAAAAAAGCCAGGAGCTGAGTCTGGACGAGCGCTTGGCCAACTACATCATCGAAGGCTCCAAAGACGGGCTAGTCAAAGATCTCGAAGAAAAGCGGGCTCTGGGTTTTGCGCCGCTCGATATCGTGAACGGCCCCTTGATGGACGGCATGAATGAAGTTGGGCGGTTATTCAACAATAATGAGTTGATTGTTGCCGAGGTTCTTCAGTCGGCTGAGGCGATGAGGGCGGCGGTCTCCCACCTGGAGCAGTTCATGGAGAAAAGCGAGACGAGCGCCCGTGGCCGGATACTGCTGGCAACCGTGAAAGGCGACGTTCATGATATCGGCAAGAATCTGGTGGAGATCATCTTGCAGAACAACGGGTACGAGGTGGTCAATCTGGGCATCAAGGTGCCGCCGGAGGATCTGATTCGCGCCTACCATGAGCGTAAGCCCGACGTAATCGGCCTCTCGGGCCTCCTGGTCAAGAGTGCACAGCAGATGGTGAACACGGCCAATGATTTTCGCGAGGCGGGCCTTCAAGTTCCCTTGCTGGTCGGCGGGGCGGCCCTGAACGCAAAGTATACGAATGGTCAGATCGGTCCGGCCTACAAAGCGCCGACGTTTTATTGCAAGGATGCGATGACCGGCCTGGAAACGATGAACAGGATCATGGATCCCGCTATTCGTGAGAAGGTGCTGGCTGAGCATATCTTTTCCGACGGAGAGCAAGCCGCTGCGATGCCGCTTCCCCATGCGCCGGGTGTGGTGACGCGCCGTTCCGCCAAGGTGCGGACTGAGGTGGATTCCCCAAAGACGCCGGGTTGCGATCGGCGTGTACGCCGTTTGCCGGATCTTCGCGAAGTTTGGAGCTATATCAATCCGCACATGCTCTACGGCCAGCATCTTGGCTGCAAGGGTTTTGAAAAACGCCTCGCAGAGCGTGATCCTGTGGCCATGCAACTGGCGCAAGATGTAGAAGAGGCGCAGGCAGACGCGCAGAACTGGATGGCGGTGCGTGCCGTTTGGCAGTTTTTTGAAGCCGAGAGAGATGGAAATTCAGTCCACATCTTCGAGCCAGGTGGCGGTGAGCCGCTCCAGACGTTCTTGTTTGGGCGGCAGCCAAAGTCCGAAGGATTGTGTCTGAGTGACTACATTTTGTCGGATGTCCAGGGTCGCCGGGATAGTGTCGGAGTTTTTGTCGTGACCGCCGGTGAGGGAGTCCGGGAGCACAGCGAAAAGGCAAAACAAGAAGGGCGGTATTTACGGTCGCATACTCTCCAGGCGTTGGCGATTGAGACTGCCGAAGCAGCGGCAGAGTATGTCCATCGACGCATGAGGGAAGAGTGGGGTTTCCCCGATCCGCAGGAGATGACGATGCAGCAGCGTTTTACCAATCGTTATCGCGGAGCGCGATATAGCTTTGGTTATCCGGCTTGCCCCAATCTAGACGACCAAAAGGGCGTTTGGAATCTGCTTCGTCCGGATGAGATTGGTGTGCAACTTACGGAGGGAATGATGATGGAGCCGGAGGCCAGCGTTTCAGCCCTGGTGTTCCATCACCCGGATTGCACGTATTTCTCTGTAACGGCCAAGGACGAACCAGCAAACTAGCATTTGTCTTTTGAACGTTTTGAAAAACGGGCGGCTTTGCCGCCCTTACTTATTTGTGCCCGCCACCGCGAGGCCGATAGGATCTCGAATCCTTGGCGAACATGATTCGCCGCTTCGGTTGCAATCTCTCAGGGACGCTGCTCCTGCCTCCTCCCTTGATAGCAGCCAAACTCGGCACGATCGTTTGCATCCAAATCCGTAGATCCCACTCTCTTTTTAAGTGTTCTGAATCCATCTCACTTGGGCTGGATAGAAAGATGGAAAGGAAGAACTATGAACAGATTATTTCAGGTCTTGCTAAGTCTGCTATTGATAACTGGAGCTGCGATGGCTCAGGTAAAGACGAGCCAACAGCCCCGGACGACGCCGCCAATATTTTCAGGGCATCCTCAATATGAGCAGCCGAAGAATCAAGATCAATCGGTGGCACAAGGCAATCCAGGGGAGCAAAGTTCGACGCAGAGCTCGGCGCAAAGTTCAGGCACTCAATCTGCTCCTGCTACGTCGACCGGCACGGATACGCAGAGCCGTATCGCCGCGGGGATCAGGCAGGAACCTAGCCTGTCTGGAGCGGATGTTGCCGTGACCGTAACTGACAAAGTGGAATTGACTGGAACGGTTCCCAGTGAGAAGGAAAAGAAGGTCGCGGAGCGAGTCGCCGAATACTACGGATCGGGGTTAAAAGTGGTCAATCACATCAGAATTGCCGGGGAGAACCAGCCCGCCAATTCCGGTGGTACTCCGCCTCGATAGTTTGAAAAAAAAGCTCGAAAAAAAAAGCTTGAAAAAGCTTGAAAAAGCTTTAGCAGCAAATCCGGCGGAACCTCCTCTTGCGCGTGAACGTCATGGTAGGGAAGTACAATCGTGCGTAGGGCCGAAAATCGTCTGGCCAATGGAACCATTGCCGAGTAATTTCGCTCGCGTGGCCATGCTATCTTCAAATCAGCCCACTTCGCCTTTTTTTGGATAGGTTCATTCCAACAATCAGAGGATGAGAGACGAGAATGCCATTATCCGCATCGACTCGCCTGCGCTTCGCCTTGTGGGCCCTGGTTCTTTTTTCTCCTGTGGAAGCATCCTTCCTCACCGGCTATTTCTGGCAGATGCTTCATGCGCATGTGGGCATATTGTTTACTCTAGCTGCTTGTCTCGCGGCTGCTGTCGGCGGCTTGTTGCCTGCGCTGGTTGCGGCGATTTTGAATATCGCCGCGCTCAATGTGTTTTCTTTCTTACGGGGATCCATGAGCCATTCCAGCGATGTCTCATGGTCGCTTGGAATGGCTGTAGCTGCTTTAAGCATCGGCTATGCCCGTGAGCGGCTATCGGCGGCTGAACTGCTTGCGGGCCGACTAAGTACCGATCTCGGCCGTTTGCGAAATGAACTGGCTTCGCAGCGTTCCGATGTGCGGCGCTTTCACGATCTCAGCGTCCGGCTTTCGAGCAGCCTTGAGCCGGGACTCCTGTTAAGCGATCTGCTGGTGGCCATTGCCGGACTGCACGATACAGATCTCGCTATGCTTCTGTTTCTCGATGACTCCAGCGAAAGCCTCCAGGTGAAGACGTACACCGGTTTTACCAGAGAGCAAATCGAGCTATTTGGAGAACTGCCGGTGGCGTTTTTTTCTCTCCAGCATCGCGTTTTGGTGGAAGATGTCGAGAGGCCTGGCGCCGATTTTCCTTTTCTAAGGGCAGCCTCGCAGGTCGGCTTTAGAGCTGTATTCAGCACTCCGATTCTTAACAGCAAGGGCGAACCGCGGGGGGTTGTTGCCACGTTTTTCCGGAATCCTGGTTCCCCCTCGGACCGCCAGTCGAAACTGGTCGAGCTATATGTGCGGCAGGCAGCAAACGCTTTGGAAAATGCCCGGCTTTATCGCGATTCGCTCGATACGCTGGCGGCGGAACAGCATCGCACCACGGTTTTGCACTCTCTGGCCGAAGCCTCTCTCCTGATTAACTCCTTGCTCTCTCTGGACGAACTTCTTCAAATCATCACCGATCAGGCAAGGAAGATCGTTGGGACGGAGCGGGCCTTTACCACGATCGTGCCAAAAGGAAATTGGACGCAGAGCATTACTTCGGCCTCGGTGCCCGAAGGGCAGCCGGCTATGCCTCTGCCGATCGAGGGCTCGGAGTTATTCTCGCTGGTATGCAGCCTGAAAAAGACCGTCCGGCTCGCCATAAACGAAGGGCACAGTTATCCCTGGAATTCATTGGCACAGAAGAGCGAGACCGTGCGGCAAGGATGGCTGGCAGCGCCGCTGCGGACTCGCGATGGCCGAAATCTTGGATTGATTCAGCTTTGCCGAAAGATCGATGGCGATTTTTCAGAGGACGACGAATCGATTCTCGCCCAGCTCGCACACATGGCTTCTGTCGCAATCGACAATGTGCGGCTCTACGATGAGGCACAAGACCAGATTGCGGCGACTCGAAGAGTGCAGGAAGCCCTATCGCGCAGTCAGGAGAGTATGCAGATGGCTCAGCGCTGCGCCGGCATTGGAATCTGGGAATGGGACCTGCAAAATGGCACGGTGGAATGGTCTGAGGAGAGCCGTCGATTGCACGGGGTCGAGGCGGGGCAATTCGACGGGCAATATCAGAGCTGGATCGAGACGATTCATTCGGAAGATCGCCATTTGGTCCATCGATCGATGAACCGCGCCATGGTTCAAAAAGGAGACTACCAGGTGCAGTATCGAGTCGTGTCCTCGGACAAGAGCATTCACTGGTTGGAATCTAGAGGTCAAGCGATTATGGTGGGAGACGCTCCGGTTCGAATCATAGGTGTCGCGATCGATATTACCGCTCGAAAGCAGCATGAAGAAATGTTGCGTTCTTCGGAAAGGGCCGCGGCGACTGGAAGGTTAGCCGCCAGCATTTCCCATGAAATCAACAATCCGCTTGCCTCGGTCACCAATGCTCTTTATATCTTGCGGAACCGGCCGGAAATCTCAGAGCAGACGCGTCACTATGTCGTAACCGCTGAAGCCGAGCTGGCGCGAGTAGCCCACATAACCAAACAGACTGTTGCGCTCTATCACGAAGCGCCTTCGCCGGTGCCGGTTTCCGTTGTCGATCTACTGAACGAGATGCTCATGGTTTTTAGCGGTAGGATCAAAGAAAAGGAAATCATGGTCTTTACAAAGTATGGCGATATCGAGGAGATCAATGGAATTCCGGCCGAGCTACGCCAGCTTTTCTCCAATCTCTTTCTGAATGCGATTGAATCGTTGCCTGCCGGCGGAAGGATTGCTATTCGAGTAAGCCAGGATGCATCCCTGAGAGGAAAGGGCTTTCAAGTCACGTTCGCTGATAATGGACCAGGCATTCCGGTTCACCATTTGCCGAAGATCTTTGAACCGTTCTTTACGACAAAAGATCTAAAAGGTGCGGGATTAGGGCTATGGGTTAGCCAAGGGATTGTTCAGAAACACGGCGGAACCATACGCGTCCGCACCAGCAGCAACGTAAATCGCCACGGAACCTGTTTTCTAGTCTATCTTCCATGCCGGTTTCTGAAAGACCGGGAGCCCAGGGATTTGAATCCCGAATTTCCCTCACGCCCGGGAGCACCTCTACCGGTGAACACCCGGGATGTGGTCGGAGCCTCGACAACTGCGTGACAGGCTTTCTGCCGGGCCACCAGCGGAGTTCTGATTTTAAAGATTCCGAGTAGAGCGGGATGCCCAAAATTACAAAAGAGTTGTTTACAAGGCCTAACTTGGCCCAGCGGTACGCACCCTTGTGAGCAAAAAAATTCCGTGAGCGAGAAATGCTCAGGCTCTTCTTTCATCCCAAGAACGTACACGTGCCGGAGTTGAATGCCAGATCGCCGGGCCAGCCGGTAAACTTTGGCGATCAGGTCCTATTTGCCCTTTTTTCGTTCTGCCCAGCGCCGTTTCATGCCTTCCGAAATGCGCCGCTTGGCTGCCGCGCTTAAGCGCCGCCTGCCTCTGGACGACCCTGTCGCTCCGCCTGCTGCCGCTGCGGCTGCAAGGGATCCGCCGAGGGGGCGTCCCGGCTTTCTCGCTCCGTATTTCGCGCCTGTTCCACCCAGCGCCAAAATCGCTTGATCAATCCGGTCTCGTTCATCTCGTAGTTGGCTAACAATCGTGTCTATGTTCAACGTAGTCTCCTCTAATATGGTAAATCGAGCACTTACCAACAAGTTTAATACAGGAAGCAATGCAAGGGCTACTCAATAGGTAGATTTTCGCCTTAACTTTGTGTGTTCCTGCCATCGGCCGCTAGTCGCAATATTCCGGTATTTTGCACAAACTTGGAAACTCTTTGTCCAGAAAGACTGAACGGACATTGTGTCGCTGAAATAGTGACGCACTAGAGCACTCCGCAAGGGTATCGAAAAGTGAACTGAAATCAGATAGATAAGCAGTTTGGGAACGGGGCGTTGCTTGTCATGGGGAATGTGGAGATAAAAATGAAAGGTGGAATGCAGCCTTTTTCTTGTTTTCCGATGTTGTGCGGCTACTCGTGTGACAGGGCATTCCAATACGAAAAATCTCCCGTTCGTAGTTTTCCGGTGGCGGAAATCCAAGAAGCGCTCCAGGGATTCATTAGACCAAGCCAATTTCTATGCAAAATTAGGCTGTTGTTTTCCTTCGAGTACATCAATGTGCATGGATATTTTTTACAAGACCGGTTGCGGTAGCCCGCGCTGCAACAGATTGCCGCCGGCTATTTGGGAAAAATGCGCACGTCTTTTCTCCGGATAGCCCCTGAGCGGCATTTTCCGCTTTAAGTTTGCAGATTTGTTTGTTTGCACGACAATTAGCAGTTTTACGACTAATTTACAGTCAACGGCAGAGTCATCGATTGCCAACGCGATGAGAACCGTATTGTAGAGGTTCAAACATGAATAGGATCGGCCCATCATGGGAGATGGCTTGCAGGGTATTGATTCCAAAGCTCTAAGCGATTTCTTCCAAGAAACCAAAGTAATTATAGAAATTCTCATTCTTTTCGATATGATATCGGTCAAATAAAGCCCAGTTGCAAAAACAAAGCATCATACGGAAATCAAGGTTGTCGGGACCATTTCTTCATTCTTCATGAGTATCTGGCCGTGCACTCCCGCGGACGGAGTGGTATGGCCATAGCGTGATTCATGGAAGGGCAGAGCTTGTTGCCTTTGGAGGAGGCACTTTACGGCAATGAAGATCGGGATAGGATCAAGATGTTGTTCACAAATAGCTTTGTCACTCGTGCCTCGTTCGTGGAGAGGTGCGCTGGGGCTCGGTATGCTCGCGGTGTTCGCTGCGTTTTGTTCGGTACAGGGCTTGGCGCAGGACAAAATTGTGCTCGTAGGTTCGGGATCGAGCGCTCCGCTCCCTCTTTTTCACAAGTGGTCGGAGGCCTATAACAAGCGTAATCCAAGGATGCAGCTGAACTATGTGCCGCTTGGCACAGGAGAGGGGCTTAAGCAGATATCTCACGGCGTCGGCGACTTTGGCGCTGGCGAGGTACCGCTTATGCCTGAGCAGCGAGCGGAAGGGAAACTGATAGAGTTGCCGATCGCGATCATTGGAATTGTACCGATCTATAACTTGCCTGATGTTCATCAGGAACTCCGATTTTCCGGCGAACTCCTAGCGGAAATCTTTCTAGGTCGATTGAAGACCTGGAACGCTCCCGAACTGGCGAAGTTGAATCCCGATGTTCACCTGCCGAACCTCCCGATCAAATTGGTATATAGGCCGGCGGGCAAAGGCACCAACTATGTCTTTACCGATTTCCTTTCCAAGGCGAGCACTCGTTTTCACACGGAAGTTGGCCGGACTCCCTCGCCGAAGTGGCCGTCTGGAGGCGCCTACGCGGAGCGCAGCGCAGATATGATTGATCGGGTAAAAGGCGAAGTGGGGTCTTTGGGATATGTAGAACTTCAGTATGCGGTTGAGAGCCATCTGTCCTATGGGGCTGTACTCAACCCATCCGGCAAGTTTGTAAAGGCTTCTTCAGCAACGATAGCGGCCGCCTGCAAGAATTCAGAAGCTCCACAGTGGAACAAATTTGGCGCCTCGCTGACAGACGCTCCAGGGCCGGATTCTTTTCCTATCTCCAGTTTTACCTGGGTCTACGTGCGGACTGAGTCGTCTGACTCCAAACGCCGGGCGGCGCTTGTCGATTTGCTGGATTGGATGCTTACTTCCGGCCAGCAGCTCGCTTCGCAGGTCGGCTACTCGGAGTTGCCTAGTCAACTGATTGTAAAAATCAAAGAGAAGGTGGGTTCAATCCACTAGCTGGACCCGGCAATTCAGCACCGTCTATAGAATCTCTCGGCTCGGTGGGGTGGAAACTTCGCCGGGCGCCGTGGGATTTGGCCTCATCGTTTTCTATCGTTTATCTTGGTGCGGTGCCAGGATTTCCATCCAGGTTTGATCTTCCGCCTGCGGATGTCATCGTAGTCGGTTCGGGGCCGAACGGACTCTCCGCCGCCATTCGAGTGGCGCAAGCAGGGCATTCTGTTCTACTGCTCGAGGGCGCGGATCAAGCCGGGGGAGGAGTGCGCTCCTCGGAGTCAACCGTCCCGGGATTTATTCACGACGTCTGTTCTTCTGTCTATCCGCTTACGTTGTGCTCACCATTCCTGCGAAGCTTGCCGCTCCATGCTCATGGCTTGGAGTGGGTATTCCCCACAGTAGCCCTCGCTCATCCTTTTGACGATGGATCGGCGGTGGTTTTGAATCCATCGATCGAGGAGACTGCTGCCTCGCTTGGTGTCGATGGGCAGAACTATCGCACTCTTGTGGAAGCGTTTACCGGACGATGGAAAGACGTTTTCGACGATATTTTGGCGCCTCTCCACTTCCCACATCATCCCGTTCTCTACGGCAGGTTTGGTTTGAATGCAATCCGTTCGGCGGCGGGCTTTGCGCAAGCGAAGTTCACTACCGAACACGGTCGTGCATTTTTTGCGGGACTAGCCGCTCACGCCATGCTACCGCTTGAAGCTCTTTCGACCGCGGGTGTTGGCCTCATGCTGGCTCTTTCGGCGCACGGAGTAGGATGGCCCTTTGCGCGCGGTGGTGCGCAGGAGTTAACTCGGTCGCTTCTGTCTCTTTTTCGGTCTCTTGGAGGCGATATCTATACCAACCATCGAGTTGAATCGCTCGATCAATTGCCGCCGGCGCGGGCCATTCTGTTCGACGTTACCCCCCGGCAATTCCTTCAGATTGCCGGGGACCGCCTGCCGGATCGATACAGGCGTAAGCTTAGCCGCTATGTTTATGGAATGGGCGCGTTTAAGATCGACTGGGCCTTAAGTGAACCGGTTCCATGGCGCGCCTTGGAATGCTCGCAGGCCGGTACGATCCACTTAGGCGGTTCTTTGGAGGAAATTTGCCGGTCGGAAAGAGAGGCATGGTCGGGGATTGCCTCAGCGCGGCCTTACGTGTTGTTCTCCCAACCCAGCATCTTCGATTCGAGACGCGCTCCGTCCGGGAAGCATGTTGGATGGGCCTATTGCCACGTTCCACATGGTTTTGCCGGCAATGTGGTGGAGAACATCGAGCAACAGATCGAGCGCTTTGCTCCGGGCTTTCGTGATTGCATTCAGGCGCGTTCCGTCAGGAGGCCGCTAGATCTTGAACAGTACAATCCTAATATGATCGGTGGCGACATTGCGGGGGGCGCATCCAACCTCAGCCAGCTTTTCTTGCGGCCCACGGCCAGCCTCTATCGGACCGCTCTGAAGTCCGTTTATCTCTGTTCCTCGTCTACCCCGCCTGGGGCGGGCGTACATGGCATGTGCGGCTACTTTGCGGCCGAACAGGCTCTGCGGGATTTGCGCTAGCTTTACTGGCAATTGAGTGTATTCATCGGGTCCACCGCCATTGCCCTGCGTGCCGGCAGAAAACACGCCAGAAATGCAACGGTGCAAAACGCTGCTGTTACCGCGAGGTAGGTAAACGGATCGGTGGGTTTGACGCTGTAAAGCAGATTTCGCAGCAGCCGTGAGGCGGCGACTGCTCCAGCGAGTCCAAACGCAATGCCTACGGAAACCAGGAGCATTCCCCTGGCGACGATCATACGGAAGATATCCGTGGACTGTGCTCCCAACGCGATTCGAATGCCGATCTCCATTGTGCGTTGACGCACAATGTCTGCCAGTACACCATAGATGCCGAGGGCCGCTAGGATCAATGCAATGCCGGCAAAGGCGGCCAGCAATATCAGGTTGAACCGAGGTTGGGATACAGTGTCCGCAACCAGTTCTCCTGCTGTCCTTACTCTTGTGATTGTTACTTGCCGGTCGAGAAGGCGAATTTGCTCCCGAATTAAACCTGAAAGCGCATCCGTTTTGGTCGAGCTGCGAACTGCGAGGTAGGTGGACATTCGTCCGACGAAGAGACGGTCCGCATGTGGCAGGAGCATATACGATTCCGGTTGAGGCTCCTTCCCAAGCTCTGTGGCAACATTGTGAACGATACCGATGATTTCCGCCCACTCTCCAGGCGGTTTCTCGTAGGACCACCTCAGACGAATGTGTTTTCCTATTGGGTCTTTTCCTGGCCAGTAAACGCGCGCGGCGCTCTCGCTGATCAGCATGGTTGGAGTCGCCGTTTCATCGGTTGGAAGGAAGGCTCTGCCACGAATCACGCCGATTCCCATGGTCTCTAGATATCCTGGCGTAATTTGCCAAACAAGTAGAGGTCCCGATGAAGTATGGTCCGCTTGTCCCTCCATGTCGAAACC
>DATGIO010000025.1:0-4916 GCA_035295685.1 Candidatus Angelobacter sp.
GGCACGGCTGAAGCCGTGCCCTGACACTTGTGTCGTGGATCGAAGCGCGTGAGGAATAGTGAAGCGTTACCCGGCAATCAGGCGGGTATGGGATACAGCAAGTAATTTTTAATCCGCCACCAGAGCGATACCGAACCGTAGATGGGACGTGAATGCCGGTTTTCTTTGATTGATTTTCTCGCGTGTGTGAGCGTGAGACCGGTCCTCATCAAATACTTTGCAGCATCGCAGTTGGGCACATGCAGAATCCCCAGAAGCATGTGCTCGGTATCAATCCAGTAGTCTCGCAGTTCATCGGCTTCCACACGGGCCCAATTCAGGATTTGTTTGGATTCGGAAGTCAATTGCGGCAGCACGGTTGGTTTTGGGGCTTTTTCATACTTGCCTGGACATCCGTTGTAAAGAGGGAACCGATCACGAAGCTGAAAGATAGCCTGTACCCGTGAATCGCTGCCATAAAGCAAACTGCAAAGAAGATCAACGGAAGTGATCTCCGGGCGGTCTGACGTAAGTGCGAAAAAATGGGCAAAGTAAACGGCGCGCCTGGCGGACTCGGTGCAGCGTTCAAACATGGGGCGTATTTTAGTCTTTGGTGAGAGAGGTGTGACACCCTGATTCGGTTAGCGCGAAGGTGGCAGAATCGGAGTCACAGGTGGGCGGCTTTTATGAATCCCAGCGCTGTGGGTGCTCACAGGATTTTTGCGCGCGCTTCGCTGCGTTGCGTCCCAGGAAGCCAAACCCCGTCTTCCTGGGAGCAGCTGCGCGCGAGCCTGCGGCGCAAGGAGATGTTTTTTTGTGCCCTCCGCTCGCAGGGATGTACGCTAAGTCGAGCCCTGTTACGGGTAAATGATGGAGAGCAGCGTGCAAGATCGCGGCGTGTTGTTTACGCAATTGTCGAGGGAACACCTTGATGCGGCATGGTAGAGGATGGATTCTCGGGATCCTTCGGAGCTCCCTCGGCTACGCTCGGGATTTCGCCTGCGGGCTCAGACGCCCGCAAACCGGCTCAACTTCGACTCCCCCTCGGTCGTTCCTCTCCCTCGGAATCGCTCAGGAAGACAGGGGGTTGGGAGCTTGGACGGAATTGCTCAATGCAATTCGCTGCGATCACTCTAGCCTGGAGACCTGGGGCTTGGCCGTAGCCTAAGACGAATCTGGAAAAGGAAGCTCGGTGTTCCATCCTGCCCGCTTTTTGCGAACAGATGGAAATCCGAATTCAGCAATAAGCACTTAAAATTGAAAGTTAGATAATCGTGCGACTTGACAAGGTCTGATAACTTTTTATTTTTTCATCCACCTATTGACTCCGATTTTGCTTTTCGCTTAATATACGCACTGGTTCTCGCCGGGAGCGGCGCCGTCGAACCACGCTAAACAGGCAGTAAGAGCAAAGCTGGTTTAGTGATCCGGGTATCCCAGATGGAGGCGGGAAACCCAAAAAGGCCAGCAACCACGCGATCATAGCCGACCCATCGTTTGGGCCACAGATTGTGTAGAGACACCAAAACCAGCCATTAGCAGTTAGCACTTAGCCATTAGCCAGGGCGGGCATATTTCCGCTTGGGGAATGGGCAGGTGTGCTTCCTATTTGGCTCGGATCGAAACACTCCAACAATCTAAAGCACAGAGCAAAACACACAGGCAGGAGTGTCGATGGATCGCCGTGAAGCGCCGAAATTGCGCGTCATCGCCGTGATCTGAAAGGCAAAAATACGCAGGCGAGGGCGCCTGCGCTCCACAATCGATCACAGGCAGTAGTGCCTGTGCCACAAATTCAGGAGAAGACGCATGACGAAGCAGGAGATCATGGATGCAATCACGGGCTGTGCGCAAAAGCTGGGGCGCACGCCGAGCATATTGGAAGTAATGAAGATGGGACAGGTGTCTCGCCGGCAGATGCGAGCGGAGTTTGGCTCGTTCACACAGGCGCTGCGCGAATGCAACCTGGAACGCGAGATCAGCAGCGGACAGAAAGTTCCGCTGGAACAATTGTTTGTGGATTGGGCAGGCGTGGTGCGGAAGGTTGGCAAAGCGCCCAGCATGAGCGAGTACGAAGCGATGAGCAAGTTCAGTTGCAAACCGCTCGTCCGGTGCTTTGGAAGCTGGCGGCAGGTGGCGTATGGCTTGACGCAGTTTGCGGAGGGTCGCGGGCTGGCGGAACAGTGGAGGGCGGAACTGGAATTGGCGGCGGTGAAGGTCGGCGACCAGGATGCGCAATGGATGTTATCGCGGGAGGCACCGACCGCGAGAGCTAAAATGCTGGCGGCCCTGAAAGAGCGGGCGCTGACGGCAGGGCCAACCGCGGGGGCAACCTATGGGCCTCCGATGTGGCCGGGGCCGCTGGCTTACGCGCCGATGAACGAACTGGGCGTGGTGTTCTTATTTGGATGGATGGCGCCGCAGCTGGGATATGTAGTCCACAAGATACAGCCCGAGTTTCCTGACTGCGAAGCGATGCGCCTGGTGGGAGAAGACAGGTGCGAGCTGGTGAAAGCCGAGTTTGAATACGAGAGCCGCAACTTCCTAAAGCACATGCATGACGTAAAGGGATGCAACATGATTATCTGCTGGCGGCATAACTGGCCGGAATGTCCGCTGGAGGTGCTAGAACTGAAGAAAGCACTCAGCCTTCAGCAGTCAGCATTCAGTCAGAACCTTTTGCCGCAGATTTGCGCAGATGAACGCTGATAGGAAACCAAGAACTTAACCACAAAGGACACGAAGGAACACAAAGAGGAGATTGCCAGAATTGCCATGATTGCCAAAGATCGCCGAAATTGAAAGGCAAAAGCAAAAACTTACCACTAATGAACACGGATAACACTGATCAGGAAAAATCAAAACCTTTGAAACGCGGAGGAACGGAGGAAGCGGAGGAAAGCAAGATTTGCTGCAGATTTGCGTGGATAAACGCTGATGGGAAAACCTACCACGGAGGCACTGAGACACGGAGAAAACCAAAATCTTACCGCGGATTAACACGGATAAACGCGGATCAGGAAAAAACCAAAACCTTTGAAACGCGGAGGAGCGGAGGAAAGCAAGATTAGCTGCAGATTTGCGCGGATGAACGCTGATAGATCGGGGAATTGGGAAATCGCAACATCGGGAAATCGGAACAAAGGAAACACTTGAGCTTTTGTTTCTTCCGATGTCCCGATTACTGGATTATCCGATGACCCGATTCAATACTCCACGCTAACGAGAAACAGTCCGCTGGCGGGGGCGGTGGCTGCGGCTGCGGAGCGGTCACGGAGTTCAAGAATGCGCCGGACATCGGCGACCGTAAGGCTGCCTTTGCCGACCATGAGAAATGTCCCGACGAGATTGCGAACCATGTGGTGAAGAAATCCGTTGCCGCGGACGGTGTAGATCAATTCGTCGGCGTGGCGCTGCCACTGAGAGTGGAAGATTGTGCGGACGTTGTTGGGTTCAAGTCCGGCATTTGCCGCAAGAGTCTCTTGATCGGCGGCAAGAGTTTCTTTGCGCTTTTCCGGATCGACGGCGGCGAAGCTGGTGAAGTCATGCTCGCCTTCTACGAGGGCGGCAGCCTGGGTCATGAGGGATTCCGAGAGCGGATAAGGATGGTGGTAAACATAGCGCGCCTGGAATGGAGAGCAAATTGCTCCACGATAGATGTGGTATCGGTAAGTTTTGGCGATAGCCGAGCGGCGCGCATGGAATTCAGGAGGCATTTCTTCCGCGGCAAGAACGCGTATGGAGCGGGGAAGAATGTCATTTAAAGCGCGAACCAGGTTGTCGACCGGAATGGGAGAGTTGGTGGTTACGGTGGCGATTTGAGCGAGCGCGTGGACGCCCGCATCGGTGCGGCCAGAGCCTTGCGGGAGAGTTTTTTCGCCCGTGAGGTGTTCGAAAGCGGACACCAGTGTCCCCTGAACGGACAGTCGGTCGGGCTGGACCTGCCATCCGGCGAAGTCGTGGCCATCGTAAGCGAGCGTGAGTTTGAGATTTCGCAAGCCGGCAACCTAGTTGTTTCAAAGCGGTCCGAAAGCGTGCTTCTTTCGTTCCGCCCAACACTTTTTAACGCCTAAAGCAGTACTGAGCCGATATACTAACGGGTTTCCGCAACACTGACAGTTTCAATCTGGAACCGCAAAGGGGGTTCCGGCGTATCTTGAGTGAGCAAAGGTGACGGAACCTGGAAATTACAGTCTCTATAAATTTACCAATCAGCCAGCTACATGAGATCTGGAGAAAAAGAATGTCAGTAGGATTTATCCGCAGTAATGCTGCTAGAAAAGTGATTTCAGTGGTGTGTTTATTGACGTTTCCGGCAGTCGCACAACAGGCGAATACCGGGCTGGCCATGCAGGCCACGCCGGTTGCGGGACAACAATCGTCCGCGCCGACTGCAGGCGCGAGCCAGGATTCGACAGCGCCGGCCACAAGCAGCCAGCAATCGGCCACGCCGAGTGAGGGGCAGCAGCCGTCGGCAACGCCAAATGCTCCTCAGCCAAAGAAGCTGCCGCAGCCTACGCATGTCGACTATTCCAAGCCGTCTCCGCTGTTTCCGAATCCATTTGCCCGCTATATCCCGCGCGATGTGCCGCCGCCGTCGTTTACGAACGCGCCGAAGATCGAACAGTTGATCCAAAACGGCAAGCTGATCCTGTCATTGAATGACGCGATCGCTATTGCGCTGGCGGACAACCTTGATATCGCCGTGCAGCGCTATAACCTGCCCATTGCCGATACTGACCTCTTGCGCACAAGAGCAGGGCAATCATTTCTGGGTATAAATTCAGGTGTCGTACAAAATACTCCAGGCGGAGGTGTGGGTGGCGTGGGGGCCGGGGTCACGGGCGCCGGCGCAGGCGGCACAACAGCAGGCGCTGGTGGGGCAGGCGTAGGAGCGGGAGGCTTTGTCGGAAGCACCAGCGGTGCCGGCCCGCAGC
>DATGIO010000026.1:0-3731 GCA_035295685.1 Candidatus Angelobacter sp.
CGGTTCACATGCTGCCCTCCCGGCCCACTGGCCCGCATGGTCTCCCAGCGAACTTCGCGAAGATCAAAGATCGGTTGCGTTACCGGTTCGAAGGTATCGACGGCGACGAACCAGTTTTTGCGTTTGCACTCGGGACGAAAGCGGCTCGGTGCGATCCATTGCACGGTGCCTCGCCAACTCTCCGCAAAAATGCAGAAGGCCGGAGCCTCCCGCAACGGAGATGACGGCGGAAAAGGCAGTGCCCGGCTCCGGGCCTGCCTCCACTTCGAGCGTTTTCGCGGTGAACCCAGCGGCTTGTACTTCATCCAGCAGCTTTCCAAGAACTTTGACAACGACCCAGGCGCACTCGAGAGCGTTTTCAGCGTTACTGCATCCTGTTTACGTGCTCGCCGTGCGGCTTTTCTTCGATGGAAAAGCCGCGCAGTGACCTTGATTCCTGGTCTACACTTACGCTGAAAACACTCTACCGGGCCTTGCCCCGCCGTGATTTGAATCCAAAGCTCGCTAATCGTTGCACCCATTTCATTTTCAGTCCTTTTGAGCATCTTATTTATCGACGCACCCTGTAGGTCACAAGAGGACGGAGAACGCCAAGAACCTCGATGAGACCTTCCTGGACCAGATCGTCGATGACGATGTTGATGTTCTTGTAGGCTTGCGGAGCTTCCTCGTAGAGTAGGCCCTTGTCTTCACAGACTACGTGATTACCCAGCTCAGTTTGCATTAAGTCTCTGGCCGAGTAACGCCTTTCTAGGCGGGCTCGCGTGTCGGTGCGCGACCACTTTCGGCCCGCACCGTGCGCCAGGGAATAGGCGCTTCTTGAGGTAGGCGCTGTTGGCATTACCAGATAGGTAAAAGCTCTTACCCTATCGTCGCGCCGCTGGCGCTTGGAGCATTCCAACAGGGAGACTTATAACCCCACCTTCCGATTTTGACGGGTTGAACGGATGATTTGTCCTATCTACAGCAGGCTTCCTATTTTTCTGCCGTAGGTTGTTTGCGGATTCACCGGCTCACGATGGCTTGCAATTGCGGCCTCTACATCCTTGGCGAAGTCTCCATCCAGAGTGGCCGTGGAAGCGCGCTCCTTGGCGAGACGCAACGATTCCGAAAGCAAGCGCACACGGGGCTCGGCGGGACGAACCACGGCTACAGGTATCTTGCCGCTTTCGATCACAACCTCCGCACCCGCACGCACACGGGCCATCACGTCGGCGAAGTTGTTGGTGGCTTCCGCTTCGGAGATGTGAGTCACAGGATCTCCCATGGAAGCGATTCTACAGTCATTCTCCTTCCTAGGTAGCTCCGGCCATGACAATCGCATGAAAATCTTTGATGGCGTCTCTATGTGAAGGGAAAGGTTAGAGGCAAGCCTGGGCGGAAAACGCGAGTGAGATGCCTTGGAGCACAAATGAGAACAGAAGTTCTCACATGTGCTCCAAGGCATGAAATTTATTGCGCGCGTTTAACGGAGCCCTGAAGGGCTCCTCTTCCACAGTTGCGCCAGCTTCATCGCTAGCCTGATTGTCGAGGAGCCGAAGGAGAACGCGAGCCGTGAGACAAATTTTCGAGACGGCACAAACGATCAACATTTCTTTCATGCAATTGCCCTTGCAGCTTCAGCGTCTAACAATGTGAGCTTCAAAAGTGTTCTTGCAATCTATTCAACCGCTAACCTAACTTGCATCATTGAGCGTCCTCTTCCGCTGAGCTGACGAGCTTGGGCTTTTGCCACGTATTCATTAAAGGACAAATCGCAGCATTTTATGGTTCTTCCCTTGTATCGGAGTCCAAGGCGGCCTGCATCGCGTTGCGCGCCAGTTTTCGAAAGGTTTCGCGCAGCTCTGGCGGATTGTTGACTACGATTCGGCATCCGGTACTGAGAAGCATGGCCGCGAACATTTCCAGCCGATCGCGCCCACAGCGCAGCCGCGTGCCGTTCTCCTTCCGCTCGGTGGCGATCCTCCAGAATGCAAACGTGCGCTCAGCTTCCTCAATCGGCATGTCAATCCAGACATCGACCTGGTAGTCCGACTGAATGAACGGCATGCGATCTTGAAGGTAGCGGCGCGCATCGAAATTGTCAGGACGGCGGAATCCAGCTTTACAGACTTCGATCCCGGTCACGCGGTCGAGGCGGAAGGTGCGCATGGCCTGCCTAGATAGGCAGTAACCGATCAAGTACCATCGGCCATCCATGTGCATGACCCCATAAGGCTCGATTTGCCTTTGTGAATCGGCACCACCGTGGGACCGGTAGGCAAAGCGAATCCGCCGGCTAAGGCGTATGGCCGACGCAGCACGAATCAGGCACTCAACGGATGTGGAGGTGACCCATGGGCCGGGCTCGATCACGACCACATCCTCCACGGTGCGAAGGCTCTCGCGCAATGCGTCGGGAAGGACGCGGCCCAGCTTCGCCAGGGCGCCTTCGGTTGCCGGCGCAAAGGCCGACAAACCAACCTGGCGCAGGGCGCGCAGGCCCAGAGAGAGCGCAAACGCCTCCTCATTTGTGAGCAGCAGGGGCGGCAGCCGAAAACCGGGACGGAGGCGATAGGCTCCTCCAACGCCACGGGAGGAATCGATGGGAATGCTGAGGTCTTTGAGGCGCACGATATATCGCTGCACCGTGCGCAGATCGACTTCCAGCCGCTCGGCCAACTCTGCTCCGGTCACATGGTCGCGCGCCTGGAGAATTTCGAGGACCGTGAAAACCCGCATGATGGGGTCATACATAAGAAAACCACATAAGAAAAACAATTCTGATTTGAATATACGACAAGAACTGTCGGGAATCTCTCGTAAGGTAATCATGAAGGCCAAACGGCCACAAAACGGAGGACATCAATGGCAACCGAAACCTTAGCAGCAAATGTGCTGACTGCAGACGCTCTTCTAAAATCCTGGCAGGGACACAGGCGACTCACGCGGAAGACGATCGAAAAATTCCCAGAGGATAAGCTCTTTCAGTTTTCAGTGGGCGGTATGCGGCCGTTTGGCGAGATGGCCTTGGAGTTCATCAGCATGACACTGCCTATCGCCAAAGGCGTGGCCACCGGAAAGTGGGAGGAATACAAAGGAGAAAAACCTAGAACAAAGAGTGAAGTTCTTAAGGTTTGGGATGAGCAGACAAAGGAATTGGATCAGCTTTTCCCGACCATACCGCAGCACCGGTTCAGTGAAGTAGACAAAGCCTTCGGTAAGTGGGAAGCGCCGGGAGTGGCAACGATTTTGTACGCCATTGAAAATGAGATTCATCATCGCGGCCAAGGGTATGTCTATTTGCGCGCCCTTGGCATCGAGCCGCCGTTTTTCTGGGAGCGGGGTTGATTGGCATGCTTAACGTGGCCCTGAAAAGGGCCACGTCGTTCTGTCGTTCCTCGTGATTTTTGTGGAGCGTTGGAAGCAATTTTTCAGGACAAACGAGAAGTCTTTGTTTGGTTCGGGATTATGAAGGGCCATTCTTCCCCGGGGTGTGCCAGCATTTATTCATAACGAGAACAAAGTATCTTCGGGCAGAGATTTCTGTGCCGTGCCTCTGGCACTCGGCGCTTATCTCTATTCTTACCCACGGTTTCGCTGCGCTTCACCGTGATTTCATGAGGAAGTCGGCTCGATCACCCGAGTACACTTAGGTTGCTTGACGACCAAAGGCTTGGGAAAAGGAGCCGACGTGCTGATTATAGGTTGCGATTTCCATCCGAGCATACAACAAATCAGTTTTGTGGATC
>DATGIO010000027.1:0-114796 GCA_035295685.1 Candidatus Angelobacter sp.
TTTCTATTCGCTGGCGGATCGGCTCGGTATCGAGAGGATCTCGAAATGGGGCCATGAACTAGGTTTGGGGCGAAAAACAGGAATCGATTTGCCCAACGAGGCCGCCGGCGTGATGCCTTCCGAAGAATGGAAGGCCAAGAACTTCAGGCAGCGCTGGTACGCAGGAGAGACGATTTCGGTAGGCATTGGTCAGGGAGCAGTCGCCGCCACCCCTATTCAACTGGCGAGAACCATAGCGGGAATTGCCATGGGCGGCGTCTTTTACCGGCCTCACGTGGTCATGCCTGGGCAGCTAGCGGCCGGCCTGGATGCGGAATTGCATGCGGCAACGCGGGTTTCCATCGATCCCCAAAACTGGATTACGATTACCGACGCCATGGCCGCGGTGGTGAATCCAGGCGGAACCGCAAATAGTGCGCATCTCCAAGGGATTGATTTCGCAGGCAAGACTGGAAGCGCCCAGGTGGTGAGCCACGCCTTTCGCAAAGGCAAAAAGGGGCTGGGCTTCCAATTCAATGACAATGGCTTTTTTGCCGGCTTCGCGCCCCGCAGAAACCCGGGAATCGTGGTTGTGGTCCTGGTGGAACAGGGCATTCACGGAGACGTTGCGGCCCGAATTGCGGCCAAGGTTGTAAAAGCGTATGTGGAGAAACAGAGGCGAATCCAGAGCAATCCAACATTGTTTAGTGACACAATGGAAGCGAATGCCATGCCCGCCGGTCTGTTAAGGGATCTGGAATTTGAGAGTGGCGAAGAAGAGTTCGCCGGCGTGACCGGAGAGAGCGATTCTGGGCGAGATGTTGTGCGCCAGAGGGATTGATTTGTGCTCAACCGTCTGCACGAAATCGTTGTGCTTTGTGGGTTTTTATTATGGACTCCGAACAGTTTCACCGAATCACCAAGGCTTTAGCCGACCCGCGCCGGTTTAATATCCTGGCGCGTATCGCCAAGGACAAAGAAATTGCCTGCAGTGACATCCGCTGCCAGGTCCCCATTACTGCCGCCACGCTTTCCCACCACATGAAAGAGCTGGCGAATGCCGGCTTGATCGAGGTGCGTAAGGAAGGGCAGTTCCTCCACATCAAACTCCGCCGCAAGATCTGGCGTGAATACCTGTCTCAATTGGCAAAACTGCAGGGATAAAGCCTGAAGGATAAATCCTGGGGCTAAATCCTGAGGGCAAATCCTGAGGGCAAATCCTGAGGGCAAATCCTGAATCCAGCCTGATTGCCTCCGCATCTGATTAGATGATTATCGAAATATCGAACTTATAGCCATGGATTCGGCGGTTCGAGAATTCTTCAATTCATAGGAGGTAAGGACAATGGGTAAGTTAACAGGAAAAGTTGCCGTGGTTACAGGCGCTTCCAAGGGCATCGGCGCGGCTGTGGCGGAAACCTTTGGGGCGGAAGGCGCCAAAGTTGTTGTGAACTACTCTAGGGACAAAGCCGGAGCACAGAGAGTTGTCGAGAAGGTGAAGAAGTCCGGCGGCGAGGCCATTGCCGTGCAAGCGGATGTTTCCAAGGCGAAGGACGTGAAAAAACTCTTTGCCGAAACGGCGTCGTCGTTTGGCAAAGTCGATGTTTTGGTCAACAATGCCGGCGTATATGAATTCAGATCTATTGACGAGTTTGATGAAGAGCACTATCACAAGCACTTCGATCTGAACGTTCTGGGTCTGCTTCTCACCACCAAAGAGGCGGTTGCAAACATGAACGGGTCGGGCGGCAGCATCATTAACATTAGCTCAATCGCCTCCAAGACTCCCCCTGCTAATTCCTACGTGTACAGCGGCACCAAGGGCGCCGTGGATGTTATTTCCAGGGCATTGGCTGTCGAACTCGGAGCGCGCAAGATTCGCGTAAACGCGCTTGCTCCCGGCGCAACGGAAACGGAAGGTGTGCAGTCCATGCCAGGTGGAGTGGATGGTTTGAAACAGGCGGCTGTGTCGCGCACGCCTCTCGGGCGTATGGGCACCGTGGACGATATTGCCAAGGCTACCCTGTTTCTGGCTTCAGACGATTCTGGATGGATTACCGGAGAGGAATTGCTCGTTGGTGGCGGAATCCGGCTGTAACCAATCCCTCTTGCTCAAGCGGAAATCCGATTTACGAACGTGGGCAGGCCGTCGGATTTCCGCAGGAGCAATTTTTCATGCTATGGCACGGAATAGGTTGAAGCTAGGTTCTGGAAGCTAAGGTTGAATCCAAACACATTATTGAAGACTCTGTCCGCTTCCATGTATAGGTTGTGCGTACCGGCGTAGGCTGTGGAGAATTGGACAGTAATCGCCAAAACCAGGTTGGTGCCGCTATTCTGCTCCACGGAAATTGAAGTAACGTTGCATTGCGAGTTCGAATGACCGCTGAACGATCCTCCAGCGTCGACCACCACTTGATACGTGTTCGACGAAGGAACGTATTGGATGATGCAGCCGTGGGCAGACCACCCTGCAACGCTCCCCGGAGCTACGTTCAGGATGTGAAGAACAACGTCGCTGAATTCGGCAACACCGTTAGCGTCGAAGAAATCTGCGGTAAAGGTTGTGCTCAAAGAGTTTTGAGGATTTGCGGAGACACTGCAGTCGTAACCGATGTTGATTGCGTAGCAGGGTTCGAGCCTGCTGGCTGGAATCGCGATGGATCCAAAAGGCGTTGTGAAATCTGTGCTCCAACGTCCTTGTCCATCCTGCGCCACCATGTACATGCTGTAACTTTTGCCCGCAAGCGGAGAGCCTCCGAAATTGATCTCGAAGGTGATAGAGAGGCAGCTACTCCCATCTTGTGCTTGGGGACAAGAAACGAAGGCCATCGACGACTTCTCTGAGCGCACGGAGCACTGAGAGTTGTTGACGCGAACTTGCTCTCCTCCAGCGGCGCCTCCCGCACCCACCGGTATGCCATAGGAAGAAAATGCATTGCCGGCGTCATTAACCAGGTAGAGCGAACCCATCCCTCCGGTGTTCCTCCATTCCATCACGCATGCCTTGCCCGCAGAGCCGGCTTGACCCGGTACCAGCGGCGTAACGTAAAGGTCGGCTTTCTGGATGTCTCCGGCCCCTGCTGAATCCTGATAAATAGCGGTAAGGCCAGCCACATTCGGCTCGTTGGGCGAGATGTTGAAGTTTACGCCTACCGTGCCGCCAATTGCGGGGCCGGCCGTTTGGGCTCTTGCCGGTAATTCGGCAGCGCAGAGCAGTGCGATGAACGTTGCGGCAAGATAGCGGGTTAGGCGAGCTTGTACCACGAGAGCGGTTTTCATGGGTTCTTTCCTCGATCAAGGAACTCAGGGGAATTAGATTTATTCCCTGGGAGGGTGGAGAAGGAAAGCCGTGGAGAAGGGAAGCAGTGAAGACTCGAAACGGTTTCAGCTTTAGGGATGCAGAGGTAGTCTTTAATAGTGCTTCAGAAAAAGGGGGGATGCCGGCGATGAATCGCCTCGATCGTTTTGAGAAAAGCGATTCCTCTGCGGGAATCGCTTTAGTCTCGAACTACTTCGAGGCTGTCGTTTGCGACGGCCATCTTCACGACCATGTAACTGTCGTCGACCCACAGCAGCCAATGAGTAGCTTCCGCCGCACTTTCGTTGATAATGTGAATCACGGGTGAGCCATCGTACAGATCGAGTTTGATCTTGTTTAGCTCCCGTTCCGTGCCCTTAAAGTTCACCTTATCTCGCCCAACCAATTCGATCCTGGCTGTGCCGGAAGCATGCTGATGGGGAGAGAGAAAGCTGAACTGGCTGGCGGTGCAAACCATCTGGCGATCGCAGCCGGCGGCCAAGTAGCGCCAAATGAGCACTTCGCGATGTGTGAAGAAGTTATCGTCCAGAATCACCGTTGAGAGAGGCAAAATATAGGGCACTTCATGCCGCTTTTGATCGGCAGGTGTAATGTGCTCAACCAGGAATTGGTCTTTCGGCTCCACTACGGACTCTTCTTTTTGCGGGGCGGATGATCGCCAGGTGTAAACCTTGAGGTTGCCGTTGGGTGCAACCTGCATCTCGGACTCCTGGATGGCTTTTGTGGTTCCGGCATCGACCTTGATTTCCGAGGTAACGGTGCTCATCTCTGCGCCTTGCGAGATGCGAAAGGTTTCGGTGCCAATCCGCTTGCCGTTCATGTAGATTCCAAAGCTGCCTGAATCGACGATCTTACTCGCTGGAGCTTTCTTGTCTTTATCCTTGTCCTTGTCTCGTTCTCCGCCAAATGCGAGACAAGCCGATATAAGAGTGGCAACGAGGAGTGCCTTTTTCAAAATTTCACCTCCAGCTTTTTAATTCACGCAGTGCTTTATTTCACGCTTTGCATCGGTCGAGCTTCAGAAGTTGTTCAATCTCGCCCGCGACTTCCTCGATTGTTTTTCCGGAAGTTTCCACCTTCAGCTTGGCCAAATCGTAAGCGGGCCGCCGGTTGGCGAAGAGTTCTTCGAACCTGGAAGGGTCACCGGATAAATTTTGTGCCAACGGGCGCAGGTTGTCATCGGTCTGGCAGCGGCGCTTCAACTCATCGACAGGAGCATGAAGGAGAATTGTGGTTGCTTCATGCCGCTGTAATACCTCGCGGTTCCCGGGCTGCGCAAAGGCGCCGCCTCCCAAAGCAATCACAGTATCAAGGTGGTCGTCGCTCTCCAGGAGTAAACGATTGAGTACGGCGTTTTCGATTCGCCGGAATGCCGGCTCCCCCGCGGAAGTGAAGATGTCGCGGACCGCCGCTTTTTCCTGTGCTTCAATGAGGTCGTCCAGATCGAGAAAACTCCATCCGAGCCGCCGCGCCAGTGCTTTCCCCACGCTGGTCTTGCCCGCTCCCATAAACCCGACGAGAAACACTTGCCGGGTTGGATGAGCGCCCATCGTTGGAGATTGCATCGGATCACATCGCAAGAGCGCAGAATCAAATCCGTAAGTTTTAGCTGCGGATCAGTTCATTGCTTCTTTACGCGGATTTTACCATTGAATGATCGGAGTTCGACCGAAGAAGAACCGGAATGAGCCGTACCTACCAAGGAACGTCCTTGGGTCGGCACATAGACCTGGTGGCGCTTTTCGGACAGAGGGAAGTCATTCTCGACGGAGCCGTGCACAGAGTGTGCGCTGAGGTCCACCGAGGCGGTTTCGGCCAGCAGCACGTTAATCGCGCCGCTGTGAGTTACGAGGCTATAAGCGCCGCCCCCGGCAAAATCGCCTTGATAGCCGATGTTGCCGCTGGTAGAGCTGACCTTCACCTTGGGCCCGGATACCCTCACGAGCTGGACATTGCCGCCGGTGGACATAATCTCGGCGTGTAGCCGGTTAAGGTTTACCAGCGATACCGGCCCCGTCACACTGCGAATGTGGAGTTGGGCGTTGTCGGCATCGCGCACGGTTATCTGTCCGGTATCTGAGGAGAGAGAAAGGTCGCCACTGACACTATCAACCGTAATGGAGGCAGTGGTGGTTGTGACGACAACCGACACACCCGAGGGAACGCTGATATCGTAATCCGCCTTAAGCTCCTCGCCGGTGGGCTTTTGATCGGGGAGGGCATGCGTCAGAACTTCCACACGCTTGCCATCCGGTGTTGCGCTGGAGTCCACTTCAATCTTGTCGGAGTAGGCGGTTGAGTTGACGCTTAGCTGGCGGCCGTTTGCGGAATGCAGGGTAACGGAGCCGTTCGGGTTCTCAATATTGATGACTCCGCCCGAGGCAATCGTAAACGTTGCCGATTTGTGAGAATCGGCCGCCAGGGCCACCGCCCCCATCGCTAGTATCGCGCAAGAAACCGCCGTTAGGTTGGCTTTCCTCATGGCTCTCTACCTTCTGTCCTTTAGTCGAGGGAGCGGACAGTTCCCATTTCGTACAGCATAGCTTTTTGATCGTAGGCATCCATCAAAAGCGCGTGTGCATTGGCATCGGCTGGATCGGCATCCACGGCTTTTTGGGCGTCGGCGATATAAGAGTTGATTTGGCCCAGGCTGTCCTGGTAAGCGCTGCTCACCTCCGGACGGTGCTGGGAAATCTCCCCAAGAAGGGCCTTATCTTCGCCTTCAAATTGCGTTGCCGGCTGCTGAACGGCGGCGGAAACGCCTTTGCTGCCTTGCAGCACGCCCGGCTGCCTGGCGGGGAAATTCACCAGGACCATTGCCAAAGCCAATACCGCGGCCGTGGCCATTCCCAAGCCCAAGGGTGTCCAGGCTCTTCTCGGCGCTGCTTCGGTTATGACCGCCAAATGTCCCAGGCGCGGCGTTCGGCCCTCCCGAATCAATCCCTCGCGCTGAAGAGATTGCTCTACGTTGCTCCACACCCGTGGATGCGGATCGTGCATTGGCAGCAACAGCTTGGCTTGCTCGGCGATGTACTGAAGTTCGTTCACCAAGTCCGAGCATGCCTGACAGGAGCGCAGGTGCTCTTCTTCCTCGGGGTTGCCGCCGGTTTCGATAATGTATGGCAGGACTTCCTGAAACTGCTTGCAATTCATGTTCTCGTCATCCTCTCAGTAATACAGCCCAGCCGCTCAATGGCGGGCGGCCTTTTCGGCTCTGCTGAGCTTTAGCAGGTCGCGCAATTTCATGCGCGCCTTGTGCAACTGCGACTTGCTGTTGCCGATGGAACATCCCATCATCTCGGCGATCTCGTTGTGCTCGTAACCCTCGATATCGTGCAGCACAAAGATAATCCGATAGCCTGGCGGAAGGCTCTCGATGGCCCGCCCGAGATTGACCCGGTCGATGGAACCGGCCAGAACGTTGTCGCGGGCGCCAATATCTTTCTTCGGCCCGTCTTCATGCTGCGGCTCCAGGGCTTCGTCGAGCGATACTTCTGGAAGACCCTTCTTTCGCAGGTGCATCAGCACCACGTTGACCGCCAGCCGGTGCAGCCAGGTGGAAAACGCCGATTCCCCGCGGAAGGTGGCGATCTTTCGGTAAAGCTGCAGAAAAGCCTCTTGCGTCAGGTCTTCCGCTTCCGCCGTATTCCCAGTCATGCGCAGGCATAAAGAATACACACGCCGCTTATGGAGGCCATAAAGCCCTTCAAAAGCTTCGGCGTCACCGCCCTTGGCCCGTTCAATCGCCTCTGCTTCCGACAGCCCTGTTGCGATGATTTTCTTAGCTTGTGTCAATTTGCCCCTTTTAGAGGCCGCTGGTGTTCTAAGATGCGGCTAAGTAGCTGCTTCGTTGTACCGTCGTCAGCGGTCTCGCATCAATCTGCTGAGAAGGTAATGGAGGCGCTTTGAGGTGGCTTTGGTTGCCTGTCTACCCGCAAAAGAGTGTAACTTTTACTTGCCTGTACGGATTCTAATGCAATTGTTAAGGAATCCCGTCTCTCAAGAGGCAGATGCCATTTCCCGTCGGTTGATGAGATTCCATAACTTTTTCCCAACTTGGAAATAAAGCAATAGGCCCAACCCAATCATGCCCACAGTGCAAAGAACCAGGCTGAGGAAAAATACCCTCTTGCTGGTTACTTCGCCGCTTGGAACCATGGCAAAGCCTATGGCTGCAAGAGTCACGGTAAATCCAAGGACGCCGGCGATCCAGATTCCCACTCTACCCCCCGGCACCAGAACAGCGTGTTGATTGGTTTTGCGGTCGGACCGGTACGAAAGTTTGATTGCAGAAGCGTACATGTACAGAAATGGGATGAAATACAGGATCACCGCAACGTCAACAAGAAACAAGTAGCCCACTCTCAAAGTGGCGTTCAGCGTTAAGACCAGGATGACGCATGAAATTCCCCCCTGGACGAGGATTGAGATCCAAGGCGTTTTCCAGCGGGGATGAATCTTGCCGAAGAACGCCGGCAGATATTTGTCGACGCCCGCCACAAAAGGCACACGTGCCACCCCCGCAACCGTCGCGCCGATTCCCCCGGCGTTTCCGGCGGTTGCCAGCAATGCCGCCACAATTCCGAACCAGATGATTCCCAAAACGCCTGAGCCTTGCGAAATTGCCTGAAACACGCCGTTGCGGACGTCGATACCGGCAGCGGGTAACACCGCTAGAAGCGCAATTGTAGCGAGGATGTAGATCACGGCAATCAGCGCCGCCGCCGAGAAGACGGCCCGAGGAAAAGTCTTGCGCGGTTCATGAACTTCCTCGCTCATGGCGCACACCAATTCCATGCCCGTAAAAGCGAAGGCGATCTGCGACCAGAAGTTCAGCGTGTCGAGATTCCAGGTTGGCAGCAGGGACTTGGCGGAGAATCCAGTCACGCTCCCGTGATGGAATACCATGTAGCCGCCGATCCCCAGGAGCATCAGCAGTGGAATGTAAGTCCCCACGCCGCCCGCGTTTTGTAGCCATTTGCCGATGTTCAGGCCCACCACATTCATTCCGACCGCTACTGCCAGAAGGGCAATCGACGTGCCGAAAACATAAAATTTGTTATCCGCGAGGTAGCTGTACTTGGGTCCAGCGATATACACGGACATGGCAACGCTGGCGGCAAGCAGGCCCGGAAAATAGAAAAAGGTATAGATCCAATAGCACCAGCCCGCTACGAAACCATGAAAACTGCCAAAAGCTTCTTTGCTCCATACATAGAGGCCCCCCTCGGAGGGAAAGCGCGTGGAAAGCTCGATGACGATGAGGGCCGTTGGCAAAAAGAACAACAATGCCGCCAATATCCATAGGCTGATCGAAGAGGTTCCGTTGTGCGCGGCGGCTGCCACCCACCGCGGTCCAAGGACTGCGGCAATGTTAAAAAGCAGAACGTCCCAGAAGCCCATGGTGCGGGGAAGCTGGGGTTTGGCGCTATCGCTCTCCTGATTCATCGCTCTCCTGGTTCAATGTGGGGCATCCTCGTTGAGTAGCGCTCCAAGATAGCAAATTCAAGCCGATGGCACTAGCGCAAGCCGATTAGGATCGCGGCCGGTTAGAGCGGCTTAATCCCAGCGGCGCAGCGGTTGGCTTCAATCGTCAGCCGGATTTCTCGAATCTAAAACGCTAGCCTGGAACCGAATCTGGCTGCTATATAATCGCTTGGGGTTCTTCTTTTTAAGCCTTTTTCGGAGTCTTCCACAAAATGATCCGTTTTTTGCAACATGGTGGTAAAACCACCAAATACATGTTGGGTGGCATCCTCACCGTCATCTGCCTTTCCATGTGTCTTTACCTGATTCCCGGGTTCATGAGTGACACAACTGCTACTGGTGCGCGCACAGGAGTGCTGGCGACCGTGGGCGGAGAAGACATTCAGACCGCGGAAGTCCAGCGAGCTGCAGTCCAGCAATTGCGGGCGCAAAAATACCCCGATGCGCTCCTCCCTTTCTTCATACCTCAAATCGCGAACCAGTACATTCAGCGGGCTTCTATCCTTTACGAAGGAAACCGCATGGGCCTGCAGGTTTCCGATGAGGAGATGCGCGACTTCCTGCGTAACGGCCAGTATGCGCAGATTTTCTTCCCCAATGGCACATGGATCGGCCAGAAAAAATATGAAGAACTCCTGACCGACAATGGCACGACCGTAGAGGAGTTCGAAAAACAGCTCAGAAAGGAAGTAGTTACCAACAAGCTTCTGGCGACGGTTGTGGCAGGCATCGATGTAACTCCAGCGGAAATTGAAAAGGCTTACAAAGACAAGAATGCCAAAGTGAAGTTCGACTACGCGGTGATTAACGCCGACGATGTTCAGAAAGAAATAAAGCCCAGCGATGCCGAATTAAAGGCATTTTTCGATTCGAGCAAGGCCAAGTACCAGAACTCGATTCCTGAAAAACGCGAAGTCCGCTACTTTGTGCTGAACGAGAACCAAGCGAAAGAGAAGGTTGCTCTTACTCCCGCCGACTTGCAGAAATACTACGACGACCACAAGTCGGAGTTCAGCACTCCCGAGCGGGTCAGGGTCCGGCACATCCTGGTGAAAACGCCTAGCTCCCCGGATGGAAAGGTAGACCAGAAAGCGGTCGATGCGGCCCGCGCCAAAGCGCAGGACCTCTTGAAGCAGATCAGGGGCGGTGCGGATTTTGCCGAAATTGCGAAGAAGAACTCCGAAGATACGACTGCGGACCAGGGCGGAGAACTTGGTTGGATGCCTAAAGGTCAGACTGTGCCCGAGTTTGAAAAGACTGCTTTCTCCCAGAACGCAGGGCAAATTAGCGATCTAGTGCAGACGGCCTACGGCTTCCATATCATTCAGACCGAAGAAAAAGAAGCGGCCCACGATAAGCCGCTTGCTGAGGTCAAAAACCTGATCGAACCGCGCGTCAGGCTGCAAAAAACCGAGGGCATCCTGAGTGAAATGGCTAAGAAGGCCCAGGCAGAGGCCAAGAACGGGCTGGACAAAGCGGCGGCCCAGTCTGGAGTGCAGGTTGTGCAGAGCAATCCTGTGGCGAAGGCCGATTCTTTGCCGGGGATTGGTCCCTCGCCCGAGGTCATGCAACAGGTTTTCGCTGCCAAAGAGAACGATCTGCCCCAAGCGGCCCACTTCGGTCAAGGCTACGCCATATTCCAGGTGGTCAAGACAACTCCGGCGCGCACGCCTCCATTGGAAGAGATCAAAGATCGCGTGACTACCGATTTCAAGACCGAGCGTGCCGGCACATTGCTCTCTCAGAAAGTTCAGGAGCTTGCGGATCGGGCCAAGAGCGAGCACGATTTACGCAAGGCCGCAAAAGAACTTGGCGCGACGGTGAAGACCAGCGATCTGGTAGGGCGGACATCGCAGGTGCCGGAAATTGGCGCCATGGGCGGAGCTGCTGCCGTAGCTTTTACCATGAAGCAGGGAGAAATCTCCGGTCCTCTGAATGTTGGACGTAATGGCGCAGTCCTTGCAGTTCTTGAGAATCAAGAGCCATCTATGGGTGACGATTTTGCCAAAGCCAAAGACGATCTGCGCGAGCAGTTGGTCGGGCAAAAGCGCCAAATGGCCCTTGAGCTTTTCATTAGCAATTTGGACGCACGCATGAAAAAAGACGGCAAGGTAAAGATTAATAATGCCGAAATGGACGCCCTTACCAAGAAGAGAGGCTAAGAAGCCCCAAAGCTAAGCAAGCCGCTGAAGTAAGTTCAAGCAGTTGAGAGCGAACAAACCCTTTGCCGGGCAACTCTCCCCCACGAGTTGTTGCCCGGAATCTACCAACCCCTTTTCAGATCGTCTTTTATTGAAGCAATCATGTTGTTTGAGCACTCCGCGGGTATCCTTCTGCACCCTACGTCGTTGCCGTCCGCAGGCGGCTGCGGGGATTTTGGCCCGGAAGCGTACGCTTTTGTCGACTTCTTGACAGAATCCCGGCTGGGCCTTTGGCAGATCCTGCCGCTCTCTCCTCCGGGTCTTGGGAACTCTCCCTATTCCGCTGTCTCGGCCTTTGCCGGCAATCCGCTGCTGATTAGCCTGGAACGGCTCGCGGACCGGGGATGGATTGGCCGTGAGCACCTGCGGGATCTGCCCCCATTTCGCGCTCGCATTGATTTCCAGGAGGTCAATACCCGGAAGATGCCGCTATTGCGAAATGCGGCGCAGGCATTCCTTGAACATTCCACGAATGGGGGCTCGCGGAATCGTTTTGAGGAGTTTAAGCGTGCCCAGGCAGGCTGGCTTGAGGACTATGCCCTGTTCGCCCTGATGCGACGAATCCATAATGGCAAGACGTGGAGTGCCTGGCCCCGTGAATTGGCGAGGCGCGATCCCGAAGGTTTGCACCGGTTCGGCGTTGAATATCAGCGGGAGCTGGAGATTGAGCGGGCGCTCCAATTTGCGTTCTTTGAGCAATGGCAGGCGCTCAGAAATTACTGTGCTCGGCGCGGCATCCGGATTGTCGGCGATGTCGCGATTTTTGTGAACTACGATAGTGCCGATGTCTGGCGTCATCCTGAGTTGTTTTATCTTGGCGAAGACTTGCAGCCTGCCTTGGTCGCCGGTGTGCCTCCGGATGCATTTAGCACAACCGGACAGCGATGGGGCAATCCCTTATACCGGTGGGACGTATGCAAAACCCAGGGTTATGACTGGTGGGTGCGGAGGATGGCTTGGGCTCTGCAGACATGCGACATCGTACGCTTGGATCACTTCCGTGGATTTGAGAGCTATTGGGAAATTCCGGCGACGGAGATGACCGCCGTCAATGGGCGTTGGGTTCATGGTCCAGGGGACGATCTATTTCATGCCCTGCGAAACCGCTTAGGCGATCTTCCGCTAATTGCGGAGGATTTGGGTTTGATTACTCCTGAAGTTCATGCGTTGCGCGAACGGCTTGGCATCCCCGGGATGAAGATCCTGCAATTTGGCTTCGGCGATCCGGGAGCCCACATCTATCTGCCGCACAAGTTCGACCATAATTGTGTCGTCTACACCGGCACACACGACAACGACACAACCGTGGGGTGGTGGAATTCCCTAACCAATCAGGAGGAACGGCGTCACGCCACCGCATACGCAGGCGATAGCAAGGACGGCATTCATTGGTCGCTCATTCGCACCGCCTTCACATCCGTTGCCAATCTGGTAATCGTTCCTTTGCAGGATGTGCTGGGCCTGGACAGCGATGCCCGGATGAATATTCCTTCCCGTACCGATGGAAACTGGGGTTGGCGTTATCAGGCTGGCGTTCTCACGCCTGACCTCGCGGAAAAATTAGCGGAAATCTCCATGGTTTGCGACCGCGCTCCCGTTGTCTCACCCGCCGGAGAGCAGAGCGACGGGGAAATGAGCGAACAATTCGCGGCATAGCAAGGTTCGTTCGGCGGTGAGTCTTATCTTTTCTCCGGTAAAGGCGTTTTCGAGGAATTCCATCGTCTTGGGCGGCGCGGTCAAGGCGGTATCTTCCCATAGCTCTCCAAGTGGTGGACGCATAGCGCCTCCGGCCAGCAGATAGCTCAGGCGCGGTGTCGCTACGATGGCGATCTGCTCCTGGTGCTCCCTTGCAAAAGCGATCACATGTTCTTTGTGGGCGCCATGAACGGACAGGGGAATATAAGACCCCGATTGGAATAGCTCGCGGTGTTCGCGCCTGAATCGCAGGGCTTGCATCGTGGTCCACAGCTTGATTCTGCCATCCTGATAGTTGGCGAGCAATTCGGCGCATAGTTCACGCTGGTCGCCGCCAATGGAGCGCCGGTCGAGTTCCGCCAGGAACCTTTGTCGAACCTCATAGTTCACAGGGCGGCGATTGTCCGGGTCTACCAGGCTAAGGTCCCACAGCTCCGTGCCCTGGTAGACGTCCGGGTTGCCTGGAGCGGCGATCATGAGCAGCCGCTGCGAGAGCGAGTTAAAGGCTCCGAAGAATGCGAGGACGGGGACAAATGCTTCAATCTGGTCGAGGAAGGAATTAGAGCGTCCACTCGCTCCGTTGGGGCCGCCCGGTTCCAGGATCTTCTCAATGAACTGTTGCACTGCCTGAACATAATGTGGATCGTCGTTGATCCAACTCAGGTTCACCCTAGCTTCGTGCAGGGCCTTCGTCATGTATTGCTTGATTCTCTCCACATACTCTTTGCGCTCCGCTTCTTCGCGGAAGTGGAAGGGCCATGAGCCCACAAGCGTCTGGTAGAGCAGATACTCTTCATTGAAATCGGGAACGGTGCGGCCGTCGGCCAAAATGATCTTGCGCGTGCGATTGGCTTTTCGCCACTTGAACACCTGCGCTGCCCAGATCTTGGGCATTTCCGATAGAACATCGAGCCGCGCCCGTACGTCTTCGCTGCGCTTGGTGTCGTGCGTTGAGGTGGCCAGCATGGATGCGGGCCTGTGTTCCGCGCGCTTCAGGTTGGCTTCATGAAAGTCACTCATGGGGATGCCGAACTGTCGCGGCAGCCCGCCTACCTCATTGGACGCGATAAACCGGTTATAGACATAAAAGGCCGTGTCTTCAACTCCCTTGGCCATCACCGGTCCCGTCAACTGCTGGAACTTGAGCGTGAAGAAGAGTTTTTTGCGGTGAAGTTCCGGCCGCTCCTCTCGCAATTTGAGCAACAGAATGTCTCGGAGGAAATCGAAGCTGGAAGGGGCTTTGTCGGGGTTGCGCCGTTTAGCCCGCACAATGGCTTCGTTGATGTAAGCGCGGTCGCGTTCGGTAATGTGGCTGCGTTCGTCGATGTAGGTGCGATAGACCGGAAAGCATGCGATGGTCTCGCGGATTACGTCCCGCAGCGCCTTGCGCGTGAAATCGCGCGCATAACGGTCGGAGACCGAGATTTCATCGAGCATGTGCGCCAGTACGTTGACTTCGCTGGCCAGCGAGGCGTGCATGATGAGCTTCTTGCTGTTGTAGATCAGGGTATCGAAATCCTGCGATAGTCCCGTAAACCTCTGGTAGAGATTGGTAAAGGCCTTTTCGTTTCGCGTGTCGATGAAGAGGCCGTTCACAAGGTTCGTGAACTCGTATCCTGAAGCTCCGTCGACAGGCCATTCTTGGGCGAGATCCTCACCCGGCTCCAGGATTTTCTCTACTACCGTATAGAGCAGCGTCTGCGCATCCACCCAATCGTGCTGCCCGAAGATCTGCTGGATTTCCAACTCGATACCGTTCTCCGCCAAAGGAGGCTTCGGCTCCGGGCCTAGGCACTGGCTCGCCGCATAGAGCATTTGCAGGCGAATCAGGTACTGTTTGGGATTGAAAAGGCCATCGCAGTGATCGATCCGGACGCCTTGCACCAGGTCTTCCGCCAGAAGCCTTCTCAGCAATTGATGCGTGGCGGCGAACACGCGCGTGCTCTCCATTCGTAAGCCGATCAGATCGTTGATATCGAAAAAGCGCCGGTAGTTGATCTCTTCGCCCGAGACGCGCCAGTGAGCGAGCCTGTAAACCTGGGCCTCCAGAAGTTGATGTAAGTCGTCAAAGCTGCGTGGATCGCCGGGCGTTCCATTGAATTGCTCCAGGGCTCGCCTGACCAAGCTCTGTACCTCCGGTTTTGCGTGGAGGAGGTTGTTCAATGCTTCGGTCAGTGGGCCAACGGATCGCCGCCGTTGCCCGACCAGTTCTACGTCCGTGGTGTTGTGTGGCGGCAAGTTTCGAAGGCCCGAGAGTACGTTGCGCAGTTCCTGCTGCTCTGCGGAGGTGCCAGGGCTTCCATCGAGGGAAAAGATAAGCGGAATGGTCTGCGGGTCGACCGGCAGCTTCCGGTCGAAGTACTGGATATAGAACCCGTTGTCGTCCATCGCCAACTGTAAGCGTCCGGCCTCCAGTTCGGCCCCGTACTGGTCGCCCAGGATCGCCAGCAACAGCTTGTTGTGCAGCTCTGCCTTCAAAGGGGCCCAGTCGATGTCGAAGAATTCGGCAAACTCCGAGGTGCGTCCATTCGAGAGCACGTCCCACCACCAGAAGTTCGCACCGAACCCGACTCCCATGTGGTTTGGAACAAAATCGAGCACCTGCCCCATCCCAAAATTCCTCAGTTCTCGCACAAGGTTCTGAAGATCTTTGTAGCTTCCAACCTCGGGGTTCAGGGAATTGTGATCGGTGATGTCGTAACCGTGAAGGCTGCCTTCGCTGGCTTTGAGAAACGGCGAAGAATAAATGTGCGAGATTCCGAGAGCGTGAAGATATCCGGCGAGCCGCCGGGCATCCTCAAACCGAAAATTTGCATTGAACTGTAAGCGGTACGTTGATAGCGGACGGGAATTGCGTTTTTGCGCAGCTAGCCTGTCCAGGCACTCGGAAAGGCCGCTTGATTCCAGAACGAGCGTAGCCGGATTCGATCGCATGGGGGTTCCGGTGTCTCTTTGATAAGATCAATTTGCTTCCAGACGAGTGGCTTCGGAACCTTGGATGCAAAAATTGGATGCAAAATTCGGGCCTGTGAAAATTCCGTTGGATCGCTTTACGAGCCGGCGGTAAACCGTTGAAAATAGACCATGGAGACAGGAGCGCAAGAAAGAATGATCACAAGTGGCGAACTTATACGCATGATGAATTACGTTGACGATATCGCAGCCACGCTACGCCGTATCCAGGCCGGGCTTTCGGCCATGAGCGGCGAGGAGCGCAAGCGCCTGGCGGATTACATGAAAAAATCCGACCCGAGCTTTGTCCGGATTCTGGAGTCTCTCGAAAAAAGCTAAAAAGCTAAAAGCCAGGGAAGTGAAGGCTAAAACCGAAACCGCTCCCTAGAAAACCAAAAAAGGCAACCTCGACTCGCACGGGAGCAGGCGAAGCCCATTCAATCTGAAAACTCGATCGGCTACTTGCCTTTTTGTAGCACGATCTCGCGCTTGGCCTGGCACTCCCCGGCGGCATCGGGGTTATAAACTGCCACGCCCGTCTCTTGGTCCTTGGAAGCTCGAAACTCGATGGGCGGCTTGCGTACCTTGGGCGGAATGCCGATAAATCTCGCTCTGCCGTCGTTATTTGTATAAACGCCCATATCCAACCTGCGTGTGCCCGCAAATCCGTAAGCAATATGGACGTTGATCAGCGCGGCGAACACTGGCTTGCCATCGGAACTCAACACCGTAAGATCCACCGTGCAGGGCCCCGCTCCTCCGTCGGTTGTAGGAACGTCGGAGGATGGTTGTGGCTGCTGGGCTGTTTGAGCCTGCGGCGTTTTCTCGGCAGTAGGGGGTGCTTGCGGCTTGGCCTGCTGTGCGCAGCAAGCGAGGACGCCCGCGATCAGGAAAAGCGAAAACAAGAAATAGCGCATCGCGAAATTCTCTTTTTAGGTGGCCCTTGATTTGCGCAACATTATAAGGGATACATGTTGGAAAGCCGTTAAATACCTTTTGAACGTGCGTCTTCTCAGGGCTAAAGTGTTGCGTGCTTTCCCTTTTTCAAGGAGCGGCTTCTTCCCGAGTTTTGCCCGAGTTTTGTTGGATTGCTCCTCTCGTGCTCCCTCGTGCCGTTGGCTACGCTTGCGATTCATGCTCACTGGCTAGGTCGGCTTGCAGTTCACGTGATCCAGTGATTCGGTGAATGGAGAAGGGAAGCAATCGATAGAAAGCAGAATTTGAAACGCAAATTTTCCCGCATCATGATTCTTGGAGATTTTTAAGATGTTTTGCTTGTTGTGAAAAATTTATTGATACAAAACCGCCCAATAACCTTGACTTATAAGTTAGCGGCTTTCTAGTATCCCCTCAAGCTCCAGTGTGGCGTTCCCTTGAGCAAGCCTGAGCCTGTATGTGGGTAAGCCTGCACTCTGCCAAACTGGACCGATGTGGCATCTCTTTATTTCATCGTTTCAATTTGCATTCTGCCATTTTGTAGAGATCTTTGTAGAGATCAAGGAATTCTCTGGAGGCCTCCTCATGCGTTCAGCGTTGTCTCGTGTTCTCGGTTGTATTTGTCTTGCGCTTCTCACGTCTGTTCTCGGCGTGGCCCAAGCAGCGGCACCTGTCGTTGTATCCGATAGCGATCGGGAGGCTCTGCCGAACGACTATTTGCGGATCGTTTTCGTTCCCGCGGGCGTTTCGGTCACGACCCTCTCCCGGCCCGGATCGCTGCGGGCCTTTGCAACGGCCACCCCGCTCTATTGGCCGCCGCTCAAGCTGTCCGATTTTCCCAATTATTCCGGCTTGGTGAATGACGATAAGAACGTTCTGATGGCCCTGCGCTGCCGCCCTCAGAATCCCGATGCGGTGGACGCGGTGCTCGCAACTTGGCCCAACGTCTTCCTCGCCATACAGCATGATGTCCCGGTAGCTCCCAATGCCTGTAGTGCCCAGCCTGCCGATGCGCCTACCCAGATGGCTTGCTTTGCCAAGGCTTTCAGCGATCCTGCGGGGGCCTCCGTTCCCATGTCTCTGGCGCATACCTTCAGTTACGCCGGAACGCTTTTCGATGCCGACCACACCACCCTCGCGCAATGGCTCCAGCGCAACTATGGAATCTACCCGGCCTTTGCCGGCACCGGTTACTCCGTAAAGGACTCGTATTTCCTAAGCGCGCAGCAGCCCATGACTTCGCAGCAGATTTTGGTGAAGTCGGTGTCTTCGGAGTTTCTATTAAAGAATGTGTCGCTGGCCGATGCCGGATGCCGTTGCGTTTCGGTGCCGCCTTATACCGGTCGCTCCAATGACCGCATTGACCCCGAATTTATTGCGCATGCCGGTGGGGAGGGAACCTGCAAAGCGGTGGAGAAGTTGGAGACAGTCGACCGTGATCGTCACTCCATGATGGAGAATGGCATGCCTAAGCACGGCTCCGAAGAGCATCAAGGTGCTAAGGAACCTCACAACTGATCTGCGTAGCAAAAAGGGAAGTTGAACGACATTGCCTGATACTGGAGCGCGGAAAGAGTTAGCTCGGCTCTAACTTTCCGCGCTCCAATTGTTTCCTTCAAAATCTATTTTCTGCCTTGTGAAATCTCAGCGACCGGAAACGGCCGTTCCTAAAGTCCTTCATCCGTCGTCTTTACGTCTTCCACCTACCATCCTCCATTTGCCGGCTGATTGGGTGGACTTCAACGCGAGAGCCAATGGTTCTTCATGCCAATGGTAGAATCCGGATCTGCAAGGTTCCCACAAAGCCATTGGCGGATACTAGCCAACACGTGGCCCAACCGGCCGCTTCGTTCTCTTCTGACCTCGTTGCGCCCAGCCGAATCGAGGCTTCCGGCCAAATAGTCGCTCCCGGCCGGATCGAGTCGGTGGACATTTTTCGCGGATTCAACGTCCTGCTCATGATCCTTGTGGACAACCTGGGTCTGGTGAAGGGCCTTCCGTGGTGGACCTACCACATGCCCGCCAATGCCAATGGCATGACCTATGTGGACATGGTCTTTCCCGCATTCTTGTTCTTGATGGGGATGTCCATTCCGCCCTCCATGCGGTCCCGGATTGCGAAAGGCGAGACAGCCCGTCAGCTTTGGGCGCACGTCTTGTGGCGATCGTTCGCGCTGATTGTGATGGGGCTTTTTGTTGCAAATGCTCTCCTGGTTGATGCGGGAAAGACAGGAATGAACGCCTCCTTGTGGGCCGCTCTTGGTTTTGTTGCCATTGGCTTTTGTCTTGTGTGCCTTCCCGAAGACCGGATGCGTGCATCGGCCTTCTTGACTCTCAGAATCGCTGGAATTGTATTGGCTCTTTATCTTGCGCTGATATTTCGGCGAACTGCGGCAGATGGGCATAGCCTCTGGCTCGATTTTTCCGATTGGGAAATCCTGGGTCTTCTGGGCTGGGCCTATCTGTTCGTCTCGGCTGTCTATCTTCTTTGCCGGAAGATATCCGCTTTCAAAAGCGGGATGGTTGCATCGCTCCTTGTCCTTGCTCTCGCGGGCTTCATTGCAATCAACGTGGCGTCGAAGGCGGGCCTTTTGGCGTGGTTGGACTCTCTGCCACCTTACCTCAAGCCTTTGGACGCGGGGTTATCGGCGATCACCATGGCTGGCCTGCTTGCCTCGATGATTTTGACCGGTGATGGGATTGCGTCATCCCTTCGGCAAAAATTGAGTTGGGCAACCATTGGAGCGGTAATCTTCTTTGTTCTTGGATGGTTCCTAAGGCCATTGGGAATCTCGAAGATTCGTGGGACTCCCACTTGGTGCTTGTATTGCATGTCGGCCAGTCTGGTCGTCGTTGTCTTGCTCTACTGGTTCGCGGACGTACGGCGCGGATTGCTCTGGACCGGCTTCGCCAGGATCGTAGGCGCGAACGCGCTCCTTGCCTATTTTCTGCCGTACACCGCCTACCTTATCGCGCAACTCGGATGGTTAACCGCCGATGGATCGTCCGGCTGGCTCGGAATTGGCAAATCGATGTTCTTCACCAGCCTCATTCTGGCGGCGGTGCTCTTGCTCAACCGCTGCAAGATCGGTTTGCGCGTGTAGGATTTACTATCGTAACCTCGCGCTAACTGTGGCATTCACAAGGGGTTACCGCTTGCGCAATAACGTTCACAAGCCCTGTACGTCTATAAAAGACCAAGGAGGATCGTCTTCCATGAAACGGCGACTCATCAGTATTTTTATTTTGGCTCTTCCCATGCTTGTTCAAACAATGTTCGCCCAGGATAAGAAGCCAACGAATCTGCGCGAATTGCTGCTTGCAGAGCTGCGCTCCACCCATACCAATGCCGAGTGGTTTGTGCCCGCCAACGTTGCGGTCAAGGGATTGACCGCTGAGCAAGCAAGCTGGACCGACGGCAAGGGGAACCATTCCGTTGGCCAACTTGCCTATCATCTGGTGTTTTGGAACAAACAGAATCTGGCGCGTCTGAAAGGCGAAAAGCCCGACGCCTTCAACGGCAAAAACGACGAGACGTTCGACAAGTTCGATAGCAAGAGGTGGAGCGATACCGTGCGGCAACTCGATGAAGTGTTAACAGAGATGGAACATTGGGTTGAAACTGTCGATGAGGCGAAGCTGAAGGAATCCGCGCAGACCCTCACCCACATCAGCACGCACAACGCCTATCACATCGGCCAGATCATCTACGTCCGGAAGGAGCAAGGCTCCTGGGATCCAAAGAACGGCGTGAACTAAGAGAGCACAAACAAATTGCCCCCTTGATCTTGAGGCGAAGGAACACTTCGCCTCAAAGACGAGCGTAAGGTTCTACTCAGCGTATGGGTGAAGACTTGCATCGCGCGATCCTCTGATCAAAACTCCTTTAAGGAGTAGCTGGTGCTTCGCCCGCCTTCCGAACTGCGTACGAGCACACCCTTCTCGACCAGATAGGCGATGTCTCTTAGGGCCGTGTCTTGGGAAGACTTGGTGAGTTTGGCGTACTTCGTGGTCGTCAGCTTTCCTTCAAATCCATCAAGAAGCTTGTTAAGAACGAGTTTCTGGCGGGGATGAAGCGCTACATCGCGAATGCTCTCCCAAAATTTCGATTTGGCGAGAACTCCTTTGAGGGCGGTCTGGGCTCCTTCGATCGAGCGGCCGAGGCAGGCGAGGAACCATTCCATCCACGGGGTGATGTCCAAGCCACCTTTCTGTGTGCGTTCGAGAATTTGATAATAAGCATTGCGCTCCCGTTGGATTTGCGCCGACATGCTGTAGAAGCGCTGAGGGCCTTTCTCCGAGCGCGCGAGAGCCATGTCGGCAATAGCCCTGGCAATGCGGCCATTGCCGTCGTCGAATGGGTGGATGGTAACAAACCACAGGTGCGCGGCGGCGGCTTTCACGACGAGATCGATTTCATCGTTGGCGTTGAACCAGTGGAGGAATCGATTCATTTCCTTGCGGAGACGCGCCGCTGGCGGCGCCTCGAAATGGACCCGCTCTTTGCCTATGGGTCCGGAAACGACTCGCATCGGCCCATCGTAATCGTCACGCCATGCTCCCGTCTTGATTTTGCGCATGCCGCTGCGCCCTGGCGGAAAAAGTGATCCCTGCCACCCAAACAAGCGATCCGCAGTGAGAGGCTCGCCGTAGTGGCGTGTGGCGTCAAGCATCATTTCGACAACGCCTTCGACTTTGCGGTCGGCGGGCGTGAGCGCGCCAATCTCGATTCCGAGCCGTTGAGCAATGGAAGACCGCACTTGTTCGGCATCGAATCTTTCACCCTCAATTTCGCTGGTTTTCAGGACATCGGCGGTTAAGGTTTGTAAGACTGCTTCCTGCTGGAGGTTAAACCCGATGGCTCCCATGTGGCCGATGAGCAGACCTTGGTGGTGGCGGACATCGGCGAGAGTCATAGCCAGAGCATGATTATCCCAGCGAAGATTAGGCCAATCGGCCAATTCGTGGATGTATAATCTCCGCATTTCCTGCGGAGATTATACATCCTATTCTCCGCAGGAAATCCGGACTTGCTCCCTATTTCCCGAAAGCCCGACGGCAGCGAAAAGGGAACCATGAATACATTTTTCAAACGTACTTCTACCGCCGAGGGAAAACATGTTGTCCAGAATCAAGAAGCGTCGCCAAGCCAGCCGACAGGCCATGAGGAGGCTCTTACAGGAATTGGTATCTGAAACGATGAATACATATGAAGCTTACCGCGTGCTTTACGGAGTCTGGTGCGGCAACAACGCGGCAGTACAGGAATTGCGCCCGCTTTTTCACATGCCCGGCATCGAGCCCGATGGATGTTTCTCGGTAACGGAAGACTTCAAGCGGCAAGCGAAATCGATTGCTGGTGAGATATTGTCCAACCTGGAAGATTGATATGCTGCGTCGGGCATGAATGTCTTTGTTGCTTCGGAATCCCGGTTCAAACCTTCAGCTTACATGGTTGCAACCGCACGAGCCATTTGGCGAGGGTAAGCTGTTGGCGCCTGCTCAAGGCTTGTATTTCCTTTTCTGCGATTTCTGAGATGAAGGCTTCTTTTCGAGGAGTGGTCTTCCGATATCGTCGCTTACTGCCGCTTTTCTGTAGGCACCTCATCGACTTGCGGCAGGATGCGGATGTCCACCGAGAATTTCTTGTAATCGTGGAATGTTTGTTCGGTTTCGCCGGGCACCTTCGATAGCAGCATCTTCGCCGTATATTTGAGCAGGAAATGCGCGGGCACGTAGGTTCCGTCTGCCATTTTCTGCCAGGAAAGGTCCATGGAAGAGCCCTTATCGACGTGGGCGCCATCGCTCACGTAAGTCCTTTGCACATGCACGGGAAAGCTGTCAGTCTTGTCGACCCACAAATGGATGGTCGTATGCATTGCGTCTTTTTCCTGCTCGGTCTTTGGCTTGGCATCGGCTTTGGGCGTCATCGTCATCTTGACCAATGTGTGCCCGTTTTCCGTTTCCTCGCCGTCGATCGAAGGCGAAAACAAACTTCCTAAATCGGCGATGGGCGTGCCGACCTGAAAATGCTGGTTGAAAAAATGTCCTCGTTTCTGCTCCAGAGACATTTTGCGCCGTTCGGCAACGGTCTCCTCGTATCGTTTTTCTTCTTTCTCTGCGGCCTTTCCGCTGAGCGCCTTCCCGTTGGCTTCAATCTGCCGCCGGTATGGAAGTCCTTCTACAAAGATCGTCTCGTATTTGGCCGTATCCCGGGTTTTCACCTCTCCCTTGTCGTCGTAGTTCACGCTCGCAAAGTCTTCCAGAAAGGTGTAGTTGTTCTTTTTCAGGTCGTTCTGGCGGATGCCTGCGGCCACGCGCATCCAGAATGCCTCGGCATTTTCAGGCGTGGGATTGTTGCCTTGAGTAACGCGAAATTGGGGCGACACAAGAAAGATCGAAATGGCGATCCAGTGGAGAATGAGCATTTGCAGAGGACTCCTTTCCTGCAACTCTCATAAGAGACGTTCAGCCGTAGAGAACTTTACGGTCGCCTTTGACAATTCGTCCGATCAGGTAGCTTTTTTCGCCTGCACGCTCCACCATGCTTTGTACCCGCTTGAACTTCTTCGCGGAGACAACCAGGATCATGCCGATTCCCATGTTGAAGGTGCGCATCATATCGGCCTGCGGGACATTGCCGATCTTTTGCATGTGGGAAAAGATTGGAAGGATGGGCCACGTGCCCATTTCAACCAGGGCCGCCGTGCCTTTGGGTAGAATCCGGGGAAGGTTGTCGGTGATGCCGCCGCCGGTAATATGCGCCATGCCATTGACCAGTTCGCCATCGATCGTACGGCGGAGAATGGGCCAATAGCTTTTATGGGTGCGCATTAACTCATTGCCGGCCTTGCTCTTGATCTCGGTAACGTAGGTATCCGGGGTATAGCCGGCGATCTCAAAGAAGAGTTTGCGAGCCAGGGAGTATCCGTTGGTGTGGAGGCCGTTCGAGGGCAGGCCCACCAGCACGTCGCCGATTTCGATCTTGTCGCCGGTAACGATCTTTTTCTTGTCCACCACGCCCACAATAAAGCCGGCCAGATCGTATTCGCCTTTGGGATAAAATCCGGGCATCTCGGCGGTCTCGCCGCCGATCAGAGCGCAGCCATTGTGCTTGCACGCCTCGGCCATCCCCTCAACCACCTTTTCGGCAATCGCCGGATCGAGGGTTCCTGTAGCGAGGTAGTCCATGAAAAAGAGCGGTGTCGCTCCCTGCACGGCGATGTCGTTCACACAATGGTTCACCAGGTCGGCGCCCACCGTCTGATGCAGGTCCATCATGAACGCGACTTTCAGCTTGGTTCCAACACCATCGACACTGGAAACCAGCACCGGTTCCTTGAATTTCTCCTGATCAATGGCAAAAAGGCCCCCGAAGCCGCCAATGTCGCCGACCACGCCTTTGGTGAAGGTGCGGTGGGCGAGATACTTGATGCGCTGCTTGGCGCGGTCCGCACGGCTTATATCGACGCCGCTGTCGGCGTAGGTGACGGTTTTAGCCTTTGAGCTTGAACTCTTGGGAAGCATCGGCATGGAGTGACGGTGAGAACCAATTGTAGCACCTGAAGCGCCTAAGACCCGTCTACACCGAGGGCAGGTCCGCCAACTGTAGAGACGGGCCGTAACCCGGAGCAAAGCAAACCGCCTAATGCCCACAAGCGCGGTATTCACTCCTATTGCTTTCCCATAGCAGGCATGCTACTGTTCCTATGGCTAGACAATAGGACAACTTAACCAGAGGAACTTCATGAGCGACAAAGCTGAAGTATGGCAAGGCACGCTCGCATTGATGATTCTGAAGACCATTGAAGCCATGGGCCCGCTGCACGGATACGGCATCGCGCGGCGCATCGAGCAAACCAGCGGCAACCTTCTCACCTTAAATTATGGAACGATTTATCCGGCCTTGCTCAAGCTCGAGCAGGAAGGGGCCATCGACTCCGAATGGGGTGCTTCAGAGAACAATCGCAAAGCCAAGTTCTACCGGCTGACCCGGGCCGGAAAGAAGCAATTGGAAAAAGAAGCTCGTAGCTGGGAACAAGCGACCACAATTCTGGCGCGGTTCTTCGCTCCCACGGAGGACCTGGCATGAAGCTGCTGCGTTGTTGGATGCTTAGGGTGGCCGGACTCTTCCGTAAGAACCGGCAGGACCGGGAATTTGCCGCCGAACTGGAGAGCCATCTTCAGATGCATACCGAGGATAATCTCCGAAACGGAATGGGTCCCGAGCAGGCGCGCCGCGAGGCCATGCTGCAACTCGGCGGCCTGGAATCGACCAGGGAGGCCTACCGCGAGCGGGGTTCGGTCCCCTGGATTGAGCACCTGGTGCAGGATGTTCGTTTCACGTTGCGGCAGTGGAGGAAAAGCCCCGGCTTTGCCTTCACCGCGGTCCTGATTCTGTCATTGGGTATTTGCGCCAGCGTCTCGATTTTTGGCTTTGTGGACGCGGCGCTGATCAAGCCGCTGCCTTACCAGGATACGGCACGGCTGGTTGGGGTATTCGAAAGCATTCCCCTTTTCTCAAACTCCAATCTTTCCTACCTCGACTATGTCGACTGGAAGAAGCTGAATAAGAGTTTTACCTCTCTCGACGTGTACAGTGGTCGAGCTTTGCTTCTGAAGACTCCCACAGGGACCGAAGCGCCCGTGAGTGCGGTGGTCAGTGCCGGTTTTTTCCGCACCCTTGGCGTGAAGCCCATCCTTGGGCGGGATTTCAATCCCGGCGAGGACTCGGCAGGAGCCGCGCCGGTGGTGATGCTTAGCTACGCCGCATGGCAGAAACGTTACGGCGGAAGGTCTGACGTAATCGGCCAGACCATGACCATCAACGGCGCGACCACTACCATCGTCGGCGTGTTGCCGCGTGCCTTTCATTTTGCTCCGGTGGACTCCGCGGAGCTGTGGAAGACAGTCGATCCAACCGGACAATGCGAATCCAGGCGTAGCTGCCACAGCCTATTTGGCGTAGCCAGGCTCAAGGATGGCGTTACCCTCCACGCTGCCTTGGCGGATGTGACTCTCATCGCAAAGCAACTGGAGAGCCAATACCCGGACAGCAATCGCGGCCAGGGAGCCGATGTTTCTCCACTGACCGACGTGATCGTTGGAGACGTGCGCCCGATCCTGCTGGTATTGCTCGGTGGATCCGGACTCTTGCTGCTGATCGCCTGCGTGAACGTGGTGAGCCTCCTGCTGGTGCGTTCGGAAGGTCGCAAGCGTGAGATCGCCGTGCGTAGCGCGCTGGGAGCATCCGCTGCGCGGTTGGCGCGGCAGTTTCTGGCAGAAGGCTTGGTGATGGCCGGGATGGGAGGACTACTCGGGATCGCTGCCGCGCATTGGGCAATGCGGCTCCTGACCATGTTGATCCCTGAGGGCATGCTCTCCGGCATGCCATACCTGCAGGATCTTGGCTTGAATGCCCGAGTCATATCGGCGGCCGGTATCATCGCACTTCTTGCCGCTGGGCTTTTCTGCGCGATTCCAGCGTGGCGCTCCGCTAGCGACCTCCGCGAGGGCATGGCGGAAGGTGGACGAGCGTCGGCGGGAACAGCGTGGCGGCGGCTTGGCTCCAGGTTGGTGGTAGTGGAGCTAACAACCGCCGTAGTGCTTCTGGCTGGAGCAGGCTTGCTCGGCAGGAGCCTCTATCGTTTGCTTCATGTGGATCTTGGCATCGTTCCGGAACACCTGGCGATCACGAATATTGCCGCACCCATGACCAAATATAAGACGGATGAGCTAACCGTGGCGCTAGGGCGGAGGGTGACCGAGCGCATCGCGAGCCTTCCCGGCGTTCAGGCCGCCAGCATCGCCTCGATGGGTATTCCGCTGGGCGGTAACGGAAACACAACGTGGGTGAGGTTTGTGGGGCGCCCTTTCAACGGTGAACACAACGAAGTTCCGTTCCGCGAGGTTAGTTCCGGCTATTTCAATACGCTGCACGCAAAGTTGCTGCGCGGCCGGTACTTTACCGATGCCGAGGATTCGACGAAACCGCCCGTCACGGTCGTCAATCAAGCATTTGCGAAGCGTTACTTCCCCGGTGAAGACCCCATTGGAAAGAGGTACGGCAATATTCAATTGGAACCGAAATCGATCACTGAGATTGTCGGGGTAGTTGAGGATATCCGCGAGGGTCCCCTCGATCAGGAGATCGTGCCGGCCATCTATACCCCCTTCAACCAAAATCCCGAGCAGTACTTTACGGTCGTGGCTCGTACTTCACAGGCCGAGCAGACGGTGCTTCCCGCGCTCGCGGAAGCAATTCATGGAATCGATTCGGAACTGGTGACCGGCTATCAGACGACAATGATGGACCGCATTCGCCAGTCGCCATCCGCTTATATGCATCGCACTTCCGCGTGGTTGGTCGGTGGGTTTGCAGCGCTGGCGCTGCTCCTCGGAGTTGTGGGCCTCTATGGGGTGATTGCTTATTCGGTGGGCCAAAGGACGCGCGAGATAGGCGTGCGCATGGCTCTGGGGGCTGAGAGGCGTTCTGTCTATCAGATGATTCTGAAGGAGGCAGGAAGGCTGATCGCGATTGGAGTCCTGGCGGGCTTGGTATGTTCGGTCGCCGTCGCACAACTGATGAGCAAGCTTCTCTTCGGCATCCGCTCCTGGGATGCACCCACCTTGCTTGCCGTCGCAGGCTTACTGGCCTTGGCCGCGCTGCTGGCGAGTTACGTGCCCGCCCGACGCGCCGCATCGATCAATCCGATGGAAGCATTGCGCACTGAGTAGAGGGTAGAGAATAGAGGATGATAAGCAAAAGGGTGGAAGCTCGAAAACCTTCCACCCCAATCTTTCAAACGGTTCGGATGAGAATCTTTAAATAGCTCGCAGCTCCAGAAAGCTTACATTCCGTCGTAGTTCGGACCGCCTCCGCCCTCGGGCGGCACCCAGGTGATGATCTCGTAAGGGTCCATGATGTCGCAGGTCTTGCAGTGAACGCAGTTAGACGGATTCAGATGAATCTCTTTGCCGCTTAATGACTCAGTCGATTCCACCATCTCGTACACATTTGCGGGGCAGAAGTTCTGGCAGGGATTTCCAAACTCCTTGACGCAGCGTGTATTGCAAATGTCAGTATCGTGAATCACCAGATGCGATGGCTGATCTTCCTCGTGCTTGGTGCCCGAGTGGTAGAGATCGGTCAGCTTGTCGAAGGTGATTTTGCCGTCGCCTTTGGCTTTTCCGAGAAGCTGCGTGCGGTTGCCGCCATCCGCCGGTAACTGGTCTAGGTGCTGCATTCGCTGGTGGCCCGGATGCGATGGATAGACTTCGTGCAGGCCGCGGCCTCCGGTCACCATTTGCAATGCAGTGTTGAACAGTCCCGGAATCAGGCCGTTGTTATAGCCTTGATGGAAGTTGCGCACCTCATAAAGCTCGTCGCGTATCCAGCTTGCATCCACCTTGTAGCGAAACTGCTTGAGCCGGTCCTGGCTGAAGTTACTCTCCAGCAGGGCCTCGAAAGCGGTTTCGGCGGCTAGCATCCCGCTCTTGATGGCGAGATGAATCCCCTTCAGGCGCTGCGAGTTCACGAAACCGGCGGAATCGCCCACTAGCATCCATCCATTGCCGGCAAGTTGGGGCAAGGAATACCATCCGCCATACGGCATGGTCTTCGCGCCGTAGCGGACCATCTTGCCGCCTTCCAGAAAATGTGCGATGAGCGGATGGGCTTTGAATGTCTGCAAAGCATGCTGTGGATCGATTCTTGGATCCGCATACTCCAAGCTGGTCACATAGCCCATGGAAACCAGGTTGTCTTTGGAACCATAGATCCACGATCCGCCAAACTCCTTCGTGGTCAGGGGCCAGCCCAGCGTGAGAATGACCTCTCCTTTGCGGATGCGCCCGGAGGGAACCTCCCACAACTCTTTCACGCCGACGCCATAAACCTGGGGATTGCGGTTCTTGTCGAGATCCAGTTTGGCGATAAGCTCCTTGGTGAGCGATCCGCGGGTGCCTTCGGCAAGAATCGTAATCTTGGATTTCAGATCGTATCCTGGCTCGAAATTCGATTTTTGCTCGTTGCGCTTGTCAATGCCCTTGTCGTCGGTGCGAACGCCCAGCACCCGATCCCCTTCAAAGAGCAATTCCGATCCGGCAAATCCCGTGAACACGGTGATGCCGGTCTGCTCTACCTTTTCGCCAAGCCACTTTACAAAGCGGTTGATCGAGATCACATAGTTGCCGTGATCCTGCATGGGCGGAGGCATGAGCGGGGCGCGGAAGGAGCTGTTCTTGGTGAGGAAATAAAAGCTTTCACGATCCACCTGCGCATCGACCGGAGCTTCGTTCTGCCAGCCGGGGAGGAGCTCATCCATGGAGCGAGGATCGAGGACCGCGCCGGAGAGGCAATGCTGTCCGATTTCGCGGGCCTTCTCCAGCACGTAGATGTTTTCCTTGGTCATCTGCGCTTCGGGATGGCGATGATTGTGGTCGTCGATTAACTGAGAGAGCCGTAGGGCGCATGCCATCCCCGAGGGGCCGCCGCCGACAATGACTACATCGGCTTCCATTTGTGGACGGTCAATTCCTTCAATCTGCTTGCGAAAGTAGATCATTTTGTTTGACTGTACCTGGACCTTTTCTCGGAGCGGGAATCCCGGAATGGACTGCCGCATTTTTCCAGCGTGGTTCTATCCCGCAAATCGAAGAAATCCAAATCGCCGCGCGGCTGTTCCTCTTCCAAAAACAAGCCGCAAAAAACACCAATCGGCAAGAGATAGAAACGCTGAAAACGCTTTGCAGACACCTCAGCCCGCAATCTGAAAGTTTACAACCGGCGGCTTACGCCTGGACTTATCAGGCTCCGGCCTTGGCTTTCTTGACCTCTTCGGTAAGCGCCGGAATAATTTCGAACAGGTTGCCAACGACACCGAAGTCGGCAATTTCAAAAATAGGAGCTTCGGCATCCTTGTTGACCGCGATGATCGTGCGAGCGCCCTTCATGCCCACGATGTGCTGAATGGCTCCGCTGATGCCCACGGCAAGATACAGCTTGGGAGCCACGGTCTGGCCCGAGCTTCCGATCTGGCGATCCATGGGGAGCCAGCCAGAGTCGCAGATGGGGCGCGACGCGGCAATCTCGCCGCCCAACGCATCCGCAAGCTGCTTGGCAAGGTCGATGTTCTTCTGCTCTTTGATGCCGCGGCCCACGGAGACAATGATCTCCGCCTGAGTGAGATCGACCGCCTGTTTGGCCTCTTTGAACGGGGCTTCGGGATGGGTGCGGATGACCTTGTCGCCGATCTCGGCATTCACGGTTTCAACCGGCGCAGCCGAGGCTCCAGCCGCCGCTTGATCGCCGCGAAACGCGCCCGACTGGAAGGTCGCAAAATGGGGCGCTGGTCCGGTGAAAGAAACATCGGCGGCAAATTTGCCTTGGAACATCTGTCGCGTGAACAGAAGCTTGTCGCCTTCTTTGCGGAACCCGATTGCATCGCTGATCAGGGTGCTGCCTAGCGACGTGGTAAGCTGCGGCGCAAAGTCGCGCACCTGGTAGGTATGGGGCATCAGGACAAGCTGCGGCTGCTTTTGTTCGATGAGCTGCTTCAAGGCGGCGACCGCGCCATCTGGAGTGTAGTCCGCCAGCTTTGGCGACTCCACCGCATAGACCTTCGCCAGTTGCTTGCCGGCTACCTCTGCGGCGATGCTGCCGATGCCATTGCCGAAGACCGCTCCTTCGACCGTCCAGCCGGTGGCGGCCGCAATAACTTGTGCAGCCGCAACGGTTTCCCAAGACACGCGATTCAGCTTGCCTTCGCGCTGTTCAACGATAACGAGAATAGTATTTGCCATTTTTTATCAGGTACGACGCTTCTTTTTATAAAATCCCCATGTTATTAAGAACAGGGCAATTCCCACATCGAGTGTTGTAATCACGCGCATCAGGAAATTTCCGGCGCGTATGTCCCACCCTACAAATAAGCCGAACCCCAGTGCGGCCACCAGCATCACGATGCCTACCACAATCAGCGTGGCGCCGGTTTCCCTTGCTTCCACTGGGAGATAGTTTCCGCCTTCAGGATCGTATTCAATTCTTTCCATGGCTGTCCTCCGCGGGTGGGCGCGGGGCTCTTAGATCACGCGTACTTCATTACGAAGCTTTTCCACCAGTTTTTTGGCCACTTCCGCAGCGCCGCCTTCCAGCATCTCGGTCTTCTTGCTCTTCTGCGGAATGTAGAGCTTCTCGATCTTCTGCATGTTGTCGCCCACGGCGGATTTCACTTCATCCAGGGTCACCTTGCGCAACGGCTTGTTCTTGGCCTGCTTGATGCCAAGCAGCGTGGCATAGCGCAGCTTATTGATGCCCGACTGAATCGTGAGCACCGCCGGTAAAGGCATGGTCACATGCTGAAAAAACCCCGATTCAAGCTCTCTTTTAACCTTGATGCCGCCGTCGTTCTTCTGGATTTCCATGATGATGGTGGCGTGGGGCCAGTTGAGCAGCTCTGCCATGATCACGCCGGTCTGCGCATAGCCATAATCGTCGGATTGCAGTCCGGTGAAAATAAGGTCGAATTTTTCTTCCTTGATCGCGGCGACGAACGCCTTGGAAATATTCATGGCATCCATGCCCACGAAGCCGTTGTCTTCAAGGTGAATGGCGCGGTCTGCGCCTTTGGCCAGGCCCTCGCGAAGCACCTGCTGTGCGCGCGCGGGGCCCGCGGTAATAACCACCACCTCACCGCCGTGTTTCTCCTTCTGCCGCAAGGCTTCTTCCAGGGCGAAAGCATCTGGCTCGTTCACTTCATACGAGACATCGTCGCGAATCCATGTGCCGCTCTCGTTGAGCTTCAGCGGGGCGTCTTTCTGCGGGACCTGCTTCATGCAGACCAGAATCTTCATAATGAATGATGTTTCCTAAAGATAATGCGGCAGATATAAGGCTCGGCTTGCTGCCGCTCGATGAAACCGAAAAGTATAAATGAGAAGGGGGATGTTCGGACAGCACGAATCGTTAAATGCGAGTATCGCGGTGCCTTCCGGCGACCTCGCTCTAGCGGAGGCCGTCTCCGTGACCGGGCATGAACCAGAGAATAAATCCGAGCCCGGCCAGCACTGCCAAAAAATACGCTGCAATCAAAGGGCTGTGTTCCTGCTTCGGTTCTGAAATGCCGGGACCGCCAACCATGGTGCCCGTGCCCGAGGGCCCTCCCTGCGAAAGGCCAAGGGTGGCTATTTCCGCTTTAGGCCTCACCAGACCCATCACCAGCCTGAAAGCCATCCCCAAAGTGACGAAGATAAATAGAGGCTCTTGGGTGCCAAAATATAAACCGGTGCTTGCGGCCACTAGGAAGCCCTGCTCGGCCAGGTTCAACGCGGGAAAAGCGCGGCTGCCATCAAGCACCCATACGGGAATGAGGTTCAGAAGATTAAACCATGCGCCGACTCTCGCGAGCGCCGCCCAAAAGGGATCTCTTGTCTGCCACCAGATCAAAGAACAAACGATGGCGGCTAGCAAGCCTGCGAAGGGACCAGCGAGGCTGATCGCCGCGCGCGCCTCCTGCGAGACGCCGAGGGCATCCCAGCGGACGTAAGCGCCCAGGCCGGGAAGAAAGACTGGCATATCCGCCGGAAGCCCGCGCCTCTTGATGTCGATGAAGTGGCCCATTTCGTGAATCAGGACCAGGACTGCAAAGCCGATGCCGAATTTCATGCCCCATGCGGCCCAATAGAGGCCGATGAACGCTGCGAAACTCAGAAGAAATTTCAGCTTAAAGAGAAATGGCAGGACGATCTTGGCCTTCGACAGGAGAATCGCAACCGGTCCAAGAGGCGCTAGGCGTTTGCCCCACGGGTTCTTCCCTGGTCGCTTGGCGTTGCCTTCCGTTAACGCTTGTGTGCGCTTGCGAATCCACTCGGCCTGTGCGGAATCGTGAGGCAGCAGCGGAAGGACAGCAAACCATCGATCACGGGCTTCCATGAGCCTTCCCGCCACTTCCAGTGCCGAAGCTTCTGACGCCAATCGGTCGACTTCCGCCGCGTGAACAAGCGCCTTGCAGTTTTCACAAGCGAGCGCTCCCGGCGCCAAGGGCTGCGAGCATGATTTGCAGCTTAGGTTCGGATTCAAGGTGAATGTCGACACAATTTGCTTCTTGCGCGGGCCTGAAAATTCCAGCCATCACTCTTTCTAAGGTTGAATGATGGTCCTGACGTTAATGATGATGGAAGAATGTCCTTGGATTCATCGTGTTGAAACGGATGCGTCCTGTTTTGAACAAGGTATCCGAGTGAATCTATTCGAGAAAAACGACCGACTGCACGCTTGAAACCTCGAACCGCTTGCGGCAGCGCATGTTCTTGCACATCACCATATCGTCGCGGCGCACCATATAGGAACGGGCCTTGGCGAATTTGGCCCTGTCCCGCTCGTCAGCACGGCCTGAAATCTGCCTTTTCTTAGTCCGCACAATCCACGATATCTCGTAATCATTCGACTCGCGGCAGTGGGGGCAGCCAAGAGAATGGGGCTTCTTGGTCTCTTTCTCGTCGAAAAAATCGCGTTCATCCATGATTGTATAAACCGAAGATTCTATGAACCGAAGATTCTATAAATTGAAGATCCTATAAGCCGAGGACTCTATAACCCGAGATTTCGTAATCCGGGATATCGAGTAATCGGGTGCCGTTTCCTTTTCAGCCGATACCGGTCCTGAGCCTCCGGGCAAACCCAGATTCTTGCAATCGGCTCAAGGTTCTATGTTACAAAGAATCAATAGACTCATGGGAATATTTGTTATTTGAGCCGTTTTTTGCCGGGTTCCCCCCTTGATCACCTAAAAGATCGCCTAAAAGACCGCCCAGGACGATCGTCCGGAAGATCGCGCGATTGGAACTTGGTTGGAATACCCGGAACCGGTTCTAGGTCAATGCCATGCCTAAAAAGAAGAAGCAGCGACAATTTCGTGCAAGCAAAGCAGTCAAGGCAGCCGCCAGGACGGTCATCGGCGCTCCGCCACCCGTCCGCCGGGACGAAAACCGCAAACGCACCCCCAGCGTTCGCGATGAAAAGTACAAGCCCACCCTCGGGAAAATGCTCTCGGACTCTTAGTCCGTAGGTGCGAGTCCTCCTGCCGCTGCCACGATGTTGGTTCACGCGGCAGTAATGCGCCGCAAAATTAATATTGACAGAGCGGGCCGAATCCTTACTGAGGCTCCCGCGGCTTACGCACAGGAATCTGGGATTTGAGCGGAGAGAATCAACTCGAACCGCTAAGGGCAAAGATTTTTGACAAAATCATAATGGGGTTGCGAAATCAGGGGTAAAGCTGGAGACAATGGTTATCATGTCCTATAATTCCTACTGTCCATTATTAATGGACAGTAGGAATTATGGGACATGGCAATACGTGAACAAACGCTAAAAACTTATCTCAACAAGATTTCTCTGCTGGAATTTATCCGTCGGCATGATCTGTCACAGCGTAGCCGGGGCGACGGGAATTCCTTCCTGGAGTTGTGGACCCCGAGAGGCCAGTTCACATTTCTGATTGAGCAAAAAAGCTCATATTTAGACCAGTCGTCTTTGAATGCCTTTATCTCACAAGCAAAGCAGTTGGCACGAGTTTACCGACGGCCCTTACTATTGTTCACGCGTTATGTGCCGGTGCCTTCTGCCGAACGGCTTATTTCAGCCGGAATCAACTTTGTCGACCAAGTAGGGAACATGCACCTGGCTTTGGGCGACAGCTATGTGCGTACGGTCATTGGTAGAAAAGAGAAACATGTACAAAGGGAGAGCCCTGCGTTAACCCTCGCGATGGCCCAATTGCTCTTCGCTTTCGCCATTTACCCAGATGCTGGAACTTGGACGGTTCGACAGCTTGCCGATGTGTCGGGAGTAAGCAAGAGCAGAGTAGCAACAATAAAGCAGCAATTGATCGTCCAAGGGTTGCTGGGGCATTTTCGCGGCAACGTCCAAATTACAGATGCACAAAGGTTGGAAGATGAATTACTGCGCGGATATGGGTCGGTACTCCGGCCGAAGCTGCTAATTGGTAGATTTCGTGCGTCGCAATCTGATCGCGAGAAACTGGCAAAAAATATTGATGACGTGGCTCATGATTTGTCGATTAGGTGGTCGTTGACCGGGTCGGCTGCCGCGTATGAACTCCAGCACTTTTACCAAGGGCCGGACATCCCAGTATTTATTGAGTCTTTTTCTGAACAGTTTTCACGCGCATTGAGAATTATTCCGGAAGCCGCCGGTCCATTGGTCCTATTGCGCTCTATCGGAAAATTGGCTCAGTGGAAGGAGCTTGGAAAGAAACCTTTGGCGCATCCTTGGTTGATCTACTCGGAACTCATGGAATCGTCGGACCCGAGAGCGCATGAAGCAGGTCAAGAAATCAAGCGTGAGTTCTTGGGAGCCGGCAATCCATGAGTGCTTCAAATTGGTTGACGCTGAGAGCGCAAATCTAGTGTACGGATTCGAGGTTATTCGAATCGAAATTGAGAGCACAGGAATCGTTAACGATCTGTTCCCAGCGCTTGCGCGCTTTCGTTCGCGTCCCCCTGAGTTTCTTAAAATTTGAGAAAACAAAAGGGGCTATCAGCAATGGTTAACCTATCCTCGTCCGGCGGAAATGATTTTTTCATCGGCCGGTTGCGAAGCCCTTTGTAAATGCTATTAGCTGTAATCGGGCCGTTTCGTCAGTGTGAATTTTGGACCCAGAGCGTACAAAGCTCATCCAGGCAGACCTGTCTTCTCCAAGGGCGGCAATGAAGTTCCACACGATTTGGACTTCTTCATCGGAGCATAGAGCAGCGAGATCGAAGCCCAGTAGGAGTGCATTAGCCATATCAAAGTCTTTTAACTCGGCGTTTAAGACCACGTCTGAGAAGAGTCTGTCGCTGTCGGTTTCGTAACGTCTCATCAGAGAGCGGATATCAATCAGATCCTTCACTCGCTCATTCTGGTCGTCCATGAAAGCGACAATCTTTAACAGCATCAGAACAATTGGTGGGATTACCCTGAATTCCAAGTCTTCGGCAAACTGGACAGGTTCGGCGCGCAAGAAAACATGATCGAAGCCAAATAAGCTCATCGCAAATTTGCTTTTAGGCCAAACGACTTCCTTTGCCTTGCGTAGCTCATGGCCGGCAGGAATCAAATCCAATAAGGTTCCACCGGCGCTTCGCCACCGATGCTCACGGTTTTGCGCTCGCGCCCAACCACTTGCCAAGAGCCGCTTTTCAAGCTTGGCGAATTCATTCAAGTCTAGAGCTACGGCGAAATCGATATCAGCCGTGTAGCGCAGCTCGTCGGGAAAATGGGCTAAGAATGCAATCGCACCGATAATGACGAGATCCGCTCGGAACTCCTGGCAGTGCTCCTTGAAGCGAATTAGATCGTCCACTTGGGTTCTGCTGAGTTCAGGTGGTCGCACCACGGATAGCTTAGCAGGTAAAGTGCTAGCGCCCCTGTCCAGGTCGGTGGTGAGCAACTGGTGACGTCGCAGGTTGACTCGGCAATGTGTAGAGCGCAATTTTGATAGCGGGTGCCCCTATCGCTGCCTGAAGAGCACGGCGCCCATTGCTGCTCCCAAACCAACCGCGAAGGCGGGGCTGCGGAAAATCCAGGCGAGTAAAAAGACGGCCACAAGGATCGAGACGAGCCGGGCGTGATGAAAAGTGTAGTCAAGCACCAAAAGCAGCAAGGCCGCAAAGACGAACGCCACAGCGCAGTAGATTGCATCCAGAGGCCGGAAGAGGCCAGAACGGATGAAACGAGCCACCCCGCTGGCAAGAATCAGGGCGGCAACGAAGCCAAAGAGGAGGGGGCCTGCGTGATTTGTTATTTTGCGAAACATCGGCAATAAGATCCGGACCTTCTGGTATTCCTCTGTGCTTATCGACGATCCTCTTGCTGATTCATTGGGGCTCGATGTAGAAGTCATTCCCCATCGAATGTGCCTAGCCAAAGTGTCCAGCCAAAGTGAAGAGCAGTCCTTCATGAAAGTAGAGCAATGAAAGCAATGGAGTAAATGGGGAAAGTAGAGAAGTGGCTACAAGCATCTGATGGATCGGGCATTTTCCATTCAACTCTGGCCCGGAACTCAAGAGGCGGCTACGCGTGGTTTGCGATGGTGATCTCGGATAACTCTTTGGCCTTGAGCGCCAGTTGAGAGCCGGTAAATGGCTTTTGAATGAACGAGCTGCCCTTGCTCCCCACCACGCCCAATTGCGCCACGATGTCATCCGGATACCCGGACATGAATAGGACTTTGATTTCAGGACGCAAGGCTCGGATGAGGTTGACCAATTCCGGGCCGCTCATGCTGGGCATAATTACATCTGTAATCAGTAGGTGGATTGGTCCGCTATGTTGGCTGCAAACCTGCACCGCTTCCGCGCCGGACCTCGCCGGTAGAACTGTGTAACCGTAGAGTTCGAGCGCTGCATTGAGGGAGTCCCGTACAAGCTCTTCATCTTCCACCAGCAGGACTGTTTGAGCGGCTGACAACGGTATGACTGGCAGTCTCATAAAAACATCTACAACTTTCCCTGGTGTTCCGATTCCTGGTGTTCCTATTTCAAGGGTGCTCCAATTTCAAGCCATCCCCCTGCGCCTGCCTTCCTGAAGAATTCTGCGGCGCTGAGGCGACAATCCAGTCTATAAAACAAGAGTCTCTGCGGCCAGGGAAAAATATAGGGGTGTGAAAGATAAATTCTTGTTTGGCGATCATACCCATAGAGAGGACCTATGGGTATGAATCGCCCAAGAGTGATCGACGATGCCGCTTTTATCTGCCTTCGCTGATCCAGCTTGCTTGGCTTGTGCGGCCCGGTCTTGCTGAACTTACGATACGGATTTCTGAACTTTATGCGGAGTGGGCCTTGGCGGCCCGAGCGTGCCTGAGGCGCTGGATCGTTTGCTGCAGTTGCTCTATCCTCGTTCTAGAATCTTCCGAGATATTGGCTACCTCTTCCAAGTGCGTCAGGAACCTGGGATTCCCACTCGCGGCCCTGATCTGCTCAAGGAACGGTTTAAATTTCGCGTAGATGAAATAGGGCTCTCCGTTGGTCATAAAGAAGAGCTGTTCGTTTAGGGCGCCGGTTAGCACCATGGCCGCCGCCATGTCCCAATAGCTCAGTACCTGGCGGAAAAAGGCGTTGCGCTCGCTGCCGAAATCCTGCAGGATCGACATAATTTCTTCGGCGCTTTCAGGAAAGAACTCGATGGCCACGTAGTTGCGCGCGCGGCGCATCACGTCTTCGCGGCGAAGGTCGTAGAGTCTGAGCAGCAGCTCGGCATCGGCAGGCGTGGCTTGGCCGTGGAGATGGCCTGTTTCGACACCGGGTTTCGCCGCTGGTTTCGTTTTCTTAGCATGTTTTTGGGCTAGCTCAGATGCTGCTGGAGACTTGCCATTTTTTTTGTTTTTGGTCTTTTCTTTTTTGCCCATAGTCGCTCCTCAAGGTTCTTACGCCACAGCCTCGGGTTTAGGCAGCGGACGCGAATAGTCACATTTTACGGCGGCGGCCGGTTGCTCCGCGGCTTTGGCCGCCTTGCCGCGCTTCTTTGGCTGTTCTTCTTCTTCTGCCGCCTTGCGATTATTGTTGGGGCAAACCAGTACCGCGCCTGCCTTCAGGTTCTTCTCCAGCAGATACGGGCTCCCGCATTGCGGGCACTTCTCGTCCACAAGCTTGTAGGCGGAGGTAAACTCGCACTTCGGGTAATTCGAGCATCCATAAAACACGTTGCCGCGGCGGCGGGCCTTCTTCTCCACCAACTCGCCGTCTTTGCATTGCGGGCACTTCACCCCGATGAAATTCTGCTTAATGTACTTGCAATCCGGATAGCCGCTGCATGAGATAAATTCGCCATAACGGCCGTGTCGTAGAACCAGGTTCCGCTTGCACTGCGGGCAAGTCTCTTCCAGCGGCACATCGGGAACTTTCTTGCCCTGATCGAGTCGCCGGGTGGTCTTGCAATCGGGATAGCCGGTGCACGCCATGAATTGTCCAAAGCGTCCTCGTTTTAGGACCATGACCCGTCCGCAGTTTTCGCAGTACTCTTCCTGGGTGGTCTCGGGCATCTCCGCCGTATCGAGCTCAGGGAGGGCGATGGGGTTCTCTTTGGTGAATGTGCAGCTCTCCGGATCGTCTTTCTTATAGGAACTGCAGGCAAAGAACGAACCGTGCTTGCCCCACTTCAGGACGAGCGGTGAACCGCATCGCTCGCACTTCTCCTCAGTGGGCTTCTCCATCCGCTTGATGTTCTCCATGTGCTTTTCAGCGTAGCGGAGGTCCTTCTCGAATTTCTTGTAGAAGCCTGCGAGGGCAGCGGTCCAGGTTTCCTTCCCGTCTTCAATTTCGTCAAGCTCTTCTTCCAGGCGTGCGGTGTACTGGGGATCGAAGATGTCGGCGAAATTCGCCACAAGCAGATCGGTCACTACCAGCCCGATCTCCGTGGGAATAAATTTGCCGCCGATCTTTTGCACATACTGGCGCTCCTGGATGGTCGAGAGGATCGTGGCGTACGTGGAGGGCCGTCCAATGCCGCGCTCTTCCAGTTCCTTCACCAGTGACGCCTCGTTGTAGCGCGGTGGCGGTTCTGTGAAATGCTGCTCCGGCTTCAACTCCTTGAGTGTGAGCTTCTGGCCGGCCGCCAGCGGAGGCAGCTTATGCTTGAGTTCCTCGTCCTCTTCGTCCTTGCCCTCTTTGGACTCTTCGTAGACTTTGAGGAAGCCTTCGAATTTCAGTACTGATCCCGTAACTCGGAAAGTGAAGCTCTCCTTTTCGGCCTTTGCCTCAATGTCCACCCCGGTCTGGTCGAATACGGCTGGCATCATCTGCGAGGCCACAAACCGCTGCCAGATCAGCTTATAGACCTTGTACTCGTCTTCCTGCAGATACTTCTTGATCTCATCGGGATGGCGCGCAACCGAAGCCGGGCGGATCGCTTCGTGCGCCTCCTGCGCGTCTTTTTTTGATTTGTACACGTTGGGAGCTTCGGGCAAGAACTCCTTGCCGAACGACGTGCCGATCAGCGACCGCACCTCTCGAAGAGCATCGTCCGAAACCCGCACCGAGTCGGTGCGCATGTAGGTAATCAGGCCGACCGATCCTTCGTCGCCTAACTCGACGCCTTCATAAAGCCGTTGCGCGATCATCATGGCGCGCTTGACGCTGAAACGCAGCTTCCGCGAGGCGTCCTGCTGGAGCTTGCTCGTGGTAAAAGGCGGAGCGGGGCTGCGGCGGCGCTCTTTTTTCTCGACAGTGCGAACCGTCCAGGTCGCCTTGTCCAGCGCGTCCCGGATTCCCATGGCCGTCTCTTCGTTCGGCACCTCGGTCTTTTCGTCGCCTCGGCCAACAAATCGGGCATCGAAGATCGGGGGTTTGCCCGCCTGTAGAGACGCGTCGATGGTCCAATATTCCTTCTTGTCGAACGCCTTGATTTCCCGGTCGCGCTCTACGATCAGGCGTAAGGCCACCGTCTGTACCCGGCCCGCGGAGATGCCCCGCCGAACTTTGTCCCACAAGAGGGGCGATACCTGATAGCCCACAATGCGATCGAGCACGCGCCGGGTCTGCTGGGCATCCACCAGGTGCTGGTCGATGGCGCGCGGATTGCGGAACGCCTCCTGTACCGCTTTTTTCGTGATCTCGTTGAAGGTCACGCGATGAATCGGCGTGCCTCCTTTTTTCTTTTTGCCTTCGCTTAATTCATCCGCGAGATGGGCGGCAATGGCTTCGCCTTCGCGATCCGGGTCGGGCGCGAGATAGATAGCGGACGCGTCTTTTGCCAGCTTCTTGAGCTTGGCGAGTACCTTCTCTTTACCTGGGATTACAGCGTATTCCGTGCTGAAATCCCCTTCAATGTCCACACCCAGGCGGCTCTTCGGCAGATCTTTCACATGGCCGAGCGATGCTTCTACCTCATAGTCCTTGCCCAGGTACTTGTTGATGGTCTTCGCCTTGGCGGGCGATTCGACGATGACGAGTGATTTTGGCAACGTAAATTCCTAATAGCTTCTAACTGAACTAGATCGCATTAAAAGTTGTTTTCATCGATAGTCGGGCGGCCCTATGTCTGTCTTGCATACAACCACTCAGCCATATCGATGTGACGCCTTCTAATTCTGGCATCGCTGTTCGCCTGCAACTTGCGTTGCTCTCTCGAACAACTTCTGCGTTCCTTCCAGATGCTTGCCAATGGATAAATGATCCAAGGGCTGCAAACCTTCGCCCGGAATGGCAGAGGAAATTCTATCGTGCGCCTCTACATTCATGATTCATTCGCGGCTTCAAACGACCCGCCTCTGGGGAAAGGCCCTCGGGCTTGACTTGCGATATTAGCATCCATCGAAACGGCCCGAGTGCTGAAGCCTGCTTTCGTCCTTAATTATTTAAATACTCTTTACAAAATTTTTTCCGGGTAACTGCCTGATTTTGCTGTTCAGCTCCAGCTCAAACAGCACGGTAAAAACCTCTGCGGAAGAAAGCTGCCCTTCCAGTTTTTCCATGATCTCGTCGATGTGAGTCGATTCGTGGGCGCTTAAGATGGAAAGCACTTTCCTCTCTCCGGGTGAGAGTTTCTCTTTTCCATCCGGCCTTTCGCTGGCCGCAAGTCCATTTTCCGGAAACATCTTGCCCGTCTGCGGTTGATTCTCTGATGCCGCAGCGCCCATTCGGGATTCAACCTCTTGGCGAATAGAAGCCGGAAGCTCTTCCCAAACGTCTTCCCATGTTGCAGTTAGCTTCGCTCCTTGCTTGATCAGCGTATTTGGCCCCCAGGAATTTTTCGAGGTTACATGACCCGGAACGGCAAACAGCTCGCGGCTTTGTTCCAAGGCGCAGCGGGCGGTGATCCGGCTGCCGCTGTGCTCGGCGGCCTCCACCACTAGCACGCCTAAAGAAAGCCCGCTGATGATGCGGTTCCTTATCGGAAAGTTTTGCGGTGCTGGAAATGTGTTCAGCGCAAATTCGCTGACCAGCGCGCCGCCCGACTCAAGGATGCCTTGGGCAATTTTCTGGTTTTCTTTCGGGTAGATTACATCCACTCCCGTGCCGAATACGGCCACCGTGCTTCCCGCGCCCTTCTTCGCGCCTTGAATTGCGCCGCGATGGCTCGCCGCGTCTACGCCGCGCGCCAATCCGCTGAAAATCACCAGACCGCGTGCGGCGAGATCGCATGCCAGCCTTTCAGCCATGCCGATTCCGTAGGGCGTCGGCAGGCGTGTGCCGATAATTGCAATGCCGGGTTGAGAAACTGCCTCTACATTGCCCCGAACGTACAGCAGGAGCGGCGGATCGTAGATCTGGCCTAACGAGCTGGGCCAGTTGGCATCGTCTTTGGAGAGGATCGCGACACCCGAGGAGACAGCCTTTGCATACTCTTCGTGCGCAAGCTCCAGAGATTTCCCCATCACAATGGACTGCGCCGAATGCGCCTGCACGCCCTGGCTCTCCAGTTCGGTCAGCGAAGCGTGAAAGATATCCTGAATCGCGCCATAGCGTTTCACCAGCTTGCGTCCACGGGTGGGGCCGAGTCCGGGCGTGAGAGATAACGCCAGCCAATAAATCGTATTGGAACCGCCCGGTTGGACCGTCGCCATGTGAATCTGCGTCCCTGGTTGAAATGAAAGTAAACTTCGCGGACTCTACACGGCTTTCGAAAAGGCTGTCAAGCTGGGGCATCTGCGTGAGCATGGCGCAATGCCCCTTGGGCTGGGGTGAAGTTGCTTCGTTTCGGCTGCTCTTAGGCGCGGGCTGCGACCGCCTCAACTTGTTGAAGATGATTGAGATCGTGCCCCGCCATTGTCTCGATCAAGGTTCGAAAGGTCATAGTTCCGCGTTCAGGATGAGTAACCTGCTTTGGATGGGCTTTCGTGCCTGCGGACTTCAGCAAGGTTAGGTTCCATTGCCGCAAAGACGAAAAGACTCCCAGGGCAGCGTGGGCGTCGTAACCGGCATAAGGTTCAGCCCACTTGTCCTGATCGAAAGGCTGAATTACATGGTGGTCTTGGGAGAGTGCCTGTCGCAGACGGTAGGCAAACACTACTTCACAATCGGCAAGATGGCACAGGATCTGCCGGACGCTCCACTTTCCCGGAGCCGTCGATTCCTCCAGGCCTTTGGGACCCAGCTTGTTGGAAAGGGAGTCAAGTCGCGCTGCGGTTCCCGCAATGACTTCAAGCGGGTCGCGATTTCCAAGGAACGATGCGTATGGATTCATCTGGCGACCATACCATTCCTTCGCGCTTGTCTCAACCCGGCTACCGTACAAACCTGGATCAAGCCTATTTTGCTACCACCGAATGTGAAAGAGTACAGATTTGCTGGGAGAGAAATCACCTGTGCTTTTTCATACATCGCACGGGTGGAACATTGAGGTCTTGGTCAGCTCAAGCCAGCGCACGCTGCGGAAGAGGGAAGCTTATACGAGCCGGACTTGATGCTGAAAAGTCTTGCGTGAGAACTCCGAAATCGCCTGTAGCGATCGCAACAGGTTGCGGTGAGCAACCTCGGCCTAACCTGCAACACGAAAATCTAGTTCTCATAGGAAAGTGGGTGCCCCATCCTTATGTGGAGAACGTGCTTGTGGCTTTTGCGCTCGGAGCAAAGGGTGAGTTTTCGATGAATGCGAGCAGGTACATCGACCTGCTTATCCCTAATTTCCGCCGCTGACTCGTTGGTCACGATGGACCGGACATCTGAACAAAAAATAAACCGAGGGGGAATCAAAATCGTCGCGCGGCTATTCCATCGCAGAAAAGTTGCACACAAGAAATCCGGAACGGATCTCAAGGGCAAAAATGGAAGTTAGGGCGGATTCTGTACATGTGCATGATGAATCATACTGGCGCAAATGTGGAAGAGTGGCCCTTTTCGCGGCTTGCATGCCTCAGCTCGAATGCCGATGAATCAAACCGCGCATGGTTGTACGGGTATCTTCCAGGAGCCGTTTCACCGATCGCCACATCATTCTGAGCAGGACAATGACAATAACGATGAGCGCCAAAGTCACGGTCGCCGCCACGATCGGATGCGCGGTGGCAAACCACGTTAAGCCGATGGCCGCTACATCCTCTCCGGCGCTCAGGGCCATGTTGGAAATTGGCTCTGGCGAGGGAGTCACGGCGGCCCGGATGGCGAATTTTCCGCTATGAGCGATCATCGCAATGCCTGCGCCCAGCAGCGTAGTCAACATTTGCGCCGTTGGCGAAAGTTGAGCGCTGGCGTTGTAGGCCACGAGCGCCGCGATTGGAATGCGGACAAAGGTGTGCAACGCATTCCACACCATGTCAAAGGCTGGGATTTTGTCCGCCACAAACTCGATGGCAAACATCACGGCTGCTACGCCGATTACCCACCAGCTTTCCAGGAGATGTAAGTTTTGAGGGAGAGGCAATACCCCGAAGTGCGCCAGGAGTCCCAGCGTGGCTACCGTGGCGTAAACGTTAAGCCCGGCGGCAAAGCTGGCCCCAGTAATCATCGCGAGGAGTTGGGTATGGTCGAATTGCACAGTTAGAAGTTTAGATGCCGAGCACAGACGCTAAGACTAGGTGAACCCGAAAACCAGAAGCCACTCCCTAGCTCCCTATTGTATGAACCCATTTTCTAATAGCCGTGCTCTGTGACCTCCGTGCTTTTCCTCTGTGTCCTCTGTGGTAAGGGTTTTGTTTTGATCTTGGTCTTGCTGAGCACTGAAGGCTGAAAGCTGAAAGCTAATTGCTGAACCAACAGCCGTGCTCTGTGACCTCTGTGCCTTTCCTCTGTGACCTCTGTGGTAAGGGTTTTGTTTCGATCTTGCCTTTGGCTGAGTGCTCAAGGCTGAGTGCTGACCGCTCATTGATACAATGAACTTAATTTATGGCCTTGTTGCGTATCTCTGCCATTAGCTTTCTAAACACCGCGCCGCTCATGTGGGATTTTGAGAATGAAGGCGCTTCCGGCCCGCTGAAATCGCAGTTTAGTTTCACCTACACGATTCCTTCGCATTGCGCTGAAGAGCTGAAGTCGGGAAAGACCGATATCGGGATTATTCCGGTGGCTGCCTATACCACGATCCCCGATCTCGTCATTATTCCCAACGTTGCCATAGCCTCTAAGAATCGTGTCCGTTCGATTCTCTTGGTGAGTAAGGTTCCCCTCGACAAGATTCGTAGTGTCGCAACCGATCATTCTTCCCGCACCTCCGCTGCTTTGGTGGAAGTTTATTTAAGGAAGTTTGTCGGCGTGAATCCTGGCTTTGTGGAGCAAAAGCCGGCTCTCGAAGAAATGTTGCGCTGGCACGATGCGGCCATGCTGATTGGCGATCCCGCCCTTCAGGCGCGGACTGGCGGATACTACGTTTACGATCTGGCCGAAGAATGGCATCGGTGGACTTGCTTGCCTTTTGTATTTGCTTTTTGGGCCATCCGCAAAGCGGCGCTCAAGACTGCTTCGGTCGATGTGAATGTTGTTCGCGCATTTCAGCAGTCCCGCGATCATGGCCTGCAGCACATTCCGGAAATTGCGAATGCTTGGGCCCCTCGCCTTGGCCTTCAGGTAAACACCGTTGGCGACTACCTCACCCAGAATATCGACTATTCTCTCGATTCCGAGAATCTCGAAGGTCTCCGGCTGTTTTATCGCTACGCGGCGGAGTGCAAGGTGCTTCCACAGGCTCCTGAACTTTGTTTTGTCCCGGCTACGCAGGGCAGTTCAACGGATCGGGAGCAGTCGATTCCATCGGCCTCCGGCGCCTGAGGGGCGGAAACGGCAATACCTGCCATAAATTTGGCAATGTCTTCGAGCGTAAGAATTCTGTAAAATAGATAGGTTCATGTCCCTTACAAAACAACAAGCACTCGACTTGTTTCGTTCCGATGACTTGATTGGCATTGGGATGGAAGCCGATGCTCTTCGGCGCAAGCTGCATCCCGAGGGCGTGGTTACCTACATCATCGACCGCAACATTAATTACACAAATTTCTGCACCGAGTACTGCACCTTTTGCGCTTTTTATGCACCCATCAAGGGCCCCGGCCGCGCCAAGGGATATGTGCTGGATTTTGAGACGATCTACGAAAAAATTCGCGAAACGCAGGAATTGGGCGGTACCGGGGTCTTGATGCAGGGCGGGCTTCATCCTGACCTGAAGCTCGAGTGGTACGAGGACATGATGCGCGGCATCAAGCAGCGCTTCCCCAAAATCCATCTACACTGCTTCTCGGCCTCCGAGATCATTCACTTTGCCGATGTCAGCGGCGTCAGCATTGAGGAGACGATCAAACGTCTGCGCGAGGCTGGCCTCGATTCCATCCCTGGCGGCGGAGCGGAGATTCTCGACGATGAGGTTCGCCACAAGATCGCCCGCCTCAAATGCCTCACCGAAGACTGGATCAACGTCCACCGCACAGCCCACAAGCTTGGCATGAAGACGACCGCCACCATGATGTTTGGCGTTGGCGAGACCTGGGAACACCGCATCAATCACTTTCAGCGGGTCTACGATCTTCAGGAGGAAACCGGTGGATTCACGGCTTTCATACCATGGAGCTTCCAGCCCAAGAACACCGCTCTCGGCGGACGCCACTGGGACGAAGCCACTGCCGTCGAGTATTTGAAGGTGCTCGCCATTTCGCGCCTCTTCCTCTCCAACTTCAAGAATGTTCAATCGAGTTGGGTCACGCAGGGCCTCAAGGTTTGCCAGACCGGGCTGCGCTTTGGCGGAAATGACGTGGGTTCGGTGATGATCGAAGAGAATGTCGTTCGCTCCGCCGGCGTTTCTAATTGCACCACCGAAGAAGAACTGCGCCGGATCATCCGCGACGCCGGGTTTCGACCAGCTCAGCGCGATACCCTGTACCGGCAATACTTCTTGAATTAGTTGATTGCACTTGATTTTTTTGGAATTCGCGAATCGCGCCAAAAATCAATGTGAAATCAATAAAAGCGATTGTTATTAAGGAGTTACAACCTGACCGACATCTGCGCCAATCTGCTTCTCTGGACTGCATCCGCGCCCCGCGGATTGGCTCACTATGTCCGCACCCATTTTCTCGACCAGACCTTTCGCGGGCTCTACTCGCCGAACACCTTCGACCTCATCCTGCTGATTCCGTATTTCACGGTCATGATCATCCTGGCCTTTTACGGGATGCACCGCTACGCGCTGGTCTATCTCTATTACAAGAATCGCAAGAAACATGCGGGCGGTCCGCCGCAAACCTTTGCCGAGTTGCCGCGAGTTACGGTTCAGCTTCCGATTTATAACGAGCAGTATGTGGTCGACCGCTTGGTGGAGTCGATCTGCAAATTGGAGTACCCGCGCGAAAAGCTCGACATTCAACTGCTCGATGATTCAACCGACGAAACCGTTGGGGTGGCGCGTGCCGTTGTAGAGCGGTACGCTGCCGCCGGCCAGCCGATTGTCTATATCCATCGCACCAACCGCGAAGGGTTCAAGGCGGGCGCGCTGCAGCATGGCATGAAGACCTCGAAAGGGGAATTCATCGCGATCTTTGACGCCGATTTCGTCCCCACGGAAGACTGGCTGCTGCGCGTGATCCATCACTTCGCCGAGCCTGAGATCGGCATGGTGCAGACCCGCTGGACTCACCTCAATCGCAACTATTCGCTGTTGACGGAAGTGGAAGCCATTATGCTCGATGGACACTTTGTGCTGGAGCATGGAGGCCGCTACCGCAGCGGAGTCTTTTTCAACTTCAACGGAACTGCGGGAATGTGGCGCCGCCAGTCGATTGAAGAGGGCGGCGGCTGGCAGCACGACACGCTTACCGAAGATACCGATCTCTCCTATCGCTGCCAGCTCAAAGGCTGGAAGTTTAAGTACCTTCAGGATATTGAATGCCCGGCGGAACTGCCCATTGAGATGACGGCCTTCAAGACCCAGCAGGCTCGCTGGGCCAAGGGCTTGGTGCAAACCGGAAAGAAAATATTGCCCAAGGTTTTGAAGAGCGATGCTCCCTGGCACGTAAAACTGGAAGCATGGTGCCACCTGAGTGCGAACATCAGCTATCCGCTGATGATCATTTTGTCGACGCTGCTGATGCCCGCGATGATTATTCGCTCGTTCGGCGGATGGTTCCAGATGCTGGTGATCGATCTGCCGCTCTTCATAGCTTCAACCTTCTCGGTCTCCAGCTTCTACATGGTTTCGCAAAAAGAGCTATATCCCCGGAAGTGGCCGCGAACGTTTCTCTATCTTCCTTTGCTCATGGCGTTTGGCATCGGGTTGACGCTCACCAATACCAGGGCCGTGCTCGAAGCTCTGCTGGGGATCAAATCGTCGTTCAAGCGCACGCCGAAATACCGGGTTCAATCGAAGGACGATAAGGCCATGGGACAAAAGTACCGTCGCCGCCTTGGCTTGGTCCCTTGGCTGGAATTGCTGGTGGGCTGTTACTTCGTATTGATGTGCACCTACGCCTATATCAGCGATAACTATTGGACGATTCCTTTCCTGATCCTTTTCGTCATTGGCTATTGGTGCACGGGCTTGATGTCTTTGCTGCAAGGTAGGTTTGAGCGGTTGAGTGGTGTGGCGCGGCAAAGCGAATCTCACGGTAAGCCGTTTCCCGTAGGTGTTTAGAGACGGATTTTTTCGGGAAGCGGCATCCAGGTTTGATATCCTAGCGTGGTGTTCATGAAGGCCTTGTTTGTACTTTTGGTGCTCTCGATTGTTACCGTGCTGGTAGTTGTAAGCGCGATGTGGTGGCGCTTGCATCACCATCTGAGCAAATCGGACAAGGCGCTGAAGGATGTTTTGCAGGAGATCCACCCTGAACACGAACCGGTGGAGCACGGTTAAGGATTGGATTCTCGGAAGTCTGATCGCTGGAATGTCCGATGAAACAAGTCTTCCAGTTTTTTCCTTACGCGGCTGCTACGCGCAGGCAAATTCCACAGCGGCAAAATTAATCCCAAAGCAGGAAATCATATATGTCTTCTTCGTCTGTTTCTGCTCCGGTACGTGAAATCAGTGTTGCGCACAGCCCTGATTCGGATGACGCATTCATGTTTTACGGCTTGGCCACGAACAAGATTCGCGTGCCGGGCATTAAGTTTACTCACACCCTCACGGATATTGAGACCCTCAATCGCAAAGCCATGGAGGGCTTCTACGACGTTACCGCAATCTCGTTTCACGCATATCCGTATCTTCAGGACAAATATGCGTTGATGCCTTGCGGCGGAAGCGTTGGCGACAAATATGGTCCCATGGTGGTTGCGCCCCGCGCGATCGGATTGGAAGATCTCAAGCGCATGAAGGTGGCTGTTCCAGGTACGCTGACAACCGCCTATCTCGCGCTGAAGCTTTTTGCTCCCAAGATTGAAACCGTGGTGGTTCCATTCGATGAAATTATTCCGCAGGTTTTGGACGGCAAGCATGAAGCGGGCTTAATCATTCACGAAGGTCAGCTCACTTACGAGAAATCGGGCCTGCACAAGATTCTCGATCTGGGAAAGTGGTGGCATGAGTTGACCGGTCTGCCGCTACCGCTGGGTGGTAATGCGATTCGGCGTGAACTGGGGCCTGAATTGATCGCGACTACGACCAAGGCGCTACGCGACAGCATCCAATACGCTCTCGATCATCGCGAAGAAGCGCTTGCCTATGCGATGCAGTTTGCCCGCGATCTTGATACGCAAATGGCCGATCGCTTTGTCGGCATGTATGTGAACGAGCGCACTCTCGACTACGGCGAGGACGGAAAAGAGGCGGTGAGAAAGCTGCTGGGAATGGGACATCGCGCGGGAATTATTCCGCATGAGGTCACCGTCGATTTTGTTTAGGAAGGCGTTTGTATTAGAAAGCGCCGGAATCGTTTGTTCGTAGAACCGGCTTCATAGAACTGGTACGGTGAAGCCCCTTCGCGCTGGATTGTTTCGGCGGAAGGGGGCCTTCAATCCTCGTAGTATTTGCCGATAATAATGCCCAACTCCACGGCGGTATCGGCATCAAGGTCCACGAATTCAAATCCCGCGAAGCGGGGATCGGCATAGCGGACGCGCGCGGTCACCTGCGCGCGTATGTCTTCATGTTGTTCGTGGATGATAAAACGGTGGGTCTTGGTATCCTTTAGGTAAACGCGGTCGGGCTCCATCATGAATCCGCCGCGCCCAAGCTGCCGCAGCACGCCGACTTTCTTTCCCTTGGCGTCGAGCACCAAGACCTGCGAACTATAAGCAATGTCAACCCGCTCGAACTTGCGGTTGGCGGCGGAATCGTCGTTGCTATGCTTGGTCACCGAACCATTTCCTTGATTGGACTGACGGGATCGATATCGACCGGAACGTCATTGGTTTTTTCTAATGCTGATTTTAGCTCAACCGGCATCGATTCGTACTTTTTGAACCATTGCTCAGCGCGGTTCCGGTCTCCTGTGGCTTCAATTTCGAGCAATTCTTTCGCTAGACCCGCGATAGCTGCGGGCATCTTGTCGTAGTTGAGGGAATAGCGAGATGTTTGTGCTTCTCGCACGATTGCACCCTGCTCGGAAAGATAATTGAACTCCATCATCTCCGCGCGGCCATGAGCTTCGGCCACTCCAAAGCGCACGGTGCGAAAAATTCCAGCAACATAAGAGGCGAAATACTCGGGCCCGCGCTCCTTGGGCAACACGCCTTTTTCCGTTAGCCAGTTCAACCCGAACATGCCTACTACATCCGCCTTGGCTTCTTCCAGGCCCGCGTATGTCGGGCCAATAGACTCGCGAATGTCGGCCTTGCCCTTGCTGGTGCGCGAATAGGCCGGGCCGAGCCCGTGCGAGATCTCGTGCATGAGCACCGCCGCCAGATAACCATCCATGGAGGCCGCGTTGCCCTGGTCTTCGCGCAGCAGCAGTTTGCCCATCGGCAGAACCACGTAGTTCACGCGCGCGTCCATAAAATTCTTGAAGAAGATCTTCTTGGTGCCTTTTTCCTGGTGAATGCGGGGATCGTTCGGTAGGTTGTCGGCAACCGCCTGATAGCCGTGGCGAAGGTCGCCCGCGCGAACCGGAGTGTCCATGACCTCCATCGGAGTGCGATGTCCGGCCAGCGACGGCTTGTCCTCCGGGGCCAGTGGCAGCGCGTCCTGAATCTCGGGAACATATTTCTCGTAGGTCGCAAGCTTGGCGCTCTCCGCTTCATTGCGCACCATGACCGCCGCGCCATAGGACGTTTTCACTCCCAGCAGATCGTCGAGATACGTTTCATACGGAGCGAAAATGATGTCGAATCTGGGATTGGCAAGGTCCAGCCACGCCAGGTCGCTTTTGTAGTAATCGTCGGTAAGCAATGCGTCGGCCCGTAGCCGAAGAAAGTTGGCGAATGACTGATCCGTCGTCAGAGCGGCCGCCTCTCGCAGAGCGGCTGCTGCGGGGGCAAGCCACTGGTGATATTCCACATGGTAGGGAACCCCGACCAAAGCGTTACCTTGCCGCTTCACAACTGTAAATGGGCTATAGATCTCCGCCTTTTTCTCCGGATGCTTGGCGATGTAAGCGTCGATTTCCTCTCGAGTGATTCCTGCCGGATAGAGCGCCCTCCCCGGAAAGAACGGATCGCTTCCCACAAAAGGCTTGTTGTTTTCCAACAGGTCGTAACGGCTGCCATTGATCGCAAGGAAGCGATGCAACCGCTTCGGCTGTTGTTGGGCGCAAGTCGCCAGGCGCTTGGATAGCTCCAACCCCTTCGGATCGCTCTGCCGCCAGTAGATGCTCTCAAGATATTGCTGGGCCTCCGCAAGCTTGAGCGCCAACTTCAATTCTTGGCCGGTCAGGCCCTTGGGAAAGGACATTGTCACCAGCTTGAACTTGGCGAGTTGCGCGTTCACATCCTCGTTCAGAGGTTCGTGTATGGCGCAAGGATCGGAGGTTTCAGCCGCTTTCGTGGTTTGTCCCACGACGATGGTGGCGGCCAGCAGAATGAGGAAGACCGCGGTAGCCCGGATAAGACGTGTCTTCATGGTGATAAAAATTCTAGCAGCGGAGGCATGATCGGATCGGAAGATTTATCATAGACAGAATTACCTTTGACCATGTTGAATCGTCCCTCCGCCCCGCAGAGCTTGCTCATCGATGCCGACGACACCTTGTGGGAAAACAACATCTATTTCGAGCAAGCGATTGCTGACTTTATGTCGTTCCTGAATCACAAGGAGATGACTCACGCCGAGGTCCGCACTGTGATCAATCAGGTGGAGCGAGAGACGATCCTGGAACACGGCTATGGTTATCACAGCTTTGCGCATTCATTGGTCAGGACTTTTGAGCGTCTCTCGCCGGACCCGGTCACGCCGGAGTTGCATAAAACAATTTGGAGCTTTGCCGTTCGCATCACGGAGCGTCCCATCACGGTGATCGAAGGCGTGCGCGATACGCTCGACTACCTGCGCGGCAAAACGCACCACCTGGTATTGATGACGAAAGGGAACTTCGTGGAGCAATCCGGCAAAGTGGATCGATCCGGACTGAAGGACTATTTCGCGTCCGTTGAAATCGTTCCCGAGAAGAACCCGCTTGCCTATCGGAGCGTCATCACCAAGCACGAGCTAGCCCCTGGCGCAACGTGGATGGTGGGCAACAGTCCCAAGTCCGACATCAATCCCGCTCTCGCCGCCGGCATCAATGCGGTTTTCGTCCCTCATCAGCAAACCTGGGTGCTCGAGCACGAGACCGTGAGCGATGCTCCTGAAGGGCTTCGTCTGCTCCAGGTGGAGCGATTCTCCGACCTGCAAAAACACTTCTAAGCGCTGGTTTTGAAGTTTGAGAGCGATCTCGACGAGACGTCGGCATGTGAACCACCTCGAAGAACGCAATAAAAGCTATACCCGGTTCCTTTCGTAATCGCCGAAAGTCAGGAACTTTTGCGCGGCTTGGGGTTTAATATGCATGAGAAAACGCGTGTCTGGAGAGTTCTCATGCGACCCACCCGCAAGGCAAAGATTTTATTGGGTTTTGCCGTGGTCGTTTCCGCGGTAATCCTGTTAGCGGCCGATAAAAAACCTAAGCCGGCCAACGCCGACACTGCTTCCAACGGCGCGACGCAAATGGACCAAGATAAAAAGGTCCGCCATGCCCTGAGTCGCCTCACCTTCGGCGCGCGCCCCGGTGATGTTGACAAGATCCAGGCCATGGGCCTGGACCGCTGGCTTGAAGAACAACTCCATCCGGAAAGAATTGACGACTCTGCTCTGGAGTCTCGCCTCTTCCCGTTCCGCACGCTTCGCATGAGCACTCACGAAATGGTGCAGGATTTCCCATCGCAGCAAGTCGTGCGGGCCGTTCAAAACGGACGCATGTCCATGCCTTCCGATCCGGGGGAGCGCGCTATTTATCAGACGCGCATCGCAGCCTATCAACAACAGCAGGAAGCGAAGAAGAACAACAACAATAACAACGGGAACGACGACGCGAATGCCGGGGACATGAAGGCGGACGATCAATCCGCGAATCAAGATATGCCGGAAACAAAGGCTGCGCGTAAGCGTCGTGAAGCAAGGATGTACGCGAAAGAAGACATTCCTCAGCTTCTGGAGATGCCTCCCGATCAGCGCTATCAAAGTATCTTGAAAATGAGCGCCGATGAGCGCCTAGCCCTGAAGGGCTCTCTAAAGGGTGAGCAAGGGACCGAGCTGCTCGATGGCATGAACCCGCAGCAGCGTGAAACCTTGCAGGCCATTGTGACTCCACAGGCCGTTGTGGGTGGTGAATTGGCCCAGGCAAAACTCATGCGTGCTATCTACAGCGAGCGCCAGCTTGAAGAGGTCATGACTGACTTCTGGTTCAACCACTTTAACGTCTTTATCGGTAAGGGGCCTGATCGCTACATGCTGACCGCATACGAGCGAGATGCGATTCGCCCACGTGCACTCGGAAAATTCAAGGATCTGCTGTTTGCCACGGCGAAGAGTCCGGCAATGCTGTTCTATCTCGATAACTGGCAGAGTGTTGGTCCGAACTCCGAGTTGGCCATTTATGGGCCGCAGCGCCGACGCCGCATGAATACCGGATTTGGCCGTCCGTTTGGCGGGCCATTTCCTCCGAAGCCGAATGCGCAGCAAGCTAAGAAGCGCCCCAGTGGCCTGAATGAGAACTATGCCCGCGAAATCATGGAGTTGCACACCCTTGGAGTGGATGGCGGCTATACCCAAAAAGACGTTACCGAATTAGCCAAAGTTCTAACCGGCTGGAGTATTCAGCAGCCCCAGCTAGGCGGCGATTTTACTTATAACGAGCGTGCTCATGAGCCGGGGAAAAAGTATGTTCTCGGCCATGAAGTCAAAGAGAATGGCGAAAAGGAAGGCGCGGAGATGTTGGATGTGCTGGCGCACCATCCATCCACAGCGAGATTTATCTCAAAGAAGCTTGCGATGCGCTTCGTTTCCGACGATCCTCCACAAACGCTGGTAGACCGGATGGCCGACACCTTCCTTAAGAAAGATGGCGACATCCGCGAAGTGCTGCGCACCATGTTCCGCTCGCCCGAATTTTGGTCCCCTGAATCCTATCGGGCCAAGGTTAAGACGCCTCTGGAGTTTGTGGCCTCGGCGGCCCGCGCATCCGGAGTCGATGTGCAAAATGCGATGCCGCTGGTGCAGGCGTTAAATCGTATGGGAATGCCGCTTTACGGGATGCAGCCGCCAACCGGTTATTCCATGAAAGCGGAAACCTGGGTGAACTCTTCAGCCCTGCTTGGACGTATGAATTTCGCGCTCCAGATCGGTGCCGGCAGGCTTCGGGGTTCCGCGGTAAATCCACAGGCGCTCTTGCGCGGTCCTGCGCCTCAGGATTCTGCGGCGGCACTGACGGCCCTTGAAGGCGAGATCTTGGCCGGAGATGTTTCTCCCCAAACCCATGCGGTGATTCAAAAACAACTTGACGATCCACAGGTCACACAGCGCAAACTTGACGATCCCGATCAAGGCCCCAACTACGGCGTGATTGCCGGGCTTATTATGGGATCGCCCGAATTTCAGAGAAGGTGAAGGAGCTTGAGCATGGCGATTACTCGTAGAGTATTTTTGAAAAACGGCGCACTGGCGATTGTTGGAACCAGCATCATTCCCAGTTTCTTGACCCGCGCGGTCTACGCGGCCGATACTGCGGCAGGCGCAGGAAAGAAACGGCTTGTCGTGTTGTTCCAGCGCGGCGCCGCCGATGGATTGAATATCGTGGTTCCTCACGGCGAATCCGCCTACTACTCTATGCGCCCCAGCATTGCGATTCCTCGTCCTCGTAACAACGGAGAGGGAGCCATCGATTTGGATGGATTTTTCGGCCTGCATCCCGCCATGAGCGCGTTTAAGCCTTTGTGGGAGCAAAAGCATCTGGCGATTGTTCACGCCACCGGGTCGCCGGATAATACCCGGTCGCATTTTGATGCTCAAGATTACATGGAGTCGGGAACGCCTGGCCTGAAAGCGACAGAAGATGGCTGGCTCAATCGCGCCCTGGCTGGCGTGAAGGAGAGTGGATCTTCGCCGTTTCGCGCCATCTCCATGGGCGGTTCGCTGCCCCGGACCTTAGCGGGCCAGGTGCCCGCAGTTGCCATCGGGAATATTCGTGAATTTGCCGTGGGACGCGGCGGACCGGCGGGCAATGTCGCTAGCAATACGTTTGAAGCCATGTATGCGCAGTCGGTGGACACAGTGCTGCACGGCACCGGCAGCGAGACGTTTGAAGCGGTCAAGATGCTGCGCTCCGCCGATCCGGAGAAATATACTCCCGCTCCTGGCGCGAACTATCCCCGTGGACGGTTCGGAGACAGCCTTCGTCAGGTTGCGCAGCTTGTTAAGGCGAACCTTGGCGTGGAAGTCGCATTTGCGGATATCGGCGGATGGGATCATCACGTAAACGAGGGAAGCGTGCAGGGGCAGATTGCCAACAGCACCCGTGAATTTTCGCAGGCCATCGCCGCCTTCTGGACCGACCTTGGCGATCTGGCTGGTGATACCGTGGTTGTAACTATGTCGGAGTTTGGGCGCACGGCGCGTGAAAATGGCAACCGTGGCACTGATCACGGCCACGCCAACGTAATGTTTGTGTTAGGCGGTCCGGTCAAGGGCGGAAAGGTCTACGGAAACTGGCCAGGACTGCGTCAGGAACACCTTTACGAAGGCCGCGACTTGGCCGTGACCACCGACTTTCGTCAGGTCTTAGGCGAAGCCGTATATCGCCATCTGGGCAATCAATCGCTCGTCAAGGTCTTTCCCGGCTTCGACAAAGGTTCTCCGAGCACCTTCCTGAACTACCTGGGGTAGATGCTCTTAGATTCGGCTTTCGGCAAGATTTGGCCTTCGGCAAATCGCCTGCCGAACGTCGGCACACGGCTAGATTTGTTTCAACGAACCTTGCCCTCAATCTGGTCGCGGGTGGCGGCAACCTGCTCCCCTGTGGCCAGATTCTTAAGCGCAAACTGTCCAGATTGAACCTCGTTCTCTCCAACGATAAGAGCGAATCGTGCTCCGGCTTTGCTGGCGGTCTCTAGCGATTTTTTTAGGCGAAATGTTTCATCGCCCACAGAGACGATCAGGTTTTTCCTGCGCAGTTCGCTGGCTAGTCGCGCAGTTTCCACATTCATGCCCGCTCCAAGTGGCGCTATGTAGATGTCCACCGCCCGTTGAGCAAGTTTGGAATGTTCTTGCAGCGCCATCACCAGGCGATCTTCGCCGATGGCAAAGCCAATCCCGGGGGCAGCCGGCCCGCCAAGAGCCTCCGAGAGCCCGTCGTAACGCCCGCCTCCCAGAATTGCGTTTTGCGCGCCTAGCGCTCCATGCGTGAACTCGAACGCAGTTCGCGTGTAGTAGTCCAACCCGCGCACCAGCCGGTAGTTCAGGACAAAGGGAATACCCACTGCTGAAAGAATTTTTTGCACCTCATCGAAGTGGGTGCGGCAGTTCTCGTCGAGATAGTCGCTCAGGCGCGGCAAGGATTCGATGATCGGCTGGTCTTCCGGAACTTTGCAGTCCAGCACTCGAAGCGGATTGGTCTCGGCCCGCCGCTGGCAATCCACACACATGTTTTGAACCACGTCCTTAAGCGCGGACCGTAAGGCCTCGTGAAACTTGGGACGATCATTGCTGCAACCAACGGAATTCAACTCCAGCGTCCAACCGGTAAGCCCAAGCTTATCGAGGAGTGCAGCCAGCATTTCCAGAATCTCGGCGTCCACCGCCGGAGACTCGCTGCCCGCCGCGGTCGTCCCGATCACCTCTGCGCCGATCTGGTAAAACTGCCGGTAGCGCCCTTTTTGCTGCCGCTCACGGCGAAATTGCGGGCCAATGTAGTAGAACCTTTGTAGTCCTGGGCGCTCATGGAAATTGTGCTGGATGTAAGCTCGTACCACACCTGCCGTATTTTCAGGCCGCAATGCAAGCCACTGCGCTTTTTCACTCGCCGCGCGGGCCCGGTCCTCCCATGCAAACATTTCCTTGGAGACGATGTCGGTCTCTTCACCCACGGACCGCCGAAAGAGCTGTAAGTCTTCGATTACCGGCGTGCGGATTTCATGGAAGTTGTAAAGGCGAAAGAGGTCACGCACGGTTGCCTCGACGAAATTCCACGTCTCGGTATCGGGAGGGAGCAAGTCACGGGTGCCGCTCACCGCTTTGATTAGGCCGGCCATTTATTTGTTTAGGAACTCCTTGCGATATTGCTGGGTGTAGTCGAGATAGTTTCTAGCATACTGCAAGATTGTTTCTTGGCTGGCGGCATCGTCAATCCGTTTCTTGAATTTTCCGGGAACGCCCATCCACAGCGAATACGGCTCAACCACGGTGTTCTCAGGAAGAACGGTGCCGGCCGCAATAATGCTGCCTTCGCCGATGCTGGCATTGTTCAGGACCACCGAACCCATGCCGATGAGGCAGCGATCGGCAATGGTGCAGCCGTGGAGGGTAACCGAGTGTCCAACAGTGACCCAATCGCCCATGATGACCCCATATTTGTGTCGCATGCCATGAAGGACGGAACAATCCTGCACATTGGAATTTTTGCCGATGCGAATGGCGAACACATCGCCCCGAACCACGGCATTCATCCAGACGCTGGAGTTTTCTCCAATTTCAACGTCTCCGATAATCTGTGCGGATTCATCAATGTAGCAAAGAGGGTGGATGCGCGGCGCAAGGCCATTCAAAGAACGAATCATGGAAGAAAGAAGGTAACACGCGCCCAACGCGGCGAGCAACGCGGCTGGACTATCGACGCAGCACGCCGGAACTTTTCCGCCTTTATCAATAGGGAAGCAAGGGCAGTATTCCAGCAAGCTTCGTTCGGGCGAGTGAGGCGTCGATCGGTCGAAGGCCTGCGAATGGCCATTTTAAGGTTGAGAGCTCTTGACTAAGGCTGCATCATGCGGAGGCGAAGCTCATTTTCCCAGATCATGCTAGTGGTGTCGAAGGCCTCCACTCCGATCTGGTCGGCTTGGGTTGTGCCGGCTTTGCCGATCCAGACAACCTTGTATCTGGCCCTCTTGTTGTGGCGTTGCAGCCAAATGGTTTGGCCGATTTGTGTAATTCCGGATACCGCAACTAAACGCGCCCCGACCATCGAAATTTCATAAGTGCAGCAAAGCTGAAAATTCGCAGTGCCGGCATCGAGAAAAACTTTAATGGGCACAGCAACATGAAGACGTTTTTCGCGTCGGGGGTCGACCGGAGCCTGAGTTACAAGGGGTGACCGACTTTCTTTCTGCTGCATAACCCTAAAAGTATGGTGGACTTGGCCAATGTCCGCAACATTACTTTCGTTTGAGCGTGGATATGCCTCTGATTCGGCTCTTAGGTCAAGTCGATGTCGACGCTTAAGCACCTTAAGCCCTTGCGTCGAAAGCGAGCATTGAGCGCAAACGCGTTTTTCCCAAACCGTTTACAATAAATAGCTAGCCTTCCTTTTTGTGAGCAAATGACATGATTCAGTTTCCGGTGCCAGAGGCCTTGACCTTTGATGACGTATTGCTTTTGCCGGCGCACTCCGACATCGTTCCGGCCGAGGCCATTACGCAAACGCAGCTTTCCCGCAACATTCGTCTGAATATCCCCATCATCAGCGCGGCCATGGATACGGTGACCGAGTCGCGCCTGGCGATTGCCATTGCCCAACAGGGTGGTTTGGGAATCGTCCACCGGAACCTGTCGATTGAGCAGCAGGCGGACGAGGTGGACAAGGTAAAGCGATCGGAGAGCGGAATGATTATGGATCCCATTACGCTCTCGCCCGAGCACAAGATTGCCGATGCCTTGGAGTTGATGCGCCGCTACAAAATCTCCGGCGTGCCGGTCACAAAAAACAAGCGGCTCGTCGGTATTCTCACCAATCGCGATCTCCGGTTTGAGACCCGCACCGACACTCGCATTGAGGAGGTGATGACGAAGGATAACCTTATCACCGTGCCGGTGGGGACGACCTTGGAGGCCGCCGAGAAGATTCTGCACGAGCATCGGGTCGAAAAACTTCTAGTGGTCGATGACAAGTACAACCTAAAAGGGCTGATTACGGTCAAAGACATTCAGAAGAAGCTACGCTATCCCAACGCTGCCAAGGATGAGCATGGCCGTTTGCGGGTGGGCGCTGCGATTGGCGCGACGGGCGATTTCTTGGAGCGGGCGCAGGAGATGGTCAATGCCAAAGTGGACCTGTTGACTATTGATTCGGCGCACGGCCATTCAACCCGCGTACTCGATGCAATCAAAGCAATCAAGGCGCGCTTTCCGGAGGTCGATCTTGCGGCCGGCAACGTCGCCACTCATGAAGGCGCGTGTGCGCTGGCCAAGGCGGGCGCGGATGCCGTAAAAGTGGGTATCGGCCCAGGATCGATTTGCACGACCCGAATTGTCACTGGGGCGGGCGTCCCTCAGATTACCGCGATTGCCGAGGCGTCCCGGGCATGCCGCGATGCACAGATTCCCGTGATTGCCGATGGAGGCATCAAATACTCAGGAGACGTCACGAAAGCCATTGCTGCCGGCGCCGGTGTCGTGATGATCGGTTCGCTCTTTGCCGGTACAGACGAGAGTCCCGGTGAAACCATTCTTTACCAGGGACGGTCGTTTAAATCGTATCGGGGCATGGGTTCGCTCTCTGCCATGGCAGCAGGAGGAAGCGAGCGCTACGCACAATCGGAAGACGAATCTTCGGCGGCCACTTTCGAGGAAGGCGACCGTGGCAACCGCTTGAACAAACTCGTGCCTGAAGGCATTGAGGGGCGGGTGCCCTACCGCGGCACGCTGGCGGGCATGGTGCATCAACTTGTAGGTGGGCTGCGCTCGGGTATGGGGTATTGCGGAGCGAAGAATATTTCTGAACTACAACATAAAGCGCGGTTTATCCGCATTAGTGGTGCGGGACTGAAAGAAAGCCACGTTCACGACGTCATTATTACGCGCGAAGCGCCGAACTATCGATTGGAGTAATTGCCTGTGTCATCAACGCTTGCGGCGTCGGCCCATACCGTACCTCCCAGAAAATTCATAGCATGGCTCCCCACCGTGGCATGGGTGGCCATGATCGCCTGCTTCTCGACCGATTCTTTCTCTTCCGCCCACACCGGGAGCATCCTGCTTCGTCTAATTCATTCGATTTATGGCCCGATTACGGAAAGGCAGTTCGACGTCATCCATGTCTTCATTCGTAAGGGGGCTCATTTCACGGTCTATGGAGTGTTGAGTTGGTTGGCCTACAATTCTTGGCGGGCGACGTTCCCATCTCCGCGCCCCTGGCAGTTCAATTGGAGTGGGCTGGCGCTGGCTCTTACATTGGTTGCCGCTAGCGCCGATGAGTTTCACCAGAGCTTTGTGCCTTCGCGTACCTCTAGTCCCCTCGATGTGCTCCTTGATGTTACAGGCGCAATCTTCTTTCAAACGCTCATTGCCAGTTTTGCCAAAGGATATTCAACCCGGCGCGGACGCTCCGCGCACTGATTTCGATCCGGACTAGCTTTCTTGCAAAAACTCTTGTTTGTGGGAGTTACAGCTTCTAAAACTATTCCTAAAAGTCACAACCCCGCAGGTCGTCCCTGCGGGGTTGTCGGTAGACTGTTGGGATTGGCTGAAGGCGTTGCTCCACCAGTTGCAGAGGCCTTTGCGAACCCTACTTCCTATCGCCAGGACTTAAGAGCGTAACGCCCTAAGCCTCAGCCACCTCACGTTGGTAACTACAATCAGAATTTTTCATCTTGTCGGATCATCCTCCTTTCTCGTGTTCCTATACTCTACGCCCGTGAAATGCGGTTCGTCAACGAGCTTGTATCCTGCTCACGTGAAAAGACTTGTTTCGCTCTCAGAAGGACATGCCCCATTAGCGCAGAGGCGTTACTCTTTGGATAACAATTACGAATTGACAATTTGTGTCACCCATCATAGGCTTGCGCTACACACGATTTTTTCTGCGAGTGAGGCCGCCCCCGAGCCTCAATTTCACTGTCAGGAATCCTCGGAATATGGCTCAAAGATTAGGCGATCTTCTGGTTCGGGAGAAGGTCATCACCTCGGAGCAGCTCGATAAGGCGCTCAGGGCGCAGAGAGACGCAGGTCCAAGCGCTCGCTTGGGTTCCGTTCTCGTCCAGCTTGGATACGTCAACGACGAGGAGGTGACGAATTTCCTCTCTCGCCAATATGGCGTCCCGGCCATCAACCTTCAGTATTTCGAGATCGATTCCACCGTCGTTAAGCTAATTCCGGAAGACACTGCGAAGCGTTATCAGATCCTTCCTCTTAGCCGTGTAGGTGCTTCGCTGACCATTGCCATGGTCGATCCCACGAATGTCTTCGCCATGGACGACATCAAGTTCATGACCGGATTCAATATCGAGCCCGTCGTGGCATCCGAATCGGCCATCATGGATGCGATCGAGAAGGCTTACGGGCAGCAGCATCAGGGGGAGAACGTCGATGAACTGCTGGCGTCAATGGGAGAGGAGAGCGATGTAGAGCTGCAGGCAGACGCGGAAGACCTCGACCTGATGGCTTTGGAGAAATCGGCGGAAGAGGCTCCGATTGTCAAGCTGGTCAATATCATCCTCACCGATGCCGTCAAGCGGGGAGCGAGCGATATTCACGTTGAGCCTTATGAAAAAGAGTATCGGGTGCGGTTCCGCATTGATGGCGTGCTGCAGCATATCATGGCGCCGCCGCTTAAGCTCAAGGATGCCATCACATCCCGCATCAAGATCATGGCCAAACTGGATATCAGTGAAAAGCGGCTTCCCCAGGATGGCCGCATCATGCTCAAGATGCAGGTCGGCGGAAAGAAAAGGACGCTAGACTATCGCGTCAACTGCCTTCCTACGCTATGGGGAGAAAAGATTGTTCTCCGGCTCCTGGACAAAGAAAACCTTCGCTTGGATATGACCAAGCTCGGCTTCGAGCCGGAGTCGCTTGAAAAGTTCCAAAAGGCAGTGCTCAAGCCTTATGGAATGGTGCTGGTGACCGGGCCAACGGGTTCGGGCAAGACCAATACGTTGTATTCGTCGATTTCGCTCCTGAACAAGCCAGATACGAACATTATTACCGCGGAAGACCCTGTGGAGTTCCAGTTGCACGGCGTGAACCAGGTGCAGATGAAAGAATCCATCGGGTTGAATTTTGCCGCTGCGCTGCGCGCCTTCTTGAGGCAGGACCCCAACATCATTCTCGTCGGTGAGATTCGCGATTTCGAAACCGCCGAGATCGCGATCAAGGCCGCTCTTACGGGACACCTGGTGCTGTCCACATTACACACGAATGGCGCCCCTGAAACCATTAGCCGCTTGATGAACATGGGGATCGAGCCGTTTCTGGTGGCGACCGCCGTCCATCTTATTTGCGCCCAGCGTTTGATTCGCCGCATTTGCATCGAGTGCCGGGAAGAGATCCCTATGCCCCCGCAGGCGCTGTTGGAAGCGGGTTTCACTGCCGATGAATCGCGTCGTGCCAAAATTTACAAAGGCCGAGGCTGCAGCACCTGCAATGGTAGCGGATACAAGGGACGTGCAGGCTTGTATGAGGTCATGGAGATCGACGACGAAATACGCGAACTAATTCTGGTGGGCGCCTCGGCTACTGAACTGAAAAAGAAGGCCATGGAGCGCGGTATGATCACGCTCCGCCGAAGCGGACTAGTTAAAGTCATGGAAGGGGTTACCACGATGGAAGAAGTAGCCCGCGAGACGGTTCACTAGAGGACAGGTGGGAGCTGGCTGCGAGTCCGCAGCGAGGACGAGGCCCGGCAGATGGACTTTTGAGTAACTCATTTGCGTGGCAAGGTTTGAATGCCGAAGCCTCATCGTTAGATTTTGCAAGTAGGAGCGGTCTTGCCGTTCTAGCTTTTATAAGGGTCCGATTTTGTTTTACAGGAATATCTGGGGAAGGAAGTAGCCAGCATTCATGAATGTTACGTTGAGCGATCTGCTGAAGAAGATGTTGGAGATGAGTGGCAGCGATCTCCACATAACGACCAATTCGCCACCACAAGTCAGGGTTCACGGGCACTTGCAGCCTCTGGATATGCCGCCTCTTACTCCCGCGGAAACCAAGCAGCTCGCCTACAGCGTGCTTACCGATGCGCAGAAACATCGTTTCGAAGAGAACCTGGAACTGGATTTTTCATTCGGGTTAAAAGGGCTCGCTCGTTTTCGCGGCAACTGTTACAACCAGCGCGGTGCAGTGGGAGCGGTCTTTAGGGTGATTCCCTTTGAAATCAAATCTTTTCAGCAGCTTAATCTGCCGAACATCGTTTCCAAGCTATGCGACAAGCCTCGTGGTCTGATCCTGGTTACCGGTCCAACCGGCTCCGGCAAGTCAACCACTCTGGCCGCCATGATCGACAAGATCAATACCGAGCGGCACGAGCACATCATTACGATCGAAGACCCGATTGAATTCGTTCATCAGAACAAGAGCTGCTTGGTGAACCAACGCGAAGTGCATTCTGATACCAAATCATTCTCCGACGCGCTGAGAGCGGCCCTCCGAGAAGATCCCGATGTAGTGCTGATCGGTGAAATGCGCGATCTGGAAACGATTGAATCCGCGTTACGAATTGCCGAGACCGGCCACCTTACCTTCGGCACCTTGCATACCAACTCGGCAGCGTCCACTATCAACCGTATTATTGACGTTTTTCCTTCGCACCAGCAGTCCCAGATTCGTGCGCAGCTTTCACTGGTGTTGGAAGGAATTCTTTGTCAATCGTTGTTGCCCAAGATCGGCGGAAACGGGCGCTGCATGGCGATGGAGATCCTGGTGCCGAACGCCGCGGTGCGTAACCTGATCCGTGAAGATAAGGTGCATCAAGTCTATTCAGCAATGCAATCCGGCCAAGACAAGTTCGGAATGCAGACCTTTAACCAGTCTTTGGCTTCGCTGTATTTCCAGAGACAGATCGCCATGGAGATGGCCTTGCAGCGTTCCTCGCTGCCGGATGAGCTCCAGGATATCGTGAATCGAGGCGTTCAGGCCGCGAAAGTAGCCTCAGGCGCGCCCGCCGTGGCTAGGCGGTAAAGGCGCAAATCGCAGGGACGCTGAGCACAAGGACGAGAGGAGTCTATCGTTATGCCGGTTTACACATTCAAGGGAACCGATTCGCAGGGAAAGAAGATCTCGGGCGAAAGGGTAGCGGACAACAAGGTCCAGGTTCAGAGCCAGTTACGGCGCGAGCGTATTACCGCAAAGGCCATCAAGGAAAAAGGCAAAGAGTTTACTCTTCCGCAGCTGGGAATGGGCACTGTACCCACAAAAGACATCGCCATCTTCTTCCGGCAGTTTTCGGTCATGATCGATGCCGGCTTGCCCCTTGTGCAGTGTCTGGAGATTCTCGCCGGCAACCAGGAGAATCCGGTATTTCAAAAGTGTCTGACCGGAGTCCGCACAACGGTGGAAGGCGGAGCCACGCTCTCCAACGCGATGAGGCAGTATCCCAAGGTTTTCGACGACCTGACGACCAACATGATTGAAGCCGGTGAAGCCGGCGGTATTCTCGATACGATCCTACAGCGGCTCGCCACTTACGTGGAAAAGAACGTCAAGCTGAAGGCTGCGGTAAAGTCCGCCCTCATCTATCCTGTCTCGGTTATCACTATAGCGACGCTCGTGGTGGGCGCGCTGCTCAAGTTTGTGGTGCCGGTCTTTGCCAATATGTTTTCCGGCATGGGCGTGGATCTCCCGCTGCCCACAAGAATCGTGATTGGCCTCAGTAACTTTGTTGGACGCTTCTGGTGGCTAGTAATCGGCTTTCTCGTGGGTTTCGCTCTTTTCATTCGGCAGTCAAGGCAAAATCCGCAGGGCAGGCTGTTCTTCGACAAATTGTTGCTAGGGACGCCGGTGCTGGGGCCCGTGCTCCGCAAGATTGCGGTAGCCCGCTTTACTAGAACCCTTGGCACACTTATCACATCGGGTGTTCCAATTCTCGAAGGTCTCACAATCACAGCCCGAACTTCAGGAAACGCGGTTCTGGAAATGGCTCTGCTCAGCGTGCGCAAAGCGGTTGAAGAAGGCCGCACGATCGTAGATCCGCTCAGAGAAAGCGGGGTTTTTCCCAACATGGTTACCCAGATGATCGGCGTGGGTGAAGCTACGGGCGCAATGGATACGATGCTGCAAAAGATTGCCGATTTTTATGAAGATGAAGTGGATACTGCAACGAAGAACCTGCTCACGCTGATGGAGCCCATCATGATCGGTCTTCTTGGAGTGGTGGTCGGCGGCATCGTGATTTCTCTTTACTTGCCGTTGTTCTCCCTGATTGCCAAACTTTCATAAGGCTGGCGAAATGAATCAACGTTGCGCGGGGCTGCTGGGTTTTTATGAATCGAGAGCTCCGCTGGGTCCTTCTCGGCATGCGCGTCCCGTGTTTTCAGGATGTAAAAGCATAGGCACGCTGGGCTAGCCGGTAGGATTTGAAATCTTAGGATCGTGAGCGGGCATGAATGGGGGACGTTAAGTTTAACGAACGTTCGTGGTTGGCATGGCTTGTTAAAGTCCGTGTCCTCATCATCTCGCTGCTCTTTGCCGTTGAGCTATTGATCGTCAGTCTCACGCCCACCAGGGTGCCGACCAGCGCTTTCATTACGATCGTGTTTCTCTGGTATACCGTCTCCGTTTTTTTTGTGGTTCTTTTCCCGATCTGGCACGAGTACAAGCTACAGGCGATCACCCAGATATTCACAGATCTGGCTTTCTCAACGGCGGTAGTCTACGTGACGGGAGGGTTAGATAGTTATTTCTACAGTTTTCTTGGGCCGCTGGTGATTATCGTGTCAAGCATCCTACTTCCACGATATTGGGCTTATGTCACCGCGGCAGTCTCCTTTATTCTTTTCGGTTCAGTGCTGGAACTTTCTTACTTCGACAAGATTCCCTCTTTTCAGACTTCTGGAAGAGGTGAGCTAAAATCTCTTCAAGCTACCATTCTGATCAATCTGCTGGCCTATATGGCCGTGGCTCATCTTGCGAGTGCCCTGGCCGCGAGGCTAAGGCAGGCTGGTGCTGAGCTCAAAGACAAGAGCGGAGAGCTCTCCAATCTACAGGTCCTCTACGAGAATGTGATTCATTCCATTCGTAGCGGCTTGATTACAACCGATCCGCAAGGCCGCATCACTCTACTCAACGATCCCGGTCAAAGGCTCCTGGAACGCAGCGCCTCTTCTATTTATGGACGGCATATTGCGGAGTTGTTTCTCGATCGATTGCCTTCGCCGGACTTGCTTCCGGCCCAGGCTGAAGTCCGGGGCATGACGCCTTCAGGCGATGAGAAGATTTTTGGCATTTCTGTTACAGGATTGGAATCAGTAGACCATGGAGTGATTGGGCGCGTTTACACTTTCGAAGATCACACGGAGATTCGGAGGTTGGAAGGAGAGGTGCGCACCCGGGACAAATTAGCGGCCATTGGACGGTTGGCTGCGGGAATTGCACATGAGGTTCGCAACCCGCTGGCTTCAATCGCTGGTTCGGTGAAGGTGCTTGCGCGAGTTTCGCCGTTTAACGAAGAGCAAAAGGTATTGGTCGATATCGTCACGCGGGAGTCGCAGCGGCTCAATTCTATCGTCTCCGATTTTCTTGCCTACTCCAGGGAGAAAAGCTACAAGTTAGAACGCACGGACTTGATTCCTATCCTCGAAGACGCTCTTTCTCTTCTTGAAAATCGCTCTCAAAATCAGGAATTAAAAATTGTGCGGCAGTTCGAGACTAGTCATGCATTTGCCGTAGCCGATGTAGACCGGATGAAGCAGGTATTCTGGAATCTTTTGGAAAATGCCGTCCGGGCGATGTCCGGGGCGGGAACCATCACGGCCTCCGTTCGGGCGGTCGGCGACAAGTGGAGAGTTGGCATTCACGATACCGGAACCGGCATCTCAGCGCAGCAGATTGAAAAGATGTTCGAGCCTTTCCAGTCAAATTTTGAAGGAGGCACGGGCCTCGGTCTGGCTATTGTTTACCAGATCGTACAGGCGCATGGAGCTAAGATTTCGGTAGAATCCCAGCCAGGAAAAGGCTCGGAATTCATATTGGAAATTCTCCATGCAAAGCAAGCGGCCGAACCCTATGACCAGCGCAACTCCGTCCCAAGTTCAGAGGTAGTGTCGCATGGCTAGCATTCTGGTTTGCGACGATCAGAGATCGATCTGTGAGATGCTCGATATCTCTTTGCGCCGTGACGGGCACAAAGTAGAGACGGTGAACGCCGGTGATGCGGCCAAGAAGAAGCTCGATTCCGCCAATTACGAAGTGTTGATCACTGACATCAAGATGCCCCAAACCGATGGCATCGAAGTCCTGCGTCACGCGCGCCACATTTCACCTGAGACTTCTGTGATCCTGATTACGGCAGTAGAAGACTATGAAGCCGCCGTGCAGGCAGTGCGGGGAGGAGCGTTCGACTACATTCACAAAGGGCCGTCGTTGCTCGAAGAGTTGAAGGTTTCTGTGGGACGCGCGGTTGAGGCGATGACGCTCCGGCGGCAGAACTTTGCTTTAAAGAGGGATGCCGCAACCCGTAACTCACTGGACAACATCATTGGCAATAGCACGGCCATTGAAAAGCTGAAACAGACCATTCGCACCATTGCTTCTACCGGGAGCACGGTGTTGATTTATGGTGAGAGCGGCACCGGCAAGGAACTCGTGGCACGCGCGGTTCATGCCTGCTCCCCGAGAGTTTCTGAGCCGTTCGTGTCTATCAACTGCGGGGCTTTTCCGGAGACGCTGCTGGAAAGCGAGCTGTTCGGATATGTCAAAGGAGCTTTTACCGGCGCTAGCCAGAACAAGCGGGGATTATTTGAAGTAGCACAGGGCGGCACGATTTTCTTGGATGAAATCGGAGAAATGAGCCTCGCCATGCAGGTAAAACTTCTTCGGGTGTTGCAGGAGCGTAGTATCCGTCCCATTGGAGGCGCGCAGGAAGTACCCATTGACGTGCGTGTGATAGCGGCGACCAATCGGGATCTTCAGCAGATGGTGGACGGCAATCTTTTTCGTGAGGATCTTTACTATCGAGTGAGCGTAATCCCCATTGTGGTTCAGCCCTTGCGCGAGCGTAAAGACGATATCGCTCTGTTGGCTAGCCACTTTCTCAAGAAATACACGACGGCTGCTCATAAGAGCATCCTTAGGATTCATCCTGATTCGCTCTTGTCTCTGCGCGCTTATGACTGGCCGGGCAACGTACGGCAGCTTGAAAACACCATCGAAAGATCGGTTGCCCTCGAAACTGGCGAGGAACTGATGGTCGACCTCGATTCGAATCGGCCCAAAGTGCGCGCGGCCGCTGTTGGGAACGGCGCCACGGTGCCGGGTGTTCCTGCAGAAGGGCTTGATTTTGGCGAATACGTCGCGGGTATCGAGCGATCGTTGGTGGAATCAGCCTTGCAACAAGCCGGTGGAGTACAGACGAGAGCTGCGGAACTCCTAAAAGTCTCGTATCGTTCTTTCCGCCATTTGCTCAAAAAGTACGATATCTGAGCTTCTATTTTTTGACCTGGATTCCTGACACATTTGTTCAGGCGATTGGGATTCGAAACGAATCAGGGATTCTTCGGCTTCGGCCGGGCATAATTTTCCATCTCGGCAGTCCAGGTCAGGAACCGCGTTAATTGCTTCCTTTCGCGCAGGATGAATCCCCAGAATTCTAGAAACCCGATCTTATCCATCTTCAGACCCGTATAGGTTTCCATTCTCCAGCGGAGATAGGGGCTACGCCAGGGGGAAAGATGATGCCCCTTTGTGGCATTCCATAGGAACCGAATCACGCGACGCATTGATTTGAGTATACCGCCGTTTCTATCGAACCAAGGAAAGGGCCAACAGGAGCGGCCATTTCTAAAGGCAAGCCTTACGAGTAAGATTACCTTAAAAACAGATCAGAAATAAACCTTAGCATTACCTCCGTACCGTTGTTCGTGAATAGTCTCTAATCTAAACTCCTTCCAATTTTATGAATTGCCGTTTTTTACGCTGGCTGGTACCGCTGCTCGCGGTTGTATTGCTGGAGACAGCTTCTTACGCAAAACAGATTGCCGTGATTGTCGACAAAGCGAATACTACCGGCAACATGACCGTGGCGGATCTCGCAAAGCTCCTCAAGTTCGACGGCCGCAACAAATGGGCGGACGGACGAAACATTGTGATTGTCGTTCGCGAATCCTCCTCTCCCGAAATGCAAACGGCGCTGCAAAAGCTCTACAAGATGCAGGTTCCCGAGTTCAACGCTTTGATTGCGGCCCATCGTGGATCTGTCATGGTGGTGAAATCCGAGGAGGAACTGCTGAAAACGGTGGAATCCTTACCCGGAGCCATCGGCTTTGTCGATGTCTATTCCATTAACAACAAGATCAATGTGTTGAAAGTCGATGGCAAATTGCCCTTGGAACCCGGATATTTGCTCAAAGGAAACTGATATTTCCACCATGCGAAGCCTCGTAGCGGTAGCCACCAGAGCAAGAACCCCATTTTCTGCTGTTAAACGCAAGCTATTTGCCTGTGTATTTGCGATAGCCCTTTCCGGTGTAGCCGCAGCGCGCGATGCGGCCCAGCAGACGCCGGCGCTCACCTTGATGTCGGTAACTACGAAATCAGAAGAAGCCCGCACTCTGCTGCGGGACGGCTTGCGGAAGTGGCAAATACTCTATACAGAGGAAGGCCTTCGCGAGTGGCGCAAGGCGGTAGAACTCGATCCTCAATTTGCCCTCGCGCATACCTTTTTATTTTTTCTTTCCCGCGATCCTGTGGAGCAAAGCTCCGAACGCGAGAAGGCGCTGGCGACGAAGCGGTTTGCCGGGCACGAAGAGCAGTTGATTATTGACTGGTTGAGCAGCTCCATGGATGGGAGCTGGATTCCCGCCATACAGGCGATGAACGAGGCCCAGCAGGAATTTCCGGGTGATCGCGATTTGGCATGGCTGGCCGGCAGGTGGCTAACCGGGCAGCAGCAGTGGGGGAGGGCGGCGGTGACCTATGAGCGCGTGGTCCGCCTTGATCCGAACTTCCCGGAAGGTTGGAATAGCCTAGGCTATTGCTATGCGCGTACTCGTATGTTCGGCAAAGCCTTTGCCGCGATGAAGAAATACACGGGTCTGCTGCCGAATGAATCCAATTCGCAGGATTCTTTCGCGGAGATCTCACGTATTGCGGGAAAGTTTGACGATGCTCTGGTCCACTATCGCGCTTCGCTGAAGATCGATCCAAATTTCGTGGAATCTATTCTCGGTATGGCGGATACCCTCGCCTTAATGGGAGATGAAGCACAGGCTCGAGCGGAATACGCCCAGGCGATCCAGCACGCCCACTCCTATGTGGAAGTGGCGCTCTTTACCCGGCAATCGGCAATCACTTATGTGAGGGAAAATAACTACAAGCAGGCGGACGCCGAATTGAGCGCGCTTGCCCAACAGGCGCACGAGAAAAACCTCGGTACCGTGGAAGCCGAAGCTTATCGCATGATGGCGCTGTATCAGAAAGATGATGCGAAGGCTCTGGAGCTGCTGCAGAAATCGGAATCGGCATTGCACGAGGATCATCCCATGCCGAGATCTTTGGTGGATCAGCAGCTGGCGGCGATTTTGCGGACGCGGGTTGAGCGAGCCGTTCAGGCCAACAAGCCGGATTTAGCCAATAGTGCTCTCAAAGAACTGGCTGGTCTGGCGGGATCGAGCAGTGATGCCGCCATTCAAATGGCCTATGACGCAGCCAGCGGAGCGATCTTGCTGGCGCAGGGAAGCTATGAGGAGGCCGTCTCTCATTTGGAAGAGGATGACAGAAATCCCTTCTCCTTGAAGCGCTTGGCAACAGCCTATGACAAGCTAGGCGAAAAGGAGAAAGCGAAGCAAGCGGAAGAGCGATTGGCAGGTTTTTTTGAGCCTACCTTGGAGCAAGCCCTTGTTGTCCCTTCCAAGCGCAGCCCGGCAAGATCCTCGAAAACACGATCTTAAGGGGTAGAACTCTCAAAGCCTTAGTCGGATTTGAATATTGGCAACGCGACAGTCCTGATTCGAGGGTTTAACTCCTCGCTAAGGCGCTCTGAAAGAAATATCTTCCAGCCTGATGAACCTTTCCCAAGAAGGATGCTTTTTGGGAAGTTTACGAAAGACCATGGACTTTCTAATCTTGCGAAGAGCAGGTGGCGAGACGCGGTTGGCGGTACACTTAGTTCAGCGTAAGACGATCCATGATTTTCCAGCCGCCTACATTTGAGCACTCGCGTAGAAGTTCCAGAGTCCTGGTGACACTGCCATTGGCTGTTTCGGGCCAGCGGGAAGATGGTTCCCATGTCAGCGGAGCCGCTGAAACTATCCTGGTCAACAAACATGGAGCGCGGATTCGCTCCGCTGTGACCCTGGAGCCCAGTATGGAGGTACGTGTCGCGATGCTCGCGCCCTATAAATGGCGCGCCGCGCAGGTGGTTTGGGCCAACTCCAGAGAAAACGAGTACGGAATCGAACTTGATCAACCTGAGAACTTTTGGGGAGTCTACTTTCCTCCAGAAGATTGGGAACTTCGGCTCCCAGCTGAAGGCGTTTCCGCATCCGACGATGGAGAAGGAAATGGCCTCTTCAAAAACTCTCTTGAACCTGTAGTAATAGAGAAGAGACCGCAGGAAACGTTGCCGATTCCAGGAGGAGGAGCGGTTGTGACCCTCCGGGGAGTTGCGGCGAATCACCTACCGTTTCAGGAGCGCGGATTGTTGGTAGCTGTTACGGACCGTGATGCCAGCTTGCTGATCGAGCCCTTAGTCGGCTTGGGCTCAAAGTTGATGGTAATCTTTGGCCCCGGCACCATGGAGGACGCTACCGTTTCGGCGATTGCCCATAGCCGCGAGTACGACCGTTGGCGGGTATGGTTGCGTTTTTCTCGTCCGATCGAAATCTCCGGAAAGAACTCGCCTGAGATCGAAGCCCTACTCTCGTCCATGGATGGTGGAGACAGTATCCACTAGGCGTCAATCCCTCCGCCTTATATAGAGTTATTTCTTACGAAAAGCCACATTCACGAGCAGCTTTTCTCCCTCAATATCCACGACATTGCAGAAAGTACGATCGCGGTGACGGGTGAAGTGCAGGCTCACGCGGCTGCCGCCGATACGGAGGTTGCGAATATTGAGGTGATCCAGCCAATGGGGAAGCGCTGGACTCACGATGTTCACTTCTTTTCGATGGGCGCTGGGCCTGATTCCAAGAACCGATGTGAGCAGCAGAAAAACCGCTCCCGAGGCCCAAGCCTGTGGAGAGCAGGAGACCGGATACTGTACGGGCAGATCGTATTCACGGCGCTGGATACCGCAAAAAAGTTCCGGTAACCGAAAATCCCGAAAGCCCATCGCCGCTTCAAACAATCCGGTAAAACCTTGAAGGGCAGGCTCGCGAAATTCATAGAGTGCCATGCCGTGGGCGACGATCGAGTTGTCGTGTGGCCATATGGAACCGCGATGATAGCTCAAGGGATTGAACACGCGTTCGTCGCGCGACATGGTGCGCCACCCCCAGCCGGAAAACATGTCCGGCTGCATGAAGCGCTGGCTTACGGCCCGGGCACGCTCCCGCGGCAGCATACGTGTAAATAGCAGATGGCCTGGGTTGGAAGAGATCACCTGAAGCTGGCGCTTATCGCTGTCTAGCGCCATCGCATAAAAGCCCCGCTGGGGCATCCAGAATGCTTTGTCGAAACGCTCCGCCATCGCTGCCGCTTCCCGCTCCAATCTCTCTGCGGTTTGAACGTCTCCAAATAGGTGGAGGAGCTTGGCTGTCTTAAATTTGGCCTCGTAAACATATCCTTGCACTTCACACAGGGCGAGGGGAGGCTTGGCTATCTCGCCATCATGATGCATGTTTGCGTCCCAGGAGTCTTTCCAGCCCTGATTGACCAGGCCGCGCGGGGATCGCCGCTGGTATTCCACAAAACCATCGCCATCGAGATCGCCGTATTTGTCGATCCACTCCAGGGCGCGATAGGCGTGGGGCAGCATGTCGCGCACAAGTTCCTCGTCCGCGGTCCAGTTGAAGGTTTCACTCAATAGGATCAGCCACAAAGGCGTGGAGTCGACCGATCCATAGTAGGGGCCAAAGGGCATCTCGTTTGAGCGAACCATCTCGCCTTCCCGGAATTCATGCAGAATCTTTCCTGGCTCTTCATCCCGCAACGGATCGTCATTCTTGCCTTGGTGTCTGGCGAGAACCCGTAGCGTTTCTTGGGCAAGGCGCGGGTTCAACAGTAGGGACTGGTAGGCAGCGATGAGCGAATCGCGTCCGAACATCGTGGCGAACCAGGGAATGCCTGCGGCAATAACGTGCCCGCGGCCTTCGGGAATCTGCAACGCATGAAAATCGCTGACGCAAGCGGATACCATCTGATCGAAAATGCCATTGCTGGATTCAAAATGGGTGGATGCGGATTCCCACTGGGCAAAGGCCTCACGGCGATGGCGAAGGCTTTGAGCGAAGTCGACGCATGGACCAGCCGCTTTGTCGTTTTCGGAATGCGGCGTGATCCTGGTATGCAGGTGGAAGTGCTTGAATGGCGGCAGCTTGAGCTTCCACGTGGCGGATGTTCCCTGAATTACCTCCGGTTTCGGCGAAAACTCAATAAGGGTTTCCCGGCTTATGTTGTCTCGACCGACATAGCAAAAAATCAGGGAGTCGCCACGCATTACCGGCTTGTGGTAGTGACCCAGGGACTCACGCATCACGCCGCGTACCTGAAATACATCCATGAAATCGGCTTCGTAAGCCAGCTCAATGACCAACTCTAGCTCTTGAAAGTTGAAGTTCTCGAACGTGAAATAGTCGTAAAGAACTCCACTGCAAAGCAGTTGCTCCCGGCGAATATGCACTGTGTTGGCGGGAATCTCATAATCGCTGCGCAGGGTGCTTTGGCCGGTGGTCAGCTCAATTTGTGAGATAAACGTCTGCTCGGTGTTGGAGGAGAGCACGATGGTTCGATACCCGCCTACACGCAGCTCCATGCGGCTCAGGAAGCGCGTGTCATCGTGAAAGAATCCCACATCGGGAGCGCCTGGCGGCATTACATCTCCGGCGAGCGTAGTGGAGAGAAATGTCTTTCCGTCAATCAGCGTGAGATTGTTGATCTTGCGAGGTTCCGCGTTCTGATAAGCCACTCGCGGCTCGGGATAAGGAGGAGATATCTCGACAAGCTCCAGCCGGGAAACGACCAATTTTGAGTTCACAGTTCAGCTCTGCCAAAGACGAAGATGGGGAAATCTCTTAAGGTCTGCCTAAAACCGAGAATGGCGTGCTCTTTTGGCATCATCGGATCGGCTCCGGCTGCTTGTCGTTACGCGGCAAGATGCTCGCTCCGCATGTCGCGCTGGGAGCCAGAGAGCACTTCCGAATACAGTTGAGAGTAATCTTCCGCCATTCGATCCACGGAAAAGTGTTGTTCGAAGTGTTGGCGCACCGTTTCTGGCGCAATCTTCAACTCGCGGGCACAGTCCGCCAGTTCCGAAGGAGAGAAGCGCACATAGCCGCTGATGCCTTCTTCCACCACTTCTCTCACCGATCCGCCGGGAGTCGCCAGTACCGGCGTCCCGCAGGCCATTGCTTCAATCATTACCAGGCCAAAGGGCTCATCCCATTGGATCGGGAAGAGCATGGCCATGGAGCTTCCTAGCAACTCGTTTTTTTCCTCCAACCCAATTTCACCGATGTACTCGATAAACCTGCCGTCAATATGGGGCCTGACCGCATGTTCCCAATACTGCGTATATGCCGGCTGTATCTCGCCTGCAATCTTCAGCGGAATTCCGGAGAGCTTTGCAATTTCAATTGCGATGTGAGTGCCTTTGCTGGGAGCGATACGGCCCAGGAAGCTCAGATAGGGCCGCTTCTTGGGGGCGATTCGATAGCAATTGGGATCGATTCCATGGTGGATGGTCTGGATCCTGGCCAGCGGTAGCTTGCTCCTTTGGAAATCGCTGATTGAGACATACGAGATATCCGGCGACATGGACATGTAGTAATCCGTTAGCTCGGGTTCATGCGCGTGATGCACCGTATACACCAAAGGAGTCTCGACATACCGGGAGAAGCTCAAACCACAAGCGGAGTTCAAATGAATAATGTCCGCATCGCCCGCCGCTTCTTTTACCGCCCATGCGGCATGATTGAGCCCTTTCAGGCTGGTATCGACTTCTCCCCGTATCGGCCAGTTTTCTTTTTCATAGATCCATCGCAGCTCGACCGGCACGGTAGATTCACCATTGGCGTAGACGGTCACATCGATACCCTGGCGGGACAAGCTGCTGGCCAGTTCGCTAATAAAGAGTTCTGTCCCGCCATATTTCTTGGGCGGCACGGCGATAAATGGGGGAGCAATCAGGGCGATTTTCATTGGGCGAAGCCGGTAACTGAGTTTAGAGATGCGGGTTTACTCCGCAGCGTTGGCAGAGCCTCCGGAGGGGCTAGGGCGTTAGGCCGGGTCTGATACACTGCGAGCACAATGACCAAGAGAACCCTTGCGCTTTGGCTGTTTGCGATTTGCAGCCTATCCGCGCTTGCCCAGTGTTGCCCTGCAAAGCCCCAGGCCGAAAAGAAAGATATTTTATGGCTCAAGCTGCAGGACGATCTTCGTGGTATCGATAGGCATTTGGATGGTGTCATGGGCCTCGCTATCAAGGATCTTGTTTCCGGGGAAGAATTTCTTATCCACGGCGATGAGATCATGCCTCAAGCCAGTTCCATCAAGATCGCAATTCTTGCCACGCTCTACCTTCAGGTTCAGCAAGGGCAGATCAAGCTCACCGACCTTTATGTGGTGCGCCAGGAAGACCTGGTTGCGGGCAGCGACATTATGTTGGGCCTCACGCCCGGCACAACCCGCCTTACGCTCCGGGACCTGGCAACCATGATGGTCGCCGTAAGCGACAACAGCGCCACGAATGTCCTGATCGACCGCGTGGGCATGGAGAATGTGAACAATCTCCTCGGAAAACTAAGTCTCCCTAACACGCGGCTCCGCCGCAAGATGATGGATCTGGAGGCGGCCGGCCAGGGACGTGAAAACGTTTCTACACCGAGGGAGATGATGACACTGCTTGCAACCATCTACGGTGGAAAATTACTGAATGCCGAGATGACTGCGGACTTCATCAAGGTGTTGAGCACGCATAAGGAAAGCTCCATGCTGCAAGGTCTGCCGCCCGATGCAGTCGCGGCGAACAAACCCGGAGAACTGGAAGCTGTGCGCAACGATTCAGGAATTGTCTTAATCAAAGGCCGACCTTACGTGTTGTGTGTCATGACCACTTATTTGAGAGATGAGCACGACGGAGCGGCGGCCATCCGAAACATAGCAGAGCTCACTTATAGCTATTTTGACCGTGTGAGCCGGGCAGGAGAGTACGGTCGGGTGGTTTCACCGAAGTGACCCTATGGCCATAGGCGAAGACGTACGCTGGGCCGCAATAGCAACAGCTTTTTCAAACTCCAAAGCGCGACAGGCGCTGGTGTGACCTGCCAGCACACGTTCGCGTGCGGCGCGCCCTATGTTGCGCAACTCTGAATCGTCATAGCCTGTGAGATATGAGGCTGCGTCAGTCGCGCCCGCCGGGATCAGAATCTCTTTGCCAGGAGCGAAAAAAGTGTCCAGTCCGTGCCAGTTGTCGGAAACAATCGTGGCCCCGCAGGCCGCTGCTTCAAATAACCGCACGGAAGGAGAAAAACCGGCGATCATCATCTCTCGCCGGGTAACATTCAGGGTGAGCCGGGAAGAAGAGTAAAGAGAGGCATGATCGCGGGGGTTGAGGTGGATAATCCGCTCCACATTTCCTGGCCAAACGATGGACGAAGGATATTGTGGTCCAGCCACGATGAATCTTCCCCTAGGAAGCCTGCGCGCAGGCTCGCATAACAATTCTTCAACCTTTGGCTGCCGGTCGGGAGCGTAGGTTCCCATATAGCTCATCTCGCACGCAAACTCGGGATTGCGTGGAAGCTCTCTGTATTTTTGAGGATCGAAGGAGCAATACAGAGGCAGGGCTGTTTTCACCCTCATGGTGCTTTCCAGTTCTTGCAGCAGCGGCCCTCCGGTAAAGCTGAAATAGAGGTCGAGTTGTGGCAGATGGCGCTCCAACAGGTAGTAGGTCTCCCCTTGCCGCTTCAGGGTAGCTAGCGTGATCGGCGTGTCGATGTCGTAGAAAGCTTTGATTGGTACGCCAGCGTCGAAGATTTCATCTAGTACCGTGGCCCCATCGGGAAAAAAAGAACCTACTACGGCCACATCGCTGTCCCTCAGCTCAGCCCGCGCTAACGTTCGCACCTCCTTCCAGTCTTCAAAAATCGTAACCCTGCAATAAGGAGGGTGCGGTAGGTCACGGTTGTTCTGATACCACTCGGTATTGTGTTCAAAGAAAACGATGCTGTGACCCCGCGCAAACAGGGCATCGCACAGAGCGCGATAGGTTGTAGCGTGTCCGTTGCCCCAGGATGATGTGATGGCCAGCCCGAAGATGCAGATTTTCATTGAAATTTCACCTCTCCAAGGGCGGGACCAAGGCCTGCTAGGTGAAGACCAGAATCTGAATGTGGAATGGCCGATGTTCCTCTGTTGAGAACGCGGTTGACCTGGGCCGCCCGAAGTTCATACGTATGCTCTTGCAGTGCTCGTTGGCGCATCTTCTGGGCTATCTCGCCGGCTTCTTCGTGGGAAATGGTTTTCAAGAATTTCACAACATCGCCTGCGTGGGAAGCGACCAGCACTTCTCGCCCCGGCTCAAAAAACGCTTCGATGCCGGGCCAGTGATCCGTAATCACACAAGCCCCCGCTCCGGCGGCCTCAAAAATCCGTGTAGGAGGTGAGAATCCGGCGCCTGCCATCGAATCCCGGTTGACATTCAGGACCATACGCGCCGAGCAGTTCACGCTATTGTGTTTGCTTGTGCCCAGATGACCGATCCATCGAACATTTTGGGGCAGTGGCTTGTTGGCCCATCCCTCGCCCGCCAAGATAAAACGAAACCCCGGCTCCAGTTGAGCAACCCGGAGAAAAAATTCCTCGACGCGGTGCTCCCTGTCGGGAAGACGGTTGCCCACAAATGCCAAGTCGCAAAGCAACGATGAATCCCGTGAAGTCGGAAAATGGCTTTCAGGGGAGAGGGCATTGTAGATCGTGTGGCAGCTGGCTGCTCCCAGGCGGAGATAACGGTCCATCACGGCCGAGCCTCCACCATAAGTAAAAATGTAATCGTATTTTGGAATGAGGCGGCGGAAGGCATCGTCTCTATCGCTTTCAACCCTGGATAGAGTAGCTGGAGCGTCAACATCCCAAAAGGCGACTTTGGTCTTTGCAGATTGAACGTGCAAGACCCCCGCTTCCAGGAACTCATCAAACACCCCAACACCGCTGTGTTTGATCACAAGATCCGACTCGCTGGCGGCATAAAAGAGCTTTGGAATCTCATGTTCGTACGTGTAAACGATGGACTTCACATACGAATAGTCGCCGCCGTCCTTGTGTTGTTGGCGTCCATAAGCATCCGGTTCGGCGAAGGTAATCTGGTGGCCAAGAGCGTGGAGGGCTTTGTAGATTCCCCGGTAATAAGTTGCGGCTCCGTTCCAGTAGCACGAGGTGATGCTGGAGCCAAAAACAAAGATCTTCATGGCCGAATTTCCTCGCAGATCGAGATTAACTCCTGGGCCCGGTGCGCACAGGTGTGGCGGGCATGGATGGTTCGCCTGCCCTGTTCGCCAAGCTGCCTTCGCGCCTGGTGATCATTCAGCAACGACTCCATCAACTCCACCATTTGGTTGCCATCGTTCGCAATCAGGTAGTCCTCTCCTGGATGGAAGAGATGTTCATCGTCGCTCCAGGGAGAGCAAACGAGGGGGATCCCGCAAGCCAGCGCTTCAAATACCCGAATGGTTGGTATGCCGGCCAAACCGTTGGCATAGTGACGCCTGGGGATATGGACCGTGACGGCGCTCCTTGCATAAACCTCCGGCGAAACCAGATTGGCCAGATAGCCTCGATACTCCACGCCAGCGCTGTGCAGTTTTTGTCGCGCTACCTCGGGGTAGCGCACGCCATGGGCAACAACCCGCCGTCCCTTGAGAAGGGCAGTGGGACGGATCAGAAATTCGTGAAGTTCCGTGGATCGTTCTTCATCTCCCCAATTGCCGATCCATACAATGTCGATCTCCTTGCTGCGCTCCAGAGGCTTAAAAGCGTCGATATCGGCGGCTTCATGAAACGTCCAGGCCCTGCGTACTCCGAAACCTGCAAGGTAAATTCTCTGGATTGCTTCCCCGAAGGCGAGGACTCCATCGAGCCTGTGAAGATCGAATTTGAGAATATCTCCGGCTCGTGAAAAAGAACGATGATGGCTATCGTGAAATAGGGCGATAAAATCGTATTGTTTCTTGAGGGCAAGAATACTATTGGTTACAAACGGTTCGTTCCACTCGTGGATCAGGACGACATTAACATCCTTAAGTTCCGTCTTCAGAAAGTCCTCAAAGTGTTCCCTTGGATTGTAGAAGCGAACATCAAGCTCTGGGTATTCGTGACGAAACTGGTCGATTACTTCAATCGCCCGCTCGCCTTCGTTGCGAAACAGGTTATTCATCGACCATGATCCCAGCTCTTCGTAGCACCGGACGACATGCCCAAGCTTCGCCAGGGCACGCATCAATCCCCGCAGAAAATGGGCATTGCCATGGTTCCAGTCGGAAACCAACGAGTGCGAAAACAATGCGATATGGAGCTGTTGTGGCATGAGTTGTTTTTTGAACCAGGGACCGAACGTCAATTGGGGCCGTTGTACCGTGAAGCGTCTGCAAAGCGCACAATTACGAGACCCGGGCCAAGCCCCTCGCCGCCGGTGCAAGTCTCGCGTATAGTCCTATGTATTCTTCAACCATTCGATCCGCCGTAAATCTCTGGCGCGCGCGATCGTAAGCGAGGTTCGCGTAGGCGCGCCGCAAAGAAGCATCTTGGACCAGTTGTTCAAGCACCGAGCGCAAGCTCTGAGAGTCGTCATTGCGAAAGAAAACCGCCGCGCCTTCCCAGAGTTCCCGGAAAGAAGGAATATCGCTGGCTACGATTGCGCATCGCGACAACGCCGCCTCCACAGGAGCGAGGCCAAACGGCTCATAGCGGGAAGTGGCTGCATAGATCGCTGCCCGGCCCAAAAGCTGGCTTAGGCGCTTTTCATTCAGCGGAGGCTGTACTTGCAGGTCGGATGTAGGCCTATTCAAGCCGGCAGGTTCTTCTCGCGACTCAGGGTGCTTTTGCGGCCCCACAACACACACGGGAAGAGGCATGTCCTTTTGGAGCAGCAAGGATGTGTTCTTTCCGCCGTCCCACAAGCGTCCAACGGTAACAACCATTTCATCTTTGCCGCGGTGGGGGTTGAAAAGCAAAGGAGATCGCCCGTTGTAGATGACCGATCCAAGGGCGGCCTTGCAATAGTGGCGTCCGATTTGCTCCAGCATCCAGTGAGAAGGGGCCACAACCGCTGTAGCGTGGGAAAGTCCGCGCAACACGATGCGTCGGTACCACCGGATCCAGGAAGAATCGGGTGGCTCCTTCTTGTGCACAGCGCCCCACCAACTCAACACGTCGCTGTGAGCCACCACCAGCCGGGGAATATCGATATTCAGCGCCCCATAGTAGAACTGGCTTGAATGCAGAACATCGGGCTTGATCTCTTGCGTGAGAGATTCCAGATAATCCGATGAAGCGGCCAAGTCCGCTTCTGACTCTTGCATCCATTCAAGCTTAAAAGCCGTGGGGTGATAGGTCAGATTTTGGAGTCCGTCCATCCACTGGGTCTGCTCCCAGCTTGGAATGTCTCCGAAACTGACGAGCGTCACCGTGAGACCGCGACGGGTCAGGCCGGTTACCAGCTCTCTCGTATATGTCCAGACGCCACCGATCGTGTCACAGGTGACTAAGATGTGCATTTTCCAAGTCCTCGAGGGGGACCGGCTTTTGTTCCTGGATGTCGCTGTAGCCTTTGTCAGCGAAGGTTGAGGTATAGAAAGCGTGAGCGCGCTCCCATGCCTGATCGTCCGGAAGCATGCCAAACGTCTTCTCGTAAAGGGGGCTCCCGGGGAAGGGAAACATTGGAACAGGTTCGCTTACCCATACGCCCCTGGCCCTTAGATGCTCCTGCCATTCATGGGTTTGCCCGCGGTCGTCTTGTGGGGTAAGAATGAGATTTGCTTGAACCCAAGGAATGTGGCGCCGCGCGTAGAGCAGCAGTTCCGCCATTCGATCTGTGCTCATTCGGCAGTTTTTGTTCAATTCCTGGCGGCCTTCATCGGTAATCGATTCAATCCCGCATTCCATGGAGATACAGTGGGCCCGTCCTAGAAGTTCCAGGGTTTCTTCGCTCCACAAATCGATCCGGGTCTGCAGGCCGATTTGGACCGGGCGTTCGGCAATTGCCTTCAGCAAATTCTGTGTACCCCTCCCCGCTCCGAATACCTCATCAATGAAATAGATATAGGTAACGCCACGGGCCAGGAGCGCATCGACCTCGCGCATGACCGCGTCCACACAGCGCTCCCTGAATTTGTTGCGAAAGAGGGTTTTGTTACAGAAGACGCAGGCCCAGGGGCAGCCGCGAGCAAACTCTAGTTCCGCGCCCAGCGCTTGATCGTCCGTAAAGACATGGTGTCGGTGCCAGTGGTTTTCCACCGCATAGTTATGAAAGTCCAGCGGACGCAGCATCCGCATATCTGTAACGCCCTGATCGGCGCTGATGTGGACCCCCTGCTCGGTTCTGAAGCAGCAGCCTGCAATCTCGCTCCAGGATCTGGAGGCAAGCTGGGCCAGGGTTTGATCTGCTTCGCCGCGCAGCGCCACATCACAATTGGTCTTGCGCAGGGTGGCCGCGGGTGTTGCCGAAGGATGCGGTCCAATGGCCACTCTCACGGCCTTAACATTTCCTGTGTCCAGTCCTCCAAACCACTCCATAGGCACTCGCAGCTCAGGCGGAGGGCATCTCCAGAAGAGGTAGGAGGGGGCAGTCGGTATGACCAGAAAATGCGGTCCAAATGCATGGACTTTCCGCCGCGCTTGGTCAAGAGTAAGGCGGTTCGTATGTGCGTCTACGAGTAGAGCTTCGTGTCCGCTGGCGACAATCTGATCATAGGCGAACATCAGCTCCAGGGGAATGTGAGCCTCGCGGCAGCCAAAATAAATCGATCCTTGAAAATCCCAGTTAGGGTTTACCAGGGCAAACTTCATCCTGCCCTCCCGGAAAGCTCGGTCGCAACCGCGAAGGTTTCAGCTGAATCTCGGAGAGTGAGAACCTCCCGATTCTCCTGCCAGAACCTTTGCAAAAGCCTGAGGGTGTCCCGAACGCTGATCTCCGGCTTCCATCCGGTATCGCGCTGAATTTTGCTGTAGTCCGTAATGTAAACGGGCTGATCTCCAGGACGGCGCTCGCGGCGAACATGCTCCAGGCGTATTCCCGTGAGGTCGGTAATTTCTTCGATTAATTCGCGCAGAGAGACGGTATTTTGCATTCCTCCGCCGACGTTATAAAGCTGTCCTTTGGGGCCCGGTGCTTGCCGGACGGCTTCAAAGGCGCGAATCAGATCCTGGACGCATAGGACGTCGCGGACCTGCCGGCCATCCCCGTAGATGACTACCGGCTTTTTTCGAAGCGCGGAGTAGAGAAAATGCGCCACCCAGCCTTGATCTTCTGTCCCGAATTGCCGCGCGCCCGCGATGCACGACATTCGAAAGACCACCGTGGGCAGATCGTAGATGCGCGCAAAATCGCGTACATATTGGTCGGCCGCTCCTTTGGAGCAGCCATAGGGAGAGTGGAAGTCGAGAGGCTGGGTTTCGGAGACGCCGCTGAACTGGGGGTAAAAATAGCTGCTTGAAGTAATCACGGGCTTCCCCAAGCCCAGATCTCCATAGACTTTGTTGGTTGAGGTAAAAAAGATCAAAGGGTGGTGCCCGCATCGCCGGGCCGCATCCAGCACGTTAAAGGTTCCTCCCAGGTTCACCTCAAAGTCCAGCCTGGGATCGGCAATCGAGGTTGTAACCGCTACCTGTGCGGCGAAATGATAGATCTCGTTTGCCTCGGCGACAGCCTCTTCAACCAGGTTCAACTCGCGCACATCGCCGATCGTGATCCGCAGCCGTTCGGGTTGTGGAGCAAGTTTGCTAAGCCACTTGAGATTGTGGTGAACTCCAGCACGGGAAAGATTGTCGAACAGATGCACGCGCGCGTCTGTTCTGGTCAAAAGATGGCAGGCCAGGTTGGACCCAATAAAACCGGCGCCTCCGAAGATAAGTACGGAACGAGTTTCGCGTTGATTCATTCCTGGTCCTTTTTCTTGCCCGGCCTTTCCGAACTATGGTTCGGTTGTGGCCTCCTTTATCATGCCGTCAGCCGATGGTAGCTAAGCTGGGCCTCCGCCTCGACCATGCGATCCTGCGGATTTTGGGAACGCAACCACTCGGCAAGGCTCACGATTCCTTCCGACAGGCTGACTTTGGGCTTGTACCCCAGTAATTGCCTGGCGGCAGAGATGTCCGCAAAACAGTGGCGAATATCTCCAGCCCGATACCTTCCGGTCAGGACGGAGGGAACACTGATTTCGAGGGCTTCGGAGAGTTGGTCTGCCATCGCCCGAATGGAGATTGGTTCTCCCGACCCGATATTGATCGCTCTGCCATCGGCACAAGAAGATTCCATTGCCAGCAGATTGGCTTGAACCACATCTTGCACGCTCACGAAGTCCCGCAACTGATTCCCGTCTTCAAACAGTAGTGGAGGTTTGCCATTCAGCAAACGCGAAGCGAAGATGGCTGCCACGCCGGTATATGGATTGGAGAGCGCCTGCCGTGATCCATAGATATTGAAATAGCGCAGGGCAACTACGGGCAGGTCATAAGTGCGGCCATAGAGCAGGCACATCTCTTCCTGGTCTTTTTTGGAAAGCGCATAAATGGAGCTGCACTGGAGCGGCTTCAACTCGGTTGTAGGAACCGCTTGCAGCGTCCCTCCGCATTCGGGGCAGGCAGGCTCCCAATGTCTCTTCTTGAGTGATTCGAGCGGGCGTAGGGCGGGGGATTCGTCTTTTCCGGAGGATGCACAAACATATTGGCCTTCGCCATAGATTGACATGGACGACGCCACAATCAGTTTTTCGACCTTGTTGCCGCGCTCGCTCCTTCGATCCAAAAGCTCCTGGAGCAAAATAGCGGTGCCCCGCGTATTCACGTCGATGTACCGGGAAATCTCATACATAGATTGCCCAACGCCGACAGCGGCGGCCATGTGAAAGACGACCTCGATGCCCTCAATGGCGCGATGGACTGCCAGTTGATCGCGAATGTCGCCGCTGATCACTTCGGCTTCTTTGGAGAGATAGTCGGGAGTATGGTGGCCGTGGACCTGAAGCGTAAAATTGTCGAGTACCCGCACGGCATGCCCTGCGGCAAGCAGGCCATCCACAAGATGAGACCCCACAAAGCCCGCTCCACCTGTTACCAGCACCTTCTTGCTCATTTCTCTATTCGTTTCCAACAAGAGCTTCTCTTGTTTCGATGGTCTTCCTGGTCGAGGCGTATTTTCTGACCGCCCAAACAGCGAAATCTGCAAAGTCTTTCGCGCGTGTAGGAGGACTGGTGTAATGAGGCGTAAGTCCCAGATGCTCCGGAGTGAAGCAGAGCGTAAGCGTTGTCGTGAACGGTTCCAGGGCTTCCATCTGGCGATCAAACCATTCTTCTGCTTTGGGACGGAACCAGTCGGCCCAGCTTATGCCGGTGCGGAGATGTTTTATTTTCAGCCTTTGCAGCCACTCTACGGCGCGTTCAATTCGTGGATCCTCGAAGTGGAACCATTGGCAGATGCCGAGTCCTTCTGGAAAGCAGTTTGCAGCAAGTTTGGGGGAGCCATCTTCGCGGAGCAGTCCCATATAGTAGTGGCGGAAATACGCGCTTCCCTCGGCTTCCTTATGCCGTGTCGTTGCGGTCCAGGTTGCTGGAAGATCCATGAGGCTATACCAATGGACTCGTTCCACGGCATGGAGTAGGAGTTCGGCGGTTCGTTGGAGTCCGAAGACTTGGACCTCCTCCGCCCCAAATGACGAAACCCCAGCCTCGGACACCCAAACGGGTTTGCCAGTGACGGCGCGAATCTCCTCAATTTTTTTAGGCCAGTCGTGAATGCTCCAGTGGTTCCAGTCAAGAGGAAAACCGTGCACAGCCACAAGGTCCACTGCATCGAGCACGCCGTGTGATCCCATGAGTTCGATGAAATGCGGGTCGATCGGTGAAATTCCGCCTAAGACGAGAGGAACGTCGGGATTCTCGCGCCGGATTGACTGTGCGGCCGTAACGACCATTTCGGCGAATCTCCTCCACTCGGGATCGGCCTTGAAGTCCCAATGGGAGAGATTATTCGGTTCATTCCACAACATGATCGCTTCAACCATATTTCCCAGATCTCGGTCCGAAATAGCGGCTTAAAGCGTGCCTGCTAGCTCGTGGTCCAAAATGTATCTCCCTTCTTTCTGCACGTTGTCGGCGCTACAGACCCAGGTTTCCTCTTCCGGATGAGACAGAATCTTCAGCCCTGAACTGCGCAGAATTGCCTCCATGCCTCCATGGTTGGGAATCCACCAATTTGTGGGATCGCCGGCATAACTTTTTTCGATGAAGTACATGCCCGGAAAATCGGGACGAAGAAATATTTCTTTATCCCAAAAGTGATAGTCCTCTTGAAGGTGCGGAGTACTAAGGGAACCTCGAATCATGGTTTGAAAAACCAGTTTGCCCTTGATTTTCTTTACGATCTGGTCCAGCGCGTAGATGGGATACCGGAGATGATAGAAAACGCCCATGAATAAAACGTAATCGAACTGTCCCGGAATCCTATCGACGTTATAGACGGAGCATTTCTCAAATTCGATGGAAAGACCGAGCACGTTGGCTGCAAACTTGGCCTGACGTAAGTACCGTTCGTCGACATCGATCCCAAGCACCCTATCGGCGCCTCGGCGTTTCAATTCGAGCGCATAAAAACCGCCGTTACAACCCAAATCGAGCACGGTTGCGCCGGTCATGTCTTGCGGAAACTCCGAGGCGATCCCTTTCCACTTAACATAGGGAAAGTCGCCCAGGAAGTGATTGGGCGCGGTTTGGATCCCTTTCAGATTGAGGTTATGAAACCAGTCGCCTAGGGCGGCGATCTGGTGCGCAAGCTCTTCTTGCCCTAGTGGCGGCGAAGCATTCTCACTCGATTTGATCTCTGTTGTCGCCATTCCGGAACCCGAATAGGGAAAGATCGTGCTTCATGGCCCGCTCTAGTTTAGAGTGCGGAAAAAGGTGAGTAGGATGTCCAGCGATTTCAAGGACTTCCGGTTCGACGCGGAAAGCCTCCCTGCGCCTACGTTCAATGCAATCTTGTTGTCTTGGCTTTATCTCGGCTTCCGGCTTGTCATCAGGCTCATGACGGCAACTACCGCCGCGATCACCAATAGAAGGTGGATGAGCGAACCTGCGACGTGAAACCCCCAGCCCAGGAGCCATAGAATCACGAGAATTGCAAAGATAGCCCAGAGCATAGGCCTCCCAGGGATAAAGAGGGATCTTCGTTTACTGTGGTGTGAGAGTCCGGTTTTCTGAAGAGAGTTGCCAGGGTCGGCTAGACTCGTTGCCCGCCAGAGGAGTTGGCGTCCGTGGCATTTTGCCGTAAGCAAGTACTCATGTGCAATGCCAGGTCGCGCATCGATCTGAGCTTTTCTTCCACGGAAGGCGGGAGTGAATCTTCCCTGAGAGCCAGCTCGGAGGAGAGTAGAATTCCGGTAACGGCCCCGCTCAATTGCTCGTTCAGTTCGTTGCGCGCTAGCTCTTTGGCAATGAATTTTTCCCGTTTAGCGCGTTCAAGCGCGAACCCGATTTCTTTGCACAATCGGTCCATGCCCCATGTTCCCGGATTGATAACCACGGTAACTGCCATGCTGGAACATCGAGCAAGCGTGCCCGCCTGACCGGGATTTGAGTCAAGCACATTCTGGTCAAGCACGAGGGCCTCGTAGCGTCCGCCTTGCATAACACTGACCCCCTCCCGAACCGTAGAGCAAAGAGTCACGAGCTGGCCCGCTCGGCGTTCCAACTCCTCTTTGCACTCCGATGCGAGGGGCGATTGCATCAACAGAAGAATCATTGTCTACAATCCTTCAACGGCCTTTGAATCGTCGGCCACGCTCATCGACCATCGATCTGAGATTCCATACTCTTTTAGTTTTCGATAGAGAGTGGTCTTGCCGATTCCAAGGAGTTTGGCGGTCATTAGTTTATCGCCGTTCAAATGCCCCAAAGCGGCAAGAATCGCTTGTTTCTCCAAGTCAGCCAGCGGAATAATTCGCTCGCTTCGACTAGCGGACGCCGTTGGAGTGGATTGCAGGCCAAATGTCTGTACCGGGGAAGGAAGATCGGTGACCTGAATCACCGGTCCCGAACTGAGCGCCGATGCTCGTTCCAGGCAGTTTTCCAACTCCCGGACGTTTCCCGGCCAGTCGTAGGTCAGAAGCAGCTTGACCGCATCTTGGCTGATCGACCATCTCATTCCCGTCGACCGTGAAAGGCGATCCAGGAAGTGATCGACCAACAAGCGTACGTCTTCCCTCCGCTCGCGCACCGGGGGCAAGCGCAGACTTACGACATTCAAGCGGAAATAAAGGTCGCGCCTAAAGCTGCCTTGGTGGATCGCCATCTCCAGATCGCGATTGGTTGCGGCGATAATGCGCACGTCGATGGGTGTGGCCTTGGTGCTGCCTACCGGCCGAATCTCTTTTTCCTGTAGCGCCCGCAGCAGCTTCGCTTGCAGGTCCACCGGCAGATCTCCGATTTCGTCGAGGAATACCGTGCCCCCATCGGCAATGGAGAGTAGCCCTTCTTTTGGACGGACGGCTCCTGTAAAGGCCCCTTTGACATAGCCAAATAGCTCGCTTTCGATCAAAGTTGGAACAAGGGAGCCGCAATCTACAGGAATGAACGGTTTATCGCGAAAGGGTCCGGTAAAGTGTATGGCGCGGGCCACCATCTCTTTCCCGGTGCCGCTCTCGCCCTGGATTAGCACAGGGTGGCGGCTCGAAGCCACCTTGGCGATGATGCGGTAGAGTTTTTCCATCTCTACGGAGCGGCCGACCATGCCCGCATATCCGGGATTGTTCTTGAGATGCTCGCGGGTAATTCGATTTTCCAGCGAAAAACGTAGATGCTCCGTCACCCGTTCTAGCAGGGTTCGAAGTTCGTCGATGTTGAAGGGTTTACGAAGATAGTCATAGGCGCCGCTTCTCATGGCGGCGAGCACTGAATCGACGGTGGCGTGCCCGGTAATCATCACGACTTCGGTTTCAGGTTGTTGCTGCTTGATCTTCAAGAGAAGTTCAAGTCCGTCGGGGCCAGGAAGCTTGATGTCCAGGAGAACAACGTCGACGGGCTGACTTTCAAGTAGCCGCGCTGCGCCAATCGCGCTGTCGGCCGTGTGGACTTTGAACCCCATGCCTTCCGCGACCTCCTTGCAGGAGTCGCGGATCCATCGTTCGTCGTCCACAATCAGAAGAGACAGGTAATGAGAGGGTGCGTATGTTCCTTCTTCGGGTGCAACCTGAGGTGTAGCCATATCCTTCTACCTCCACCCTGACGTACTGCGTTCGAGGGTCCTTAGAATAGTTCTTCAATCTTTTGGATCAGTGTTTTAGCGGTCAATGGTCGATCCAGAAAATGAGCCGCTTCATCCGCTTCGGCATTCAAACCATGAGCGCTCTGCGATAAAAATAAAACTTTCATTTGTGGACACAGCTTTCGTGCCTTGCCGGTGAGGCTGTCTTCATTGGTGGAGCGTGGTCTCGCGGAATCCGGGCTCGTGGAATCCGGGCTTGGGGTTGCATTCACCACCAACAAATCGATTTCACCCGTATGAGCGGCGGCAATCTCAAGGACTTCTTCGGCGTCCTGGGCAGACAGAATTTCGTATCCTCGCCACGAAAGAACGGCGCGAAGAAAGCGGTCTGTTTTGCTATCGAGATACGCTAAAAAGCGCCTGCGGCCAACCCGCTCGTCTTTAGCTTGCGTGGGAAAAGCTTGCGTGGGAAAAGACTGCGTGGGGAATTGAGTAGTCCCATGAGTTCCGATTGTGTCACTTGAAACTTCTTGGGGAAATACCCGGGCGACGAGTTGCGATCCTCTTTCGGCTGATTCGCGGATGGCTCCTAGATAGCGCCGAAGATCGGCGCTGGCCTCTGTGCCGGGTAACATGAGGCCGGAATAAACGATAATCGCTGTAAACAGGTTGTTGAAGTCGTGAACAAGGTTGCCGGCGAGGGCCATTTTGGGCGCCTCGGTAGAAAATCGGTCTGAATTAGGTTTGGTATCCGTCTCAGAATGAGTTTGAAGGGAATATCCAAGTCCGCCAAACCGCAGGCTTTTTGCCGTGATTCGATCTCGAAAGGAAGAACCATCCTTTCTTCGGACCAGAAGTTCTCCAGATTGGAGCTCTCCAGATTGCAGTTCACCATGGCTGCCGGAATGCACTCGCTCCATGGAGAGCGACCCAATCTCATGAAAACTCATGAACGACACGTCCCGCTCCGCCATCTCCGCCATGGAATATCCCGTGAGTTGCTGAAACGCCTCGTTTGCAAAAATCACCTTTTGCCCGCCGGATTCAGCTTCCGTAAGGAGCACCGCCTGGGGGAGCGACTGCAACGCAAGAACTAGAAGCTCGTTAATTTGAGGTCCCACTTTAGCCACGATCGGAGCCCGGATAACGCATCAGCAGATTGCTGACAAAAAACGGGTTCTACTCTATAACGACTGATGACAAAAAACCCTTTCGCTACGCCAAAATGGAATTCAAAATTTCCCATTTCGGGATTCTCTGCCGGTAGCGAATATTTCCCATTTTGAACCGATTTTCCCACTTATCCGTGGCTGCAATGCTTTTGCCGGGGTTAGATTTGCTTGGACGAAAGGCGAAAACATCCCGCTAGGGCTTCCTATCGCAAAATTCATCCCAAACCTTCATGAGCCGCAAAAACTCAGTTTCAGCAGCTTGTGGAGAACCACAGCCCTCTAAACGGCAAAAGACACTCCCTGTACGAAAGAAAGTAGGAAATGTCATGCGGAAAATAATATTCAACACAACGTGGATTGCGCCACATATTCCGCATGCGTATTAAACGCAAGTCTAACTAACTTAACAAGTGGAATTATTGAGGATTTCTTCAATGGGAGATGGAACTTGCAGCGGGCGATTTCCTTGGTTCTGCCTCCAAGGTAACGGCTAACTGACAGATGGGCTTGACTTTGTGCGAATGCACACGATACCTTCGGCCTTTTATGGCGTTTCCGATCACTCCTTATAATCCTGGTTGGTCTGTGTTCCCGTTGGTGGCTATCGATCTTTACTTCATGGCGAAAGCCGCGAGGCTCCCACTCGGATACACGGACGCTGGAAACGCCCTTAAACCCTTGGGAGGTCAAATTTGTCGCAGAGAATCGTTACGTTCACCACGGACTTCGGCATAGCTGAGCACTATGTTGGTGCAATGAAAGGAGTTGTCTATGGCATCAACCAGTTGGTCCAGACGGTGGATATTACGAATGCAGTGCCTTCCTTCGACATTTTGGAAGGCGCGATCGCGATCTCCCAGGCTTATAGCTATTTCCCTTCGGGGACAATACATGTCGTGGTCGTAGATCCGGGTGTTGGCAGCGCCCGGCGGCCAATCTTGGTGGTCGTGGGCCAGCATTATTTTGTCGGTCCGGACAATGGGGTGCTGTCCCTGGTGTATGAACGGGAGGAGCGCGTCGCCGTCTACCACATTACCGCCGAGCACTATTTTCACCAGCCGGTAAGCAGCACCTTTCACGGCCGGGATATCTTTGCCGCAGTCGCGGGATATTTGAGCAAGGGCGTGGAGCCGGCAAAATTTGGAGATACCATTGCCGATTACGTTCGTTTCCTATTCCCCAAGCCCAAGCAGATGGCGCCCAATGTATGGAAGGGCGTCGTGGTAAAGCAAGACAAGTTTGGAAATCTCATCACCAACATCACTCCGGCGGACTTGCCGCAGATGTTTGAGCCTGCTTCGTCCCCATTTCGTCTCACGGTCGGAAAAGCCGAGGTCACCCAGTTGCGCTCCAGTTATGTTCAGGGTGCGCAGGGAGAGGTTTTTGCCCTTGTGGGCAGCGCCGGCTTTCTTGAGATTTCAGCGAATCGCGCCTCTGCCTCAAGACTGGCGGGTGCCGATAAGGGTGCCGAGGTCATGGTGACTTTGCCAGGCTAGAAAAGCAACGCTTAGCTCCCTACCCGTTCGAAACCTGTCTATTTTGTCTCTCTTTGCATCCCTCCCTAACTCGGTTTTTGGGGCCCTTACCCATCGAAAAGCCGATCCGTAGCGAAAAAATGCATTCGATTTCCCCGTCCGTTGCGTATTAAGGAGCAAAGGACGTGATTTGAAAGAGGATCGGATGAAAGAGCATTGGAACAGCCAGGCAGAGCGTTTTCACCGTGGGTGGTTCCAGGAATCAAAACCCGCGGCGCGGCTATTCCGCTGAATAGAAGCTGCACGGAACACTTATGACAGGAAATAGAGACGCTGGAAACGCCATAGAGTTGGCCTTGCGGAAATCCGCACGAGGCGACAATCCAGCCTTTGCCGAAATCGTGCAAGAACACCAGCGAATGGTCTTCAGCATTGCCTATCATTTTCTGCAGGATCGGGCATTGGCGGAAGATTTGGCGCAGGAGGTTTTTCTCAGCCTCTACCAGCATCTTCGCGATATTCAGTCGCCGGAGCACCTGAAGTACTGGCTCCGAAGGGTAACGTCGCATCGCTGCATCGACCAAAAGCGACGCCGCCGGCAGGAGTTGACGCTGGAGGAAGCCGAGTTGCCGGCTCCCGAAGCCAATACGGTTCCCAACGATCCGATGCTGGCGGAACGGCTGCAAAAGAGCGTCGCATTGCTTCCTGAGCGCCAGCGCATCGTGGTGATCTTGCGTTATCAGGAAGGCATGGGGCCTGGTGAAATTTCAGAGGCGCTCAACATGCCGGTCAATACGGTGAAAAGCACGCTGCACCGGGCGTTGGCCGACCTGCGAAAGAAGCTCGAACGCAAAATTGGAGAAGCTAGATATGCATTTTTCTGAGGACGATCTGCGGGCGGCCCTGTCGCATCAAGATCCTTCGCCGGATTTTACGCAGCGGGTTATGGCAAGTATCGGACAGGCAAGTGAAAGGCGGCGGAAGGCGGCAGACGCAAGGTTCGCCTCCTTGGTTCCACCGGCGATGTTGCGGTGGGCGGCAGCAGGCGTCGCTGCATGCCTTCTGTTGGGTACTGGGTGGTTCGATTTTCGCCATACGGAAGGCGAACGGGCGAAGGAGCAGGCCATGTTGGCTCTGAGAGTTACGAATGCGAAGTTGAATCACGTTTTCGTGCGCGCCGGTCTCCAGCATACCGGGCCGGCAGAGGAAGAAAATTCGAAAATCCGCAAGGAGCATTTATGAAGGAAACCATTTCAAGAATGAAACGCCTGGGGATTGTCATGCTGTTTGCGGTGGCCAGCCTCGCGTTGCCTGTACAGGGTCAGGGCGCTAAGTTGCAGCTCAATAATTTGGAGAAGTTGAGTCATAAAGCGTCTGAGGTCGTGGATGTGACTCTCGACGGCCCGATGCTGCAATTTGCCTCCAAGTTTCTCGACGACAAAGATGAAGACGAGGTCAAGGCCAAGGCGCTGTTGAAAGGGCTCGAGGGTGTCTACGTGAAGAGCTTCGAGTTCGATAAAGACGATGAATACAGCGCGGAGGACGTGGAGGCGATCCGAGCCCAACTAAACGGTCCCGGCTGGAGCAAGATGGTCGAAGCCAGGAGCAAGCGCAGTCATGAGATCGATGAAGTCTTTGTGATGAAGGCCGGTGACAAGATTGGAGGTATAGCGGTACTGGTTGCCGACGCCAGGGAACTCACGGTTGTGAATATCGTGGGGACCATCGATCCCAACCAAATTCGGGAGCTTGCCGACCACTTTGAGCCGAATCACGAACAGTCGAAGCACAAAAAGGACAAGGAGCACAAAGGTGAAAAAGACTAGTGTTTTATTGTGCGCCGTCGTATTGCTTGCCGTCAACAGCGGGTTCGCGGGAGACAAGACGTTTGATAATGTCGTGCATCACATCGAATCGCACTATCATGCGCATCGCACTGCTGGTTTTTTGATGGGATTCGCAGGTTTGACCGTGAAATTCTGGCATCCGGCAGGCGTGAAAAACCTCAAAATGGCGCTCTTTGACGACCGGCAGTTCCTGAAGGCTGAAGAAGATACGCAATTTGACGACGTGGTTCGCTCGGCGCTGGACGAAGGCTGGCAGCCGGTCGTTCATACGCATTCCCTGCGTAGCGGAGACCACACCTATATTTACGCTCATCCTGAAGGCAAAGAGATGAAGCTGTTGATGGTGGTGCTTGATCCAGGAGATGCGGTGGTGATGCAGGTAAGGATCAATACCGATCAGTTGAGCAAGTTTGTAAAAGACCATGAGCGCCATGGGTACCAGTACCATGACCGGCAGGAACATCGAGAGCAAGAAGAGGATGAGGGCTTATAAGCAGCTTGGCAAGAATGACCGTGCTGGGGGTGCAAAAAGCGGAATCGCCTAGCGTCGGTTGTGCACCGCTCGGGTCTGGCTTACGGCTTCCGTTAAAGCGATCTTCAATTCATCGAGATGGCGTGGTTCCGTGAGATAGCTGATGACCATCACCCGCAGAACCGATTTACCGTTCACGATCGTGGTGGAAATCCAGCGGCGTCCTTCACGGGTGGTGGCCTCTACAATGGCTTCATGGTCGGCACGAATCTCTTCTTCGGTTGCACCTGGCAAACTGAGGCGCAGGTTTACGATGGGCAGTACTTGGGGCGACGCTAGCTCGAATTGGCCCGAGTCGCGCACCCAATCGGCAAAGCTCCTCGCCAATTCCAATTGGTTGTGAATCAAATCTTCATACGCCTGGCGGCCATGGACCCGTAAGGTAATCCAAAGCTTGAGCGAATTCATTCGTCTCGACCACTGTGCGCCCATCTTGAAGTTATCGACTGGAGCGTTTGCGTCGGCCTTTGGCATATAGGGCGTGCTTACGCCGAACGCATTCTGTAAGGTTTCCGGATGCGAGGTGAGGATGACCCCAGCGGCAAAAGGCATTGCCAGCCATTTGTGGGGGTCGATGGTGATGGAGTCCGCAAGCTCAATACCGCGCACCAGGTCACGATGTTGCCGCGAGAAAATCACGGCTGCGCCGTAAGCTCCGTCCACATGAAACCATAAGTTGTTTCGTTTACAGACTTCCGCAAGGGTGGGCAGGTCGTCGATGGCGCCGGAACTGGTTGCGCCCGCCGTAGCGGCTACACATAGCGGAAGAAAGCCCGCTGCCTGGTCTTGCTTGATCTGGCTTTCCAGCTTCCTTACGTCAAGTTGCAGCTTTTCCGTGACCGGGATGCGGCGCAGCGCCCTGCGGCCTAAGCCCAGCAGACCGGCAGACTTATCGAGCGAGTGGTGCGATTCGGATGAGGCATAAACCACGGGCCGTGCCCCAATGGACGCTACTCCATCTTCCACTGAATTCGGAAAACGATGCGCAAGCGCCAACGCAAGCGCCGTGAAGTTGGCTTCGTTGCCGCCGCTGGTAAAGGTGCCGTCGAATGCGCCGCTCCAGCCTACCTGTTCGCCTATCCAGCGCACGGTCTCTGCTTCAATCTTCGACGCGAGCTGCGACCGAGAGTGGCTGGCAAGCTGGGGATTCAGCGTGGCGACCAGCGCCTCAGCCAGCACCGCGACGTAGGTGGGCGTGGGATTCATCAGGCCAAAATAGTTGGCGCTGGGTACATGAAAACCCCGCTGAACCATCTGAGCCGTGACTCCATTCAGCACGGAAACAGGATCTTCTCCAAGTTCCGGCATCTGCCCGCCAAGAGCGGCAAAAGATCGCTGCTCGCGCGGCAGTTGAACGGGCCGATCGCTTAAGCTGGAAAAATATTCGTTGATGTGGTCGATAAGGCTGTAGCCAAGCTTCTGGCGCAGCTCGAAATCAAGGTCGAATCCCATGGGTGTTGTCCTGCCAGGTCTCACGGTATGCAGTTCGCTGGGGAGATGCATACCTTTGAGACACTATGTTTCTTCCATCTTACGTTGCACAAAAGAGGGTCGATTGGACCGGGTGGAGTTTTGTGCGATTTTTTGAAACGTTCTTACTTCTGCTCCAGCTCTGGGGCCTCTTCTGTTTGGGGCGCTTGCGGCCTGAGCAACGGAAAAAGAACCACGTCGCGGATGGTGCGGGAGTCCGTAAGCAGCATGGTCAGCCGATCGATGCCGATGCCTTCGCCTCCAGTTGGAGGTAATCCATAGGAAAGCGCGCGAATGTAATCTTCATCCATGGCGTGCGCCTCTTCGTCGCCTCTCTCTTTTTCTTTGAGCTGCTGCAGGAATCGCCGGCGCTGCTCTTCTGGATCGTTCAACTCACTAAAGGCGTTCCCAACTTCCAGCCCGCCGATGAAAAACTCAAACCGCTCCACCCAATCCGGCTCGTCGGCTTTGTTCTTCGACAAAGGCGAGATTGCGGCTGGGAAGTCATAAAGGATGGTGGGCTGGATCAAGTGCTCTTCCGCCACTGCTTCAAAGAGCGCCGCAATAGTCTTGCCTGCCGGATCGCTCGGGTTATAAGCCACGTGCGGAGTGTGGTTCGCATTGAGACGTTTCACGAGCCGCTCCACCGAATCATGGTTTGCGAAGTCGGATATCTCGGGCTTCGGCGATGCGGCCTCTGGCCAGTAACGAATGATGGCTTCTCGCATGGAGAGCCGCTGCCAGTCCGCAAAATCGAACTCTTTGCCGTTAAAGCTTGATTTGGTCGTACCGTTTACGTCGAGAGCTACCTGCGCGAGCATCTCCTGCGTGAGCGTCATCATGTCGCGATAATCGGCGTAAGCCTGGTAGAACTCCAACATGGTGAATTCGGGATTGTGCTGCGTCGAGATGCCCTCGTTGCGGAAATTACGGTTGATCTCATACACGCGCTCTAGGCCACCCACCACCAGGCGCTTCAGGTACAGCTCCGGAGCAATGCGGAGATAGAGATCCACATCCAGGGCATTGTGGTGGGTCTTGAACGGTCGCGCCGCCGCGCCGCCCGGAATTGGCTGCATCATGGGTGTTTCTACTTCGATATAGCCGCGGGCGTCCAAAAAACGCCGGATCGCCTGCACCACCTTGCTCCGCTTGACAAAGACCTCGCGCACATCGGGGTTCACTACCAGGTCGACATAGCGCTGCCGATAGCGTAACTCCACATCCGTAAGGCCGTGCCATTTTTCCGGAAGAGGCAACAGATCTTTCGCAAGGAAGGTGATTTCCTCTACATGGATGGTAAGTTCGCCCGTCCTCGTGCGAAACAGGTATCCGCGCACGCCGATATGATCGCCTAAATCCAGGAGCTTATAGAGGGCAAACCCCTTGTCACCAACAAAATCCAGCTTCACATAAACTTGAAGCTTCTGCCCCCCCTGTTGCAAATGCGCGAAGCCGGCCTTCCCCTGCAAGCGAAGAGAGAGGATGCGTCCTGCGATCTTTACGTAAACGCGAGGATTCTCTAACTGTTCGGCAGTCTTCTCGCTGTATTCGGCCAGAATCTGTGGAACCGTATGATCGGCGTCAAAGCGGTGGGGATAGGCCTGTTGTCCCAGGGCCTCAATCTGGCGGAGCTTCTCCTGCCGTTCATTGTAGATTTTTTCTTCGAGTGACAATTTGATTTTCGCCTTCTGACGTGTAGATGCTTGATTATAAATGAGTCAACTCTGGAGCCGATGCATAGAACAAGCGCCTCGGAGCTTCGCATTCTGGTCGAAGCCCACGCCGATGTTATCCTTGCAAGCCAAAAGAAAATTAAGCAAAGCTCATAGGCTGGAGGCTGGATGCACTTTCTCACGCTCGCGCTGCTGGATGCGCCCCGAATTGCTTTTCCCGCCGGGACGACACCGCATATCCAACTTTTATTGCGCTGGGTTCACTTTATCGGTGGCATTACCTGGGTCGGTTTGCTCTATTTCCTGATGCTGGTGAACGTCCCTTTCTTAAAAGAGATTGACTCCGCGACGCGCTCCAAAGTCGTTCCCCTGCTCATGCCTCGTGCTCTTTGGTGGTTCCGTTGGGCGTCGGTAGTGACTGTGTTTGCCGGAATCTGGTATTGGATGATGATCGTGAGCGCCGACGCGCACAATGCGCAGACTTCAGGAGGCGGCCCCATCGGAACGTTTTTTGGAATCTGGACGTTGGCCTTCGTGGTGGAGATGGGGGTCGTGATGTCGCCTCTCGAAGTCTTGAGAAAAGGACCGGTGTTTGGCGTGATCGTAGGAATCATCGTGGTGGCGGCGGCGTGGCTTTACCTCATGTTGAATTCAAGAGGGTGGGAAAGCAATCGTCTGCTTGCAATCGGCATTGGAGGGGGATTGGGCTGGTTCATGATGCTGAATGTTTGGGGGATTGTTTGGCGGATGCAGAAAAAGATTATCCGCTGGACCGCGGAGAATGCGTCCAAAGGAATCCCCATGCCGCCCGAGACAGCCAAGACTGCCCAGTTGGCTCTGCTGGTGTCACAGGCAAATTTTGTTCTTACATTTCCAATGTTGCTGATGATGGCGGTCGCGAGTCACTATCCGGTTTTTGGGCCGTAGAAATATTTGTGATCCCGTTTTTCTCAAACGTGAAGCAAAAGGAATAAGGGTGGAGGGGGAACGGGACTTTTGGCCCAGGCCATCGATGACCCCCAGGGCGTCAATAATCAATAGTCAATGAACAATGAACAATGATCAACGATCGATGATCATTGACCAACGAATGGAAGATCAAATCCTGAAACGATCAGCCGGGAATCTTCCGCGTTTGGCCGGTTGCCTGTGTGCTAGCCGATGCGGGACGTTTCTTTTCGTGAGGAATGCATGCTCCGATAAAGGGTGAATGGCACTCCTGGCAGATATTCATCTCGCAGACCGGGCAATACTCTGCCGGGGCGTTACATTCAAGAGCGCTCTCGCCGGTGGGATCGTACTCATTGATTCTTGACGCTTGGCACCGCATTTCCATGTCGCTTTCTCCTCAACCTGCTATAGACGTTTCAGCGGCCCTTCTTGGTTTTTTCCGGGGCTGAGTCTTCCGTTCCGGTGGCTGCCGGACGGGGAGGCTTCTTGCCTTCTGCAAGGCTCATCTTCAGAGCTTCAAGAATGTCGATAACCGGCGCCTTGTGAGTAGCTGCTGCGGCTTCTACTACCTCACGGCCTTCAACCTTGGCCTGAATCATGGACATAAGGTTTGCCCGGTACTCATCCTTATATTTTTCTGGTTCGAAAGGGGCTTCCAGGGATTCAACCAGCCTCTTTGCCAGCTCCAGCTCTTTTTCTTTCACTAGGCTGCGGTCGGTGCGGAACTCCTCCACCTGCCGGATCTCGTCGCGAAAATACATGGTGTGCAGCAGAATTCCGCGGTCGCCCGGACGCAGAATCACAATATGTTCGCGATTGTGCATGGCGATCTTCGCAACCCCTACGCAGCCGGTCTGGTTCAGTGCCTCAAACAGCAGGGCGTAGGGCTTTTCGCCTGCCTCATCTGGGGAGAGGTAATACGAGCTTTCAAAGTAGATCGGGTCCACCTCCGACGATTTTACGAACTCCAGGACCTCCATGGTCTTGGCCGTCTTGGGGGCAACCTTTTTGATCTCCTCGTCTTCGATGACTACATATTTGTCTTTTTCGTACTCGTAGCCTTTGACGATGTCAGCCCGGTTAATTGGCTTGTCTTCGAGCTGGCAGTACAAGATCTGTTTCACGCGCGAATGATCGTTCTTGTGCAACTGGTTGAAACTCACGGTCTCGCTGCGTGCCGCGCTGTACAATTTCACAGGAAGCGATAAAAGACCGAAGGTCAGGTATCCCTTCCAAACTGTGCTGGCCATTGAAGTCTCTCCCGAAAAAAAGTGGGCAGTTTCATTCATATAGCACAGAAAATAGGGCATTTCAACACACCGTCCTCACTATGTCACTCAATGAGTACCGGCGAAAGCGCACCTTCGAGAAAACACCGGAGCCGCAGCCTTCTCCGGCGGAAGAGTCTCACGGCAACCGGTTTTTCGTGCAGCGTCATAGCGCCCGCCGGCTTCACTACGATCTACGCCTTGAAATGGATGGCGCTCTCCGCTCGTGGGCCTTGCCGAATGGTCCCACGCTCGATCCAGCGATGAAAAGGCTGGCCGTGCTGGTGGAGGACCATCCTCTGGAATACGGATCGTTTGAGGGGACGATTCCCGCTGGGAACTATGGGGCGGGCAAGGTTACCCTTTGGGATCGCGGCATCTACGAGTGGCTCGGGACCAAGACCCCGGTGCAGCAATGGGAAGCTGGCGACCTGAAACTCCGCTTGCATGGCCAAAAACTGATGGGGGAATTTGCGCTGGTGAGGACCAAGCGCGCCAAAGGGAAGGATTGGCTCCTCATTAAGAAGAAAGATTTTGCGGTGCGCGAGGGATGGGACCCCGAGAGCGATCCGCGGAGTGTTTTGGAATCCAAGCCGCAGCTTTCTTCCATTGAAGGAGCCATCGAAGCACCGATGCCCGAAATCATTGCTCCCATGATGGCTATTTCCAGCCAGTCGCTGCCCACCGGCACCGACTGGCTCTACGAGGTCAAATGGGACGGCGTGCGAGCGCTGTGCTTCCTAGATTTGAATAAAGATCTCGATAAAGATAAAAGCAAGGGCGACGATGGCGGAGCGGTGCGGATCTTGTCTCGTCAAACCACGGCGATCGAGCATCAGTATCCCGAATTGCAGTCTTTGCCCGAGGCGGTAGATGCGCACACGGCAATTCTCGATGGAGAAATTGTCTGTTTCGACGAGAAAGGCATACCTAGCTTTCAGCTGCTTCAAAACCGCATCGGCGCAGGCCCCAAGTCGGTGCAAAAGTTGGCCCAGACGTATCCCGCGAGCTTCTTTGCTTTTGATCTTCTCTATCTCGATGGGTACGACCTGAGGCAAACGCCTCTGGGCGAGCGCAAGCAGCTTTTGGCAGCCGTTCTACGTCCCAACAATGTATTTCGCCATTCGGAGCATTTCACCAAGGGAGCGGAGCTTTTGCAGGCAGTGCGAGAGAAAGGGCTGGAGGGGATTGTTGCCAAGCACGCGTTCAGCAAATACGAATCTAAGCGCAGCCGCGAGTGGATCAAGATCAAAGTTGTGAATCAGATGGATTTCGTTGTTTGCGGATGGCTCAAGGGCGAGCGCGATTATTTTGGTTCTCTCGTGCTGGCCTACTACAACACCGAAGGAAAGCTGACCTATGCTGGCAACGTAGGTTCCGGCTTTAATCAAGACTCGCTGAAAAGTGTTTACGAGAAGCTGGAACCGTTGGTTACCAATAAGCCTCCGGTTCCGGGCGTGCCAAAGGATTTAGGGGAGGCCACCTGGGTCAAACCGGAAGTTGTTTGCACGATTCGATTCTCGTCGTGGACAGATGAAGAACGGCTCCGCGCTCCGGTATTTCTTGGCTTGCGTACCGATCAGACTCCTCAGGAATGCGTTCGCGAAGCGACCGCACCGGCCTCTGAATCGGAACAACAGGAGGCCCGTCCGGCGGCGCTTCTTCCGGAGGGGCTGACCGAGGTTGCTCTCGAGATTGATGGCCGTCGGCTGAAGTTTACGAATCTCCCCAAAGTCTTTTACCCCAAAGAGGGTTACACCAAGAAAGATGTCATTAACTTTTATGCCGCCGTGGCAGACCTCCTGGTGCCTCATCTTCGAGACCGCCCACTCTCGCTCCGGCGTTACCCCAACGGCATTGAAGACCAGGGATTTTTTCAGAAAGAAGCGCCCGCCGGCATTCCCGATTGGCTGCGCACAGAAGCAGTCGTCACCAGTGACGATGGCTCAACCACCAACTTCGTGGTGGCCGACGACAAAGCATCAGTCGTCTATCTCGCCAACCTTGGCTGCATCGACCAGAATCCCTGGATGAGCCGTGTAGCTACGCTGGAAAATCCCGATTTTATTCTTGTGGATATTGATCCATACCACTGCGGCTATGACCGGATTATTGAGGCGGCGCAGTTGATTCACCAGAAGCTCGATCAGATTGGCTTGGCTGGATATCCGAAGACTACAGGCGGAGACGGCATGCACATTTACATTCCCGTAGAGCCGATCTATACCTATCATCAGACTCGCTCACTGGCGGAGATTCTTGCCCGCTGGGTTGCCTCTGAAAGGCCCGACCTTTTTACTACGCCGCGGACAGTGGCGTCCCGGCAAAAGGGCAAAGTCTATTTCGATTATCTGCAAAACGCCTCTGGCAAGACGATCTCCGCGCCTTATGTCCTGCGTGCCTATCCCGGTGCGCCAGTCGCGACACCCCTTGCCTGGCACGAGGTAAAGCCGGGCCTGAATCCTACCCAGTTCCATATAAGAAATGCCATCCGGCGCTTTGAGCGTACCGGGGATCTTTTTACTGGGGTGCTGAAGAACCTGCAAAGGATCGAGCCGGTGCTGGAAAAAATCGCCGAGATGGTCAGCTAGCGTTCCACACAGAAAGGTCGTGTGCCGCGATTTTATTGTCTCGCGCTCATTGCCGGCTCCAGATAAGCCGCATGGTCGGTAACCAGGCCGTGTGCTCCATTCTCAACCGCCACTCGGAAGTCGGCGGGCAAGGTCATTTTCTTGAGAGTGTGTTGCTCCACCATCACGTAAACCGTTTCTGCCGTGGCAATGATCTTTTCTTCTCCCGCAATACGAAACTCCGTGGCAAAGGTGAAAGACGTGTTACCTAAGTGCTTGCCGTAGACGGAGATCTCCAGCACTTGGTCGAACCGGGCGGGCGCTTTCCATTCGATGGTTTGCTTCACGAGTTGGAAATCGAGATCGCCGGTGAACAGAGCCTCACCGAAACCCAGGGCGCGCAGAAACTCGGTGGTGGAAAGGTCCACATAGTCCGCATAGCGGGCATTGAAGGCCACTTTTTGCGCGTCACATTCTCCGTAACGAATGCGCAGATAATAACGGAACCGGTCGCTCATGGGTGCGGCTTACTCTATCAAATTTGAGCATCTTATGTGTTGGAGTGGCGGATGTGGGATGCCGATGAAAGATGTAAAGATGGAAAGGCGAGCGTCACTTATCCGCTTTGGTCCAAATGAATTAAGGCGTTAACGATAGCCCTCGCTGACCGTCTATAAGATCAGCCGCCTACGAGATGCTAAGGGCACGCTCCCATGACGAATCGATGGTTCCTGCAAATTGATCGTCATGGTTCCTGATAACCTGAATTGAGGAACCGCCAATCGTAGGTTTACGTATTGATTGAGTAGTCCATGCGAATGATTCTCGACATCTTCGGCCAGGTGCTCCGCACCCTTTGGGCGCACAAACTGCGGTCTTTCCTGACCATGTTTGGAATTGCCTGGGGCGTGGGCTCCTTGCTTCTTCTTGTCGGATTGGGCGAAGGATTCCGGTCGGGTCAGCAGAAGAATCTTGCCAGCATAGGCGAGAACATCATGTTTTTATTTCCAGGCCGTGTTCCGGCTTTACCCGGCCAACATCAGGGAATGAAGCCGTATTTTCTGACCTATCAGGATTATCTCGATATCAAGCATGAAGCCAAAATGGTGCGTGATGTCGTTCCGATTTTGCAGAGAGGCGATGTTCGGGCACAGAGCGATTTTGCCAGCAGCAACGGACAATTGATCGGGACGAAGCCCAGCTTCAATACAATCCGCTACCTCCCCTTGGGCGAGGGGCGCTGGCTGAATGAAATGGATGAGCAGCAGCGCCGCAACGTGGCCGTGATCGGCCCCCAGATGGTCCGCAATCTGTTTTTTGGAAGGCCCGCCATCGGCAGTACGATTCTGCTGAACGGAACTCGCTTCGAGGTGATCGGGGTAACGGCGAGTGTCGGCCGCGAAGAGAGTAACTCGACCAATTTTCGCATTTATATCCCCTACAGCGTCATGCGCGAGTACTTTCCCCTTAAAGGGGAAGTTGCGACCTCCTCCGACGATATTTCGTTCATGAATTTTCAGCCTGTCAGCAAGAGCGCCCACACGGAGGCGATGGAAGAAGTTCACAGGATCGTAGCTCGCAATCACGGCTTCGATTACAGGAACAATGAGGCCTTCGAGCAATGGGACACAATTCAGAGCCAGGAGATGGTCGGCAAGATCTTTGATGGTATGGATCTTTTTCTTGGGGGCGTGGGCTTGGTCACTCTCGCTTTGGGTGCAATCGGTATCATTAACATCATGCTGGTGTCGGTCACCGAACGCACCAAAGAAATTGGTCTCATGAAGGCTCTGGGGGCCACACAGAGCAACATACTGATGCAGTTCTTCTTTGAAGGCGCCTTTCTCACGGCCCTAAGCGGAGGGTTGGGAATTGGAGCGGCGTCCGGATTCATGGGGGCGCTTGCGATGTTGCCCTCTCTGCCGGGCTTTGACACACCACATCTTGTACCCGCGTCGGCGGCGCTGGCGGTAATCTCGCTCTCCATCGCCGGCATCGTCGCGGGGCTATATCCCGCGCGTAAGGCCGCCATGCTTCAACCGGTCGAGGCGCTCAGGAAAGAGTCGTGATATGGTACGCGATCTTCTAGAGCAGGCTTACCAGGCAATGCGTTTTAACCGCCGTCGTACCGCGCTCACCATGTTGGGCATGGCCTGGGGCATCGCCACGGTGGTGTTGCTGTTGGCATACGGCACAGGTTTTGCCAGGGCCATTCATAATATCTCGGCAAATTGGGGCCTGCAGATCATGGGCATTTTTCCCGGTCGCACATCTTTGCAGGCCGGAGGATCGAAAGCTGGGGTTCAGGTTCGCTTCAAGCAGGAAGATTTGGATCGCATCCGCGATCTAGTGCCACTCGTCCGTCACATCAGCCCGGAAGCAAGCATGGAGACGATCGTGCAGCAGGACAATCGCTCCTTCACGCTCCCGATCTCCGGATTCAACTCTTCGGGCCAGTCGATTCGCGTGCTGCAAGTAGAAGAAGGACGATTTTATAACCTGCAGGATGAGATGGAACGCGCTCATGTGGCAGTGCTTAGTTCCGAGGCGAAGACCAAGCTCTTTTCCGGACAGTATGCTCTCGGTCAGAAGATAAGGATCAACGGGCTCAGTTTTGAAGTGATCGGCGTGCTCAAGCCAAAAATGCAGGAGGGCGACGACGATATCAATCGCACGGTTTACATTCCTTTTGCCACCATGAGCGACTTGAAAGATACCTTATATCTGGACGGAATCTGGATTGACTACGAAGGCACGGAGTACGACAAGATCGAAAACGAGATTCGGCAAGCGATGGCTGGATTTCACGGTTTCAATCCTACCGATCAGCGCGCCATCTTTATTTTCAATGCAATGAAGCAGGTGAATACCTTCGAGATCATCACGATTGGGCTTCAGATTTTGTTGGCCTTTATCGGCATGCTTACGCTAGGGATCGGCGGTGTTGGTCTCATGAACATCATGCTGGTCTCGGTAACCCAGCGAACCCGGGAAATAGGCATCGAAAAAGCATTGGGTGCTCGTCGTCGTCACATCTTGTTTCAATTCCTGGCGGAAGCCCTGGCTATCACCTTTGTCGGCGGCCTTCTTGGTGTAGCAATTGCGTACCTTGTCTCATGGTCCGCAGGCTCTCTTACCCTTTATAGTGCCGTTGCCAAAAATGCAGAAGCGGCAGATATCCACCTGATGATCTCTCCGGCAAACTTACTCATCTCGACAGGTATCCTGACCCTGGTGGGCGTTGTGAGTGGGATGCTCCCGGCCATGAAAGCGGCTAGCCTCAATCCCATTGAGGCGCTGCGTTACGAATAGATTCTGCCTCTGACACTCTGGATACCCAAGCCCTTTTCTCCTTGGCGCGCGTAGGCGAAGGCATTAGACTGCCCTAGCGATCAGGTGAACACCCGAAGAAACCTGAGTTGAGGAGAGCGCTCTATGTCCGCAAGTTCTGCCCAGCCTGTACCGGCAAAAGGAAAGCAAAGTCGATTCAGAACAATCCTCATGACGATAATCGGCCTCATCGTGGCGGTCGTTGGCTATGTGTATTACGCGATATCGTCCAAGGCAACAGACTGTGTTGCGGTTGCCGATCGAGGTTTCCGCCAGATTGCGTCTGATCGCATCCACCGGTTCTTGGGCAAGGTGAAGGAAGATACGGCAGGATGCCGCGGTGGTCCCAATGCCGTTCAATACAGGCAGACTCCGTGGCTCGACTGGGGAAATTATTGGGGAACCGGGGATAACAACTCGAAAGCCAAGCTGAGAGCGCAAGACGACCTCGGTGTCTACGGCGCATTGACGGATATTGAATATCAACGCATCGAACTCATTAAGTTCAACCTGCTCGACAATAATAGAACCTACGAACAATACGTGAAGGGAAGGGATGGAGTTCCTGGCTCGGCGTTGAAGGTGTGGCCGGAGATGAGGCTTCCGAAAGACCATCCGAACTATAAAGATGTGGGAGGCGACGGAGAGCAGGTTTGTAGTGGAGACCTGATACGTTTTCGGAACGTGACTGGCATTTGCAATGATGTCAAGAATCCGGCAATGGGTTCGGTCCACGCGCTATTTTCCCGCATGGTCTCCTTCGATACCACGTATCCCGATCTTGAAAAAAACGATCTTGCGAAAAATCGTCACGGCGGACGTTTGAGCTTGTATCAGCCCGACCCGCAGGTCATCAGCCGTAAGTTACTTACCAGAAGTCAATCCAATGCGGACAAATGCCGCTCCGGTCTTGGACTGCAAGGCGATTCCAAGGACGCGAACTGTGACTACCAGAAAGCGGACTCATTCAATGTCCTGGCTGCATTCTGGATCCAGTTCATGACTCATGACTGGTTCTCCCACCTGGAGGAAGGGCATAACGCCTCCAACATGATCGAGACTGGATGCCGCAACCTCAGTCCGGACGATGTGAAAAAACTCGGTTGCCGTCCGGATGACAAGGTGGATCAATCGTACATTGCCGACGCCACTAACCCCGGCTCATTTCAGAATGACGGCAAGACCTATCTTGAGCGTGCCTACAAGACCACGCAAAACAACAGCACTGCTTGGTGGGACACATCCCAGGTCTATGGTTACGATCAGACATCCCGCCAGCGCGTGAAACGGGATCCGAAAGACCGGGCCAGGCTCCAATTGCTTCACGACTACTTGCCCTTGTTACAGGCGGGAGATCCGATGAACCCGGCTTGGGCAGGTCAGGAGGCCACGGCGTTTCCGGATAATTGGAACATCGGCATGAGCTTCTACCACAACCTTTTTGCTCGAGAGCACAATGCCTTTGTCGATGCGTTCCGGAAGCAGGCAGCAGCAACACCCGAGGACGATAGTGGCCTGCGTAACCCCAGCCATGCCGATCAGGTCATCCGATACAAAGACGTAACGCCCGATGAATTGTTTGAAATTGCGCGGCTTGTGGTGGCAGCGGAGATTGCAAAGATTCACACCATCGAGTGGACGACGCAGCTACTCTACGACGAGCCCCTCTATCTGGCGATGAACTCCAATTGGAGCGGACTGCTTGGTGGAAAACATGAACTTGCGACGAAGGCGCTACGATCCCTGATTGAGCATATTGGTGAGTCGAAGGACGCCAAGGCAAACCAATGGTATTCGGTATTCGCTTCGGGGCCGGGCATTGTCGGTATCGGCAGCACGAAAGTTGGATGGGACATCCGCAACCCGGACGATGTGAACGGTGGAACCAATCATTTCGGATCGCCATTTAATTTTCCCGAGGAATTCATCACCGTTTATAGGTTGCACCCCCTTGTTCCGGACCTGGTTGAGTTCCGCGATGCGCAAGGCGATCCGAACGTAATTCGCAAAAAAATTCCTATGGTAAATACTTTTCGGGGGCTGGCTACCGCACAGATGCGCGACGGTGGCCTCGCGAACTGGGCTTTGAGTATGGGCCGCCAGCGTTCCGGCGCGCTTACACTCCAAAATGATCCTATGTTTTTACAGAATCTCCCGATGCCCCGGCTGAAGACAGCCACGAATATGCTCGATATTCCCGCGCTGGATATTCTCCGCGACCGGGAGCGGGGCGTGCCGAGGTTCAACGAATTTCGACGGGAATTCGGATTGAAGCAGCTTACAAGCTTCGACGATTTTATCGACGCTCATTTGGCGGCCAACAGCCCGGCGCGTGCCCAGCAGGCATCGATTGTGCAGACCCTGCGGGAGGTCTACGGCCAACATAAGTGCGACGCTTCCAAAGTGATTACCGACGCTCAAGCAAATGACGATGGAACTCCGATCAACGATTGTCTCGGGCACCCGGACGGCACCATGGTCGATAACATCGAAGATGTCGATACAGTCGTTGGCTGGATGGCGGAGTCCACCCGCCCCCATGGTTTTGCCATCTCGGAAACCCAGTTCCAGGTCTTTATCATCAATGCATCGCGGCGGCTCTTCAGCGACCGGTTCTTCACTTCAAGCTTCCGCAAGGAGTTCTATACGGACCTGGGAATACGCTGGGTGAGCGACAACGGTCCGGATGGCAAAGTAATGGAGAAAGGAATGCCCAACGGACACACCCAGGAAGTGCTGCCTCTCAAGAGAGTGCTCATGCGCAACATTCCTGAATTAGCTCCTGAACTCGACAAAGTGGTGAATTCCTTTGATCCGTGGGCCCGCGATCGGGCCGAATATTATTCCCTAGAGTGGAAGCCGCGTGCGGGCGCCGAGTCTGACGAAGCGTTTAAGCACTGAGCGTATCGGAAATGACGAAACGGAAGAAACTCGCTACGGAAAAATCTCTGTGTTGAAGCATTGCGTAGTCTTGGTTAGCTTGATTGCTGCAGTCGTTGCACCGACAGCGGCTTGTGGAATTGCCGCGCAATCGAAAGGCGGCGGCAGCCCATGGGCACCGCTGAGCTTCCTGATCGGCGAGTGGACTGGAGAAGGAAGCGGTAAGCCCGGCCAGGGACCAGGCGAGATGTCCGTTTCATGGGACCTGAATCATCACATTCTGTTGAACAAGGGGCATTCTGCATACCCGGCGAGCAAAGACCGTCCAGCCACAGTTCACGATAGCGTGATGATCATTTACCTGGACCCGCCCACGGAAAAGCTCCGAGCTTCTTATTTCGACAACGAAGGGCACGTGATTCAATACGCCGTGGAAACAGGCGCCAGCCCGAACCGGGTAGTCTTTCTGAGCGATGCCTCACCCGCGACGCCGCGCTTTCGACTCTCCTACATCGATACCGGGAATGGCACGTTCTCCAATAAATTTGAGATCGCTCCTCCAGGCAAACCGGAGGCTTTTAGCACCTATATTGAAGGGAAGGCCCGAAGAAAATAGCCTGGATTCCCACTCGTCATTTCCCCTAGAACAGCGAAGGCCGTCCCGCTGTGCCTGCGAGTGAGGCGTTGACGTTCGCCAGGGTATGGGTGCCTTCCTTGCCGCCAAAGGCAAACAGCAGGCTCACGTAGGGAAAGCCGCCGGCGCGCAAAGTTATCCCCGTCGCGTAGCTGTGCTTCCAGTGATTGCTTCCAAGGTCGCTCGTGTTCAGTGCCAGTTTTGCCTGATCGGCTTGCAGGATAAAGCCTAGAGGAAGCTTTCCAAGGGAGTGCTCAAAGGCTTCGCTGAAAAGCAAGATATTAGGCGCGCGAAACCTGTAATCCTGATAACTGCTTAGGGAGTGCTGGCCGTTGATGTCGCCGCCGCCTAGCGTTGGCTGAAAATAAAAGGGTACGACGTTGCCGCTAGGTGTCATAGCAAGCGATGTAAAGGCGCGTAACCCGAGGGTGCCCTCCAGGTTTTTCATGGTGACCTTGGGACAGCCCGAATTCCTGGTTGTGGGATCAATCGAACAATCGTTGGGACCATTGGTGTCCCGCAGCACTCGCATGTTGGTGCGATACAGGGAAATTTCGTGATACAGGTTTGCCGTGAGCTTTTGAAATGAGAAAGTCGAATCGGAAACTCCGAAGTATGGACGGTAGGCAACGTCATAGTCGAAGTGCAGCAGGTTGTTGAAGGCGGTGGGCCTCATTCTTACCCCGGCTCCAAGCTGCAGGAAGAAAGGCTGGTTTGCCAGCCCCGGAGCTGTGAGTGCGGTGTAGATTTGCTCAATAGAGGGTGACGATTGATCGTGGTTGCCGCGTATGTCTACAGCGCGTCCGTTGACTTCACCATAAACGCCCATGTTCAGCCGCGCATAAAGCGGGTGGACAAAGCTGCCTCCCACAATGTGTTCCGTCATTCCGAAAAATGAGCGGCCCGCGGTCGTTGTATCGGGTCCCAAGCCGAAGAAACCCAGTTTGTTGAGCGAGGTGGATTGTACATACAGGCTATAGACAGGCTGCTCGACGTAGACAGGAAAGTCGGAGTCCGTAGCGTCCTTGGTTCCAAATACGGGCGTTACCGCCTTCAGGTGGGTATCTATGAATTTCACAGACACGCCGGCCCGCCAGGAGCCGTTGCCCGAAGCCACGCCATCGGCACTCCAGGAAGTGCTCCAGTTCTCTGTGTCGTGATGGCCAACATAGGCCATCCCACCCGCAAAGCCGTTTTGCGGAGCAAGATTGCCAACAGTAACGTGTATTGGCTGGCCCGTAAAGACCACCTCTCCACAACCGATTGGGTGCGATGGACAATTCTTCTTGAACTTGCCGATTTCATCGGCTGGGTCTTGCTTCTCAACGTTCGCGGGGTCAATTTGCTGGGCTTGCAGGCTTCCAGCCAATAGCAGGAACAAAAACAGGATTCGAAGCACAGACTTCTCCTTACCTACGCGAGGCACGCTTCTTGGCAACGGGTTTGGGCTTGCCTGGCGCCTTGGTAGCCGCCTTCTTTGCGGGTTTTTTAAGGGCTTTCTTCACCAGTTTCTTCTTCGGTTTGGACTTGGCTCCGGCAGCCGCTTTCTGGCGTGAAGTTCTGCCATGCCGATGAAGAAGATCCGTCACCTTGTGTATGTACTCACTGGCCAGGCGCTCGGTGTGCAGGTCATTGATATTGATGTCGGTACGTTGCTCCAGCGGCAGGACAAGGTTTTCCATCGTGTGCAGATGAAGCAACTGCGTTCGGATCAGGCTGGAGATGGGCCGGTCGTGGTCGTAGGCTTCTTCTTCGTCAAAGGGCAGAATATCGACTTTGGGAGCGTCTTCTAGAGCCATGGATGTGGATCAGCCTTTCCTCTATAGGTTGAATAACACACAATCTTTGTCTGGACGCATTGTGTCGCCCAGTAGATCGAGAAATGTTTCGGCGCTTTGTTCCCGGGGCGTGCCAGTGTCGCCGTTCACAAGAAACTTCTTGGTCACGGTCGCCGGAATCGATGCATGCTCAAAGATCCGTTGTTTGGCGGGATCTTCGGTTCCTGGAACCACCGTGCCTTTGGCGATGTAGGGTGAAACCAGAACGGCTGGCACCCGAATACCAAGCCGGTCGAACTTAAAGTCTAAGCCCGGAATACCAGTTGCGGCGGAGGAGGCGACAAAGCCATCGGGCGTGCATGCCGGCGGTTCCACATGATCGTAAAGCCCTCCATGCTCGTCGTAGACGATAAGTAAAGCAGTGCTCTTCCAGAGATCGGGGTTGCGGCGTATGTGATTGTAGGTGGTGGCAATGAATCGATCGCCTGCCAACACATGATGGTCGGGATGCTGGTCGGTCGCCAGCAGTTGACCTCCTCCCGCACCTGGATGATCAGAGTAGTTAGGCTCGACAAAGCTATACTCTGGCAGATTTCCTGATTTACAGTCGGCGGCAAACTGATCGTAGGTAGCGAAGAAGCTCTCATCGCGCACCAGATTCACGATTTCCATCGTCGAGCTGGGCTTATCGTAGTAATAGAGCTTGGCGGTATGGCCTTCATTCTTCATCCGCTCATAAATAGAAGGAATCTTGGCTTTGCCGGACGCCGGAAACAGGAACAGGTTCATGTCCACGTTGCCGAAAGATGTGCCGTAGTGAGCGAAAGCCCGGTTGCAGATCGTTGGCCCGGGGATGGACGAAAACCATCCATTGAACACCGCATATTCCGTTGCCAGCGTTGTTAGTGCGGGGATCCTTTCGGGTGGAAAATAGGCCATGATGGCGTGGGAGCCACGGTCTCCCGTTCCCTGGGTCGCATAGCTCTTTACGAATCCCTGCATGTTCGGGACGCGACGTGGGCTGGGTGCCGCTCCTCCGAAAATCTGTAGGTCTACGCCAGGAAAATGATGATCTGGGTCATGAGATAGCTGGCCGCGATAGGCAGCGTTTGGAGATACCTTGACCGCGTTTCCATGGATGTCCGGATTTGATTCGTTTCCGTCGAGACCATTGATCTTGGGATATTTCTTCTTTAACCCGCCGAGCATGTGGTCGAAGGACCGGTTTTCCATCATCAGCACGACGATGTGCTTGAGATTCTCTAAACCTTGGGACATTGGGAAAAGCCTCGCTCTTAAGTAACAATAACGTAGCTCAACTATATTTCCCTGGCCCTCGATTCGTAGGAGAAAATAGGCCATGGGATGACCCGCTTAGTAACCCGGCAGATTCTCACGCGGGAAGGTGGGACTGAATGGGCTCAGATCGTATGCCGGTTAAAATAGACCGAATGAGGAACCAGCGAGGGCACTATTTCGGAGGGGTGAAGCGGAATTTCGGTGATCGGTTCAAGCCAGATACCACCTAAATTCGACGTCTCAAAAAGAGACGATCCCAAAAATTGATTTTGGGGGCAATTTCAAAACACGAAAAAAATGAAGTGAAATGAAGGGCTCAAAATCTTGCCACCTTCAAATTTTCCACTCATTTCATCCATTTCAATCTGTCCCCACCATTCCTTTTGCACGCTCATTGGAACGTTTCGTTGGCTCGAGCCGTTGGTTCTTTCAAGCTTTCATCCAACCTGGACTTGGCCATTTGAAGCCGGAGAAGACTGTGCTTCAAGTATCGTACGCTAAGGCCTAGCAACAAAGCTGCCCGTATTATCTTTGGCAGCAAACACGGAAAAGAAAACACGGAAAGAAAGCACGCGACTGCGCCGCATACAGCCTATTGCCCGCCCTCAATTATCCGTTCTGCTTCTTTTCGCGCTGATAGGGATTGCCAAGGTACTTGCGGGCCTCCTCCAAAGCTCCCTGGGTGTTGTCGCCAGTCTGGATTGCCTGACGATATTCGTTGACCGCGCGCTCTCGCTGGCCGGTAACATCGAAGATTTTTCCCAGCTGGATGTGGCTCCACACCTCGGTCCACTTCGGTTCGCCATCGCCGTTAATCGATTCCCGGTATTCGTTCGCGGCAGATTGATAGTTGCGCTGCAGATAAAAGACCTCTGCCACGCGATAGTGCGCGAGCGAGCTGTTCTTATTGACCTCTAGAGCTTTATTAAATTCAGCGAGGGCTTCCGAGAGGTTGCCCTGCGCGGTCAGCTCTTGCCCGCGGCGAATCGCGATGCGCACCCGCAGATCGGGCGAATTTTTCAGTACCCAATTGTTCGGATCAAGTACCAAGCGCCTTGGCTTGCCGAATGTTTCCACAGAGAAAGGAGATTCCGTCCCCACCACCTCGATGCGTTTCATCTCGCTCTGTCCATCGGTATCGATCTTGAGTTCAAGGGGCATTCTGAACAGATCAAGATCCTGAGCGATCTGGCCCACAATACGAAAACCCTTCTTCACGCGGAAGGTGGTGTATTTCATCTTAAATTCGGGAGCGCCCGTGCCTTCCACCCACTGTGAAAAGAAGGCCGTGAGCTTATCGCCATGGTATTTTTCGGCGATGGTCTGCAGGTCGGCGGCGCTGGCCGATTTCATATTGAAAGTAGTGAGGAACTCTTTCACGGTCTTGTCAAAAGCGCCGTCGCCAATCACCCATCGCAGCATGTGGAAGATCATGCCGCCTTTATCGGTAACCAATGCCTGGAACTCCGGTGAAAACGTATCCAGCTTGCCGATGCTGGATAGCGGAACCGTGTCGTAGGCAAGTGCTCCAACCGCCATGTCCTTGGTCGCGTCTTCAAAAGCCTGCTGCCCTGCAATATTTTGGACATAGCGCATTTCCGAGTCGCGTGCTCCGCCATCTACCATCCACCAATCGTCTTTGGCGGAAGGGCTTACGGTTACACCCCACCATTGGTGGCCAATCGTATCCGAAAGAAGCCGATAGTTGACCTTCTCCGAAATGTCTCTGCTGGCGAGCGCCGCGATCTCGGGAGCCCACCATGCGGGTACGGTGTCGTCCGGCAGCTCAACCACCCGCAAATAGGGCGAGGGAGCAGGTCCGTAGATTGAAGTGAAATAGTCGAATTCTTTGGTGGCCGTGTCCGCGTAAGCGGGAGCTAGTTGCTTCTTGCTCTGCTGCGTATAGACGTGGACGGTTCCAACCACGCTGTCGGCAAACGGCCCTGCGATGATGGTGCCGGGGAAGCTGGGCTTTTGCCAGACAAACGTCGTCTGGGTTTTGCCGCCCGCGACGGGCTTAGGTGTTCCCGAGCCGCTTCCGACAACTACAGTGCCTGCTGGAGCAGTGATATTGATGGTTGCCGTAAAGCGATCGATGCCGTAGTTGGTGATCGGAAACCAACGGCCCGGATATAGAAGATAAGTTACGTCCTCGCCGATATAAGCCAGCTTTAGCCCTTCTACAGGGCTATCGTCCGCGTTTGCCAGCCCGCCTTCGTATTCGAACGTCAACGTGGAGCTGGCTCCCTTGGCCATGGTCGCGGGGAAAGCCACTCGAATGGCGTTGTCTTGGCTGATGCGCTCCGCAGTCAGGGCATGCCCGCTGCCATCCAGAACCCGAGAGGGCCGCAACGCGTTGTGCAATTCGAACGTGGCGAAATTCACGTCTTCCAGCGCCGTAAACTTTATCTTTGCGCGGGCGGTCAGGTGGTGAGTTTTGGGAACGATCTCCGCGTCAATCACATAGTCTTCGGCTTTGATCCGGGATTTCTCAGCTCCCAATGAAGGCAGGACGAAGACGAAGGTGAGCGCAAAGAAAGCAAAAGCACGTCGCAGGAAACAACCTGCAATTAGCATGAAAGTTCTCCAGAGCTGCTGGCTATACGACCGTATGATGTCAACTTCACCGAAAAAGATGTGTTTCTTGCCCTGAAAACGCGTCGCCGGGCATCCTTCCCAGGGCTTCCAGAATCTCTTGCGCCGCCCTCATCACAGGAAGCTGAGCGTTGCCGGAATCGTTCAGCTTTGTCCGGACTTCACTAAGATCCATGAGCATCTGCCGGCGGCGGTCGCCTTCCGAAACCAAATCCTGCAACTCGCGCACGATATTCTCCGCAGTACAGTCGTTCTGGATCAATTCTGTGACGATCCGCCTACCGGCTATTAAATTGGGCATGGCAAAGGTATCAAGATTCACCAGAGGCCTACCTACCAACCAGGTAAGCCTGGCAAGGCGGTACACAACGACAAACGGAACACCTGCCAGAGCCGTTTCCACGGTTGCGGTCCCACTGGCAACCACCGCAGCCGTTGAATGCTTAAGGGTTGCCCGGGCATCCTCACTTAATTTTACTTGAACGGGGCCTGAGCCGAGTTGGAGGCCTAGCCATTCTTTTTGCAGGGTTGAAGCTACCGGCAGAACATATTCGTATCCGTTTCCAAGCTGCTTGGCAGCGCTGAGCATGGCCGGCAGGTTCATTTTGACCTCTTTGTGCCGGCTTCCCGGCAGCAAAGCAATCCATGGTTTGGAGGGATCGATATTGAACTGGGAGGAAAGCTCGGCACGGGAAATTTTGGGATCGGGCGCATAAGCCAG
>DATGIO010000028.1:0-88906 GCA_035295685.1 Candidatus Angelobacter sp.
TCGGAGAAGTCAGACGCAAATCCCCAGGATTCCGACCGCGTCTCGCCTTTGCTGCCGGAGCATCCGGTTTACGTGATCTATACATCCGGTTCGACCGGTGTTCCTAAAGGCGTCGTTGTGTCCCATTCCGGGCTCTGGAACTATCTTCGTTGGAGTCTCAGTGAATATGGTGTGCGCGGAGGAGCGGTTGTCCATACGCAGCTAAGCTTTGACCTTACGGTGACGAGTATCTTCCCCGCGCTTCTTGCCGGGCAGCCCTTGTTGCTCACGCCCGACCCTCTTGACGTTGAAGATCTTGGTGAGATTCTTCGCACCCGGGCAGATCTAGGGCTTTTAAAGCTGACTCCCGCTCACTTGCAAATCCTTGGCAATAGTCTGCCAGCCGATGCTATTGTTGCGAAAGATGGTGTCTTGGTCATTGGGGGCGAGGCGCTTCAATCTGAAACGTTCAACGATTGGCGGCGTCAGCTTCCTGCGGTTCGTTTCATCAACGAGTACGGACCAACCGAAACCGTAGTTGGCTGCTCGTTCTACGAGGTGCATCCCGGCGATCCTTCTGCAGGTGCGGTCCCCATCGGTCGGCCAGTTGCCAACACGCAAATCTATGTGCTCGATAAGAACTTGGAACTGGCTCCGCTTGGAGTGGTTGGCGAACTCTACATTGCCGGAGCCGGGCTCGCGCGTGGTTATCTGAATCGTCCTGACCTCACGGCGGAGCGGTTCCTGCCCAATCCTTTCGCGGCTTCTCTCGCCGCATCGGATGCCGCTCCCGCCGCTCGTATGTATCGAACCGGCGACCTGGGCCGCTGGCGGCCAGATGGTGTGCTGGAGTATCTCGGGCGCAATGACCACCAGATCAAGGTGCGTGGTTTCAGGATCGAGCCGGGCGAAATTGAAGCTGCGTTAAAGGGTCATGAGCAGGTGCAGGATGCGCTCGTGACCGTGCGCGATCAGGCGGGGCAAGCAGAGTTGCTTGGATACGTTACGTTGCGGCCAGCCATCGTTGATCTCAGTCGCTCCCAAACTCAACGTCTCGAACAATGGCAGCAGCTTTACGATTCCACCTATCGCGAAGCGGCGCCGGGCGCGTCGGTAAATCCACTCCAAAATATCGCGCCCAATTTCAATATTGCCGGATGGAACAGCAGCTATACCGGCGAGGCAATTCCCGCCGAAGAGATGCGGATTTGGGTCGACGAGACCGTGGCACGTATTCGCGCATTGCGGCCTCGGCGTGTGCTCGAAATCGGTTGTGGTACTGGGCTCTTGCTTACCAGGATTGCCGCAGAGTGCGAGAGCTACATAGGCATGGATTTCTCCAGCGAAGTCCTTAGCCAACTCGCTAATTATCTGGCGCAGCGTGAAGATCTAAGGCATGTGATATTGCGCCAGGGCTTTGCGCATGAGCTTGCGGAGATAGAAACGGATAGTGTCGATCTGGTGATTCTCAACTCCGTGGCGCAGTACTTTCCAGGCATCGACTATCTGCTTGATGTTCTGAACCATGCTGTTCGCGTGACGAAAGCGGATGGTCACATCTTTGTCGGCGATGTGCGCAGCTTCCCTCTGCTGGAAGCCCAACACCTTTCTGTTCAATTGCACCGTGCGCCGGCAGCGACTCCGCTCGAAGAACTGCGACGCCGCGTCGCCCAGGCGATGCGTGATGAAGAGGAGTTGGTGGTTCACCCTGGGCTGTTCCACGACTTGGCAAAAAGGTGGCAAAAAATCGGTCGAGTGGAGATCATGCCCAAGTCCGGCGAATACGACAATGAGCTAAGCCGTTTCCGTCTTGATGTTGTCATAACACTCGGGCGAAAAGTAACGGTTGCGCCCCCGAATCGATGGCTGGCCTGGGATGCGGAGGGTCAATGGAAACATGAGGTGGAGAAAGCCGTTCGCTCGCATCCTGAATCCTTGCTACCTCCATTAACGATCGGCATTCGAGGTTTCTGTGATGCCCGCATCTCTTCCATACTGGAATCTTTGCGCTCCTTGCACACACCTTCAGGGCAGGTCAAGAACGCCGCTCAGCTGAGGGCTCTCGGCTCATCGTCACCTGGCGAAGATCTCAATCAAATCTTTCTTCTTGCCCGCCGCATGAACGCACAGCTTTCCTGGCAAGACCTGGAAACTCCGGGAATCTACGAAGTTGTGTTGAATCCTCAGTTGGAAGCCGTGGAGGCACTCTCCGATCTGCCTCACAGCCACTATCGCCGTTATGCCAATGTTCCGGCCCGCAAAGAAGAAGATGCCCGCCTTGCGCGTGAACTAAGGGATCATCTGCGGCGCCAGCTTCCTTCCTATATGGTTCCATCTGCCATTGCGGTATTACCCTCCTGGCCTCTTACCGCCAATGGCAAAGTAGATCGTCGCGCTCTGCCGCTGCCAGATCGGCAAGCGGAAGGCTATCGCTCCGCTCGCACGCCGCATGAGGAAGCACTGTGTGCGATCTTTGCCGAGGTCTTGGGCTTGGAGCGCGTCGGTATCGACGACAACTTCTTCGCCTTGGGTGGACATTCTCTGATCGCTGCCCGTTTGATCAGCCAGGTGCGTGCGGCTTTTGGCGTGGATGTTGCGGTTCGAACCCTGTTCGAGGCCCCAACCGTCGCGGAACTTGCCCGACGTTTGAAAATCGGCGTCAGTCCTGAGACCGCTTTTGAGCGCACGTTGCCGCTGCGGTCCAATGGAAGCCTGCCGCCGCTCTTCTGTATGCACCCGGCAGGAGGATTGAGTTGGGTCTATGCCTCGCTGCTGCGCGAACTGAACGTTCAACGGCCTCTTTATGGACTTCAGGTCTCAGGAATCCTGCCGGAAGGGCCGTTGCCGCAGAGTATCGAAGCCCTTACTGCCGAATACGTCAACGCGATCCGGCAAGTGCAGCCCGTCGGTCCGTATGATTTGTTAGGCTGGTCTTTCGGAGGAGTGGTGGCACATGCGGTTGCCTGCCGCTTGCAAGAAGAGGGCGAAGCCGTGCGCCTGCTAGCTATCCTCGATAGCTTTCCATCGAGCGACGATCGCGAAAAGCCCGCTATGACGGAGTTGGAGGTAGTGCAAGAGTATATGGCGTTGCTCGGCCTCACCAAAGATGACTTGGGCGGAAAGCCCCTGGACTTCTCTACGGTCTTTGCAACGGCGTTGGCTGCTGGCCTTATTCCGCCGGATTTCGACGAGCATGTAACTCGCCGCATGGTCCGCATGATGAGTCACAATTCGTTCTTAGAGCGGGCCTTCCGCTCCTCGCTCTTCCATGGGGATATCTTGTTCTTTGAGGCCGTGAGCCCAACTACGCAAGGAGATAATCAAGCAGGTGCAAAAGCCCGCTCGGTAACGCCCGAAGCCTGGCGTCCTCATGTGAGCGGAAAAATCGAGGTGCATCGCGTAACCTCCCGGCACCATGAAATGATGGACCCTGCTCCCAGCCGCGTGATTGGATCGATTCTCGAGAAGCACCTGCGGCGTTTGGACACAGATACTGAGGGTTAGTGCGCGAATGGTGAATCCTGGCAATCTCCGCGTTGTCCTTGTTGCAACGCGGAACCCTCTCAACATCGGGGCTGCCGCCCGCGCGATGAGCAACTTAGGATTTCTTCATCTGCGAGTGGTGAATCCCTATGAGCCCTCGTTTCGTGAGGCCCGTTCCGCGGTTGGGGCTGAGGCTCTCCTTGCCAATGCGGAAGAGTATCAGAGCGTTGCCGATGCTGTGGCCGATTGTGCGCTTGTGATTGGGACAACCGCGGTTCGCCACCGTGAAATTCAGCATTCCCTCCTGCGCTTGGAAGAAGGAGCGGGCCTTATCCGGGCAGACCTTGCATCGGAGCGAGTGGCGATCTTGTTTGGTTCAGAGAAAGTTGGCCTGTCGAACAACGATCTGAGCCACTGCCATTGGCTCATGCGTATTCCCACGCGTGAAGAGCACATCTCCATGAATCTGGGGCAGGCGGTCGCCATATGCCTCTATGAGTTGATTCGCGATGCAAGTGTCGATGGCGCCAAGATCGTGACCGACCACGAGATCGTAAATGGCTCACACCAAGCTATGCCCGCCGCTGGAGATCTGGAACGGCTTACGGAAGTTTTGCTCTCGGCGCTTCGAGAAAGCGGATATCTGGGTGCCCGGCCGCCATCCTTCATAGAAGAAAAGGTCCGGCGGTTGGTGCTGCGTTTGAACTTGCCTGCCGAAGACGTTGAATCCTGGCTGGGCATGATGCGTCAGATCCTTTGGAAGCTTAAGTCTGGAGCGCCAGAAAATGAATGACCCCTTAAATAAAAGGAGCGGGGTGCGAATGAGGATAAGCGAATGAGCAGATCCTCGCCGGCGTCCAAAGCCGCGGCAAAAGGGGCTTCCAAAGCCCGTGTGCCCGGAATCGACGTGCTGCGCGGGTTATGTATTGTTGCCGTTGTCCTGCACCATCTGAACCTTCGACTTCACTTTCATGAGAGCGCCTTCGGCCGATGGATTGGTCCGGCTGTCGACAAAGTTCTCTTCTGGAACGGATATTACGGAGTGCGGGTATTCTTCGTAATTTCCGGTTTCCTGATTGCTTCGTGGTCCATGAAGCGCTGGGGAAACCTCAAGAATATCGACTTGCGCCAGTTCTATTGGATGCGCTTCGCCCGGATCATTCCCTGTCTTGCTGGTCTTCTCCTGCTTCTATTCATCCTTGATCGTGCCGGTGTTCCAAGATTTACGGTCGATACGCGGCATACTTCGATCTGGCGGGCTTTATTGGCGGCTTCCACCTTCCATATCAACTGGCTTGAGGCTAAGACCGGTTATCTTCCTGCGGCATGGGACGTATTGTGGTCTCTCTCTGTCGAAGAGATGTTTTACATCCTGTTTCCTGTCCTATGTCTGGTGGCGCAGAGGTGGATGTTGGTTTTGTCCTTGTTGGTTTTCGTGGTCATCGGCCCATTCGCGCGTGTCGCCTTGACGCATAACGATCTATGGGCTGATTACGGATACCTTTCCTGCATGGACGGTATCGCCTTCGGCTGTCTGGCTGCCATGGTTGCGGAAAGAATCAATGCCGGAAATAAATTACCCCGGCGGGCAAGCTTGCTTCTCCTGATACCAGGAATATTTCTATCTGCGCTGATTACTATTTTCCGAGGAATGGCAGCGAAAACTGGTCTATATAAGGTTGGGCTCGACGTAACCGTGTTGGAAATTGGTGTGGTGTTCATGCTCCTCTCTCTTCAGTTCGGAGTGGGATTGTTTGCGGGCGATCTGCGTGGCGTACCCTCGCGAATGAGAGGCGGAATCGCGCTCAAGCTGCGTGCGTGGCACCCGTCTTCAATCTTGCAGTGGTTTGGCCGCAACAGTTATGAGATCTACCTCACGCACATGCTGGTGGTTTGGCCCGTTGTTTTCCTATTTCAATACGTCCGCCAACCAATCAATACCGCTCCGCTATGGTTTCTCGGAACATTAGTATTATGTGGGCTCTTGGGTCACATAGTTTCCAGATTCTATTCTGAGCCGCTCAACCAAAGGCTGAGGCAAGGAGTTTCACCGATATCTCAGAGTAGAACGCTCTCTTCACATGGGAGCCTAGGCTCGAACTTATAAATACCGGCTCTCCTCCATTGCGCCTATCGCCCTGCCTCTTATCGCCCCTGTAGCCGTATCTCTGCGGACTTGCATTTCTTAAATGGAATAGTGCGATTACATTGAGTTTCTATAAAATTAGTCAATTCTAATTTTCGTTTTCATCGAATATTCACTTCTCCTGAGGCTGCCGTTAATATTCAGCAACTACTCTGTCCCTTTTGTTTTGTTCACAAACTAGCCTTGGTTTGGAGGCCCCACAAAAGAATGATTAACAAAGGGAGAAGAATGATGTTGAAAAAAGCAACATTTCGCAAAGCTGTTCAGAGAGTTTTGCCTATTCTAGTTCTGTTTGGAGCCATGCTGTATTTGTTCTTCAAACAGCCAAAGCCTGTGCGCGCAGCCGGTCCGGTGCCGTCCGTTCAGAACGCCGCTCTGCCGCAAAGCATTCTTGGCATTACTCCACCCGATCACATCGTGATCGTTATGGAAGAAAATCACTCGTTTTCCAACATCATTGGTTCGTCGCAAGCCCCTTTTATCAACAGCCTGGCCCAGCAGGGCGCACTGTTCACTCAATCGTTCGCAATCGAGCATCCCAGCGAACCCAACTATCTGGATCTGTTTTCCGGAACCAATCAGGGTGTAACCGATGACTCCTGCCCCCATACTTTTTCGGTTGAGAATCTTGCCACGGAATTGAAAGCGGCCAATCTGACCTTTACCGGCTTCTCCGAGAATCTGCCGTCCGCCGGTTCAACAGTTTGTACGTCTGGTACTTATGCGCGGAAACATGCTCCCTGGGTAAACTTCACGAACATACCCACAACTTCCAACCTGCCCTTTAGCAGCTTCCCCACGGATTTCACCACACTGCCCACCATCTCCATGGTGATTCCGAATCTTAATGACGACATGCACGATGGAACCATCGCCCAAGGAGACACTTGGCTCCAGCAGCATATGGGGGCGTACATCCAGTTTGCGCAAACGCACAACAGTCTTCTGATCGTGACTTGGGATGAGGACGACAATTCCAGCAGCAACCAGATTCCTACCATCTTCGTCGGACAGATGGTGAAACAAGGACAATTTTCCGAGACCATCAATCACTTCAGCGTTCTGCGTACCCTTGAAGATCTCTATGGCCTCACCCACGTTGGCGGCGCCGCCAACGCCACCCCCATTTCGGACGTATGGCAGCAAGTAACTCCTGACTTTAGCGTCTCCGCTGCTCCTACCTCTTTGAGCGTGAATCAGGGTGCTTCAGGAACCTCCACGATCTCGACCTCTGTGACTGGCGGCTTCAACTCTGCCGTCTCCCTGTCCGTCTCCGGTTTGCCTGCGGGTGTCACCGCCAGTTTCAATCCCGCATCGGTTGCCGCGCCTGGCAGCGGAAGCTCCACGCTTACATTCTCCGCGAGCAGCACGGCTGCAGCCGGAACTACGAACGTCACGGTGACCGCCACCGGCAATGGGGTTACGCACACGACTACGATTGCGCTGACCGTTGTGGCGACCGCCACTCCTAGTTTCACGTTGAGCGCGTCTCCCACAAGTCTTTCCATCGCTCAGAACGCCTCAGGTAGCTCTACGCTAACTACCACGGTAAGCGGTGGCTTCAACTCGGCTGTCTCCCTGTCGGTTGCCGGCCTGCCGACGGGCGTAACCGCCAGCTTTAATCCCACGTCCATTGCAGCACCAGGTAACGGAAGCTCCACGCTCACATTTGCGGTCGCCAGTACGGCTACACCCGGTACCAGCAGCATCACGGTGAGCGCCACCGGCGGTGGAATTACCCACAGTGCGACCATCTCTTTAACGATCACTGCCGCTCCCGCCCCCACCTTCGCGATCAGCGCTTCGCCTTCCAGTCTGTCGGTGGTGCAGGGAAATTCAGCCGCTAGCACCATCTCCACTACGGTCAGCAATGGCTTTAATGCTGTAGTGTCTTTGAGTGCTTCGGGCCTGCCCTCGGGTGTGACCGCGAGCTTCAATCCTGCTTCGATAGCAGCGCCCGGCAACGGCAGCTCTACGCTTACACTTTCGGTGGGGAGCACGGCCGCTACCGGCACGAGCAACATTACCGTGACCGGCACCGGCGGTGGAGTGACTCAGACCACCACGATCTCGCTCACCGTTACCGCCGCGCCCACGCCGGCCTTCACGCTGAGCGCATCGCCGACCACCTTGTCGATTGTCCAGGGTAACTCCGGCAGCTCCACCATTAGCACCACGGTGAGCGGCGGTTTCAACAACGCAGTTTCGTTGTCGGCGTCCGGTCTGCCCACAGGCGTGACGGCCAGCTTCAGCCCTGCTTCGATTGCGGCTCCAGGTAGCGGAAGCTCCACGCTTACGTTATCCGTAGCTAGCACAGCCACGCCCGGCACGAGCAGCATCACCGTGACTGGCGCCGGTGGAGGCCTTACACAGAGTGCGACAATCTCGCTCACCGTCACCGCCGCACCCACGCCGGCCTTCACGCTGAGCGCATCGCCAACCAGCCTGTCGATTGTCCAGGGTAACTCCGGCAGCTCCACGATTAGCACCACGGTGAGCGGCGGCTTCAACAACGCAATTTCGTTGTCGGCATCCGGTCTGCCTGCGGGTGTTACGGCCAGCTTCAATCCCACGTCGATTGCGGTTCCAGGTAGTGGAAGTTCTACGCTTACATTCTCCGTAGCCAGCACAGCCACACCCGGCACCAGCAGCATCACCGTGACTGGTACAGGTGGAGGCATTACACAGAGCGCGACGATCTCGCTGACCATTACTGCCGCACCTACGCCGGCCTTCACACTGAGCGCATCACCTACGAGCGTCTCAGTCGTTCAGGGCGGCTCAGGCAGCAGCACTCTTACCACAACCGTGAGCGGAGGCTTCAACAGTGCGGTTTCCTTGTCTGCCTCAGGTCTGCCAACTGGTGTCACGGCTAGCTTCAATCCCACGTCGATTGCGGCTCCGGGTAGCGGAAGCTCCACTCTCACATTCGCGGCTAGCTCAACGGCCACAACCGGCACAGCCAACGTAACCGTTACGGCTACCGGCGGTGGCATCACTCACACAGCCGTAATTGCCCTCACGGTGACTGCCTCTACCGGCGGAAACGTCACCACTCAGATCTTGGGCAATCCTGGCTTTGAGAATGGCCCCGGCAATCCTGCTCCTTGGACCGTGACCACCACCGCTTCCACCAACCGGGTCATCAACAGCACCAGCACCGAGCCGCCTCACTCTGGCACGTTCGACGCATGGCTCGATGGTCATGGCTCAACCACAACGGACACGCTGTTGCAGCAGGTCAGCATTCCTTCGAATGCAACGGCTGCTTCTTTGAGCTTCTTCCTTCATATCGACACCGCCGAGACTTCCACAACCAGGATGTTCGATACGCTAACCGTACAGGTCCGCAACTCTTCCGGTTCGGTGCTCTCAACGTTGGCGACCTTCTCCAACTTGAACCACGCCGCTGGTTATCAGCAACACACCTTCGATCTCAGCTCGTTTGCAGGCCAAACGATCCAGATCTTCCTGCAAGGCAAAGAAGATTTTGAGTTGCAGACCTCGTTCGTAGTCGATGACTTCGCGTTGAATGTTACCGCTCCGAGCGGCGGCACTCCGTCGACCACGCCGGGCACAACCACAGAGTTGATTGGAAATGGCGGGCTGGAGAATGGCTCGTCGAATCCGGCACCGTGGACCGTCTCCACCACGCAATCAACCTCAAGGGTCATCAACAGTGCCAGCGCGGAACCGCCCCACTCCGGTGCCTGGGACGCATGGCTGGATGGTCATGGCAGCACCACGACCGACAGCATTTCGCAGCAGGTTACCATCCCCTCCAACGCAACCGCCGCGACGTTGAGCTTCTGGCTGCACATCGATACCGCCGAAACCTCAACGACCAAGGCCTTTGATACGTTCACCGCACAGGTGCTTGATACTTCTGGAAACGTCTTGTCGACTCTGGCAACCTTCTCCAACTTGAACGCGGCGAGTGGTTATCAGCAGCAGGTTTTTGACGTGAGCTCGTTCAAGGGCCAGACGGTCCAGATTCTTCTTCAAGGAAAAGAGGACTTCACCCTGCAGACCTCATTTGTGGTGGACGACATTTCCCTACAAGTGACTCAGTAAGCATCAACCCGATTGGTAAGAGATTGCGCGGCAGGCCTTGTGCTTGCCGCGTTTTTTTGGGCCAATGCCACCGGGGATCTGATTCAGAGAAGTACTCCAAGACGACTCGCGGCGTCGCATCAATGACACTGTCACGCTTCCGAGGTTGACTTTCGCCATTCGACAATGGGGGTATGATGTAGCTTCGGTAGTGATCATTGATCATTTCTTCCCCGGGAGAAAAAATTCTTGAGCCGTACTATCCTTTACTTCTCGTGCTTGGGGCTATTCGTCATTGGTTTGTGGACGAAGTCTGCTGGCCAAACCCAGGCCGCACCAGGTCCCAGCTTTGATTGTGCGAAGGCGAAAACCGAGATTCATCGCGCCATCTGCTCCGATCCGAAGTTGGCCGCCCTGGATCGGGAGCTTGCGGATGTATATACGGCACTGGCGAATCAGGGCGGCACCAATGCGGCCGCGTTGCGAAAAGACGAGGACCATTGGATTGCCTCGGAGCGCAACCACTGCACCACCAACGATTGCATCGCAGCAGCCTATACATCGCGGATCGCCGCCCTTAAAGACCAAAGCTTGCGGGAAGCAAGTCCCGCGGCCTATGCGGAAACTCGTCCTTTTCCCATCACAGCAGAGACCTGGGCCTTGGCTCACGCTATAGTTGGGCAGGCGTGTCGTGATTCTAAGTCGGCGCTTGCCGTGCAAGGTATGGAGAACGATCCGGTGATGCCCCTGCCGGTCATCTTTTCCACGGGGCAGATTATCGTTTTCCAGAAAGGTGCCGATCGAGTGGCGTTTTATTTTTATACTGGGAAGGATGGCAAAGAATGCTCGATAAAGGACGTGGTTGCATTGCCCCGAAAAGGGCCGCGAGATAAGCTTTTGTTTTGCTCCATTCAAGATACCTCGGCTGGTTTTGGCGTTCGTCTCGAAGGGCGAAAGCAGGTATCCGGCTATTGGGATGTCACCCCGGATGGAAAATTGGAGCGCATGCCGCTTGGCGTGCTCGGCTCTGCCACCACCCTGCATTGTTCGGAGCCTGAAACGGGAGAGTAGCGGAGAATATACTTTACTCCGTTTGATAGCGACCGCAAAACTTGAGATATTTTGAAATGGCTGGCTCTCGATGCTCTTATTCTTAATCTTCCGGTAATCCACACCATGGCCGACTCTCTCTCCCTAAAAAATATCGAACTGGCGAGCACTGTAATCGATCCGGTTTTTCTGAAAAGCCCTTTGTTCAGGCATGATGAACTCGACACTCAGCTTGGCGCTGGCATCCTCCTGAAGATTGAGACTCTTAATCCGATTCGGAGTTTCAAAGGGCGGGGCACAGACTTTTTTGTTCGAAGACTCCCTCAAAATACTCGTCCTCTGGTGGCGGCATCGGCAGGTAATTTTGGCCAGGGTTTGGCTTACGCCGCTCGAAAAATCGGCTTACCGATAACCATTTTTGCGGCGGCCAATGCCAACACAGCAAAGATCGCTGCCATGCGCCGGTTAGGTGCGGAGGTTCTTCTAGCCGGCGACGATTTCGATGCGGCCAAGGCCCATGCAAAGGCTCACGCCGATTCCACAGGTGCGCTCTTCACCGAAGATGGAGCGCACCCCGCCTTTGCCGAAGGCGCTGGAACGATAGCACGTGAATTCACGGAGGCGGGCTTCATTGCCGACGCTTTTCTTGTTCCACTGGGGAACGGTTCTCTCATTACCGGAATTGGCGCCTGGCTGAAGCACGCTGCTCCACAAACGCGCGTAATCGGAGTAGTTGCGGAAGGCGCGCCCGCGATGAAGCTCTCATTTCTTGAAAACAGAATTGTCGAGACATCTGCTATCCGCACCATTGCGGATGGCATTGCCGTTCGAGTGCCCGTGCCCGCGATAGTGGAAGCCATGAGTGATACAGTAGATGAGGTTCTGGCCGTGGACGACCAGGCGATGCTCCAGGCCATGAAGCTCGTTCTCTATACTGTGGGCCTTGTAGTTGAGCCCGCTGGTATTGTCGGCCTTGCTGCAATTCTTTCCAATTTGTCAAGATTTCGCGGCCAAAAACTGGCGACGGTTCTCTGCGGCGGAAACTTGACGAGCGGCCAAATGCACGATTGGCTTCAAGTGGATCAAACTGTCAAAACAGGCTAAAACTTTTTTCCCTGCGCAAATCTACATTTTGATGTAAAGTTTTCCGCTCACTTTAAACCGGTTAGTTTTCGAGCCATTTCGCATTCCATGGCCCGACCGGTTAAAAGCGGGCAGGGCTTTTTGCCCTGTGCAAGGAGGGGCCGAACCCATGGTGAATCGCTCTCATTCGAACCGGCGGCATATCGCCATGAATGTGATAAGGAAGCGTAAAGGGCTGCATTCATCAGAGAGATCGGTGCCTCTGGATGTCGTACAAGAGACCGTCCATGCCATCCGCACCAGGGATTGCCTGCAGGTTCTCGCCGGCTTGCCCGACAATTCCGTTCAGTTGGTCATTTGTGACCCACCCTATAACATCCGCTTGGCGGGCTGGGACCAGTTTCAGGACTACATCGCGTGGGCGAGTCAATGGCTGCGTGAGTCCGAGCGGGTTCTTTCGCCCATGGGCAACTTGGCAATTTTTGGCGGTCTTCAGTATCAGGGCGAAGCTGGAAGCGGGGATCTCTTCGATATCCTGGCGCACATGAGGAAGAATAGCTCCATGCTGCTGGCCAATCTGGTCGTATGGCACTATCGCAATGGCATGAGCGCCCATCGCTTTTTTGCCAATCGGCACGAAGAAATTCTGTGGTTTGCTAAAACCAGAAACTATTATTTTGATCTCGATTCGGTTCGAATTCCTTTCGATGAAGAGACAAAAAAAGCCTATCTGCGGGATAAGCGGCTGAAGCCGGAAAGTATAGAAAAAGGCAAGAATCCTACGAACCTTTGGGGAATTCCCCGCTTGAACGCCAATGCCGCCGAGCGGGTTGGGCATCCTACTCAAAAACCCATTGAGGTGCTGCGCCGGTTGGTTCGTTCGCTCTCCTATCCTGGGTCGGTGATCCTCGATTTCTTTGCCGGTTCAGGCAGTACGACCAGAGTTGCCATCGAGGAGAGCCGCCATAGCATTGCCGGCGATATCGATCCCGGCCTTATCGGCTATGTGTCGGCTCAACTGAAAAACATGGAGAACATTGGCGCGCTTTCCCGTTCCAATTCCAATCCCAAAGAAGCGCCCTCTCCCCAGGCGCCCTATAGGCTGCTTACCAACGAAGAGGAGTTCCTCAACCACCCTGTTTTTGCGCAAGCCGTGCCCTGAGGCTAAAGCTGAATTACAGTTTTTCTTGAGGGAAATCCGAGCCGTGGTTCTGATTCCAGGGCTCACCTACACTGAAAACGCTTAGGGAGACAACTTCGGTGCATGAAATACCCTCGTAGAATAGATGGAACGCCGTTCATAGGTGTTTTGCGGGGGAGATTAGGGGAAATGCGGACAAGAATTCTACTGGCCGACGATCACAAGGTACTGAACGAAGGATTGGGTAAGTTACTATCGCAATATTACGATGTTGTGGCGACCGCCTGTAACGGGCATGAATTAATGGCTCTGGCGAAAGAGCATAATCCGGACGTGATTGTGACCGATATTTCCATGCCGCTGCTCAATGGCATGGATGCCCTGAGGATGTTGAAGAAGGCGGGGATTCGCAGCCGGTTTGTGATCCTCACCATGCACTTTGATGTAAGCCTTGCTGTCGAAGCCTTTCGGGCCGGAGCTTCCGCTTATGTGCTCAAGCAGGCGGCGGCTGAGGAGATCCGTTCTGCCGTGGATGCGGCGCTCCGGGGCCGTACCTACCTGAGCTCTACCTTCCCGATGGACTTGGTTTCTGTATTGGCGGAGGCCGCTCGCCGTCCCGCTGGTGAAGGCCCTGCGCTCACAAGAAGGCAGCGCGAGGTACTGCAGCTTGTTGCGGAGGGCAAGACCATGAAAGAGGTTGCAACGCTGCTTTGCATCTCAACCCGTACCGCCGAATCCTACAAATATGACATCATGCGTACCCTGGGAATTCATACGAATGCCGAGCTGATTCAGTATGCCATTCGTATTGGATTGATCAGCGTTCCGCCAATCGAAGTCGCCGCTTAGAGCTTTTCAGCGTCGCCTAGTCCTCTCACCGGAAAGTGGCTGCCCATCTTTTGCGCTCAGAGCAAAGGGTGGGTTTCTTGTTGGGATCCAAATTCGAGCTGAAAACACCTATGTGGTGCCGCTCGGCTCCGGAGCCGCTCGGCACACTTCCTTTTCGGCAATCAAGCTGCGCACCTTCTGCAGAACCAGCGCCACATTTTCCCCTTTGACCACAAATTCATTTACGTCCTTGCGATCTTCCATAGGTACGGATTCGTATGCGGAAAATAGAAGGATTGGCAGACTTGGCCTGGTCCTGCGAATCTCGCGTGCAAGCTGGCCGCCGTTCATGTGCGGCATGTGGTAGTCCAGAATCGCAAGGTCGAAGGACATCGACATCGCGATAGAAAGGCCCTTGAATGGGTTATCCGCTGTGACCACGGAATAACCCACTGATTGCAAGACCGCGCTGAAGGTTGCGAGAAATCGGGGATTGTCGTCAATACAAAGTAGCTTGGCTGGATAGCTCTGTCTACTTATTTGCAATCCGCTCCAATGGCTCTGGTCGGGAGCCGGTTGAGCCGCTTCATTTTCGATAGCCAAGTTGGACCTCAAGTCTTTCAGCGTGTCATTTGGGTGAGGTTTCGGCAACCGAGCCTTGGCTTGCCGACTGGGTCAATAGTTGAATCAACGGCACGGCATCGTGGGGGACCGGTACAGTGCCGCTGCGGACGATCTGTTTGGCGGTCAGCTCTTTCCCATAGAGTGCGTTGTTGCTGCTACCGTCAGGACGAAGCGTGGAGCCGTCCAGTGCAATTCCGGCAAAAACGCCGCGCGTGCGCGAATAAGCAAGAATCTGGGCGCGGAGGTTCAAGTCGGTGGAAGCCTGAAACTGCCGTCCGATTGGGCCGGCGGCCACCGAAACATCGCCGCCCAACTTGATCTTGCTGCGCAGCAGCGAATCCACGCCGCGTTCGTTGATCACCAGCAGCACTAGGTCGGTGCCCTGAACTCCAATCTGCAGTCCAAAGTTGCCGCCTTCCAGCGCGTACATGGAAGGAGCGCTCCAGGGGCCGTTAAAATTCTCGCCCAGGCGGCAGGTCATCGCGCCCCGCCCATAGCTCACTCCAAACGTAAAGGCCAATCGTTTGACCGAAGGAATCACTACAACGCACTTTGCCTTCTGCAAAAGATTGTGGGGGATATTGGTTTTTCCCGAGAGGAGTTCCTTCAGAACTTCCTTGGATTCCTTTAAACGATCTGCTTGCTTCTCTTTATTCTCGGTGGCTTCTTTTGCTATTTCGGCGCTTGTTTTCGCCTGTTGCTGGTCGTCGCTGGCCTGCCCTGGTTGTTGGGCCAATGGATATCTGGCCGTCAATCCCACAAACAGAACAAACATCGAAATCGATTTCATGTTGTTGCTCCTGCCTGTTCGTGTCGGAGCGTTTCCCGCGTAAGTGTATCCAGGACTTAAAATCGCGGGCGCGGCTTTCAGTCAAAGAAAGACGCACGGAAACACGTCCAACCGGATTTTAGTGACGCCGGAAACGCTATAGTGGACACAATTCCAACGTAGGTTTGATCTTCTTCTGAAACATTCATGCCGGGCATCCGGCCAACTACAGGAATGGCAGACCTGAAAACTTTCAGGGCATTAGCAATCTGGTGTTGCCGCTTGTGGCTGTGCGAACGCCACAACTGCAAACGGAACTCAAGGCTCCTTCAGGCGATCCGCTGGTCCTGATCCGGTGGTTGGGGTGTATCTGGTTTGGGTGCATCGCGTTTTCTGGATGCCGGTTCCGCATACCATTGATCGGCTTGCACGATCTTCAGCCCTGCGGGATCGGACATATAAGCGGGAGTCATAATCTGCACGCCAAACTCATTGAATACGTCGAGCACTTGGCGCTGGAGTTCGGCTTTGGCCTGGTGCACATCGATATCCGGCTCCAGGTAAGCATTCAGTTCATAGGTAATATCGAATGAGTTAAGAGAGAGTTCGAATACAAACGACTCCGGATGCTTTCGGACGCCTGGGGTTCGGGAAGCCGCAAGCTTGAGCATGGCTTCCACCTGACGCCAGGGCGTGTCGTATCCAATCCCAGCCGTGACGCCCACAATCACGCCTGTTTTCACCGCTTTGCTGTAGTTTGTCACATGATGGCCAAGAATCAGGGAGTTGGGAATTGCGATCATCTCATGTTTGCGTGATTCGATCCGGGTTGTCAGCAGCGCCATGCGTCGAACGTGTCCCATGGTGTCGCCAATCTTCACCAGATCTCCGGCTTCAAAGGCATCCATATAGGTAATCATGATTCCGGCGATGGCGTTTGAAACCAGTCCGGAAGATCCAAGCGAAACCAGCACACCCAGAAACAGGGAGATGCCCTTGAACGCGGCCGATTGTGAGCCGGGAATATAAGGATAGGAAACGAGCACTGCCAGCGTGATGATGAGAATGCTCACGAGCCGCTGGGTTGTTCCCGCCCAGGCCGGGCGAAATCCTTCAAGCGTAAGGCTTCCCTCGCGCACCTGTTCGAATACGTAGCGGGTGAACTTCAGGATGTACCACGTGACCAAGCCAATGATCGCGACAAACAGGATCGAAGGCAGGCTCTTCCACAGTGCTCCCAGTAGCGACCATACTGGAACGAGGACAGCATGCAAGACCTCTAGCGCCAGCGGCCTGGTGGCCGGAAATAGAAAGAGCAATAAGTGCAGGGTGAAATAAAGGATGGCGACGGTCGCTATCACACGCAGCAGCGCGATGGCGCGGACGGCGATGTCGCTCAAGATACCAAGGCTTTTGCCGACGAGAACAGAGGGGAGGGCTCTCTGCTCAACCTGAGTGGCCACCCGTTTCGAGAGAACACCTGCCAGCCGCCGCATAACCTTTAGCAGCACGATGCAAGCGGCCACGGTGATCAGTGCAAGCAAAATCCTGAGCACGATCCTTTGCCAGGAGTGCTGAGTGCGGTATTCGTGCACACCCCGATCCATGGCCGCTGCCCATCGCTGGGCCAGCTCTTCACGGCTGGTTTTGGCGTAGGCCGCATCCCCGGCAAAAACGGAAGCTATAAATTGATCTCCGCAATAGAGATCGAGCGATAGCTCTCCGCGGCGCACCATCATGGATGGGGGAGCGGAGGGTGCCTGTGCCAGGCTCTGAAGTTTCTCGGAAATAACCTTTGCCCTAGACTGGGGCGAGAAGTTGCCGTATCCCCATCCGATCTTGAGGACTTCATTTCCGCCTAACTCGACTGCCGCCTCATTGGCTTCCTGTTGAGAGTAAGCTGCCGATGCGCCGGCGATCAGGAGCAAAATGACGGCGATGGAAGGCAAAATACATCGCAGGCGGCGGGAGAAAGAGCACCAGAGAAAATGTCTGCGCGAAAAGACTCCCGGATAGTAGACCCCATGAGAATGGGCCCGATCGGCAAAGAAGCTAGGATGGTCGGCAAAACGATGGGAGGCAAAATGGCGAGCGGCAAAACGATGGGAGGCAAAATAGCGGCGCGAAGAATTGTCGATCGAGAATCTCCAATGGGGACTTGCATTCACTTGTGAACGAGCCTCAGCCACATCGCAGGTCTATTAAGACATTTCTAGCTCTGCGGCCCAGAGCTGGATATCCGAAAATATTCTGTGTTCCTGCTCTCGGGAATGCACGTTCCCGTGGCGCGCTCAACAAGAATTGAAACAGGTAGGCATCTTTCTATTTCTTGGATTCTGAATTGAAGATTGGGTGCCCCATCCTTTGTGGAGAGCGCGCTCTTGTTTTCTGCGCTCGGAGCAAAGGGTGGGTTTTTCGATTATGCCGGCAGGTACACTGGCCCGCTTTGTCCGTAATTTCCAGCGCTCTGTGACCTCTGAGCTTTTCCTCTGTGCCCTCAGTGGTAAAGATTTTGGTTTTGCCGAGCGCTGACCGAAATCGCCTATCGGAGTCACAGCAGGGTTTCGATGATGTGTGCAGGTACAGTGGCCCGCTTTGTCCGTGATTTCTGGCGCTCTGCGACCTCTGAGCTTTTCCTCTGTGCCCTCAGTGGTAAAGATTTTGGTTTTGGCCTTTGGGTAGGTAAAAAGAGGTGAGAGGCCCGAAGGCCCCTCAAGGTTGGAAGAAACACTTCTCTGAAAAGCTACTTCACCGGAACCAGCGAATTGGTGATGGCATGCACTGTGAGCGAGATCCGGTTTTGGACTCCCACTTTGCGCATGAGTTTTGCTACGTGCGCCTTGACCGTCCGTTCTGTGATGCCAAGTGGCGCACCGATCTCCTTGTTGGAGCGGCCTGCCACCAGCATCTCCAGTACCTCTTTCTCACGGTCAGTAAACATCAAGTGGCCCCCGGGAAAGATAGAACTGGGCGAACCGCTCACACGTTCGATAAAGAGCGATAGCACCCGTCGCGGCGCCCACACCGATCCGTCGTTGACGATTCGGATTGCTTGCATAAACTCTCCGGGCTCGGCGGCTTCGTCGATATAGCCTTTGGCCCCGGCGGCAATTGCCTTGAGGATGTTCTCGTCGTCCATGCCCGAACCCATCACAATGATGCGCAAATCAGGCCGCGCTGCTTTCATGGTAGCCATGACCTCGAAAAGACTGGGGCCTCCGTGGTTCCCGAGCAGTACCAGATCGATGTTCGTCTGCGAGCGGATATCGGCCAATGTTGTCGAAAATAGCTCCAGGCCGGATTCTGCGCCCAGGCACGCGCGCAGTCCTACAAACCTCAAGGGATCGTTTTCAACTACCGCAATTTGGAAGGTCTTCATAAACACTCCTTAGAAATCAAAAACTCTTCTGGAAGCCGCGCCCCAAATTGTTGCCGAGGCCGCTTTCCAGTCGAAACCTACCGAACCTTTTTTGTGCATGATTCTGGCACACTCTTGCGTTCGCGTTTGGGGTACGAAAGGCCAGCCGCCTTCGCTCTTTGCCCTTCGAGACAAAAGAGACAAAGCGTGAGGAAGCCTGGATTTCCGCCAAACCCAAAACGTTACCCATATTTGTAACGAACGAGAGTGTTTATTCCGAAGGGGCGCGAACGCATCCTGCCTAGATCATGCGTTGACGAAGTAGAAACAGTATACTTCACAAACGAAGGTCGTAGGTACTTTCCCCGCATAAGAAATATCAAGAATCTCTCCCGGCCTTCAGCCCATGGCTTTCGAGAAGAGTAAGAATCTTGTAATGTTTCATCTTTTCAGCCCAGGCTCTTGGGGTTGCCCAAGGGGCCGCGTCGAGCTCATCTGCCGGCGCACCGCGTTGCAGTAACACCTCCGCCAGCTTGTCGCGGCCCCAGCGGCAAGCCCATCCCAGCGGTGTCGATTGAAGAAGGTTGTCTCGTAACTCCAGCTTCGCCCCATGATCGAGCAGCATGGCGCCAAATTTGGCGCGATCCTCCTCGCCAACCTCTCCGTGGTGTGCGGCGGCGAAATGGAGTGCCGTTTGGCCGAACCGCGTTATATTCGGGTTGATTCCATGCCGCAAGAGGATTGCCAAGCTCTGGAAATGCCCGCGATTTTCCAAGTCCAGGCCCAGGTCCAAGCCCAAGTTCAAAGACTCGGGAGAAGCAGCCCTTGCGCCGCGGATCGGTTGAATCAGAATCCAATGCCAGCGTGGATCGTCCCGAGGCCAAGTCAAATGTGGAAGAGCCAGTTCAACGATCTCAGGGCAGCCGTGGTCGGCCGCGGCCCACACAAGCTCTCGCACCGTCTCTTCGCTCGTATCTTCCGCCAGGAGTCTCTTAGCCGCTCCAACATCGTGCGTCTCGGCGAGCATGTAAGGATGCACCTTCGCGCCTCGTTCGACCAATAACCGTTTGACCGATTCATGTTGATGAGTCCAGGCATTGAGCAATGGCCAGCCCGAGGCATAAACATTGGCATTGGGATCGGCTCCCCGATCAAGGAGTAGCCTGGTCATTTCTAGATGGCCTGCGAGGGCGGCATACCAGAGCGGCATGCCCCAACTCGGTGTAGGGTCTTCCACCTCCTGCAAAACGATTCGCTCGTCGGCATCCGCGCCCAGGTCCAGCAGCATCCGCGCGGCGTCTATTTGCCCGTGATTGACCGCAAGCGTAAGCAGTCCCCCGCTCGGGCGAATCTCTCGCAAAAGCTCCGGTTTTTCGCGAATCATCTCATAGATGCGCTGTAAATCGCCCCAGGCGATCGCCGCTCGGATGGTAGGGTGGGCGCCATGCGCCAGCAGAAGCTTGGAGAGTGTGGGAAAAAGTTCAGCCTTGCCATTGCGCGGGTCGGCGGCCAGTGCGGCGCGGTCAAGAGCGGTCAATCCGTGCACGTCTTCCTTGCGCACTGCGGCGCCTCTTTGCAGCAGCCAGGCTGTAAGTTCTTCGTCTCCCTTTTGGGCGGCAAGATGGAGAGGCGTAGCGCCATCCCGGTCGCAGGCTCGAATCAGGGAAGGGTCGGAATCCAATAAACGAATCGCCGTCTCCCGATCGCCCTGCAGGATTACCCTATGGATGCGGTCTTGCTCCGGAGAAATGGTGGCATTCGGGCAGCTCATCTCTTCTCGCCGGAGTCTCTCTTCTTCCTCAATAATGGCTACCACGTCATCGTAGCCGCGGTCTCTAGCCAGGGTGAGAGCCTGCGTTGCATCCCGATGCGGCCAAATGCCTTTTCGCGAGTCGGCTCCGGCTTCCATCAAGATTCGCACCATCGGCGCATCTCGGCGCAATACGGCGTAATGCAGAGCGCGATGCTCGTCGTTTTCGGCGCGGTCGATGCTGACGAGTTCGGGGCGGGAGGCAAGCATCGACCGCACTCGATCAATGTCGCCGCTGTTGACCGCTTCGGCAAATTTTGCGACGGTGGCTCCATCCACGAAGGCTCTTAATTTTGGCCAGCTATCGTAGCCATAGCTTCGCGCCAGAACTCTTTGCGCATCGTGCAGGGCGAATGTGGCGGGATTGGGGCGTTGTTCGTATCTTTCAACTTCGGCAGTGGCTGTGGGATCGCCGGACCGGTATTGCTGGAGCAGATCTTTTGCCTGTTTTCGAAGTTGCTCTAGATTGGGATTCTTCGGTAGCTCGCGTAGGGGCGTGCGCTGAGGAACGTTTGCAGACATAAGACGATCTCCTTTTGAAACATTGCCTGGTGTCCGCGTAACAGGCGAAAAAGAAGATTCGTCTTCAGATTGTCACACTGGTTTCTTGTCGGTAGGCTCAGCCTTCCCCGCGGACACGGTGGCGTCCGACACGCCGACCACAGTATAAACGCCCCCAGCGGCGCCTGGATTTGCAGGAAACGAAATCTGTGGCTGTCCCGCCGGCAAAGCCCACCCAAAAATGCTTCCTGGGGTCTAGAGAATAACCCTTAGCCAAATGCCGTTTCTTGGACTTGGCTTCCGAAAGATCCACGCTCCGCTAACTTTCTTTTCTTGACATAGTCTAACTATGTCAAGAAAATGACATGAATCAAGGCCCCCCTCTAGATAAAAGAGATAAAGAAATAAAAGGGCAGAAGAGGCAAAAGAACAAGGAAGACACGCACAAGAATAAGAAGAGGCAGCAAATGTTGCAGAACTTCCAATGGCTGGGTGAGACCGCAAGAAGACTTCGCTTGCTTTTCTTGAGGCGCAAGGTTGAGCGAGAGAACGCGGAGGAGATGCGCCTGCATCTCGAACTTCGAGCGCTTGAGGCCCAGGATTCAGGGCTCCAAGCGGAAGAAGCTGGATACGCCGCTCAGAGGCGGTTTGGCAACGTGCTCAGGCTCAGGGAAGAGATGTATGACGGTGCCGGATGGAGTTGGTTCGACCATCTAAGCCGCGACCTCCGGCAGGGCGCACGCCAATTGCGCAAGAATCCCGGATTTGCCGCCGTTGCAGTTCTCACTTTGGCTCTTGGCATCGGAGCCTGCACCTCGATCTTTTCCGTTCTCTATGGCGTACTCTTGGCCCCGCTCCCGTATAAAGAGCCGTCACAATTGGTTGTCATTCAAGAGACCACTCCCAAAGTCGGGACTGTGAGTGCCTCTTACCCTAATTTCTTGGACTGGAGAGCGCAAAGCCGCACATTCGAGCAAATGGCGGCCGTCGACAGAATGGGTTTTGCTCTTCTTGGCATGAGCCGGCCGGAAAGCATTGTTGGCCAGGCAGTTTCTCCCAATTTTTTGTCGATGCTGGGCGTCCATCCTATGCTGGGCCGCGACTTCCAGGCCTCTGAAGAAAATCCCGGCGCTGCTCCCGTTGCGTTGCTTTCCTATGAATTCTGGAGGTCGCATTTCGGTAGCGACCCTCGGGTCGTTGGACATCCCATTACGCTCGATGATCGTGCTTATGCCGTTGTAGGCGTCCTGCCTCGGGAGTTTCGCTCCGCCGAAAAGATGGATGTGTTGGTCTCCATTGGAGCCTGGGCCGCGAGGAGTGAGGAATACAAGGACCGCGGAGAACGCGGCGATATGACGGTCATTGGAAGGCTCGCCTCAGGTGCAAGTCTTGAGCGGGCGCGCGCGGAGATGGAAGGAATCGCGGCGCGTTTGGAAAAAGAATATCCCTCCACCAATGATCAGTTTGGCGTTTCGCTCGAACCGCTCCGCGATGTGCTGGTAGGTGACATGCGGTTCCCGGTTTTGGTGCTGTTTGGAGCAGTGGTGTTTGTTCTGCTGATCGCCTGCGCCAACGTCGCAAATTTGTTTTTGGTGCGTGGAGCTTCCCGAGGTAAAGAGATTGCGCTTCGTGTTGCCCTGGGCGCGAGTCGCTCCCGAATTGTCCATCAGTTGTTGACCGAAGGCCTCGTCCTGGCCTTCGCCGGTGGATTGCTTGGCGTGGCACTTGCCCTCGTCGGCGTTCGTGGAATCGAACGTCTCATGCCCGAAGGCATGTTGATGGGCGCCAGCGTGAAGTTGAACGCTCCTGTATTCATGTTTGCCGCAGTTGCGACCGCGCTGTCGGCACTGATCTTTGGACTTGCTCCAGCTATCCAGACTGCTAAGCCGGAGGCTCCGGCGGGATTGAGGGAAAGCGGAAAGGCAAGCTCGGGCGCGGCACAAGGGCGGCTCCGCGGGATCCTTGTCGTGGCTGAGGTTTCTCTTGCCTTGGTCCTCCTCGCTGGCGCCGGGTTGATGATCCGTAGCCTTTTTCTGCTGTTGTCCGTGGACCCCGGCCTCCGCACAGACCGAGTCCTCACCATGCGTTTGAGCCTACGTGCGGCGCAGTATTCCAAGGAACCGGAGATGCGGAACTTTTGGCAGCAGGTTCTGGATCGGGTTCGGGTGCTGCCTGGGGTTGAGAGTGCGGCAGTTGGGACCGTTGTGCCCTTTACAGGAGATCACTCCCGTAGCGACATTACCTTGGAAAATATGGTGTTGCCCGCGCCAGGAAGCTTTCCTCATCCTGATGTCCACATCATCAGTCCGGACTATTTGTCGTCATTAGGAATACCCCTGCATCGAGGTCGGCAATTCACCGGCCTGGATATCGAAAACGCTCCTCTGGTGGGCCTGGTAAATGCCTCAGTGGTGCGGCAATATTTTCCTAATCAAGATCCCATTGGGAAGCGGTTCATGTTCGGGCATCCCAGCAAAGAAAATCGTTGGATCACAATCGTCGGGGTGGTTGGCGACACCAAGTTATACGGCTTGGCGAGCCCTTCGCGCCTGGAAATATATGTTCCGTTCCGGCAGTCGCCCGACAATCAGATGGAACTGGTTGTTAAGTCGGGAAGCGATCCCGCTGTCCTGACTTCCGTGATTCGTGAAGCCATTGCCGCAGTTGATAAAGATCAACCCGTGACCGATATCGCTCCTCTGAACCAGCTATTCCACGATTCTATTGCCACCCGCAAGCTCACGTTCATTATGCTCGGCTTGTTTAGTGCGCTGGCCTTGGTCCTTGCTGCGATCGGTATCTATGGCGTGATCTCCTATGCCGTCGCCATGCGCACTCGCGAAATTGGCATCCGCCTTGCTCTCGGGGCGCAACGCTCAGACGTCTTGGGAATGGTGATAAGCCAGGGTGTGCGTTTGGCTCTAACAGGAGTCGTGTTGGGGTTGCTTGTGGCCCTCGGCTTGACTCGCCTGATGCGAACCTTGCTCTTTGGAGTAAGTCCTACCGATCCATTCACATTGGCGGCAGTGGCGCTCCTGCTCACGATGGTTGCCTTCGTGGCCTGCTGCATTCCGGCGCGTTCTGCCATGCGTGTCGAGCCAGTGGTTGCTTTGCGATGCGAATGATGCGACGACGCGAAAGACGCGAATAAGCCTGCGGCGGATCTGAAGCGCGGAGGCTTTGAAATACGCTCGATGAAGGGACGGTATGTTCGTTCCGCGTCGTCAGGATCGGGTCGCTAAAACTCTTCAGCGCCGGCATCCAACACGAAAATCTAGTTCTCACGGGGAAGTGGGTGCCCCATCCTTTGAGGAGAGCGCGCTCTTGGTCTTTGCGCTCGGAGCAAAGGGTGGGTTCGATCATTGGCAGCGGTACACCGGCCCGCTTGTCCGTAGTTTCCGACGCTTACTGGGCCACATATTCCGGTCGCGCGCCCTGCTCTGTCTGTCGATCCGCCTTGCGTGATCGTCGTCCTGTATGATGAAAGAACGATTCGAGGCCGCAAGATGGGTTATCCGAAAATCGGCACTGATCGCCTCTCACGATTGTCCTGGAGAATGCGATTGAGCACGAGAACGAATAACTATCTTGAGGTTGTTGAATGGGCCCCTTGCTTCCCCCGCACTTGGTCTCGCTCGTTCCATCGGAATGGGCCATCTGGCGTTGGTTTGTCCTTCGCGGAACCGGCTTTCCTGCGAATCTCGTAGATCGCTTGTCTGCGCCTGCGGCCGCGTCCGCTGCGGATGCATCGAACTCCGCCGACAATAACTTAAAAGATGAGTTTCAAATTGCGATTCAGGCGTTCGATGCCGAACTCAACCGCCTGAGAGCTTCGGGAAAGAACCGGGAAGACCCATATTTTAAGGTGGTGCTCAATGCGCGCCGTCGTCTGGTTTCCGGAAAGGTTCCGGCTTTCACCGATTTGGAGCCGGAACTATGCCAAAAGCTTCTTGCTGTCGGCCATGCTCTGCAAAAAACCCACGATCTGCGCATCGAGTTTGAGAATCGCTTTGCCGGATGCATGGAAGCCCAGAGTAAGGCACTTATCGGCTTTGCATGCGATCCATTATTCCAGGAAGCGGTGATCTGGCAGAACCGCCATGCCTTTGAAACGGCGATTCAGCCGCTTGCCGCTTCGGGCAAGACCTCTGATCGAGACCAGCGGCAGCGGCGGCGTGAAGAGCTTGTAGGCAACTACGTACAAAGGTATAGCGTAAAGAACGATACGATTGGTTTCTTTGGGCCTGTTGCTTGGGGAATATTAGAGGCAGGGGACCGTCCGGTTACGATGATTTCCGGCGATGGACTGCTCAAGCGCCGCAATACCTACTTTGAAGACTGGGCGATCGATAAATTTGCCGAGACTCTCTCGTCGAGCGAACGCTACCAGGGAGTGCAGTGGTGGATTCCTCCGCGCCTTGTGCCGCTGGTTTTCATTGAAGATGGAATGCTTCACCAGCCAGGAGCTGAGCCACAGCAGTTGAGTCCGCTGGAAGCCGCCGCCTTGCCACTTTGCGACGGGGGAGCTCTGCCGGAAGAGATTCTGTCTGCATTGCGCCATCAAGATGGTTTTTCTCAATTAGAGCCGGATGATCTCACGGCGCTACTGAAAACAAAAGTTGCCGAGGGCATTCTTCTCTGGCGATTCCTGGCGCCTGTGGAGGTCAATTCAGAAAAGGGCCTTCGCCTGCAATTGCTACGCATTGGCAATGAGGCGCTGCGCAAGCATGCTCTCGATGATCTCGATCGATTGAATGCCCTGCGTGGGCAGGTGGCCGCTTCCGCTGGAAATCCCACCGCGCTTCTCGCTGCCTTGCAGGATCTGGAATCCGGCTTTACGTCAACCACGCAGGTCGCGGGACACCGCAACCAGGGCCTTACCTACGGCGGGCGCACGATTGTCTACGAGGATTGCCAGCGGGACGTCACGATCAAGATGGCTCCACAACTGTTGGAGCCTGCGGTCCCGGTTCTTTCGCTGCTGCTCCGTGGACTTCGCTGGTTGGTGCACTCACTTGCCCAGGAATTCGATCGCTTCTTTGTGCAGAGCTATGATGAGTTCGCCGAGGCATCCGGCAAGTCCGAGGTCCCGGTGATGGATTGGTGGCTTTACACGCAAGACCGGCTTGCCGATGCTCAAGGGCCGGTTGAGGTGGAGCGGCTTTTTAAATCCAAATGGGCCGAACTCTTGCCTCTCGATGGCCAATCGCCTGTGCAGTTTGAAAGCAGAGCTCTGAGAGAACGAGTAGAGAAGGCTTTTCCGGACATTGCCGTCGCTTGTCCGGTTCGCTACTACTGTCCCGATTTGATGTTGGCGGCAACGCCGGAGGGAGTGCAGCGCGGCGACTGTCTCTATGTGCTAGGCGAGATCCACTTGGGCAAGAACTCCCTGACCCACGCCTCACTGGTTGAGCAGCATCCGGATCGGGACGCATTGAGGGGCGCTCCCCAATGGGACTTTCCATCCGGGCGGCTCAAGCTCGTAGATTCCCCGGAAAGTGGTCCGACCACTGTGCGGACTGCCGAGGGCCTATTCCTTCCGACAGACTATCTCCTTGCGACAACGCCTTCCTCCGTTGCTCCCACAGGCTATAAGGGCCATCCTTTCAGCGGGTTATTGGTGCGCAAGGAGGATGGGGAAATAGTCCTGGTTGATCGCAAACAATCGCATCGTTTTCACATCCTCGACGCCTTTGCGGATCTGTTCTGCGCCATGATCATGAACAAAGCGGGTTGGTCGCAGCCGCGTTACTATTCCCCGCGTGTTCTCATCGACAAGCTGGTCATCCAGCGAGAGACGTGGCGTGCGCCCGCATCAGAGCTCGGTTTTGCGCACGAGAAAGAAGAAAGGCTGCGCTTCCTCGGTGCGCGAAAATGGATGAAGAGTCGAGGCTTGCCGCGCAGGCTATTTGTCAAAAGTCCAACGGAAATGAAACCCTTCTATCTGGATCTCGACAGTCCGGTCCTCGTCGAAATTCTGTGCCGATCGATTCGCAAGGTGGAAAAGTCGCCGCAAGCCGCGTCGGCTGAGGGAGAAGCATCCTTCTCCTTTTCCGAGATGCTTCCGGATCCTGATCAGACCTGGTTGCAGGATGCCTCTGGGGCCAGATATACAAGCGAGCTTCGCTTCGCCATCGTCGATCTCGAAGCCCGAGCACGTTCCTTACCTAAAACGTTTTCAACATAAATGTAAGCAGGAATCAAGATCACTGTAGCGGCCTTCTCCACATGTTCTTCAACTACTGTTTTCTACTAACTGTGTTTCGATTGCTGATTTTCGATTACTGGTTTTTGCTTAAACGAAAAGCCTAACGAAAATTACGCAAACAGGACACAATAATACCGAAAACACTATAAAGCCTAGATCGACAAGACAATCGTAAGAAGGATTTTCATGGCGTTTTGGACGAATTCTGATCGCAAAGCTACTTTGCCGTGAATATGGAATCATATTGAACGAGAGGCTTTTACGAGGAATGTTCAAGTAATGTGAGAAGCCTGCTTCAAATTTGGACAAAATCACGCCATTCAATCCGCCAAAAATCGGAAGTCTGGCATAAAGTGTCATTGTGGAATGCACCAAGCGCCAGCGGCGCGACGAGAGGGTAGCCCACGTCAAAGCGAAGCGGCGACGTGGGTACGTGTACAACGAAGAGTCGAGTGCCAGAGGCACGGCAGAGGCATCTCTATCCAACAACGTATTCCTGATTGCAAACAAAGTTTGTCTTGGATCAACGAAAGGTCCGCTGAACCCTTCCCCTGATATATCAAAAATATTTCACGCAATTGCCCTGTAGACCTGACCTCTGCGGAAATCATCAAAGCGATTATGCTATTCTCAACTTCTCTATTCGCGGTCATTCGGTAGCAACCGTTAGCTGACTGCCCAAGAAGGATGTATGAATTAGAAGACGTAAAAGGCCCAATCCATCGAATCGAACAACGCAGCCAACCCTCCAAGCACTTAGAAAGCCTCAGTTCTTACCGCGACTTTGAGAGTTTTGATGTTGAATTCTCTCCGGCCCGGCAAATCCTCACAATCAACGATTATGCGCGTAGCGGAGCCCTGTATGAGTCTACGGTTTTCGTCTACGGGGAAGGCGGTAAACTCCTCCGTACGCTCCGATTCGATGGTAACGACGATTTCATCGATAAGATGGAATGCCATTACGATGTTGATGGCAAAAAGACGGGCTGGACTGGCTATTCGAGCGACGGTGAAGCCACACGGCGGTGCGTATATCGGTATTCAGAAAATCTCTTAGCGTCCTTCTCAACTGTGGACATCCATGGTCGGCCCATACTTCAAAAAGACTTTGTGTATGCGGATGGCAAACTCGTTAAGGCATTCACCAGATATTACGGTTGGGATGGAAATTTAGATGAGATTTGGACGCTGGATTTTGACTCCTCAGAACGTTTGATCCAGACGTACGGCCATCATGCCGATGGGAGGCCGTTAGGGGACGGGAGATATACTTATGAATATGATGAGGAAGGGAAGAAAATCGGAAGTCTTTCCTTTAACGATCAATCCCCGAACGAAGGGCCGAATGCATTCACGATCTTCAAATATACAGAGGATCGCTACGGAAACTGGATTGAGCGACGCAAGTTTCACCGCTTTCAAGGTGATCCGGAGTGGAGCAAGAAAGTGACTCATCGAAAGCTTCAGTATTACCAGGAAGGGTAAACCCGTTTTTCAAACCGAGAGTATCTACGAATCAGAGTATTCACGAATCAAAGCATTCATGAATCAAAATACTCTCGGCCTTTCCATGGAAGAAAGGCCGCAACATCGCCTCAAAATGCGCGTGACAGGAAGAGGTTCGAATACAGGCTAGTCAATGCGAGGGGAAAGCAAAAATCGGCTGAATGCTATTCGCTGAGTGCTCTCTCAGAAGAACCCCAAATACTACTTCTTCTTGGGAGACTTAGACGACTCAGTTGAGCCTTTTTCGTCGGAGGCCACCAAAATAGATTTTACGGCCTGATTTGGGCTTGCGCCGCTATCGATGAACCCCTGGTGGATATCGATATAGGCCTCTTCGCGAAGCTTTGTCAGGTAAGCCCTGACCGCTGGCTCTAGCTTCTGGGAATAGATGGCATCACGAATCTTGTTTTCAACATCCATAAGCGGTGGCACACCGGCGTTCTGATGTGCGATCACCTTGAAAATGATATAGCCCTGAGTGAATCGGATCGGATCGGTAAATTCACCTGCCTTCAGCGAAAACGTCTTGTCTTCAAATTCCTTGGCTAGCTCGCCCCGCTTGAAAACTCCGATCTCGCCTCCCTTCGTCGCGGTTGGGTTGATCGAGTTTTTCTTTGCCAGTTCGGCAAAATCAGCGCCCCTGCGCAATTGGTCGACAAGCTGGCGCGCTCTGGTTTCGGCTTGGGCCAAGGCCGAGGGATCGTTCACAGGAGGTGGGCTTGCCGCTGACGGGTTCCCTGCAAGTGGGGTTGGAGGCTGCGCGGAGACTAAGATTTCTGCGAGTCTGACTTGCTCGGGGCTTTCCATCTCTGGCCGGTGATTCTTATAGAACTTTTGAATTTCGTCGTTGGTGATCTGGATATGCGAGCCGACCTCGCGGCCGATCACCTGTGACGTCACGATGTCTGTGCGAATCTTCTCTTTGAAATCTTCGAACGAAATGCCTTGTTTTTGGGCCTCTTGTGCCACATCTTCGATGGTGGCTAGTTTCATCTTGCGGCGCAGCTCATCGATCTTCTTCAAGGCTTCGATTTCGCCAGTGATTCCAAGGTCCTTGGCTTTTTCGACTAACAACTGCTGGTCGATAAGGTCGCGCAGAACGTCCTTCTGGTGATCGTGCCATTTTGACTGTCAGCTATCTGGAAAGCGCTCTTTCAGGTCTTCAATCGACGTCTCCCGGAACTTCTCCACGTCCGAACGGGTGACGATGGAATCGTTCACGCGGACTACGATCTCGTCCACAACATTTTGAGCGTTCAGGCAAGCGGTGAAGGCCGTGATCCCAAAGGCAAGCAGGCAAGTCTTTTTGAGCATGTAGTGTGCTTTTCCAAGTGTTTACGTCAGCGTAGCGTCATTCTAATAGTCCGCCCAACGGTGCATGTCGGCAAAGGGGACCGTTGGGGACTCCTTCTTTCTCACTACTGACTACTTAAATGCTTGATTGCTCTCCAACCCTCTTCAGAAAAGCAAGAAACGTTTCTTCTTCTTGGGAGACTTAGAAGACTCGGTTGAGCTTCCGTCGTCGGAGGCCACCAGGACTGGTTTCGTGGCCTGATTTGGACTCGCTCCGCTGTCGATAAAGCCTTGGCGGATATCGATATAGGCTTCTTCGCGGAGCTTGGTCAGATATGCCCTGGCGGCGGGCTCCAGTTTTTGCGCATAGATGGCGTCGCGGAGCCTGTTTTCAACGTCTGCAAGTGGAGGCACACCAGCGTTCTGGTGCGCGACTGCCTTGAAAATGAGATAGCCTTGCGTAAAGCGGATCGGATCGGTGACCTCACCGGCCTTCAACGAAAACGTCTTGTCTTCGAACTCCTTGGCTAACTCGCCGCGCTTGAACGTGCCGATTTCGCCGCCCTGGGCCGCAGTTGGGCCACTGGAGTTTTTCTTCGCCAAATCGGCAAAATCCGCACCCTTGCGCAGTTGATCGACAATCTGTTTTGTCTTGGCTTCAGCCTGGGCAAGTGCTGCAGGGTCGTTGCCGGGTGTTTGATTTGGTGGTGGCTGATTTGCTGATGGTTGGTTTGCCGGTGGCTGATCCTTGCCCGGCTCCTTGGCTTGGTCTTTCGATCCTTCTGCAGGTTGGCTTCCCGCGGGAGGCGTTGGCGGTTGTGCCGAAATCTGGATCTCAGCGAGCTTGACCTGCTCTGGGCTCTCCATCTCCGCCCGGTGGTCGTTATAGAACTTTTGGATTTCGTCGTTGGTGATCTGAATGTGCGAGCCGACCTCGCGGCCGATCACCTGCTGCGTCACGATGTCGGTGCGAATCTTCTCCTTAAAGTCTTGGAAAGAAATGCCCTGCTTTTGGGCTTCCTGCTCCATCTCTTCCATGGTGCTCAAGTTCATCTGGCGGCGAAGCTCATTGAGCCGTTTCACAACTTCGGTATCGCCGGTGATTCCAAGATCTTTGGCTTTTTCCACCAACAATTGCTGGTCGATGAGGTCCCGGAGCACATCCTTCTGGTGATCGTTCCACTTCGCCTGCCAGCTCTCGGGATAGCGCTGCTTCAGGTCTTCAATCGACGTCTCCCGAAACTTCTCAACATCGGAGCGTGTGACAATGGAATCATTCACACGGACGACGATCTCATCGACGACATTTTGGGCGTTCAGGCAAGCGGCAAAAGCCGAGATCCCAAAAGTGAGCAGACAAATCTTTTTCAGCATGGCTAACGCCTTTCCGGATGTTCGCGGGAGCAGTGTAATAAGGTCATTTTAACAGTCCTGCGGGCCGGCCGGAACCTTGGAAGAAGCTTAAAGCATTGAATGTTAGGGCTTCTTCTTTTTATTCAAAATGTTGCCCAGCAGACCGCCCAGCCCTTGAGATGGCTGTCCCTGCCCCTGTTGGTTGCTTCCCTGAATCCCCCCAAGCGCCTTAAGCGTGTTACCAAGTGTTAGAGATGGCAGGAATCTGGGTTCGGCGGTGGTGCCCTGCACGAGGAAGGGAATCCCTTTACCCTGTCCGCCCGAGGCGATATTCGACACCGCTCCCATCAATCCGCCGTTGGAAGCGCTTGCTAGGGTCAGCATCATCTTGAAGTCTAGAGCGTGGTCGCTGCCGACGGTGCCGTTGCCGGCGAGTTGGCCGATTTGTGGGGCATCCAGGACTAAGTTGTCTGCCCGTATACCCTCCGGAGCCACCCGCAAGCCCGAACTAAAAGTTTGAATCAACGTGTCCGTACTTGGATGGATTCCAGCCAGCGCGGCGATCACGCTCAATTTCGAACCTAAGTTGTAACCCGAGAGGTGCGTTCCAGTAATGGATACCGGGCCTGTAATGACCAATTTGTCCAGGGGGCCCTCCGCGGTCAAATTTACGTTAGTCATCCCGCCTTGCAAGGAAGCGCCTGAGGGAAGGATCACGCCGAACGCGGGCAAAAGTCCTTCAAGATCGTTGACGGCCATGTTCTGGCCTGCCAGCTTAAGGTGAGCCACACTGCTTTCGCCATGCGTGGCGACGGTTCCGCTGGCGGTCGCTAGGCTGTTGCCTGCATGGACCTTCAGGTTCACCGTGCCTGTATCCGATTCCATGGCATAGTCGGAGCTATAGTCGAGATTGATCGTCTGCCGGGAAGGAGAGCCGCCTTTGACCATCTGCAGATTATTGGCTTTGGCCTTGCCGTTGGAACTCAGCCGTCGGCCATCCGATTTAATGTTGCCGTCGAAGTCGAGAACGCCCCCGATTCCGGAGCCTGGATCAAACGCCCCGATCGCCGCCAGGTCGGCATGGTCCAAGACCACTTTGGCTTCAAGAGGTGTTTTTGCGGAATCCTGCTGGTTCAACGGACCGGCGTGTCCCTCAACCTCCAAAGCCCCGCCTCCCGGGGTCAAGGCGCTTAGGGTAAACGGCATCACGGAGCGCAGCGATATGTTGCGGGCAAGCAGGTTGACCTTGTTGTAGATCTGTTCTTTGCCCAATGAATGCCCACTGCCTTGTGCAATCCGAATCTTCCCCTCTTGAATTTCAAACTTGTCTACGGAGAAATCTGCCGCAGCGTCGGAAGATGCCGCCTGCTTCTTTGCGTCTGCTTTCAAGGCGACGTTTTCGGTCTTGGCTGCGGGGGAATGGCCGGAGGCATTGCCCAGGCTGGAATAGTTCCACTTCCCCGCCGAATCGTGTACCAGCACAATGTCCGGTTTCCTCACCGTAATCGCAGTGACCTTGATTTCGCGGGAAAAGATCAGAGGCAGCCACTGAAGGCCAATCTGCAGTGACGATGCTTGAAGAAATGGTCCCTTATTGAAACTGGGATCGTCATTGATCGTGATGTTGTCCGCTTCAGCACCGCCGCTAAGAATGGAAGCCTTGATGCTGCCGATGTGAACCTGTCGGCCAAGCGCGGCGGAAACTTTCGACTCAATCTCTGGCCGAAAACTATCCACGTTGATGAAAAAAGGAACTAAAACGATCGCAACCACGAGGACTGCAAGAACAATGCCGACAACTTTCAAGACCCGCTTCATAGTAAATGGAATGCTAGCAGCAAACGACGGCCCAAGGAAGCCGAACTTCTGTAAATTTCATTGACAGCTCTTAATGATGCGGTTAGGTTCAAGACCTGATGACGCACAGATTAGCGATTTTAATGTTGTTTGCCGTCTTGGCCTTTGGTGGACAATCGAAAGGCCAACAGGCGGAGCAGCCGAAGCCACAATCGAATCCCCAGCAAGATCAACCATCAAAACAGCCACAGCAAGATCAGATACCGAAGGGGATGACATTCCGTGTTTCTTCCGACGTCTTGGTAGCAAACCTTGTGCGGAAAGTTCAGCCTTCGTATCCGCTTGAAGCCCGCGAGCGGCACATCCAGGGAGATGTGGTTCTACAGGTTTGGATAGGAAAAAAAGGGAATGTGGCGAAATGCCGGGTGGCCAGCGGCGATCCGGCTTTGAGGGACGCCGCGAAAGAAGCGGTGGAGCAGTGGAGATATAAGCCAATCATGCTGCACGGCGAGCCCATAGAGGTAGAAAGCGTGGTTACAGTCAGATTTCATATGTAAGGAACAAAGGACCAAAGAACAAGAGACTTCCGTGGATAGGCAGCCATGCGCACGGTTCTTCGTTCCGGTTTCTTGACGTACATGTTTGACTGCCGATCATGGTCGATCGGCGAGGGAACGTGAGCTATGGCCAGGTGATCCATGGCGGTCTGCTCTTGGCAAAGGCTGTGGAGCAGGCGGTCAGGCAATTGGCGGTTCTTGATGATGCAATGAGGTTCAAACCCGATGAAACACAGATTTGCGATTTTAATGTTGTTTGCCGTCTTGGCCTTTGGTGGGCAGTCGAAAGGACAACAGGCGGAGCAGCCGAAGCCACAACCCCAACAAGATCAGCCATCGACGCAGCCACAAGAGCAGTCACCGCAGGATCAGAAGCCAAAGCCACTAAAGCTGCGTGTTTCTTCGGGCGTTCTGGAAGCAAACTTGGTGCGAAAAGTTCAGCCTTCGTATCCGCTGGAAGCTCTCCGGCAGCACATCCAGGGAGATGTGGTTCTGCAGGTCTTGATAGGGAAAAAAGGGAATGTGGAGAAATGCCGCCCAGTTTCAGGCGATGCGATATTGGTGGAAGCCGCAAAAGAAGCGGTTGAGCTGTGGCAGTATAAGCCTACGACATTGAATGGCGAGCCTGTACAGGTGGAAAGCACCGTTACAGTCAGATTCCACATGTAAAGAATCTCTCTCATGAATGGGCAAGGGGGCCAGTCTTGAGCGATGAGCCGAAATCGGCTCTTTAGGAAGAAATCCTGGTTGAAAGAAAGCGTGGTATAGGGACGGCAGCATTGGTAAAATAGTGCTAGTGGGGTGCTATGAATACTCCACTGCCCCTCAATCCACCGCGCAAGGGGCGAGTGAAAAAAACGAATCCCGTCATTCCAGTTCACTTTTTTCACATTTTCAAAATCGGTGCCCAAAGTCATTATTAAGACTTTAAGACTGAAGGCGGTCTAAGCCGCCGTGGGTTAAGCTCCCATGGGTTAAGTTCGTTAGGCTGGCTAATTAGCTAACTTCGGGTTGCCATCAGATTGGCCCAAAATGCGAAGTAGCTCGACGGGAGCAATCCTCTACGCTCCATATTTCTGCTTGAGGTAAGTGCCAATCTCCGATTCAAGTTGGGCATAGCCGCTGTGGATGGTGCTTCGCAGGGCCGTTTCCACCGATTCGCCATTGCCTAGCCGCTGCAAGATTCTCGCAATATCGCTCATGCCGTATGCCGACCGGATATATTCCGCCGCAGCCAGCGATTCCGCATACGCGACCGACGCTTCGCCTCCGCTGTAAGTCTGAAATGATCCTTCAAGCTGGTTCAACGGTATCTGGTGTCCGGAGACATAAAGGGATGACAGGCGCGCTCCCACAGGTCCTGTCGAGCGTTGCTCTTCAATCTGCGCGATTCCTTCGTTCAACCATTGCGGCACATGGCCGTGTGTGATCTGGGCGATGAAAGAATGGGTCAATTCGTGTTTGAGCACCCGTGAGAGATCCGGAGTGACTTGGGTAATCCCGGAGATAGGAATCCGGATCTTTCCGTCGTTCAGCGCCGCCGACCACGAAGGCGCCTGGGTCACGTCAAAGAACGCCGAATCGGTATAAAGAGAAACGGAAATGCTGCTCTTGGGGGCGCTGCCAAGATCGCTCTGCAGTTCGTTGTAGTGCGCCTCCAAGGTATCGAGAATCTGGCGGCGTAGCGAATCGGGCGCCTGAGCTCCCTCGTAACGCAAGACAAAATGGCTGCTCTCCTGTTGGCGGAAGTCGGCTTCGGTTGTCGATTCACGTTGCAGCCGGGCCAACAGTGCGCGCACTCTATCGTCCGGACGAAGCGCCAGCGATCGGTTGAAAGCCGTAATCGCTTCGGCGTTGTGATTGTTCCGGTAATACGCGTATCCCAACAGCGCAAAAGCATCAGCCGACTGCGGCGCTGCATGGGAAGCCCGTTCGGCAAAGGGCAACGCGTCCGCGTTTCGCCCTAGCTGTAGAAGCACCGAGACATAATGCTCGAGCAGGACCGGATGGTCGGGCATGGAGAGCAGGGCCAGTTCGATATAGCGCGCGGCTTCCGGAAGATTGTGTTGCTTTTCTTCAAAATTGGCGGCAATGTTGTAGGCTGCGGCGGATTTTTCCCGGCTCCCCTCGCTCTCAATGGCCTTCAAAGCGGCAGTATCAATCTGGCCGCCTCGAATCACGCGAGATGTCAGGTCGCCGCCGGCTTCCACCTGTTCGCGGGGTTGCGGAATGTCTTCCGGCGCAGCTTGTTGTTTGGTAGAGGGAACTGGGGACGGCCCGCCGGAGTCTATTCTTTCAACCAGCGATTTTGAAATCGAGTAGGTATTATCTCCAATGACGAATTCCACACGGCCGTTTATTTCGCGCACGGAATCGGCCACGATGCGCCGCCCGTTCTTAAGCTGGATAACATCGGCGCGCGCCGTTAGGCAAACGGCGAGAATGCAGAGGATTGTGATCCTGAATCGCACGCACCAAAATTGTAGCAAGCGACGAGGGTTAGCCAAGTGGGGTCTATCCCCGATTACCAAAATACTCCCGATTGCCAAAATAGTATGGACCTGCCTCGTGTTCACCGCATTCAACGTGGTCGCGGGGGCGCAGTCCACAGCAGCGCGGGCGAGCGCCAGCCCCACGGAGCTTTACCGGCAGCTCTTGAGTCCTGTTTTCAAGGTAGAAGATGTCTATCACCTTCGCCAGGTCGCCATCGACCGGGAAGACCTGCATGTCGTACTGGTGGACGGTACCATCGCGCTAATGCAAGCGGTGGATGGCCACGTTACGGGCGCCTTTTTCGAGGGCGAAGGGGAAATCCTGCTCGTTCCTCCGAATCGAGCGGAACGCACATCGCTTGCTCTCTTCACCAGTTCTGGCGCATTGGACCAGAAGTTTCAGACAGCCTATCTGCGGTTCTTTGACGACCGGCTATTCGCTGAACTGCGAAGCGGCTTTCGGCCTGCTGAGAACCAGAAAGAATTTCTCGAAAAGTGGCAGGAGCCAGCCCGCTCTCTCGCCTCGGGCGATAGTCTCTCGTTATTGCAGGCCATGACCGCCTCGGGAGATGCTTCTTCACGCTATCTCCACCTTCGTCTTGGAGGTACGGCGCTCGGAGTGTTTGACGTTTTCTATGACACGCATGCGCCCGAGCAGATGAGCATTGCCCAGGCCGTCAGTGAGAAAGACACAACGTACTACAATATCTGGACCTCGTTTCCCACCGGCTTGGCAAAAGGCGCCAATGACCTTCCCAGGCATGGTCTCCCGATCTATGCCTCCGATTTCCGCATTGTCACCAAAGTCTCGCCGCCCACCAATCTCGAAGCGGAAGCCGAGATAACGGTGGTTGCCAGGCGCTCTGGCCAGCGGATGGTGCCGCTTGAGCTTTCGCGGTACCTAAAGGTGTCCGAGGCAAAAATGGAAGGCGAACCAGTCCCATATATCCAGAATGAAGCCATTGATGGCAGCGACCTCGCGCGCCGCGGCAATGACATTGTGGCGGTCGTGCTTCCGGCTGCACTGCAGCAGGGTCGCCCTACCAAGCTCACGTTGAAATACTCCGGGCCGGTGATGTTCGATACTGGCGGCGAAGTGCTGTATGTGGGCGAGCGTGGCACATGGTATCCGAGCCCCGGCGTATCCTTTGCCAACTATGACCTTACATTTGAATGCCCTGAAGATTGGAGCCTGGTAGCAACTGGAAAGAAAGTTTCCGCCACTGCGGAAAATGGCCGGCAGATCATTCATTTCGTCTCCGAGAAGCCGATCAGCCGCGCCGGGTTTAACCTGGGACGGTTTGAAACCGCCAATGCCGCCGTCGGCGCGGTGGTGGTCGAATCGTATGCGGCCAAAAACGTGGAGCAGAGAATCGCTCGCGCTGAAGCTGGCGCCGGCCTTCATCCCGATCCCGCCAAGCAGGTGCAGAAGATTGCCGGACAGGCAGTGAACACGGTGCAGTTTCTCTCGCGCCAATTAGATGCGTTTCCTTATTCTCACCTCGAGGTTGCGCAGCTTCCTGCGCTGTTGAGTCAATCGTGGCCTGGTCTGATTTATCTCTCCAGCATGGCTTTTCTTACGCCCGAAGAGCGGCGCGCGGTGGGCATTCGTGATCCGTACGCGGAGTTCCTTATGAGCGACCTGATGTTGGCTCATGAAACCGCGCACCAGTGGTGGGGCGATGCCGTGGATTGGGAATCGTACCGGGATCAATGGATTGTTGAGGCCCTGGCCAACTATTGTGCGCTGTTGATGCTCGAGCGCGATAACCCCCAGGGCATGAAGCTAGCCATGGAGCACTATCGCAAGCAGCTCTTGCAGGAAAGCGCCAATGGCATCTTGAGCGACGCCGGCCCGGTGACACTGGGCTCGCGATTGACGTCCTCACGATTTCCAAATGCCTACGATCCTGTCCTCTACGGACGCGGCACCTGGCTTTGCCACATGCTGCGGAGCATGTTGCGTCAAACCGGAGGCGATTCGAGCGATGCTCTCTTCTTTGCCGCATTGCGCTCCCTCCTGACCAAGGCTCCCAACGGAAAAATCTCTACCGCCGACCTGCAGCAGGCGATGGAGCAGGTTCTACCCAAATCGCTTACGTACGAGGGAAAGAAATCGCTGGATTGGTTCTTCGATTCTTGGATCAACGGAGCGGCGGTTCCTGAATTTACGCTTGAAAATGTCCACATGGAGCCTTCCGGAGCCAAGGTTAAGGTCAGTGGAGTCATTCATGAAAACCATGCCCCCAAAGATCTGATCACGGCGCTGCCAGTTTATGCGGTAGATAAAGACGGTCACTCAAGCTTCATCGAATTTGTTTTTGCCGATGAGCCGCGAACCGAATTTCAATTGGTGGCTCCGGCCGGCGCAAAGCAGATCTTGCTTGATCCGGAGAATACCGTCTTGAAACGTTAACCGGCATCCCTTTCCCCGACCGTGGAAGATCAGGGTCTACCCCTGCATTGATGTTTTTACATTTTGAGTTGGCAATAAGTCTCTTTAACTATGGAAGAGCGCGGCTCCTGGCGCGCGTAAAGACGTCTGACCTGCCGCGGTGCTTCAGCGCTCGGCTCTTTGCCGCATGATTGCCCACCCTCCGAACCGAGACCGGATTTCCCCCCCTTGCATTGACGAGCTCACCAAAGATCTGCGCGTTCGCGCGTGCCGCCCAAGAATGGTGTTTGCGCCTTCCATCTCCTTGTGGCAGCATTTCTCTCTCAAAAAGTTGAAGGGAAATTGAGGAGGAACATGCGTAAGCTCATTTTGATTTGTCTGATGACAGCGGCGGCCTGGGCGCAGGGCCCATCCGCGTCAAACCAGCCGGCTGCCGGGCCACAGACTTTCACGCTCAAGGCTGGACCCAAAACCGTGGCCTGGGGCTACTATGACGCGGCTGCGGAGCCGGTCCTGCGTATTCATTCGGGAGATACAGTCGAATTTCAGACACTGCTTACCAACAGCCCAACCGGGCTTGAAAAAGCGGGTGTTGCCCCCGCGGATGTCGAGCAGAATCTTCGTGACGTTTATAAAGAGGTCACCACGCGCGGCCCAGGCGGACATATTTTGAATGGTCCCGTCTACATTGAAGGTGCGGAGCCCGGCGATACGCTCGAGGTCCGCATCCAGAAAATCGACTTGGCCATTCCCTATGCCTACAACGGCTTTCGCTACGGAGCGGGTTTCCTGACGCAGGACTTTACCCACGCCAAGGTCAAGATCATTCCCTTGGATCGTGAGCGCATGGTCGCCAAGTTTGCTCCAGGGATTGAGATTCCATTGCATCCCTTTTTTGGCAGCATGGGGGTTGCGCCGCCGGAGTCCTACGGGCGCGTCGATAGCGCACCGCCGGGCGTCCATGCCGGAAATATGGACAACAAGGAACTGGTTGCCGGCACCACGCTGTTTCTGCCCGTGCATGCTCGTGGGGCGCTCTTTGAAATTGGCGATGGCCACGCGGGCCAGGGAAATGGCGAAGTGGATATTACCGCTCTCGAAACCTCTTTGATCGGGAAGCTGCAGTTTATCCTGCGCAAGGATTTAAAGATCAAGTACCCGCGTGCCGAGACGCCCACTCATTACATCAGCATGGGGTTTGACGACGACCTGAGCGAAGCCACTCGTATCGCCGTGCGGGAGATGATCTCTTTTCTGGTCACCGAAAAACATCTCGACCGCGACGATGCCTACATGCTGACGAGCGTTGCGGGAGATGTGGACATTACCGAACTGGTCGACCGCAACAAGGGTGTCCACGTCATGATGCCCAAGTCGATCTTCGTGAAATAGGCTCTATTTCGTTGAGCACTCGATAGGGCGCTTTTCTGGCTCCTTGCAAGAAGCGCCCTGCTCGAAAACAGCACTACTCCGCCCGCAGAGCGGCTGCCGGGACTGCCTTTGTCGCTCGCCACGCCGGGACATAGCAGGCAAATAAGGCAACTGCAATCACAGCGGTTCCAACCGAGACAAACGTTAAAGGATCCGAAGGGCTCACCTCGTAAATCAGACTTTTCAGAGTGCGAGCCAGAATCAGGGCAAGTCCCACTCCAAGGGCTGCGCCCCCCAAGGCCAGCTTCGCCGCCTGAGAAAGCACCAGCCAGAGAACGTCGAACCGTTGCGCGCCCAGCGCCATGCGCAGGCCGAACTCTTGTGTCCGCTGATTCACTGAGTACGAGATAACTCCGTATGTGCCGATTGCTGCCAGAAAAATTGCCAACCCTGCGAATAGCCCCACCAGAACAAATGCAAAGCGAGGGGTGGCTACCGAATCGTCGACAATCTGGTCCATGAAGCGGACGTCCGCGAACGCTAGCGCCGGATCGAGTCGCCGTATCTCATTGCGCACGGTGCCCGCCAGCATTTGAGGATCTGCTTCGCCGCGAACCAGCAATGACATGTCTGGATTGGGACTTTGTAGTTGTGTCCACCAGAATGCGGGTTCCGCGGCATGACTATTGGGCTTGTCTTTTACATCGCCTACGACGCCTACCACGGTCATCCAGTCTCTGTCGGCCTTCGGCGTACTAACGAAGGTGATCCGTTTGCCGACGGGGTCCTCATGAGGCCAGAAGCGGTCTGCCATAGATTTGTTAATGATGATTACGGTCGGTGTCCCTTGGCGATCGTTTTCACTCAAAAACCGTCCCCCCATCAAGGGAATGCCGAGGGCCCGAAAGTAGTTTGCTGATGCCATGTGAAAGCGCGCGTGGAAGTTTTCGTTGGCAGGCGCAACTTTACCTTCGATAGTGAAGCCCGCATTTTCGTCATAACCCGTCCAAGGTAAGTCGCTTCCGACGCCCACACTTTTTACCCCTGGCATCGAACCCAGATTCGTGACCAGTTGATCGTAAAAATGCGAGATATCAGCGTCGGTTTTGTAGGTTGTTCGAGGCAGGGAGAGGCTTGCAGTCAGAAGATGCTCTTGTCGAAAGCCTGGATCGAGATGCAGGAGGTTCAGCAAGCTTCGTAGCATTAGGCCCGCGCCAACCAGGAGGAGACAGGCCAGGCCAACTTCGCACACGACCAAAGCGCTGCGTAGACGGCGCTGGCGCCCGCCTCCCGTCGATGTGCGTCCGCCATCGTGCAAACCCTGCTTCGGGTCGCTGTGAGAGGCCTGAAGCGCGGGAGCCAGGCCAAAGAGCAATCCTGTGGCGACGCTCACGAGAAATGTGAACGCGAAGACCGGCGCGGACACATGAATGTCATGAGCGCGTGGGAAATCGGCCGGCAGCAGCGATACCAGCGCTTTCACTCCGCCGCCTGCCATTGCCAGGCCGAGCCCGCCTCCCAGCAGGGCGATGACCATGCTCTCCGTCAGCAACTGGCGAATCAATCTCAGCCTTGAGGCGCCCAAAGCGAGTCTCAGCGCAATCTCCCGCCGCCGGATCGAGGCGCGTGCGAGCAGAAGATTCACGGCGTTGGCGCATGCGATCAGGAGGACCATGCTCACTGCCCCCAGCAAAATCAGGAGCATGCGCCGGCTCGAACCAACGATCTCTTTTTGCAGGGGAACCACCGTCGCGCCCCAGCCCGCGCTTTGGGGGTGCTCGGTTCCGAGCTGCGCCATGAGAGAGTTCACCTCGGCGTCAGCCTGCTCGGCGCTCACCCCTTTCTTCAAACGTCCGATAGCCTCGATGTAATGGCTTCCGCGTTGCGTGGGGTCTCCTTCAAAGGAAAATGGCCGCCAGATATCGACGCTCTCGCCGTAATTGAGCGCATGATATTCATTGCCTGGATGCTCCGTGCCCGGCGGCATCACTCCAACCACGGTAAATGGCTGTTGGTTGAGCGTGATCTTGCGCCCCAGAATATCGGCAGCCGCTCCAAACCGCGTTCGCCATAGCCGGTCGCTAAGGATGACCTGCGAGTCGCTCTTGGGCATTTCGGCGCTTTGATCGAATTCCCGTCCAATCTGCGGTTGCAGCCCGAGCACGTGGAAGAATCCAGCCGTGATCCTGAACCCGTGCACTCGAATCGGTTCGCCAGAACCGGAAAGCTGCATATCACCGCGAGTGAAAGCCGCAAGCGACTCAAACGATTGGTTGCGCTCACGAATGTCTCGGAAATCGAAGGGATTGAATGAGAATTTAGGAAAGGCTGGGCTCTTGGTGAAGATGCGGCTGATACGCTCCGCTTCCGGGTAGGGAAGCGATTTCATCAGAACGCCATGAACCACACTGAAGATTGCACTGTTGGCTCCAATGCTGAGTGCAAGCGTAAGGACGAGCACCAGCGTGAACCCCGGATTCCACCGCAATTGGCGGATCGCGTAGCGCACGTCTTGCAGCACGCTCTCAACCCGTAGCGCGGTAATTTCGTTGCTTGCCTCCATGGGACTCGAGTCGTTCCCAAATTCACGTCTGGCCGCCTCCCGCGCGGCGCCGGGGGCCATTCCGTTCGCCTGAAATTGGCGGCTGGCCTCCTCGCGATGAAAGGCCATTTCTTCTTCCAGTTCGCTGTTGAATCGATCGCGGCGTGCCAAGATTCCTAACTTTCTGAAGAAGTGGATCAACGCACTCATAAGTCTCCTATGCGTCTTGCAGCACGCGGCCGATTGCCGCAATCATCTGTTCAAATTGTGAAAGCTCGATGCCAAGCTGCTTGCGCCCGGCGGCGGTGAGCGTGTAGTAGCGGGCGCGCCGATTGGTCTCCGTCATCTTCCATTCCGCCTTTACCCAGCTCTGCAACAGCAGCCTCTGGAGAGCCGGATAAAGCGAGCCTTCTTCCACGGTCAGTACATCTTGGGAGAGTTTCTTGATCGAGAGCGCGATTCCGTAGCCGTGAAGCGGGCCTCGCGCCAGGGTTTTCAGCACCAGCATGTCGAGCGTGCCGGGCATCAGGTCTGGTTTTCGGGGCATGGCTCTATATATATAGATTATCTATGGATAGAGAGTCAATGCTTTTTGCATGGTGTTCTTTGCATGGCGCTCTTGCCCCGCAGGCTACAATGAATCCCCTATGCCGGTAAGGAATAACCGGATTCGAAGGCGCCGTCAGCCAAAATGAGAATGAAGTATCTGGTCCCGCTTGCTCTCTCTCTTTTTTTACGGGTGTGTCATGCCCAGCCCAACGCCCCCCAAGCCCAGAAAGACCTCAAAGAAAAAGAAACGTCGTGCACATCGCGCGGCACAGAGGCAATGTGGTCGCAGCGAGCGGTGGACATATCAGTGGTCACCAGGGATGGGAGCCGCGATCTGCGCATATGCTCTCCCGACGGAGCCATCGCGGTTGTGATCAAAGATGATGCGTGGTGGGTGGAATCTGGCGGCCGGAAGTTCTCCCTCAACAAGAAAAAATCATACCTGGGAGATCACGCCAGTCTTGGTTGGTCGCCGGATAACCGCACGTTTTATATCACTCAAAGCGACGGCTACAGCACCGGGTACGCAACAAATCTGTATAGATTTGAGAGGGAGCGTATTCTTTCCCTTTTCAATGTGACCGGAACGATCTTAAAGAACTTCGAAAAACGTCACAGGTGTTGGGACAATAGCCCCAACATAGCCGGTCTCGCTTGGATCAACAATGGACAACAATTGATGGTAGTCGCGGAAGTTCCCCCAATTGGAATGTGTGACCAGATGGAATATTTCGCGGCTTATGGAATCGTTATGTCAACAGGGCGTATTGTTGCCCGCTATAGCCCTAAAATGCTGATGGAACAGCAACAGGCGGTGCTCGGGCCAAGATTGACAAGCAATTTTAAATATATGCGTCCCGACCAGAAGGATACGTTGCCGTAGTCAAATTCGCCGATTGTCTTTTGCCTTTGTGATTGACGAAGAATTTTGAGGCAGCCTTTGAAAACCTCGCAAAGAACCAAAGAACCAAAGAACCAAAGAACCAAAGAACTTAGAGTCGGGCGGCGTTTGGAAGTGAGAGGAAGCAGACAAGAGTTATTGCCTGTCGTGGATCGCGTCTCTGTCGCACTAAATTGATTGAGGAATATGTCGATGAAAAATACCCAGATCGTGCTGGCCAGCCGTCCGGAAGGATGGGTCAAGAAAGAGAATTTTCGGACAGTCGAGACGTCCTTGCCGGATCTTGCTGCTGGCCAGATCTTGCTCAAGAACCTCTATCTCTCCCTCGATCCTTATATGCGTGGGCGTATGAATGCCACGCACTCTTACGCCGCAAGCGTGGAGATCGGCCAGGTGATGGTCGGCGAAACGGTCGCCGAGGTGGTGGAGTCTCGAAACGAAAGCTTCAAGGTGGGCAGTACCGTTGCTGCTTATGCTGGCTGGCAGCAATACCTGATTTCCGATGGCTCTAACCTGCGGCCAGTCGATCCTAAGCTTGTTCCGCTCTCTGCCTATCTTGGAGTGGTTGGAATGCCTGGCGTGACCGCCTGGTACGGTCTGCTCAAAATCGGAGAGCCGAAAGCAGGTGAGACGGTGTTGGTTTCAGCCGCATCCGGGGCAGTCGGCGGCGTTGTCGGGCAGATTGCCAAACTTAAAGGTTGCCATGTCATCGGCATTGCCGGAGGCCCCAAAAAGTGCGAGTACGTCGTCAAAGAGTTGAGTTTTGATGCCTGCATCGACCATCACGCGCCCGATGTAGCCGGCGCGTTGGCTGCGGCTGCGCCCAAGGGCTTCGATGTATATTTCGACAATGTCGGCGGGCCGATACTCGACGCGGTTCTCCTGCAGTGCAATCCCTTTTCACGAATACCGATTTGCGGCCAGATCTCCGATTACAACGCTACAGAGCGATATGGTGTGCGCAACCTCGCAGCGGCCCTGTGGAAACGAATCAAGATGCAAGGCTTCATCATCTCCGATCATCGCGATATTTGGCCCGAGGCGCAGCAGCAGCTTGCCGGATGGGTGCGCGATGGAAAAATCAAGTACCGCGAGTCCGTCACTCAAGGATTGGAAAATGCGCCGGAAGCTTTCATCGGACTGTTCAAGGGTGAAAACTTCGGCAAAGTGATCGTAAAGCTTGCCTGAGGAGAATCCTGAAGAAATGAAGAACTCTTAGAATTCAGGCGTCGGGTCCTTTCTGGCGCTTGGCCATAGGGCACCACCAATTCTGCTGACTCGGATCAAATACGCAAAGATCGCAAAGATTTGCGTATAAAAAGATTGCGCAGCTTGACGTCAATAAAACGATCCAGAGTTGAACGAAGGCGTTTTCTGCAAAACATTTCAATTCACCGTTCCTTGGCTTCGCCCCAAGCTGACTTTTCCTGCCCTGAATGACCTGCGACCGATGCACCAATTACGCTGCATTTCTTTTTGACAAATCTAGCAAATTCAGTGGATAATTCGTCGCTGCAAATCGTCCGGGCGTAGTGCTGATGTTGGTAAGTCATTGTATTTGCAGCCTGCCAGCCAATTTTTCAAGAATGTTTTTTCGTACGCCGAGGTTCAAGGTCCAAGGTGCAGTGAGGCAGCTTTCATTCGTGAACCTCTTGATCGACAGTCCTGAGTTTTTGCAGATGCAGTTTAGAACGGCGGCATGAGAAGTTTGGTATCCGCTTAATGAATGAGTGCTCATTCACAATTGACTTCGGGCAGCAGTGAGAGCCGCGCCGTTCGTGCGGTTGTATACGGCGGTTTGCTTTCAAGCATTCACAAGGAGAATTTATGAAAGTAGTTACGAGAATAGCGAGTCTTGCGGTGTGCTTCTTGCTGGTGGTGGGCATGGCGCACGGGCAAGGCGTTGGCGCTTCTGGGGACATTACCGGAACGGTTACGGATCCCTCGGGCGCCGTTGTTCCCAACGCAGCGGTTATAGCAACCGCGACAGACAAGGGCATCAAGCATACCGTTACTTCCGACAGCAAAGGCCAATATCACTTTGTAGGTCTGGCGCCGACCACCTACGATGTGGCCTCTCAGCTTTCCGGCTTTCAAACTTCGATTCAGAAAGGTGTAATTCTCAATGTGGGCGAGACCGTCATTCTCGACTTCCACATGAAAGTTACTCAGGTATCGGAGCAGGTCGAGGTAAGCACCGAATCGCCGGTGGTGGAGATCGATAAGACCCACCAGGCCGATACGATCAACGAGCAATACATTCGCGACCTTCCCATTAATCGCCGCGACTATCTTTCATTTACCTTGCTTGCGCCTGCCGTCACCGATTCCACGAGGTTGGCTGCAGACCAGGATTTCCGGGTGAAACAGACGCCGCAGAGCGGTCTTTCCTTTTATGGCAGCAACGGCCGCGGCAACAGCGTAACGGTCGATGGCAGCGAAGCCAATGACGATTCCGGCGGCGTTCGCCTCACGTTGAGCCAGGATGCGGTGCAGGAATTTCAGATCAACCGCAGCAACTACTCTGCCGAGCTTGGCGGCGCCAGCGGAGCCTCCATCAACATCGTCTCCAAGACTGGAACCAACGACATTCATGGCAGCGCCTACGGCTTCTTCCGTAGTGATGTCTTCGATGCGCGCAATCCCTTTGCTTTCACCCAGGCGCTCCAGCCCGGACAAGCATTTAACCCGGCAGCGCCCGACAGCGTTGGCTCTCCCACCAAGGACTCCCTGAGCAGGCAACAATACGGCGCAACCATGGGCGGCGCAATCACCAAGGACAAGACTTGGTATTTCGGTTCATTTGAAGGACTGCATCAGAACGCACAAAACGCGGTTCCTCTCCTTACCAACACCAGCATCTTTCGTCCCGATAGCGGCGGCTTGGTGGTAAATGGCGTGAAGACCGGCAATGATCAGGCCTCCATCATTAGCGGCTTGCAGGGGCGTGGCAGTAATCTGGTTCCATGCCTCGCTGGCCAACCCAACTTGCCGGGGAGCGTTTGCGCGGGAATCCTCCAGAACGTTCTGACCATCAACCCTGCCGCCAGCCCTCTGAGCAGCTTCCTGGTCAACCAGCTCGAGAGTAATGGAGGCGTCTTTGCTTTCGATACTCGCCAGTACTTTGCTTCCGGCCGCCTCGATCATGTTTTCAACGATACGAATCAAGCCTATGTTCGTTACAGCTTCGCTCACGATTCGGATCAGTCTCCGGACGTTCAGGCGTTGACCGGATTCTCTCGTGGAAACTCCGTTCACGCTTATGACAATACGCTCCTTGGAGCCTGGTACCACCAGTTCAGCCCCAGGACGCAAAATGAGCTTCGGCTTCAATGGAACTACTCGAATTTTGACGTGCTTCCCAACGAACAGGGTGAAGTAGGGCTCGACATTCCCGGATTCGCCAACCTGGGCACCAACATCTTTCTGCCCAGCCTCACGATCATGCGCCGCTACGAGGTTTCGGACAATATCACCATGACTCGTGGCCGCCATACGATGAAGGCTGGATTCTATGAGCTGTATCGCGGAAACCACACCGAATCCCACACGTTCTTCCCTGGACGGTTCGTGTTCGGCTCTCTACCCGGCGGTCTCGTGAGCCCGTGCCTCGCGAATCCCGCAGCCTGCGGTCTTGCGGCGTCAATTCAGCCGGCAACGATTAACTCTCTGCAATCGGCCAACTTGGGTCTGCCCCAGTTCTATCAGCAGGGATTCGGCAACCCGATTTACAACTACCCTAGGCCGTTTACGGCCGGCTACTGGCAGGATTCCTGGCAGATCGTTCCCAACTTTACGCTCAACTACGGTCTCCGCTATGAGCTTGACTCGCAGTACGGCAAGCTCAACACCGACAAGGACAATATCGCCCCGAGGCTCTCATTTTCTTGGGATCCGTTCAAAGATCACAAAACCGTGGTGCGCGGCGGATTCGGAGTTTTCTATTCGCCCATCTACGGTCAGATTGCCGATGTTGTTCAGACTCTTGGTGTCGTAAACGGGAACCGGCAGATCGCTCAGGTGTTCGTGCCTCTAACCGGTGCGCCTGGCAATCCCGCCTTGACCTCGGCGGCGATCTACCAAACCCTCTTTGGCCAGGGCAAGATTCAATGTACCGCTGCGACTGCCGGCAACGCCGCTTGCATCACGCCTGCCGATCTCGCGCAATTCGGAATCAATATCACCCATAGCGGCCCGATTCCCCCGTTGAGCGTTGTCTTCAGCGGCCAGCCCAACTACCAGAACCCCTATTCCGAGCAGGCCGAGTTTGGCATTGAACGGGAAATTGGCGGGTTTGGAATTTCCGCCAGCTACATCTACGTTCACACCCTGAAACTGCCGGTTGCCATCGACCAGAACGCGCTCGCAAGTGCTCCCTTTACATCTGCGACAGCCGCGAATGGTCAGACTGTGCAGGTTCAGAACTGGAACACCTCGCCCCTCAACCCGCTGGGATCGGCGCCTTGTGCTGGTGCGGCTATTGTGAACTGCTTTGCCAATCCGCTGATCCTCCAGGCCAATCAGTACTCTTCAGCCGCCGGAGCCATCTATCAGGGTGGAATTCTGGAAGTGAAGAAGCGTTTCAGCAACCACTATTCCTTGGTCGGTAGCTACACGTACAGCAAAGCGGTGGACGACTCAACCGACTTCAACAGCGACTTTGGTCCTGTCAACAACGCCAATCTGGCGGGCGAGCGGTCCCTTTCTACGTTCGATCAGCGCCACAAAGTGGTCCTGGCTGGCGTGATTGATAGCCCTGCAAAAAATGTCGTACTGCGCGGCTTCCAACTGGCGCCGATCTACCGTTACAACAGTTCGCACCCCTATGATCTGCTTGCTGGAACCGACGTAAACGGCGACCGTCATTCGACCAACGACCGTCCCATCGGAGCGGGCAGAAACACCGGTATTGGGCCGGACTACAACGACTTTGATGTGCGCCTCTCGCGGCAGTTCAAGGTCAGCGAAAAGGCCGGTGTGCAGATCATGGCGGAAGCCTTCAATCTGTTCAACCGCACAAACTTCGGTAGCGTCAACAACGTAGCCGATGCCTTCTGCAAGTTGTGCGCGGCTGCGGGACAAACCTTTGACCAGAGCGGAAGATCGGTGAATGCTCTGAACACTCCGCTTGGCGGCGTGCCGACAGCATTTGTTTCGGCCATCTCCAGGCGGCAGTTGCAGTTTGGCGCTCGCCTCACGTTCTAAGCGCGCGTATATTCTCCAGGGGATCGCGGGAATTGATCATTTATCCCGATGGTTCCCTGGTTGTTTTGTTAATTCACGAAACCACAAAAACACAAAGATGAGGGCACTACGAAAAGTAGGGGTGCTCATCCTTGTCAGAGCAACACCGTGGTTTTTGCGCTCGGAGCAAAGGGCGGGTTTTAGAGCATGGCTTGAAAAATGGTCATTCTTGAAAAGTGGCTATTTTTGAACCATGGTTGTTTTGAACCTATCGCTAAAGCGTTTTGAGCACAGATCATAGATGCAAGCCGTAAGCCGTAAGCCGGAATCGAGATCACGGCGCGGTTTTCCGTTGGGTTTTCCAAGGGTGGATTCCCAAAGGAAAGAAAGCCGCACGGGAGCCAGGCAAACAGCGTACAGTAATGCTGAAAACGCGATAGGCAGCATCCTGCTGGTTGAGGTGATTGCCTGCGCGGTAAAACGTGGCAAGATCTACCAACGTACTTCAGGGAACATTTGCGTGTCTGCTATTAGCTCTGCACCTTCGAACGTCGCTCAGATTACCGGTGGTCAGGCGGTTGTTGACGCCCTGATTCAGTCGGGTGTCACGGCAGCTTTTGGCATCCCGAGCATTCACAATATCGGCATCTACGATGCCTTGCGGCAGCGGCCGGAATTCCATCATTGGATTGTGCGGCACGAGCAGGCGGCCGGGTTTGCCGCCGATGGATTCTATCGGCGCAGCGGAAAGCCCGCTGCGGTATTTGCTTCGACCGGGCCTGGGAATTTGTTTACCTTGGTGCCGCTCCTCGAGAGCTTGCAGACCGGTACGCCGGTAATTTTGATTGGCGCCAATGTCGCCACACCCCTGCTCGACAAGAATTGCGGCGCACTTCACGAGACGCCCAGCCAGCTAGAGATTCTCCGCCCATTGACGCGCTTTGCGGTGAGAGTGGCTTCCGCCGAAGAGATTCCCGAAGCGATAGCGCAGGCAGTGGCGGCTGACGGACCGTCCTTTGTCGAGATTCCGAATGATCTGCTCTACGCCCCTATCAGCAGTGAGTTAGTCTCGATCAGTTCGCATCGCAGCCAACCCGCTCGGGTCACGGCTACAAGGGAGCAAATTGCCGGCGCGGTGAGCCGGATACAAGCCAGCGCCAAGCCGATCATTCTCCTCGGATCGGATGTCGCCAAAGACAACGCTTTGCCTGCGGTCCTGAAGCTGGCGGAAGAGCTGAGCGCGCCTGTTGTTACCACCACCAGCGGAAAGGGTTTGATTCCCGACGATCATCCGTTGGCGATGGGCTGCATCTCGCGCCTCGGTGCCGTCCAGGATTTGCTGAAAGAAAGCGACCTGTTGATCTCATTCGGCGCGCAGCTGAACGAATTCGATACAGGGCGTTTCGGCCTCAAATTGCCCGAGCATCATATTCAGGCGCATCGTTCCGGCTATGGCCGTGCGACTGCGTTTCCTGCCAGTAACCCGCTCTACGCCGATCTCGGGGCCATCGCACAAAGTTTGTTGGCGGGAGTAAAGCCAAGCAAGCCCTGGTGTGGCATCGCCGCGATTCGGGCTGACGAGAAAACCAGGTTGGAAGCTCTCCACCAGGCTGGATATGAAGCGTTAGGCCTTCTGCGTGAGGCAATGAGCAAGGACGACGTTTTGGCCAACGACCAGTCCATCCTTAACTATTGGGCATCTGCTTTTTTTCCGGTTTTGAATCCGCGCTCCTTCGTATATCCCATAGGTTCGGGAACCCTTGGTTATGGCCTGCCGGCTGCTATTGGAGCCGCGTGTGCGGCAAGGTGCTATGGATTGCCCGAGCGAGTGGTCTGCATCGCGGGAGATGGCGGCTTTCAATACACCGCCCATGAGCTTGCCACCCTCGCGCAGTACAATCTACCCGTAAAGATCCTGCTCGTGAACGACAATGCGTATGGCGTCATCGGCTTTCTCCAACGTTCGTACTTCGGCCATACGCACGAGGTCAAATTGCAGAATCCGGATTTCTGCCGGATGGCGGAATCGTTTGGCGTGAAGGGTCTCTCGGTCTCCAGTCTTGAAGAGCTTCAGCTTAGCCTGCGGCCCTGGCTCGATGCTTCCGGTCCTGCGTTGCTCGAGTGGAGAACGGATCTCAAAACGCCTTGGGAGACCGGCGCCGTCAACCGGCCCACCAGCATTCCTCAGCCCTCGCAGCAGCCAAAGGAGTCGAAGTAGTGCTCAAAGAAGCTACACCATCCCGCAATGTCCAAGCCCGTAATGTAAGAGATCTTTTCGATCTCAGCGGTCGCGTCGTCATGATTACCGGCGGATCGATTGGCTTGGGGCGGCAAATGGCGGAGGGTTTGGCGGAAATGGGAGCTCACCTACTGCTGTGTGCCCGTAAGAAAGAGCGCTGTGAGCAGGCTGCCGACGAGCTCCGTCAACTTGGTGTAAAAACCTTGGCGCTGTCTTGCGACGTAAAAAGCCCCGCGAGCGTACAGGAAGCCGTGGATACAGGTATAGCGAAATTTGGTCGAATCGACATCTTGATCAATAACGCCGGCATATCCTGGGGCGCTCCAGCGGAGGAGATGAAGCTTGAGGATTGGAACAAGGTTCTGGAAACCAACCTTACCGGCACGTTCCTATGTTCGCAGGCGGTAGGCAAAGTCATGATTGGCCAGGGCCGTGGAAAGATCGTCAATATTGCCTCGGTTGCCGGCATGGGCGGCTCTCATCCCGACGCCGTGCAGGCTGTTGGATACCACGCCAGCAAAGGCGGCGTGATTACCTTCACCAAAGACCTTGCCTGCCAATGGGCAAAACACAATATTCAGGTCAACGCAATTGCGCCCGGATGGTTTCCCACCCACATGTCCGATTGGGTGATCGAGAACAAGAAAGAAATTGTTCTGAACCATATACCGATGCGCCGCTTTGGAAGTGAACATGATCTTAAGGGAGCCGCTGTTTTTCTGGCTTCCGACGCGTCCGACTATGTGACGGGCCACGTGCTCGTTGTGGACGGGGGACAGACCGCCTGGTAGTCCGCTCAGGCAAAATTTCGGGCCATTCGAGGGGCAAACCGTGAATATTCCGCTAACACCCATACGTTTTCTTCGGTACGCCGAGCAGCAGTATCCACGTAAGACGGCTGTCGTCTGCAAAGACTATCGTTGCACTTATGCCGAATTTGCGGATCGTGTGGCCCGTTTGGCCGGAGCCCTGCGAAAAGCGGGCGTCAAGAAAGGCGATCGTGTCGCTTACTTGAGCATGAACTGCCACCGGTTGCTCGAAGCCTACTTCGGTGTGCTGGAAGTTGGCGCGGTGCTGCTGCCGCTCAATATCAGGCTGGCTCCTCCGGAGCTCTCCTTCATTCTCAACGACGCCGGTGCCACTGTGCTCTTTCTCGAAAAGCAGTTTCTCGAGATGGTGGATCGGTTCCGTCCTGATCTGACCACCGTTCAGTCTTTTTATATGCTCGATGAGCAACCGCAAGCCAAGTGGCTGGAGCCCCAGAGTTATGAAGAAATTCTGGCTGCTGCTGCGCCGTATCGCGCGGACGTCATGAGTTTTGATGAGAACTCCCTGGCCGAGCTTTTCTATACCAGCGGCACCAGCGCCAATCCCAAGGGTGTGATGCTCACCCACAGGAACATTTATCTTCACGCCATGAATGCCTGCGTTGCGCTGAATCTTTCCGGTGAGACTGTGGATCTGCATACCATTCCTCTGTTTCACGCCAATGGTTGGGGAGTGGCGCAGTCCCTCACCTTCCTGGGTGGCAAGCATGTCATGATCCAGCGCTTCGATCCGAATGAGGTCTTTCGGCTGATTGAGCGCGAGAAGGTGCGGGTCTGTAGCCTGGTGCCGACCATGGCAACCGCCCTGGTGAATTCTCCCGATCTGCACAAGTACGACTTGAGCACGCTCGAACGGGTCACGATCGGCGGTGCCGCCTCTTCGCCCACCCTGGTTCGAGAAGTGGAAGAGAAGCTGCATGTTACCTGCTATTCCGGTTACGGCCTTACGGAAACCGCTCCCATGCTCACGCTCTCGCGCATGAAGAGCGGTGTTCAGTGGGATGAGGAACAGCGCCATGTCAACCAGGCGATGACCGGTTATGCCGTAGGTGGCGTCGAAGTCCGTGTAGTCGATCCCGCCGGTAACGATGTTCCCCATGATGGAAAAACAATCGGCGAAATCATCGCTCGTAGCGACGGTGTGATGCAGGGTTATTGGAATCAGCCGGAGGCCACAGAGCAAGCCCTGCGCGGCGGTTGGTTTCACACCGGCGACATGGCCACGATGAATGAAGATGGCTATCTTCTCATTGTCGATCGGGCCAAGGACATCATCGTGAGTGGAGGCGAGAATATCTCTTCGCTCGAATTGGAAAAAACGCTTGCCGCCCATGGAGCTGTTTACGAAGCCGCGGTGATCCCGGTTCCTGACGAGAAGTGGGGCGAGGTGCCCAAGGCGCTGGTGGTGCTGAAGCCGGGCGCAAGCTCCACAGAAACCGAATTGCTGGAATTCTGCCGCTCGCGCATTGCGCACTATAAGTGCCCGCGCTCCGTTGAATTCATGGAAAGCCTCCCGAAGACCGGCACGGGAAAGATCTTGAAGAAAGAATTGCGCAAGAAGTATTGGGCCGGCCAGGAAACCATCCGTCCTGAGTTTGCAGCCACCTAAGAGTTGGCACGATTGAGATTCTCGAAGAGCAATGCTGCAATGCTGGCGCAATCGTGGAAGAGTGATCTTTAGGCCTAGTCGAGCGCGCAAATAAATTTGGGCGCAACGCTTTCTTGAAACCACACCGAGGAAAAGATTGTCGATGAAACTTCTTGAAAACAAGGTAGCCATCATTACCGGTACTGCCAGAGGCATCGGCCAGGCGACGGCCGAACTCTTCGCCGCGCACGGCGCACGCGTGCTCATGAGCGATATCGATGCGGCGCCCCTCGAAGAATCTGCCGCCGGCATTCGCAAGAATGGCGGAGATGTTTCTGCCTTTCCTGGGGATGTCACGGATCCCGCATTTCCCGAGAAACTGGTCTCCACCGCTCTGAAGCAATATGGAACGCTCGACATCATCGTCAATAACGCGGGCTATACCTGGGATGCCGTTATCCACAAGATGACGGATCAGCAATGGCAGGCGATTCTTGATTGTCACCTGACTGCTCCCTTTCGCATTGTGCGCGCCGCATCGGGGTTTCTGCGCGATACCGCGAAAAAGGAGATGGCGAGCGGAGCCGCCACGGCTAGAAAGATTGTGAACATAAGCTCAACCAGCGGAACGCGCGGCAATCCTGGGCAGGCCAATTACTCTTCCGGCAAAGCAGGCATAATCGGGCTCACGCGGACCTTGGCGAGAGAGTGGGGTCAGTTTAACGTTCAGACGAATGCGGTGGCCTTCGGTTGGATCGACACTCGCCTTACACGTTCAAAAGAGAAAGAAGTAAAGATCACGCGCAAGGATACTGAGATCCAGCTTGGTATACCTACGGAGCGCCTGGAGTCCATGTCGAAGGCAATTCCGATGGGGCGCCCAGGGACTCCGGCGGAAGCCGCTGGAGCCGTCCTGTTTTTTGCTTCGCCGCTCTCCAACTACATCTCGGGGCAGGTGCTTGAGGTCACAGGCGGCCTGTAACGACAAGTGGAAAAGTCCCTTTTAGGGCGTTTTTGACGCTCCAAGCTAGCAAAATACGCGCGGTGTGAGCATTCCTCTGATGAGAGCGCTAGATTCATTTTGTCTGGGAGCTTCAGATCATGAGGGAACTTGGTAGCTCGTTCTGGATCCGCGTGAAGGCTTTGCTTTTTCTTGTGCTCGGTTTGCTTTCGGGAGGAATGATCCTTGTAAGCCATCCTTCCCTGAAACTTGGCATGCTGCTGGCTGTGACGGTCTGGAGCTTCTGCCGTCTGTATTACTTCATGTTCTATGTGATCGAGCGATATTTGGATTCCGGATATCGTTTCTCTGGCTTAATTTCATTTTTCAGGTATTGCCTGAACATGAGGAAGGGATCGCCCGACCGGCTAAAAGCGGGTTCGGGTGAATACTTTTAAGCGGCGTCGATCTCCGGTAGACGTATGGTTGCGAGAGAAGCTTTTGAAATCGAACCGAGCGGGTTTGAGAAAGAACTGCTGTGATGCATTTCTGATATCCTCCCTCGGTCAAAAAACAAAGAATTGGAGGAGCCTTTCATGCCGCTCGTGCTCAACTCGCTGGATGAAATAAAAAATCATGAGGGAAAGGAAATTGGGGTTTCCGAATGGCTAACTGTTTCGCAAGAACGTATCAATCAATTCGCTGATGCTACCGGAGACCACCAGTGGATCCACATCGACTCTGAGAGGTCTGTGCGTGAGTCTCCCTTCAAGTCCACGATTGCCCACGGCTTCCTTACGCTTTCGCTGCTGCCTCAATTCGTGCCCCAGGTGCTCCAGATCAAGAATGGCGTCAAGATGGGAGTGAACTACGGGCTGAATCGTCTTCGCTTTGTTTCACCCGTGCAATCCAATTCAAAAATTCGGGCGCGCTTTACCCTTCAGGCCCTGAAAGATCTTCCTGACTGTGTTGAAGCAGCCTATTCCGTAACGGTGGAAGCCGAAGGCGCTCCAAAACCTTGCTGCGTGGCCGAATGGATTGTGAGGTACTACCGTTAACCGCCTCTTAGCGGTACGTCAGCATGGAGGGATCGTCGAGATGGGGCGCCGCATTGAACGTGCTCATGGTGAAGCGCTCCCGAGAAAACAGAAATTCGTTTAGGGAGCAGTTGCGCACCATCCAGACCAACTTGAGCGTTACGGTCGGAGCTAGTTCCAGGGCATACTGAACGCCCACCCCGATGGGTCCGGCTGAGCTGAATACGGCAACTCTCTCTCCCCCGCCTCCATTGGAGGATATTTGCACCAGGCCGCGCTGCACACGCGCCGAAAACTCCGGCCACGATTCTATGTTTTCTACTTTGAGCTCTCCAGCCACCCATTTGCTAATCACCGCTTCAAAGAGGCGTTGGAAGGTGCTGTGTTGCTCGCGCAGGCTTCCCGCATTTCGAAATGCCAGGCTCAACTCCCGTATTTTTGAATCGGTCTCCACTAAGCCGGGTAATGCCTGATCCATAACGGCTTCACCTGAATATTCGTCGAATTCCCGCATGACGATCGGTTCAGGCCAAGGCAAGCCTTTTTGGGTGCACACCTCGCCCGCGATTCTCGCGGTCTCGCGCTGGCGTACCCGTGGTCCGGTAAATACGCGATCGAAAACAACCTTGCGCTCCGCCCAGTATTCGCCCAGCAGCCTTGCTTGGGCTTCGCCCACTGCCGAAAGCTTGTCGTAATTTTGTTCGAGGAAAGATGCTTGGCCGTGCCGCACCAGAAACAAGAGGCTCATGGGTTCCTGTGAAATTCTTTCAAGTTGGGAACCGAGAGGATAACACGGAGAACCGGTCTCGCAAAAACACTTGTGGGCTTCTCAGCGTTCTTGTTGCAGAGACCTTGATGTTGCCGAAGAAGTCATTCGCCGATTGCCCCTGCGCGGCCTTTCCTTGATGGGCAAACCGCGCAGCGGTTTTGATTTGTAACTTACTTCTGTGGAAACGCCTTGCCGCCCTGCAATGCGGCTTGAACATGCTGAAGCCGCTCCGCTCCTTCTTTTTTCCACCCATCATTTTTTTCGAGCGTCAGGAAAAGCTCCCAATCTTCGATCGCGCGGCTGTAGAGAGAGAGGCGTTCGTAGACAATGGCCCGGTTGAAGAGCATTGCTGGATCGTTCGGAGTCAAACGCAGAGCGTCTCCCAGATACTGCAATGCCGCTTCGAAGTCTGACTGGCTCTCCGTGGCCTGGCCTTGAGAAAAGTGTGCGGTCGCTAAATCGGCAAGCAGATAGGGATCGTGCGCTTGCAGGCGCAAAGCGCGCCCGAGAGTTTCAATCGCAGGCTGATAATCTCCGGCAAGTAGGTCGGCCTCAGCCTTCTCGCGTAGGAGTTGAGGATCGTCCGGATGGCTCTCCAGCCCTCGCTTGATCTGGTACTGCGCCTCAAGCAATGAACTGGGGCTGCTCAGTGGAGAGCGCCGTTGGTCGCGCTGTACCTGGATAGGTCCATATCCGGAGCCTGGAAGCCGTAGCTCGATGGTTCTCTGGTCGGCATAGGCGCGTATCAGCAGCTTTTCAGGTGAAGGAGGCCGCAAAGCGAGAAACATGATCGTGCCTATTGCCACAGCGGCCGCTCCTGCCGCGTAGCCCAACGCCTGCATCGGAAAGAAGCGGAAACGGAATCCCGCACCCATCTGGGAAGCGCTGTTCATGGCAAGGTGCGCCTTGCTTCGTTGCGCCATTTGCCGCGCCAGCTTCTTCTGCCGTCCGCGCTCCGCAGTCTTGAGTTGTAAGGCGAGTTCGGGAGATGGCGGCGCGCTGCTTCCGACCACATCCAGGGCATCTCGTAGTAGCGAAGCGCAGTCGCTGCAAATGGCGGCATGGTTTGCGCGCCGAAAGAACTCCTGGGGCTCGAACAGGCCGGCTGCAACATCGGTCCAGACTTCGGAGGCTGGGCAATCGTTTCTTGATAACGAGCGTCCAGCACGGTTGAATTGATCCAGTTTGGATTGCATGACGTTCCGCTTTCTTATTTACTTCTCCTATCGACCGGTCGGCCAGGATGGGTCGCGGGAAGGGGGAGCATTTTCTAACGCAATGCCGCCCAATACTCTAAAATGAAGCTCCCTTCCCATTCCCTTTACAGCAGACAGCGCGTTTTTGGCCAGCTAGGTACCCAGAATTAGTACATGTCCTAAAGGACAATGCCGTTAAGGGCTATACTTCCGCTCCATCTGCAGCGGCCGCCGTCGAGAAATGCTTTTCCGGCTCGGTGTTGATCGGCGGTGGCGCTTGCATCGAGGCGCCCGGTGGAGGAGGGGCCGGAACAGGTGCCGCGTAGCTGCTGTAGATTCCCAAGTGTTGAATCAGGGACCAGTTGGTCCGTGCTGGAACTGCTGGTGGTATGTAAAGCGTCGAAATGGGAGAAATTCCCGCGTTGGGAAGCATGAAGAGCGGAACTTGACGGATGAGAGGCTCCACTCCTGGGTACAATGCCGCCTCGTAAATCACCACCGGATGATGCGGAGGATATTGGGAGTAGAGCTTTTGCAGCAATTCGGGCATACCCTTGATGTCGTATCCATTTGGCTTGAACGTCAGATCGCCCAGAACGCCAATCTGCCAAAGGATTACATGGCTGCTTGGATCGAAGATTCGGCCATTGAGTAGGAAATCCGTTGCCTCGTATGTCTGGCAGCCTGCCATTGCTGGGTCGATATTGAGATCGGCAAATAGGCAGTCTTCTGCGGAGACTCCCGGCAGCATGCGTGCCTTGAACCCTTCGGCGCGGGCCCGCCGCACCGATTCATGAGTTGGGTAAGCGAAGACCCCAGGGTGCCCATAGGCCGCAAAGCAGACGACCTTACCCTCTCGAATGTAGGCCAGGGTTTTCTCGATCATCTCGTTGTAAGACTGAATGCGGGGTTTCCCCTCCCCGTAGTGCGGATGCAAAGACTCTGCTCCCTCGGGGTTGAAAGTCTTAATGAGTTCTTCCGCGACGGGATCGCTGATGATGTAGAGCACTTTATTCGCCCGTTTGATCCAGGCGATGGATTCCATAGTCATCTGCCCAATCGTGCGTATTCCAGTGCCGATTACGATCAGTTGCTCATCAAACATTGCTTTTTGGTTCCTGCCTTCTTCGGCCCGCGCACGGGCCTGGATTTTATCTGTAATCGAGCTACCACCTGGGATAGATAGGCCACGGACCGATCACTGGCACTGGTTGGGCATGGGTTGGTTGCCCATGAACTGGCTGGCCATAGGTAGGGTGCACTGGATGTACCGGCCAAGGGCCTGCCTCCGCCATCGGTTGACCGTAGATCATCGGAACCGCAGCCGGACCTTGATGCCACCAGGTTGGGCTTATTGGCACTGGAATTGGAGGGCTACTGTGCATCTGCGCTGCCACGGGCTCCTGATAGTTGACGGTCACGATTGGCGTGGCTTGCTGCTTCACAGGAAGCGGCTGATAACACCATATTTGAGTTCCGGTTCCTGCCGGTTTTCCGTGAATCTGTGGCGAAGCTTGCTTTTGATCGTCCGGGTCTCTCTCCGGATGGGCCACCGCGGCATAAAGACGTTGCGGATCTTTCGAAAACAGTATTTCGCGTTCTTTTTCATTGAGGCCTGCCTCTTCAGCAGCCCTCTGCGGATCGGCAATAAACGCGGCCAATCTTTCAACGTCGCTTGCCAGCTTCACCATATAGGACTTAAGCGCGTGACTCATGTGTTCCTCTCGGCATTCTTGAATTTCTTTTGGGGCTGCCGGGCGAAGCCGGCCCGGCAGGGCTCGTGCAAATTTTCTTCGAGGCTATCTCTTGCCTCAAACTTACTACTCCGTCGGCGGATCGGGAATGCCATGGGTGACCATCTTGGTGGCGGCCATCTGATACTCGGCGGGCAAGTAGGCTACGCCAACGTTGTGGGTAACCATCTTGGTGGCAGCCATCTGATACTCAGCGGGCAAGTACGGTACGCCGACATTGTGGGTAACCATCTTGGTGGCGGCCATCTGATACTCGGCGGGTAGGTAGGCTACGCCGACGTTGTGAGTAACCATCTTGGTGGCAGCCATCTGATACTCGGCGGGCAAGTAGGCTACGCCGACGTTGTGGGTAACCATCTTGGTGGCAGCCATCTGATACTCGGCGGGCAGGTAGGGAACACCGACGTTGTGAGTGACCATCTTGGTGGCAGCCATCTGGTACTCGGCGGGCAGGTAGGCTACGCCGACATTGTGAGTGACCATCTTGGTGGCAGCCATCTGATACTCGGCGGGCAGGTAGGCTACGCCGACATTGTGAGTAACCATCTTGGTGGCAGCCATCTGGTACTCGGCGGGCAGGTAGGGTACGCCGACATTGTGAGTAACCATCTTGGTGGCGGCCATCTGGTACTCGGCGGGTAAATAGGGGACGCCAACGTTGTGGGTAACCATCTTGGTGGCGGCCATCTGGTACTCGGCGGGCAGGTAGGCTATGCCAACGTTGTGGGTAACCATCTTGGTGGCAGCCATCTGGTACTCGGCGGGCAGATAGGCTACGCCGACATTGTGAGTGACCATCTTGGTGGCAGCCATCTGGTACTCGGCGGGTAGGTAGGGGACGCCAACGTTGTGGGTAACCATCTTGGTGGCGGCCATCTGGTACTCGGCGGGCAAGTAGGGGACGCCGACGTTGTGGGTGACCATCTTGGTGGCAGCCATCTGATATTCAGCGGGCAGGTAGGGTACGCCGGCGTTGTGAGTGACCATCTTGGTGGCGGCCATCTGGTATTCAATGGGCGGGAATCCATAGCTCGGCCCGGGCCCGTAATAGTATGGAGAAAAATAAGACGCGTATAAGGGATCGGCGACGGCAAAATAGGGAAAGTTCATAAACAGCGTCAACCCTCAATTTCTCAGGAGATTGTTTTCTAGCGAATCTGGCTCTAAACGCAAATGATGCCGGATTTCTTCAATTACACTGTGATGATTGCGCCACCGGCTCGCATGCCAAGAGGTTAAAAGGCTAAGATCGATTTTAAGTTTTTCCCATGATCTGATGATCGAAGGATCTGAAAGCGACCGCGGGAATTATTTCACGCGACAAGCATTCGTGCCGCGTCTCTTTACAAATCCTTATCTATATATCAGGAGTTGCCGAAGGCTGAAAATGCCGCCCAATAGTAAGGATGAGTCTTTCCCGGCGAATTGCGCAGTGATCCGGATGCCGTTTGCAGCGCACCGGCGACCGTCTGGCCCGACAGGACTGAGCGGTAAAACAACGACATAAAGTCCGACGTGGTGACCGAATCCACGTTCCATAAGCTGGCCACCACACTCGAGGTTCCAGCATGAAGGAACTCGGATACAAGGCTACTTGCCGGCGATCTCTCGCCTGGTTTCGCAGTGCCACACGCCGCGAAGACTGCGAGTTTCACATTGTGCAATCCGTATTGACCGGGCCTCGAGGGCGGTAGTCCAGCCCTATCGCGGGTTGTGCCGGCAAGGGCCAAATTCCCGTCAGCCAGAAGCATCGCGGCTCCGGTGCGATTCAGTGTGGCATGGCCGGCAAAATGGAACACATTGTTTCTAGCCATCTGAGCCCGAACCGTGGCAAGTTTGGCTTTAGCGCCTGCCAGGACTGTCGCATGAGAAAATTGATCGGCGATCTGAGTGGCTTCGCCCGCCGCTCCTGGAGGAGGCGTGAGCGATCCGCTAGGACTTGTGGGAGCCGAGACGATCAACGCCGGATCGTCCTGCTTCACCGGTACGAATGGAACGGAACCGTCGTTAACCGCGAACATCGGGGCCAACGTTAAAGTGTGCTGGTCGCCAAGATAAGCCCCTGAGGGTGTTGCCAATGCTTCCAACGGCAGTGTTCCGATGATCCCGTCCGGCTCGATCACGATGCGCCCCTTAGCAGGCAGCCAACGGTCGACTGGTTGAACGAGCCATGTGTAGAGAGCGTGAGCGTCAGCGCGCAAATTGGCAACATCTGAATCGGGCCGCGAGCATTCCTCTAAAAAATTTTCTGCGGTGCGCTTGAAATCCCCCGGAAGCACCGGAGAAAACACCGAATGCAATGCCTCTTGGCTCCTTACCCAGATCATCACGCCATCCGAGGCGAACGCATAAGTAAGAATCGCGGCATCCGTGGAACCTCCATTCCCGCTAGCGGATGGCTGAGGCCTGTCTTGTTCGTGCAGTTCTGCTTGTCCAGATGGCAGGCTCGATCCGCCGGAGGCGGAGCGGCTCCTTTCCCACAGGTCAAGGGCTTCTTGTTGGCGTCCGGATCGGAACAGCAGTTCGGAGAGAAGCAGATAGGCATCGCGATGCTGTTCCATCCATCCTGCGCGCTCTCTCCAGTTGGTGAGGGAGGCAAGGTGTTTATCCACCACATTGATGGCTTCGTGGAAAAACCGCTCGGCCGCGTCCGATTCTCCTACCGCCATTTTCAGTTCGGCCAGCGTGCTGTAATACTTGAACTCAATCTCGTGATAAGAGAGATTTTTTACCTCTGGTGAGATGGACTGCAACTCATTAAACGCACTGGCGGCCTGGTCTCTTTGAAGCGAGTGGATTTTTGCCATGCCGATCTTCGATTGCAGCTTCCATTGCAGGCCCGATGCTTCCGGAATGTTGGAGATGAGGCGGCCCGCTTCGGCGAATTGCTCTTCCGCCTGTTTGGGCTGGCCCAGTCGCAACGCGGCCTCTGCCAGGCGTGAATGCTCGGCTGCCGCAATGACCTCGCTCTGAATCCCGGGTGTAAGACTCAAGGCTTCCGCGGCCGCGGCGTATTGTACATTCCAGTCGCCTAGCTTCTCGGCGATATCATCAAGCAGCAAATAGAAGCTGTAGGCGCGCACCGGCGGCAGGTTGCCGTTCCAATATTGCTCCAATCCCTCGCGAATCATAGCCAGCGCACCGGCATCGTCGCCGCCGTTCGATTCCAAAAGGGCAAGGATAACCAGACCGCGAAGATAAAAGCTGTGGTAATCGTGCTGTTTGGCAATGAGGATTGCCTTCTTTGCCAGCTCCTTGGCATCGTCGCGGCGGTCCTCCATGTCGGAACAGAGAGCTTGTTCGAGGAGCGATTGAACTTCTAGCCACGCGTAGCCGTGTTTTCGCGCTCCTGCCACCACCTCGGAAGCGGCTGCGGTGCACGGGCGCAGCTCAAGTTGCCGGACAAAAGCCTGTTTGAACCTGGCTGCCAGCGCCCCTGCATCGCTGCCTAGCTCGGTGAATAATCTTGCGGAGTTACCGGCGCTGACGTATGCCTCTTCGTAATGGTCCTTGCTGTTTTCCGATGCTTGCCCCAATAACTGCGCGGCCTTCTGAAAGAGCGGTTTGTTGGCGGATAGGAGCAGGTCGTTCAGGTAGCGATCGCCATGGGCTTCGCTCATGCGTCGCGCGAGAAGGAGGGCAAGCTGCCGATTCTCCTCTCCGGCGCTGGATGAAGAGATATTCGGGATGATCTTGCCTTCCGCATAGGCAAGATACTCTTCTGCTGCGATCGACGCCTCTCCCTGAAGCGACGTTTTGAAGAGTGCGGGTGTAAGGTGTGCTCCGGTATCGAGGGCGCTATGGCGCTGCAACTTGGAACGAAGCTCGCGAAGTCGTTGTTCGGCTTCCTGTTGCCAGCCTTTGTCGCCTTCGATTGTCAGGAGGAGTTCCCAGTCTTCAACCGCACGGTTATAGAGAAAAAGTTGCTCGTACACGATGGCGCGATTAAATAACGCTGCCGGGTCCTTAGGCGAGAGCCTCAAAGCGTCACTCAAATACTGCAACGCGGTCTCATAGTCCGCAGGATCGTCGGTGGATGCGCCGCGCTCGAAATGTGCGGTCGCCAAGTCAACCAGCAGGTTGGCCGATTGTGGCTTGAACCTTAAGGCATGGCCCAGTGTCTCGATGGCCGGCTGATATTTCCACGCAAGTAGATCTGCTTCGGCCTTCGCGCGCAGCAAATCGGGATCGTCCGGCTTTCTCTCAAGTCCGCGTTTGATCTGGTACTGAGCTTCAAGCAGGGAATCCGGACTGTTGAGTTGCGACTGCCTGGGGTCGCGTTGCACCTGGATCGGTCCATAGGACGCGCCCGGCAATCGCAGATCCAGGGTTCGCTGCTGCGCATAGGCTCGCGCTAGCAGCTTTTCCGGGGGAGTTGGCAGCATCAAGAAGAAGACTGTAGTGGCGGACAACAGGACGACGGCCGCCGCTGCGAAGGCCCAGAGTGGTCGAAGCAAAGCCGATCTCGGCTTTCCTACGAGCTTGACCAGCTCGGCGGTCTCCTCTTTGTGGGATTGTTGGCTTCTACCGGCTAACTCTCTGGCAAACTCCTTTTGCCAGATCACAGTTGCGGTCTTCAAGTCCTGTTGAAGCGCGTATCGAGGTGGAGCACTGGGGCCGAGAATCTGGAGCGCATCTTGGAGTTGTACGGAGCAGGAACTACAGGCGGCTGCGTGCCGCGTATAACGAAGGGTATCGTCCGTAGATAGAATGCCTGCTGCAAGCTCAGCCCAGATTTCAGCTCTGGGGCAATCGTCTCGAGATAGTGACTGGCCGGCCCGGTTGAACTCATCGAGTCTAGACATAACGACCTTGTAGCTTTCGAGGGTGCGATCGCACTCGGAACAATTGGCGAGATGCGACTCCAATTCCGTTTGCAAAGCTTTGTGGTCAAATCCGGCTCTGGAGCGGAGGAGTTGGTCGATCTCGGTCCACGTCAGATGTTGATTCGCATCTCTCACCCCATACTCCTAGTGAAAAAAGACAAGCCCATTCTCATTCCTTCGCACTTTCAACCATATATTTGCGAAGCTGGCTGGTGAGCCGATGGAGGCAACTTTCAACCCCTTTCTCAGAGAGTCCCACACTTGGCATTTCGGCGATGGCCTTGGCCGTAAACCCCTGCCGGTAATAGAGCAGGAAGACCAGCTTATCTCTTTCCGTATCAGTAATTTGATCGACCAGCTCCTCAATCTCTTGAAGCAGGATCCGGTCCTCTAGCGTGCTTTCTCGTGAGACGGTCTGCAGGGCCGTTTCAAAATCTGTGTTCCTGAGTGCTTTCACGCCGCGCTTGGTGGCGTACTGGACCTTGAAATAGTCCATGGTTACGTTGTAAGCAACAGTCTTTAGAAAACCGTAGATTGCGTCTTCATAGCGGCTTTCAAAGTCGCGCAGGCGGCGAAATTCTTCAGTACAAAGTTTAAGGTAGGTTTCCTGCACTAAATCGTCGACTAGGCCTGGCGAAACCTCGGTCCATCGCATGGCAGTTCGCGCCACAACCCCTGCAATGAGAGGGTGAAACCTGCGAACAAATTCTTCCCATGCCTCGGCTTCGCCGGTGTTGACACAGCGTTTGACCAGCTCTTCCGAGCTTAACTTGCTGTAGTTCATGAGGAGCGCAGGAGAGGGAATTTTACAATGAAACGGAAGCCAACGTCTTGATTGAGAACAACCTGAGTCAATGTGCGGGCAATGAAGATAAGAAATTTCTAATGAATTGATGCACTGTTTACATTTGGATCTTTGAGTTCATTCCTACGCCCGTTTGATTGGAGATTTGAAGGCCCGCCGCGGAACGGCAGGCCCTTGTTACGGTCGGACGGAGACTAGCCCTTTACCAGACGTGGCAGGCGTTGTCGCTCACCATCTTCTGGCCAGTCTTGCAGCCGAAAGCCTTGGCAAAATCCGGATCGTTCTGGACAGTCCCGTTCACTCGAAAGCGGCCGGGCGAATGAGGATCGGTTTTTACCAGAAGCCTGGCTGATTCTGGTGTGTGGTTCTCGCACCAGATTTGTGCAAAGCCCAGGAAGAATCGTTGGTCGGCGGTAAATCCGTCTTTCTTTGCGTCGGCTTGCTTGCCGCTATCCTTCAGAGCGTTATGCATGGCCGCATAGGCGATGCGGATTCCGCCATTGTCGGCTGTGTTTTCGCCCAAAGTCAGGCGTCCGTTCAAGTGCAGCTCGTCAACGGAAACAAAGGAGCTGTATTCATCGGCGACGCAACTGGTGCGCTTCTCGAATTCTGCTTTGTCGCTGTCACTCCACCAGTTGGTGAAGTTTCCGTTGCCGTCGAACTTGCTGCCCTGGTCGTCAAAGCCGTGGGTAAGCTCATGGCCGATCACCACGCCGATGCCGCCAAAGTTGACAGCATCGTCTTGGGTTTTGTCGAAAAACGGAGGCTGCAGGATGCCCGCGGGAAAGTTGATGTCGTTTTCTGCCGCGTTGTAATAAGCGTTAACCGTAGGCGGCGTCATGCCCCATTCGCTCTTGTCGAGAGGCTTGCCGATCTTTCCAAGCGCCCGTTTCCGATCGAAAGCTGATGCCTGCAATACGTTGCCGAGCAAGTTGTTACGATCGATCTTTACACTGGTGTAATCGCGCCAGTGGTCGGGAAAGCCGATCTTGTTGGTAATCGCCCGGAGTTTTACCTCTGCCTGCTTTTTGGTCTCGGAAGTCATCCACGAAAGTTCCTGGATGTCCGTGGACAAGGCCCCTTCCAGCGCGGAAACCATTTTCAGCATTCTCTGCTTGCCGTCCTCGCCGAAAGTTTGCTGGACGTAAGGTTGTCCCAACGCCTCTCCCAGCAGGCGGTCCGTGGTTTGCTCGCAGCGCTTCCAGCGGGGCTGAATCTGCTGCGTTCCATTTAGATACGCGCTGAAAAAATTGTAATTTTCCTGCACGAAGGGTTCCGAGAGAAAAGGTGCGGCGCCGCGCAGGACGTGCGACCGCAGGTATGACTTCCAATCTTCAACGGAAACCGAGTCAATCGTGCCGTTCACTTTTTGAAAAAAGTCCGGTGGCACCACGTTCACCTCGGAGAAGGCGGGTGCTCCTGTGGCTGCAAAGTAGCGCTCGAATTGAAAATTGGGGGCCAGCGCCGCAAGTTCGGAGACTTTCATTTTGTGATCCCGGTTTTCGGGATTCCGCATCTTGACCCGTTCGAATGCTGCCTGCGCCAGGCTGGTTTCGATTGCCACCACCGCAGCGGCCTCTTTGCGGGCGGCCGCCTCGTCGTCGCCAATCAGCGCGAACATCTTTGCAAGGTGCTCCTGATACTTCTGGCGCGTCTCTTTGGCCTTTCCATCCTGCCCCAGGTAATAATCGCGATCGGGAAGCCCGAGGCCTCCCTGTGCCACGTTGGCGACCTCAATGCTGGCGTTGTGCAAATCGGGGCCTGAGTTAAACCCGAAAAGTATGCCTCCGCCGCGCGCACTGAAATAGGCGACAGCATCGATGAACTGGTCCTTCGTGGAAATAGCTGCAATCCTGTCGAGATCCGGCTTGAGCGGGCTGAATCCCTTGGCATTTACGGTCGACTCATCCATGCAGGAGTGGTAAAAGTCGCCGATCTTCTGCTCGATAGGGCTCCTCGAAGGATTGCTGGCCGTGTCTTTCTCAAGGATTTCATGGAGCGTTTGCCGGTTATATTCTGCGAGCTCATTGAACCGTCCCCAGCGTGCCTGGTCGGACGGAATGGGGTTTTGCTTGCGCCAGTTGCCGCACGAATATTCGTAAAAGTCTTCGCAGGGATTGACGGTTTTGTCCATGGCCTTAAGGTCAAAGGACTTGGGACGCGCCACAGATTTTGCAGCGGAAGAAACGGTTTTATCGGAAAAATCGAAGGACGATTGTGCTGGGTCATCGGAAAAACCCGACGTCTGCGCGGCAGCCGCAGCCACGCCCAGGACGGTTATGGCAAGAGCCTTGCTCCAAAACATAAATACCTCAATGAGGGGAAGTTCAATGAAACCGCCAAGTCTATGCCGAATTGAACGTGGCTGCAAACTTTACCGTTCGGTGTGGGATGCCCAGGCTATTGGTTTTCCCAAGCTATTGGTTTCCATGGAGCAGGTATCCCTGATCCAGCGGTAGCCTTCCATCCACCTTCAGCACGTTGACTTTGTTCGTAATGGAATAAACGTCAATAAGGCCGATAGCGCCTGGAATAGTAACCACCGCCTTGAGCAAAGCTTCTTCAGATTCCACCGTGACCACCGAAGTGCGATGGGAGGAGATGAGAGTCTTCATTTCATCGGGAGACATCTTGTAGAGCTTTTGCAGCGCCAATTGCATTTCCGGCTTGTTGACTTGGTAGAGCACCAGCGTCACACTTCTCCCATCGGGCCACTTGCTCTTGTCGAACTTGAATAATTTAAGAAGTTCGGCCGACGTCACGGCCGTGGTGGTGTTTGCCTTGTCAACGATCACAGCCAGGTTTCTGGCTTCGCAGGTGGCTGCTCCGAAAACAACCAGCGCCAGCAACACCAAGTGTCGGAAATGAGGGCGCTTCGCTTCCATGAGAAAAATCTAAGGGCAAACGAGTTTAACTGAAAATGGATGCCTCCAGCGAAGCTTTTTGAAACCGAATGCTTGTTTTTCTCGAAGAAAGCGCGTGCGTTTCAGCCAAAGGGTAAGCGGGAGTCAAGATCTCTGCACGGCTTTTTCACCTGGTTTTTGATGAATTTGCTTTCGATGACCGGTTTTTCGACTATCAATTATCAATCAAAAGACAAAGCTGTTTGCAAGTCAGCGAGGGGAGAGTCTTCCTATGGAGAGAAATCCGGAACGCGTCTTTTTTGAGAATAGCGCACCCATCCTGCGTGTAGAAAACATGGAGGCCAGCCTGCGCTTCTACGTGCATTCCCTTGGTTTCACCAATGCTGGCTGGGGCGGCCCTGATTTTACAAATGTCTCGCGGGATCGAGCGGGAATTTATCTCTGTCTGAAAGGGCAAGGGTTGGGAAAAGCATGGATTTGGATCGGTGTCGAAGATGTCGAAAGACTTCACGAGGAATTCTCGGCGCGCGGAGTCGCCATCCGTCTCCCGCCGACAAATTATCCGTGGGCATTGGAGATGCACATTGAAGATCCCGATGGAAACGTAATCCGCTTTGGTTCGGAACCGAAAGCGATTGTGGATAAATAGTCGCCGGGCATCCTGGGCTTTATGACGCGGCGTCGTGGCGCCTGGCTTGGCTATCCTCAGCCTTGGAATTGTCGGGTGGGGCCGGACGTGAAGGCATTGCCGCCACCAGCTTTTTCGTAAAGGCATGGGCGGGAGAGAAAAATATTTGCCCCGGTGGACCGCATTCGACGATCTCACCTTCGTGGAGGATTGCGATACGGTGGCAGAGCGAGGAAACCGACAGCAGATCGTGGGAGATGTAGAGGATGCTCATCCCCATCTTTCGGTTCAGCTCGGTAAAGAGTGCCAGAATCTCCGATTGGGTAATGGCATCGAGGGCGCTCGTAGGCTCGTCTGCGATCAGCAGTGACGGCTGATGGAGAATGGCCATGGCGATCAGCACGCGCTGCGCCTGGCCCACGCTGATCTCGCCTGGAAACCGCCGCAAAAACTCATCGTCCGCCGGCAAGCTCACATTTTCGAGTGCCTGCGCTACCGCCTCCTGCCGCCGCCCCTCGTTGCGGCCTTCGTGTAGCTTCCAGGCTTCGGAAAGCTGCGTGCCGATGCGTAGAGAGGGATTCAAGGACGACATTGGGCTCTGTGGAACGAGCGAGATTTGCTTGCCGCGCAGCTTTCTCCACCTGCCCTCGTTGAGCCCCAGCAACTCGTCTCCATTCCATAAGATGGAGCCGGAAGCGTTGCCCCCTTTCCAGCCCAAAAGGCCCAGAATCGAAAACGCCAGCGAGCTTTTTCCGCATCCGCTGTGGCCAACCAGGCCAAGAATTTCGCCGGATTCAATCTGCAGCCGCAAATCGCGGAGCACGATCCTGTCCTTGTAACTGATGGTGAGGCGGGCGGAAAGAAGGGACATCGGGTTTCGGACTTCAGGTTTGGCGATTTCGGGTCAGCGATTTCGTGTCAACGATCTCGGGTTTAGCGATCTGGTTTTACGATCTGTGTCTTACGATCTGGTTTTAAGTTCCTACGATCTTTTGCAACTTCAACTTACGGTAGTCCAGCTTGCCTGAATTTGCCATAGCAATCTTCGGCGTTGGCAGTTCCTCCAGTAATGAAAGAGTTATCAGGGTTCGCATCGCGCATTTCCTGAGTTGCGATGTCCACAAAGATAGTGGAGCTCAACAGTGATATAACTTGTTGATTGTAAAGGATATAAAATTACAGTTGATTATTTCCATATTTTAAGAGTGGCCTTGAAATCAATCCGAAATCAATTAACGAACTGGTAAATAGCGCAGTTCCAGTAATCAATAAGTAACGATCGCCTCAATGTCCCGCGGGCGCAAGAGCCAGTTCTTCCACATTCCAATAGGTCTGTGGATAGAGGGGGCTCGGTCGTGCGTTTTTCACGGTGGGCGCGACTGCCACCAGGGCATCCTTGTTCACAAGGTAGATGAAGGGCTCCTGCTCCCAGGCGATTTCCTGAACGCGGTCCCACAACTCTTTTCGTTGATGGTCGTCAGTGGCCGAAGCTTGTGCGCGCATGAGCCGATCGATCTCTGCTTCCCAAGGCGTGGCGGGCGTTTTCTGTGAGGGATACCACTGGTGATTCGGTTCGGAACTTAACCAGATGTTCATTTGCGAATTGGGATCGAGATCGGCATTCAACATTCCCAGCAGGCAAGCCTCATAGTCGAACGTGTCGCTGATGCGTTCGATAAGCGAATGGAAATCGAGCGTCACCACATTGACCTTGATGCCGATCTTCGCCAGATCCTGTTGCACCATGGCCGCCATGCTTTCGCGGGCATGATTGCCCGCGTTGGTGATGATCGAAAACTCCACTGGATTGCCAAGCTTGTCGAGAAGCTGTCCATTCTCCTGCCGGAAGCCATCGCCTTTCAGGCTGCGCAGCGCTTCCGAGGGATTGTAGGGATGCGGCTTCAGCTTGTTGTTCACCCAGAATTTATTTCCGGCAAAAACGGGACCGATCGCGGGCTGCGCGTGCCCGTGGTAGATGATGCGGGCCATGTCGGCGCGATTGATGGCTTCCGAGACTGCTCTTCGGAAGCTCGTTGAGGTGAACCATGCGTGCTTGTAAGCCGGAATCGATTTGGCCGGAGACTGATTGAACCAAAGCTGCTCGGCATCGCCCGAGACTCCCGCATCACGTACCAGGGAGCTGTTATCCGCGCCGAAACTCTCAAAAATATCTGGCAGCACCACGTTGATGAGGTGGACCTCTCCGCGCTTGTAGCGCAGCGCTTCAATCTCCCGGCTTTGCTGTATCTCGACGCGCACAGCATCGAGGTAGGGAAGCTGTTTTCCTTGCGCATCTTTCTTCCAATAGTACGGATTGCGCTTCAGCAAAATATAAGTACCAGCTTTGTGCTCGGCGATGTAGAACGGCCCGAGCGCCGCCATCTCTTTTTGCGGTGAGTGGGCAGAAAGTATAGGCACGGTGTCAAAGAGGCGCACAAGATTGGCCACCGGTGCCGGGAACGCAATCTCCACGCGCAGAGGCGCAATAACTTTGGTAGTGACCTTTCCCTCACCCGAGCGAAAAGCATCGCCTGTGGGCGAATGGAGATTGGGGTCCATCAACTGCTGCATGGTGTACGCCACGTCTTCGGCGGAGAAGGGAGTGCCGTCGGAAAAATGGGCGCCGCTGCGCAGCGTAAATTGGATCGTGCGATTTTCCTGGGATAGCTTCCATGAGGTGGCCAGTTCAGGCTCAATCTCCTGGGTTGCGCGATTCACGCGCAGGAGCACGCCTCCCGTCAAATAGACGATAGCTCCGGAAGATTCCTCCTCTGCCAGAAGAGGGTGCAAGCTCTTAGGCTCGGAGCGAACGCAGAACCTCAGTTCGCTGCCGCTCTGGGCCATCGCACCAGCCGTAATCAGGACGATCAATGGAAACAGAACAAATCGCTTCACGCGGTAACCTCGAGTTGATTGATCAGGATCTGGAAGCAGCCGACGACAACAAGCAGCACCGCCAGAGGAACAAATTGCCAGGGAGAAGGATGCAGCAGTACGCCGCTTTGAAGTTCGCGCAGCAGGCTGCCAAGAGACGGTAGAGGTTCGGAGACGCCTAAGCCCAGAGCGCCGAGATTGGCCTCGGCGATGATAAACACCGGAATCGAGATTGCGAACTGTGCCAACAATGCCGGGCGAAGGTTGGGAAGCAGATGCAGCCGCACCAGCTTTGCTCCGGAAAAACCGCTGGCACGAGCGAGCCATAGAAAATCCGACGCCATCAGGTTCCTGGCTCCGGCGCAGATAACGCGCGCTGAAGCAGCCCATCCTAGGATTCCAAGAAGCAGGAACGTGGTCAATACAGACGCCTGCGGAGAAATATTGAGTGGCAGGAGTGCCCTCACTGTAATGAGCAGGAAGAGCCATGGAATTGACAGGAACAGGTCCACGACAAAAAGGCAGCAACGCTCCGCTGTTCCGCCGAGGTATCCGGCAAGTCCGCCTACGAGGGCGGCCAGCAAAGTAGAAAGTGCTGCGGCAAGGGGCGCTAGGAATAGCGAGATTCTCATCCCATAGAGCACCCGCGAGAAGCGATCGCGCCCCAGATCGTCGGTGCCTAGCAGGTGGCCGGTCGATGACCGGGCGTTGGTAGCTTCACGAAACTGTGTCTGATAGCCGGAGGGAGCAAGGTATCCAGCGAAGAGCGTGGCGAACAGTGCGGCGGCGAGCAGGCCAACCGCCAGTTTCTGTGTCCATGTTGTTTCACGTCCCGTCATGCGGTTGCCCGTGTAAATGCGCCTCGTGCTATGTCCGAAAGCATGGTGGCGAAGACTGTCATGAAGGTCACCAGAAGCGTGAGATTCACCAGGAGCGGCAAATCCCGTGCCTCTGCGGCTTGCCAGGCAAGCTGTCCGATCCCCGGAACATCGCAGATGACCTCAATGGGAAGGAGCACGCCCAAAACGATACTGAACGAGACTCCAAGGAGCGCCAGCAGTTGCGGCAAGAATGCCGGCAGCGTATGCCAAAGCAGAACGCGCCAGGGCCCCGCTCCTTTGGCTCGCGCCACCAGCACGTAAGGAAGATCGCGGCTTTGGTGAAGGAGAGATGAGCAATATCTGTAAATTCTGGGAAAGACGAGGAGTGCGGCGGCCAGTTCAGGCGGCCAGCGGAGTAGCACAAACAGTAGTGCCAGAACGGCGGCTGGAGTTGAGAGAAAAGCCCCGCTGAGGCCTTCCGCGCCAAAAGCGAGTAGCTGGGAATGGGAAAATTCAATCGCCACCGCTAGAGCTAGGGCTGTGAGCCATGCAAGGGCGAGTGCGATGCAGAGTCCTTGTAACGTGATGGGCAGTCGCTCGCGGATCAGTTCTTTGACCGGTTCCCCTAACGAGCGGGAGGCGCCCAGATCACCGCGAACCAGGGACGAAAGATATTTACCGTAGAAGGCAAGAATATTGGAGTCTGCCGTCCGCGCCTGCCGTAGAGCCAGAATGCTGCTCGCAGAGAGCTTACTGTTCAGCTCTTGCTCGTCTGCGGAGAATCCTGGGGCCAGCCGTATCAGGGTAGCGCCTAGCATCCCCGCAACCAGCATGATTGCCATGAGCCGGGCGAGCCTGATCGAAAGATCAGAGCACATTGGGCGCAAATTCGTCAGAGAGGATGCAGCGCTTTTAATGTTGTTCCCCATCTTGAACCGCCGCAACCGCTGCGATAAAAACACGCCATCTTGGAAATCGTTCGTTCTGGCAAAAACTTTAGTCGGGCCAGCCGCTCCCATTGAGAAAGAACCTGTCGCTCTGCTAGCTCACCATGCTGCCGGCCGCTCCCTGGAAGCCGGTAATCGAGGTGTAGGGTTTGCGGCTGTTGTAATGCTGCTGCTTTTGGCTGTACATGCGGCGATCGGCTTCGGCCAGCAGTTTCTCCGCGTCGGTGCCGTCTTCCGGATAAACGGCGCAGCCCACGCTCAAGGCCAGCAGATCTTCGCCACAGACCTCGCGGCTGGCGGATTTTGCCAACTCGCTCAGGCAGATGCCTCGGGCCAAGGCCGCCGACGGGCTTAAGCCCGGTGCCACGATCACAAATTCGTCTCCGCCCATGCGGGCTACGTAGTCATATTCGCGGCACGAGCCCTGCAAGCTCTTGGCGAACAACCGCAGAATCCGATTTCCTTCCAGGTGGCCAAAGCGATCGTTAATTTGTTTGAACCCGTCGAGGTCGCAAACCATTACGGTTACCGCGCCGTTCAAGCGTTTGCAGCGGGCCAGTTCGCGGTCGAGGTGGAGGAACAACGAGCGGGCATTGGGCAGTTCTGTGAGGTAATCCGTGGTTGCCGAGCTCTCCGCCTGCTGGAAGGCAAGAGCGTTTTCGACCGAGAGCGCAACCTTGGAACTGATGGCCAACAAGATGCGTAAGTGATCGGAAGTATATGTATCGCGTTCGCTGTGATAGAGCGTAAGAACGCCAACCACGCCTTGCAGCCCCTCCAGGGGAACCGAGATTGCCGAACGCAGCGGGCTGAATCTCGTCGGATCTTCCACATATCCTGGTTCCACCGAGGGGTTGCCGTTCATGATCGGCTTGCGATTTTGTGCCACCCATCCGGAAAGGCCTTCTCCAAGAGGAATGCGTAGGGATGCGAACAGCCGAAAATTGTCGCCGCTCACATATTCGGGTGCGAGTTGTGTACCCCGCAAGATATAGGTCGCAATCGCGTCGTAGGGCACAAGCCGCTTCAGGCGGACGCTCAGCACCGAGAGCGTTTCATCCAGGCTCAACGAATTGCCCAGGTCGTGACTTAGCTCAAACAGCGTTTGTGCCTCTTGGCGCGCCGCGGCAATTGAAGAGAGGAAAGTCGCGTGGCTGGTCCGCATTCCGTTGCTGCGCTCAAAGCCAGTGGCCGGTTCTAAGCCCTTTTCTACTCGCAATTGTGTCGAGAGCTTTTGGCGGTCTACGCTGCCTGCCTGGGAGCGGGCAATCTCCTCAAGTTCGATATAGCGTTCCTTGAGAATAGTGACGACTTGCGGATCGAAAGACTTGCCCGATTGTTCAGCCACTCGGCTCATGGCCTCATCCAAAGGCAAAGCCTGCCGGTACTGGCGATTGGAGGCCAGCGCATCCAGGCAGTCCACTGCCGATAGAATGCGGGCGCCGATAGGAATTTCCTGTCCTTTTAAGCCATCCGGATAGCCCGAGCCATCCCATTTTTCATGGTGCGAGCGCACGATCGGGACCACCGGGTAAGGGAACTGCACGCGCTCCAGGATCTCCGCGCCGACGATGGGATGAATCTTCATTTTCTCGAACTCTTCGGGAGTGAGCCGTCCTGGTTTGGAGATGATGTGCTCCGGCACCGCGAGTTTGCCGATGTCGTGCAGCAGCGAGGCAGCCCGCAGAGCCTCCATCTGGTCCGGCGGAAGATTCAGGCTTTTCGCTAATTCGATTGCATAGACGCGGACCCGCCGCAAATGGTCGTGCGTTGTGTGGTCTTTGGCCTCGATGGCTAGTGCCAAAGCTTCGATGGTTCTAAGGTGAAGACCCGCCATTTCGTGTACGTGGCGCTTTTCGTTTTCCAGCTTGCTCAAGTAAAGCCGATAGGATCGGTAGATCACGAACATTGCTGGCAGTGCCAGCAGCGATGTTTGCCAGCTTACTTTCTGGTTCATCCAGCTGACCATCCCGGCGATGGCCGCGCCAACCAGATAGTAGGGAAACGACCAGAAATAGCAATCGGTCCAAACCGAGCGCAGGGATTTGTTTTCCGTGAGCGCAATAATGGTGGCGACCGGAAGCGTATTCAACAGGAAGTAAACGCAGGTCGAGAGCATCAGCAACAGGGATGTGTTCTGATGCATGTGTGTCTGCAAAGGGCCGTGGTAGGTAAAGTATGCGGCCCAGATTGCGAAAGACACGCTGGAGATGTTGAACAGGACCTGCTCGACCCTCGGCCAGTGATGGCGGCTCATATACGATTGCGCCATAATGGCCGCGCAACCGATGAACAGGGTCTCGCTGAAGTTCAGTTCAACGATTCCAATGAGGATGAAGAGAAAGTTGACGGATACGGTGCCGGTGATCTCCGGCAGCGCAACCTTCAGCCGCGACGCAATAATGGCAATGACGAAGTAGGAGAGGAACTTGGGGAAATCGTCGATGGCCGCATTTCGAGCGCCGAAGGCGAGGGTGCAGAATCCAAGCACCAATACCCCGGAGAGAAACAGCAAGGCCCGCTTCGACATAAAAATTTTGGTTTAGAGAAATGCTCCTGCCGCCCCTAGCGGCAACTGGAGAACCAAAACCTCCTGTGGATACGAAGAAATGAAAAATAGCTTTGTAATCATAAATATGCGTTAGAGCTTCCTAATGATCTATAGGAGAAATACCTGCGCTTCAGACAGATTGTCACCTTCTCTTGACGCAATCTTGCGTCACATTGTCACAAACCCCTTCAACCTGAGGCCCGTTCTGGGCATGTGACAGGTTGGCGTGCCCCTGTATACCTCGCTAAACGAGTGATTTTTCAACGGGTCGCAACTATTAATAAGATTTAATGATAAGCCGTTCGTGCGACAAATTGTCCCAGGCTCTCCGAGCCGTGGTTGAGACTAAATCTATAAATATCAATAAATTAGCAATCTCTTGCTGCTTGGTATGTGGGGTGCAATTAGGTAAGGCGCAAGCCAAGTTTCGGCGAAACGCGCCTGGAGATGTGATCTTGTGTCCCTCCACTCCGTCCGTTTCCGAGAATACATAGCGAAAAGGACTGATCCTCATGATGCAGCGCAAGAGAGATGAAAAAGGTGGCCGGTTGAGGCGTGGGCGATGCGCATGGCTGGCCCTGTTGGTGGCCGCGACGGTCTTCGTAGGATCCGCTGTTGGGCAGACAGGTTCTGCCAATGCATGGAAGATTTCGGGCGAGTTGTCTGAAAAGAGCCGTCGTTCATTGGCCATCAACGCCAAAGACGAGCCGGTAGACGTAATCATACAATTCAAGACTTCTCCAGGGTCCCGGCATATCCAAAAGGTTAAGGCGCTAGGAGGCACTCTGACGAAGAAGCTGCTTTCTGTGCAGGGCGGCTCGTTCCACGGACCGCTATCCATGGTCCGGGCGCTGGCGAATGATCCGGACGTGGCTTACATTTCACCGGACCGGCCTATTCAAGCGTCTTCGCTGGATCGTTTTGTTCAGACGATCGGCGCCGACACAGCAAATTCTCTTGGCTGGACGGGGTATGGGGTGACCGTCGCAGTCATCGACAGCGGAATCACCTATCACCAGGATTTGTTGGATAACTTTGGCAACTCACGCGTGGTTTACCGGCAAAGTTTTGTTTCGACAGAAGGCCCGGCAGACTATTACGGCCACGGAACCCATGTTGCGGGCATCATCGCCGGTAGCGGCTATTCTTCCCAACTCGATGGCTACTACGCTGTGCAAGGAATCGCTCCCAATGTGCAGCTGGTTAACTTGAAGGTGCTCGACAAAAATGGCATGAGCTCCGATTCAACCGTGATTGCGGCGATTGAACGGGCGATTGCGCTCAAGAATACCTACAACATCGGGATCATTAATTTGTCGCTGGGACGAGCGGTCCTCGAAAGCTACGGGCAAGATCCCTTGTGCCAGGCTGTAGAAGCCGCCTATCGGGCCGGAATTACGGTCGTGGTTTCGGCGGGAAACGCCGGCCGCGACAACTCCCAGGGGACGATGGGCTACGCCACGATCTCCGCACCGGGGAATGATCCGTATGTGATTACCGTGGGAGCCACCAATACCCGCGATACGGACACGCGCACCGACGATCTGGTTACCACCTACAGCTCAAAAGGGCCAACTCTGCTGGACCAAGTGGTGAAGCCCGACATCGTTGCTCCCGGCAATCAGATCATTTCGTTGATCGATTCTGGCAGTACGCTGTATAACCAGTTTCCGCTCAACAAAGTCTTTACTCAGACCCTCGCGAATTATAGCTATTTCACGCTGAGCGGCACGAGCATGGCGGCCCCGATGGTTTCTGGTGCGGTGGCGCTGATGCTCCAACAGGATCCGACGCTCTCTCCGGACACAATCAAGGCCCGGTTGATGAAGACGGCTACCAAGAGCACGTTCACGCCCTCCTATCAGTGGTATGACCAGTCGGAAGGAGACTATAAGACAGTTCAGCACGACATCTTTACCATTGGAGCAGGGTACCTGAACATTCCTGCTGCCCTGGCGAACACCGATTTTCTCAATGGGACAGCGGCGTCGCCCTTTGCCCGCCGCCGCTCCGATGGGTCGATCATCATCACAGCCAATCGTTTTGCCTATGCTCCTGCCTGGCAATCCGGCATTAGCTATGCCTTAGGCACTCTGGTCATGTTTAACGGGGTGGAGTATTCCTGCCTTCAGGCCCATACCTCACAGTCCACATGGCAGCCTTCGACCACCCCATCGCTCTGGCAGGCAACGAATGCCAGCACGGCGCCCACATCGGTCATCTGGGGAGGCTCGGTGATCTGGGGCAGTTCCGTGATCTGGGGCAGTTCCGTGATCAACAGCAATTCGGTGATTTGGGGCGGAAGCTTGGCGCCTTGGGGAAATACCTGGGTCGGTGGCAGCAGCGTCATCTGGGGTCAGTCGGTCATTTGGGGTTCAGATAGTTGCCAGACCGACGATGCTCAAGTAGCAACAACCACGGCGTGTAATCCGACGCCTGTGCCTACAGGTGGGATCACCGATGATCCGAGCATCTTGCCATAAGCAGCTCGGTGGCCAAGATGAAGGAAGGCACGATCAGAAATTGTTTAAGAAGAGTTCAGTCGCAAGGCAAGATGCAATTGAGGAACGATCCACGGTCTTAGAGGAGAAGGGGGAGTTGCAGTGAAGAAGTCGACAAGAATCCTGGTGGGTTTTGCGGTTTTGATTGGATTGATGATGATCTTGTCTTTAGGCGCGAGCGCTTCGGCTGTATGGGGAAGTTAGCCGTTGTGCAAGCCGCCGTGTGCAGGCCACGGAAGATCGCTGATGTTCTTTGATTTTCTCAGGGGCTGTCGAGGGTGTGTAGATGAATTGCACGAAAGGAATGCTGTGTGCCCGGTGCAATGATTTCGCTGACGCGCTCTTTGCTGCCCCTGCTATTTCCAAATGGATTGGGGAAGGCGTCCCTTCACAAAATACAGCGATTTACATGAGACGATTGCTTCCACGAACGAGAAAAAACGCGGGTATTTGAGCCCATTTTGCCCTGTCTAACTAAAGTAATCCCCTAATTCGGATTTCGCAGTTGCGTTCACCAGCCGTGATGCCCCATCATTAGCCACACTCGGAAAGGGCCGCTCGCGCCCAGAAGCGCCCCTGGATTGCTGAAGGAGATGGTGGTGTCTGCTACGGGTCTGGACTCGTTCGACCTGAACAATCTTATTGCCAGCAGCGATTCCCTTAAACGGGTGATGAAGCTGGTTGAGCAGGTGGCGCGCCATCCCGCTGGGGTCCTCATCATGGGGGAGACCGGTACAGGCAAAGAGATGATTGCCCGTGCCATCCACAACTACTCTCTTCGCTGTAACAATGCCTGGGTTGACGTAAATTGTGCTGCCATTCCCGAACATCTGGTGGAAAGCGAGCTTTTCGGATACGAAAAAGGAGCATTCAGCGGGGCTGACTCTCTGAAGCCAGGCTTTTTCGAGATGGCGGATAAGGGAACGCTTTTTCTGGATGAAATCGGCGATCTGGATCTGAAGATTCAGGTCAAATTGCTGCGTGTTCTCGATGGGGTTCCGTATTACCGCCTTGGGGGCAGCAAGAAGGTCACAGTCGATGTGAGGGTCGTGGCTGCCACCAATCAGGATCTTGAGGAGTTGGTTCGCGCCGGCCGCTTTCGCAGCGATTTGTATCACCGCCTGGCCCAGTTCCTCCTGGAGCTTCCGCCGCTTCGGGAGCGCCCGGAAGACATTTTGAGCATTGCCGAACACGTATTGCGGCAGCACTATCCGGGTTCGCGCTTTACCAGGGATGCGATTGAGGCTCTGCTTTCCTATACATGGCCGGGAAATGTGCGTGAGCTGAAGAACCTGATTTTTCGTGCGGTGATTCAGGCTCCGGACCCGCAAAATGAGATCACCGCGGCCGATCTGCAGCTTCCCGACGAAGCGGGGCGCGGTAACGAGAAGGCGCCGTTGAATGGCGACCTCAATAAAGTTGAGCGCCAAATGATCTTTCAGGCGCTGGAGCGTTTTAGCGGCAACCAGGGCAAAGCCGCGGAAGCCCTGGGTATTTCGCGGCGGACTCTCATTCGGAAGCTCAAAGTGTATCGTGAGGCCGGGGCAGAGGGACATGCCGGCACGCTTCGGCAGGAGCAGCAGCGATATTATCGCGCGCAATTGAATGTCCCGATCAAGATGAAATATGCCCAGGAGCAGTTTCAGGCCACTTTGCTGAATATCAGCCTGGGAGGCGCGGCTGTGGTGGCGCAAAAGCTCCTCAAGTCGGGCGCCCGTACCTCGATCTTTTTCCCGTTCCCGGAGGCCAAGACGGAGGTAGAGCTTAGCGGACGGATTGCGTGGTCCAACAAGCACGGGCAGCATGGCATCCAATTTGCCGAGCTGTCGGCCGGCATCCGTAGCAACCTGCAACGCTGGTTGATCTCGGAAATGGAGAAAGAGGGATGGGATACCAACGCGGCGCGGTAGCGCTTCGGCCCTTGGTGCTGTTAGAAGTCTTTTAAAATCTCGCCGTCAGACCTGCGGTATAATTGCTTGAATATAGGTTCGAGGAGATTTCGAAATGTTTGAAGGCTTGTTTCAGCCAACGCACTTGGTGGCAATACTGGTCATAGCTCTGTTGCTGTTTGGACCGAAGAAGCTTCCGGAATTGGGAAAAGGTCTCGGCGAAGGTATCCGCGGATTCAAGAAGGCGATCAATGGTGAACCGGAAAAGCCGACGGTGGATCCGGCCCCGTCCACGCCCGAGCTGCCCAGCCCCGAAGCAAAATAACCGGTCGAAATAACCTTTGCTTCCAGTCTCGCCTGTGGATCACGAGATTATCTGATTCCAGGCTCTTGCTTGGATCGGACACCAAATGGGACGGATTAACCCTTCCATATCCCAGTGCGGCATTTCTCCAAAGAATCCCGTCCGTTTCTAAATCCCTAAAAATCTTTCGATCCTAAAAATTCAAGGCCCCTGCTGGAAAGCAGGGGCCTTGAATCAAGTGAGCAAGTTACTTCTTACAGCAGGGAATGTACGGTTGCAGTTCCTGAAATATTTCCAAGAGTTGCCGTAATCGTAACGTCTCCCAAATTGAGTCCGGTTGCCAATCCAATACTGTTGAGCAGGTTGCTGATGATGACCAGCAATGGGCTGCTCGAGCTCCAGACAACCTGGGCCGTAATGTCTTGTGTTGAGCCGTCGCTGAAGTGCCCAATGGCGTGGAACTGAATCGTGGGCTGAAGAATGGCGAGGGTTGTGGTTACTGGTGTGACCGTGATCGACTGAAGGGTGGCATTGCTGACAGTAAAGACCGATGTGCCGGTCACTCCGCCGAACGTTGCGGACACGGTAATTGGGCCTCCCGCGAGCAGGCCGGTGATCTGGCCAAGGGCATTGATGATCAGGGTGCTTGGACCGGAAGAACTCCAGGCGACGGATGCGGAAATATCTTGAGTGGAGCCGTCGCTAAAGTGACCGATGGCGCTGAGTTGCAGCGATGTTCCCGCAGCGAGCGTGCTGACCGTGGCGTTGATGGAAATGGACACCAGGGCGTTAGGCACATTAACAACCGTAACGCCGGTAATGCCATTTAAGGTTGCGCTGATCGTTGCGTTGGCTGAACCGATAACAGCGGAGATCAAGCCAGCGGCGGTTACGGTCACGGCATTGATGTTCGAGGAAGCCCATGTGACAGCGGAAGAGATGTCCTGCAAGGTGCCGTCGGAGAAATGTCCGATGGCGGTAAGTGCTTGACTGGTGCCAAGGAGCAGAGAAACAACGGACGGCCCCAGGTCGATCGAAGTAAGGATCGCGGGCGTTACGGTAATGGAGATTGAGCCGACGGTAGTCCCGAGTGTAGCTGTGATGTTGGTGAGTCCGGGGACCAGGGCGGAGACCACGCCGAGGCTATTCAGGGCGTTGCTCACAAGGCCCACAGCGGGGTTCGACGAGGCCCAGTGTACGAGGGCCGTAATATCTTGTGTCGTGGAATCGCTGAAGATGCCTGTGGCCACCAGGTTCGTGACTGTGCCCGCAGCCAGGTTCACAAGGTTCGAGGTAACCACAATCGTATTGAGGACCGCCGCAGTTGCGTTAACTACGATCGATGCGGTGATCGATCCTACGCTGGCCGTGATGGTGGTCGTTCCAACGCTGAGCGCCTTGACTACTCCCAGACTGTCCACGATGCCTACCAATGGAGAGGAAGAGAGCCAGTTAATCTCAGAGTTGATGATCTGCGTGCTTCCATCGCTGAAAACGCCGGTTGCCAGCAGTTGCTGAATCGTCCCGAGAGCAACCGAGAGATTCACAGGACCCAATGTAATGGAGACCAAGCTGGCGGGAGTGACAATCACTGCCGTCGAGGTTGAGGTCGTGTTCAGGGTGGCGGTGATCGTTGCACTGCCGGAGCTTACGGCATGCAGGAGTCCCGAACTGCTGATGGTGGCGCTGGCCGACGACGAACTCCAGGTTACGGACGCGGTCAAATCCTGGGTGGTGCTATCGCTGAACGTGCCCATCGCAGTGAGTTGGTGGGACGTTCCTGCGGCCAGCGAAAGGCTCTGCGGTGTCACGACCACACCCACCAGCGAAGCAGGCGTTATTTTGATCGCGGCTGACCCTTGTACTTGGCCGAGCGTCGCGTTAACCGTTGCGTTTCCTTGCCCTTTAGCGGTCGCCTTTCCCGAATTGTCAACCGATACTACGGCTGAGTTCGAAGAACTCCATGTAATAGAACTGGAGAGGTCTTGCGTGCTCCCATCCGTAAACGCTCCAGTGGCGGTGAATTTCTGAGAAGTGCCCACGGCGATGGATGAGTTGGAGGGGTTGATGCTCACGAATTTAAGCGCTGCGGCTCCAACCGCGAAAGTTACGGAACCGTTGAGCGTACCCAGGCTGGCGGCGATCGTGGTGCTTCCAACCGAGACGCTATGAGCGAGGCCGCTGCCGCTGATGGTTGCAACGCTTGCCGAAGAGGATGACCAGGTAACTGTAGCGCTGACGTCCTTGGTCGAGCCATCGCTGAAATGCTCAGTGGCAACGAACTGCTGGGACGTGCCGAGAGGAATCGATTGATTGCCAGGTGCGACTCCGAGAGAGACCGGCGCCGGCTGTGACGTTGGTGTAGCGCTCGGCGTGGGCGTGGGTGCCGGAGCGGGAGTCTGTACAGTTAACGCCGTCGTGCCCGTGATGGTATTGAAGGTGGCTACGATATTGGCTGATCCTTGGCTCACTGCGGTTGCCACGCCGTTAAGGTTGATGGTTGCAATCCCTGGCGCGGAGCTACTCCAGCTTGCCAGGGCGGTTACATCTTGTGTTGTTCCGTCCTGAAATGTTGCGGTGGCGGTAAATTGCTGCTGGCTGCCCACGATCATGGTGCCGCTCTTGGAGCCGACGGCCACCGTGCTGGTCAGGTTGATCTTCGGCAAGACATTGTTGCCACCACCACCGCAGCCACTGAGGAACCAGATCGTCCCACACAGGAGGGCGGCCTTTACGGAGAACTTGGCACGATGGCGGCTCGGCACAGCGAAGGGCTGCGCCTGCCTTGCATGGGCTAGGATGTTGACGGCGGAAATGCGGGCGAAACGAAGAGATTGCTGCACCAAAGATATGGCCAGGGGCATACGAACTCCTAATACGGAAATTGTTCCAATTGTGAAGTGGGGGAAATTGGGGCCCGGCGCCGCCACCAAGAACCTGGCGGCTGCGCAGATCAGAAAGCTTCAGCGTGGCTGCTGGAGCGTTTTCCGGTCATGCATGATGGTTGCGCGCGGCGCTTGCGTAGTTGCCTCAGCGTAGCCGATAGTGACTTTTAGTACTCAATTCTCGGAGCTATCAAGGTAGGTTTGCGACCACGGCCAGACGCTGCTGCCCCTTACTTTCTACGGCGACATTGCAGGAAAGAAAATCCATGCTGCTAAAATCGATTTTACAAACAGGCTTCGAAAAATGGCAGACACTCTCAGTCATCTCAACAGCAAGACATTCAGTGAGCAGCTCCACACAAAATTCAACCTGTATGCGGACTCAGCTAATGCTCTGGAAATGGAGTTAATTGAGGTCAACGATCGCACGGCGTCACCCAAGGTCGAGCTTTTTTCCATTTTCTTTCGTGGACCGCAAAAGCCGCTGTTGCCGCAACGGATCTACCGGCTTGAGCATGGCAAGTTGGGGAGCTTCGAGATCTTTCTAACCAATGTGGAGGCCGATGAACAAAGCGCCACGTATGAGGCCGTTTTTCATCGAGTCCACAAGAATCAGCCGGGAGAAAAAAAGCAGTGACTGGATCGGAGCGCGTGGTTGGCGATCGCATCGCTCTTCGCGCGGTCTCGGTGAGCGACGAACCGTTCTTGGTTTCAGTGTATGCCAGCACTCGCGCCGCAGAGTTGGCGCAGGTTCCCTGGAGCGCCGAGCAAAAAGACGCTTTCGTGAGGATGCAGTTTGCCGCTCAACAGCAACACTACGCAACGGAATATCCCGAAGCTGCCCATGACATTGTTTGGCTGGATGGCGCAATCCCTGTGGGCCGCCTCTATCTGATGAGGGGAGAAGAGGCTTTCCATATTCTGGATATCACAATCTTGCCGCAGTACCGATCAAGGGGTATTGGATCTTGCCTGCTTCGTTCTCTCCAGGAGGAAGCAGGTAAAAGGGGGAGGCCAATCACGATCTACGTGGAGAGCTTCAATCCTTCGTTGCAGCTATTCCGGCAGCTTGGTTTTGAGCACGTTGCCGAAAAGGGTTTTCATCTCCTTCTGCAGTGGCGGTTAAGCGCCAACGCTGCTTCCGTCCGCTGATCGTGGACTTAGTGAATAATGCTCGGGCTCTCCTTCTCCTTGATCGTCCGCCCAGTGGGAATTGGATGATTGGTTAAGGGGTGATTCAACCGGTTGATGAGCGCCAGGTATTGGTCGCTTCCTTTTTGCGTAGGAACAATGAAAAGGGAAAACGCACCAAGGGCGGCGTGTTCAAACACATAACTGTCCTGGGTCAAAGGTCTGAAGGCCGGGCCTTGAAAAGAGAGCGCGAACCCGCTGGAGACCACAGGATAGGGAGTCTTCAAGGGTACGTCCAGCTTCACAGGAACCTTAGGCTCAAAGGTGGGTAGATCGGTCACCGACATGAGCCGCAGCCAGATGGTTTCGGAATGTGGGGAGCTGAGGCGGATTTTAAAGCCGGAACCGACCGCTCCTTCAAAAGCTTTGCGGTCCAGGCGATCGAGAGCGGCGTCATGATCCTTCGTGACGTTGCCCGTTGCAGTTGTTGTCTTTCCTGAAGGGTTTTGGCCCCATCCATCTGAGGGAATGACGGCGGGAATGGTGACGCAGGCTGCTGCAGCCAAAGCGCTTTGGCGCAGAAATTTCCGTCTGGAAACTGTCACTTTAGACACCTCGAATGTTGATAGAACTCGTAGCTGTGCTTCATCGATTTCCATTTTGGAAATGGATGCCGTGCTATTTCTGTCGTTTGGCTTGGCACCTGAGATTTAGTTCAGGTGTTGTCGGTCCTGGGCTACCCAACTTCGAACTGATCGGCGGACGGGGGGAAAATCTAAAGTCCGCCTCTTTTTCTAAACATTTGGCGCTGGGAAAACGAGCAATGTCCGTCGCGCCTCCGCAAAAAACATTGGCTACTGCGGCAAGTTAGCACCAATGGTACTAGGCAGAGTTGCTTTTTTCCACTATAAATTCCCATTCTGGGAAGATTTCCAAGAAAAATTTGGCGGGATCGAACGATGGCGGGGTTAGACAGTGCATCCTAAGCCTACGATTGAGGGACTCATTCGGGCCTCAGCGCTTGGCGTAAAGGGCGTGAGCAGAGAAAAAATATGCGGCGATCGATGAACCTTTTGTGATACAAGAGAGAACTTTTCTTCTTGACAAAAGGGTCCGCTACGCAGCAGAGTACCTTTATTCGTCCGCAAGTCCCCCAAGCGAATTTTCCCCCGTAAGTGACTGAAAAAACATAACGCCGTCTTGAAGTTCAGGCGAAGGGAATGTTGTGCCCTTAGCGTTTATGTGTTAGCCGTCCAAGCCCAGGTGTAAATCTTGAAGGAGTTTTAAGCGTGAGTAAAAGCCGTTCGTCCGTGCGCGCCCGAGTGATTGCGAAGTCTTCACCCGCAATTCTTTCCCTTTTTGTTCTTTTCCTGGCAAGCCTTACCAGTTCGGCTTTGGCGGCAAAGAAAATGCTCCGGCAGGGAAATTCCCAAAGTGGGCAGCGTATCTGGCTCACCGAAGCCCAGCGAATCTCTGCCGCTCCAGGCGGGACGATGACGAAAGCGGCGTCGCTGCGCGGAAGCGCGTCGAGTGGTGCGGCTCAGCCTCTATCTCTCGCCAAGGGTGATTTCGATCAGGACGGCATTGAAGACCTGGCTGTGGGCGCTGCTGCGCCCGGGGGCGGGTTGATCTCTCTTTATCGCGGCAACCTGGATGCATTCTCGCCGCAGACCACGGCTTCGTTCATCGCCAGTAGTAAAGGCCAATATGCTGCGCCGTTTTTGGCACCGCAGCAAACGTTGAGCGTACCGGTACAGCCGGATTTTCTAGCCAGCGGCAATTTCACTGGAAGAGGTTTTGTTGATCTGATCGCAGCGGCCCGGGGCGATAACACGCTGTACCTCTTTACTGGCCTGGGGAAAGGCAAGTTCGCGGGACCGCAGCCAATCAATGTACCTGGATCGATTACAGCGGTTGCCGCGGGTGATTTTGGCGGTAGCCGGCGTTTCAGCCAATTGTTTGTGGGCACTTCGGGGCCGAATAACGCCTTCGCTTTAAGTCTGTTTGGTGGCTCCGAACAGGGCCTCGCGCCGGTAACAAGTTACTCGATGGACGCAGCGGTTTCCATGGTTGTCTTCGGTCACCTGTTGGGCTCCGCTCCTGACGCAGCCATTCTCTCAGGCGGGCAGGTTTTTGTTCTCAAAGGCGAATCGGGTGAACTGCAAAACCTCGCGCTACCGGTGACGGCTAGCTCGATTGCCCTGGGCTCATTCTTATTCGATCGCAATCCAGGACTGCAGATTGCCTTGCTGGCGAACGATGGAAGCATCCATATCGCGGCGCTCAACGACTTCGATCCTCGTCCGCGCAGTGCCGATGATCAGAAAACCCTTCGGGAAACAAGGTTCAGCAAGAGGCCCGATTTTGCCGGACGCGCTGCTACCGGCTGGAAGATCGTGGAGAGCTTCCCGAGCGTTGCGCCCTTTTCCGGAGCGCCGGTATTTTTCCGGACACGTATTTCGGATGGCGCGGGTGACGACCTGATGATGCTCAATGCGTCCGGCCAGTTGGTGCTGGTATCGCATCCGATCCCGCAGCCTGGTTCTTCCACGTTTGCTGCTGGAGAAGTCTCCGTGCGCCCCTATGCGGGTTCGCCTGTAGCCGCCATAGCCACCAGGACCAATATCGATGGACGCCTGGGAGTGGTTGCGATTCACCAGGGCGATGCGATGCCCTCATTCATGTCGCCGCTCCCCGATCCAAATTTTTTCGTGAACCGCTCCGACGACCCGGCGCCCGGAGCGGTGGCTGCCACTTGCAACAACACGAGTAACGCGGATACCAGCAGCTCGTGCAGCTTGCGCGAAGCTATCCTTAAGGCAAACGCAACTGCGGGCGCCGATAACGTGCACATCGACGCCAGGACGATCACGCTGACTCAGACCGGTTCAATTCCAGTTACCGATGCCATCTCGATCATCGGAGCGGGACCGGCTTCCACCATCATTCAGTCTGGTACCACCGCCACCAACGGCACGCAGGAACTCATCACTTTCAATCCCAACCAGACGACGGCTTTTTCATCCAGCATCTCCGGCGTAACGATGCAGTTTGGCCGGAACCCGAATAGTTTTGCCAGTCAGATCAATTTTGGCGGTGCATTTGATTGGGACGGCAGCGGAGCTACTACCACGGGCGGTACGCTTTCGGTAACGAACTGCGTCATCACCGGCAATTCAACGACGGACGGTGATGGCGGCGGAATTGCATTGAGCAACGCCAACAATAATGGTGGCACGGTTACGATCTCCGGCACAACGATTAGTAATAACGTGGCGACCGAAAGCAGCACGGGAGCCGATGGTTTGGGTGGCGGTATTTTGCTCGGACCTCAACAAGGCCTCACCCTGAGTGGCGTTCAACTCACGAACAATCAGACGAGTAACGCTCACGCGAGTGGTTTGGGTGGTGGATTGGACGTGATTGATCCGAGCGGCGGTCTGCCTCAGCCCGTGATTGGAATTCATGCCAGCACCATCTCCGGGAACACCGCTAGCGCGGATGGCGGCGGTATTCGCACCACGGCGAGCATGACGATTGATCAAGGATCGGTAATCAAGAACAACCACGCCACTGCAGGAAATGGTGGTGGACTGTGGAGTAACGTTCTCACCCTTGGACCGGGAACTTCCAATGCGCAAACGGTCAGCCTTTCCAGCGTTACGATTACAGGAAACACAGCGGCGGGCACAGGCGGAGGCATTGAGGTCGATGCGGTCACGGCCGCCGCAGGCAACAACCTGAGCATCGCCTTCAGTCGTCTCGCGGGTAACACAGCTCCCACAGGAAGCAACCTGAATAATATCGCCGGCGCTGTTACAGCGAACAACAATTGGTGGGGTACCAATACTCCGTTAGCGACGATTCATACAGGGACAGGAACCACATCGGCGGACCCGTTTGTTGTTCTGGCCAACACGGCCAACCCCGGCACGATCCATATCAGTGGAGGAGCGCTCAGCCCCACCAGCACCACATTGACCGGAGATTTGGCCCACGACAATCATGGTACGGCCATTTCCGTGAGCAACTTTACGGCAGTTCTGGCAGGATTGCCGATCACGTTCAACAATGCCATTAAGGGAACAATCCCGGACGCCCAGCCCGAAAGTTTGGACGCAAACTTCCAGGCAACGGCAACTTTCAATGCCGGTACGGTGGGCGGAACAGGCCATGCGGACGCCACGGTCGACCAGGCCACGGTGACCGCCAACATCATCATCTTGCAGCCGCCATCCATCTCCAAGGCATTTAACCCTGCGCAGATAGCGACCAATGCGAACTCAACGCTCTCGTTCAGCGTTACGAACGGAAACTCCATTGCGATCGACTCCAGCTTCACGGACTCATTGCCTTCCGGAGTGGTCGTAGCCTCTACTCCGAACGTTTCAAATGGATGCGGAGGCACTGTTACCGCGACAGCGGGTTCGAACTCGATCAGCTTCAGTAACGCCGCGTTGCCGGTTTCTGCTACTCCGTGCGTGATCTCGGTGGCCGTCACTTGAACTACGGATGGGATCAAGACCAACAGCGTAACGATCAATTCGACCGCTGCTG
>DATGIO010000029.1:0-13933 GCA_035295685.1 Candidatus Angelobacter sp.
GGAATTTGCGAAAAAACGAACGCCAGGGTCGGCACCTGAACATCGTGCCGGAAAAAGCCGTTTAACTGAAACTGCCCAAAGGTGGCCCGGACATTATCACCGTAGTCGTTCCCTCCGGTGCCATCGAAACTCGTAGTTCTCTGATACTGGAATCCCGCGCCAAAATGAGAGGTGGAGTAGTCGATGCCGACGGGGAGATTCAACGTCGTGATGGTGGCGGCCGCCGGCAGGATCGAAGCAAAGCGCGAGTAGGCCTCGCCCCCCGAGATCGTCCATTGCCGGGTGAGCCTGTAATTTAAGAGAGCATTATTATTGAACGTATTCTGTTGCAGTTGAGGCAGATTGTAATTCGTCTGTGTAAGGCCGAAAGAACCGAACATTCGCGACGAGAAATCGCGGGTAACGTTCACATCGGCGAACGTTCCGTGCTGATTGCTGATGGCCAGGGAAGCAAACCGCTTGGGTTCGAGGCGGAAGTTTCCCGCCAGGTGCGTCCGCTTGCCGTCATAGTTGCCGCGCAAGGCAACAGCAAGACCATGGCTAAAGCCTATTTCAGAGAGGAACGTGGCATAGTTTCCATATCTGGCTTTGTAGTCCAGAGACCCCATAAAACCATTTGAAGCCACCTGAAGCTCTTTGGCGGGATTCTTAAAATAGTACACATTGGCGGTCACGGAACTGATGCGGTCAAGATTGGCTTGCAAGCCGCCATTGCTGTTTATGTCCACCGGCCTATTTCCATCCCGGCCAAACGTGCGGGAGACGCCGATGGTTTCTTCCGGATCGGTGACCAGAAAGAGCCCTTGAAAGGTGGCAATGGTGGTGAAACCTCCGTGGAACTGCCAGGGCCCTTCGCGTACATGAAGGCCGCGCACCATGTACCGGTCGACTGTCAGCGGCGAGTTGTCTACGGTCTGATCGAGAAAAACCACGTCCCGCAACGGGTGGCTGATCTCGTAGGAAGCCAACGGGAACCCAACGCGCGACTCTCCGGACGCTACCGAGTTGGCGCTGATCAGGTTGGCGTTCACTAACTGCAGGCGTTCAAAGGAATCTCCTTCGGTGCGCTTGAGCATCAGCGAGTTGGTGACTTGCGTTGGGTCGGAGTTGTAGCGAACCTCGTAAAAGCCATTTTCCGCAGCGACGCCCTCTCTTTGAAGAGGCTCAATACCAGGCGGAAAGTGGGGTGGCGGCGCCGGTACTGTCACCGCGAGAGTCTGAATGCCCGCGGTTGTAACCACAATGACATTTGTGCTACCTGGCCTTTTGGCGGTGATTTGTACGGTTCCGTTAACAGCCGACACCTCAACAATGCTTACGTCGAGAGCGTAAGCCGCAGTGGCTCCCGCTATTGGAACCTGGATGGTCTTCTCGTAGGCAACGTTGAAGGAAGATTGAACCTGCGCGGAAGCAGTCGGTAGCAAGAAAGCGGAAAAGATCGCTGCCAGGAGGACTTTCGCCCTCAAGGCGCAGGGGCTAAAGCCCCAATTATGAGGACGCCTTGACGCGGCCCTAAAGGGCCGCTCTTCCACATCCAGCCAAAGACCCAGCGATGGAAACCATTTTTCAAGATTGTGTACCCAGTGGGAGCAGGCACGCCTGACCGCAAAACGTCCAAAGCTCTGGAATGGCTTTGAGATCGCGCTTAGGAGACGCGTCAGCGCGAAAAACGGATTCGTTGTTCCCTCGCTCATTCAGGCATTCAAGAGTCGTTCCGTCGAGAATCGTTCATCTAAAATTCAGGGAACCTTAAACGCCGTGTCGCTGGTCAAAGTCTTGCCTTCAAACTGAAACGAACAGAGAGTCTTGTAGCTCCCTGGGGAGAGTTGCTCCGGATAATCCGCAGTGAATTGGAGGCGCTCTCCCGGCAGCAGGCGCTGCCCCGTAAAGGGTGTCCGGCCAATGAGTCCACCGGCCGCATTCAAGACCACGGCCGTGCCTTCGAGAAAGGCCGGTTCTGTGCCGCTGTTGGTAATCCACTGGGAAATGCTCATATTCGCAGCCTCGGTGGCGGCCTTGACCTGGATGGCCTGCGGATCGAGTTTCAGGTTATCAGTGAGGTTGAAGGTAAGCAAAGCCCCCAGCGACGCGGTCATACCGACGGCGCTTTGCGCCGACTGCAGCCTGTTCGTGCCGCGAAAGATGGCTACGATTGCGCGGACGCCCGTCTCCGCTGGAATCGTGATCCGCATCTCCACGGAGGCGGAGGTATAGGGCTTGATGATGACTGTTTTCTGGGAAAAGACAGCGGTCGCGGCAATCCCGCGGGGCGTTTCACCTGCCGCAACATAGATTCGCTGGCCATCTTTGACGATTACATCTTCGGCGACCAAATCAAAAGCGAACTCGATACCGGTTTGATTGCTTAACGTAAGAACTTGAGTCAATCCCTGACCGAAGGAGCCATGAGCCATTACCACAGCCGGACTGAGCGAGATGGAGGGCTGCTGGCCCGCCTTCGGAGACGGCACATCGGCTGGAACGGGAATAGCCGCAGGGGTTTGTCCGAAAACCTGCACGGCCAAAAACAGAAATGCAATCCAATAACTACGAAAAAAACTCACTACTTCATCTCCAAGGAATTGTCATCTTCAACGTTCGACCATTCGGAGCCTGCGCCCGGGCTTCCTAACAAGCCGTGCAAGTCTTGAGTCTGGCTTCAACTTTCAGTTTGGAATCACTTGAAAAACAACCGCGTTGTGCAACTGCGAATTCTTTTCCGTGGAAGAAACCGGCACTTCGATCTGCAAACGATGCTGGAGCACGGTTCCCAATCGCGCCTGCCCTTGAATCAACTGCGGCGTGATCGTAAGCTTTACGCCGTCAAGCCAGAGCGTGTAAATACTGTCCGGATAAGCAAGTGAGGCCATCACGGAGGCGCTCGAGAAGTGGCGGGAAGGGTCCTGAATGCTCAAACCAAACTTAGAGGTAACGACAAAACGATCGGTCTGCCGGCTCACTTGAACATTGGCCACCCTCGCCCCAGCGCCGTAAGAAACCGCACCTAGGTCAAGAATCTGGCCACCGGGCCCGGCCGCCAGTTGAGAACCATCGGGTGTGCCGGTAATCACAACCGAAACCGTTCCGGCACTTTGAGCTTGCATGGAGAGGGCCGTGGATTGGGTTTTGTGCGAGCCCTTGCGCTGCGCCCACCCGTTAGTGGTGAGGGAGGAACCAACCAACAGCAACGGCAGGACATAGCCCAGCTTAATCTCGCACCTCCACAATCCACGACCCTATTCCATAGTTTCTTCCTGTCTTTCTAACCATCCATCTACTGCGCCGAAGCTTAGTTCGAGGTGGCCGTGAAGTTGATTGCATCCGTAATCGCCGTTCCGCTGGCAACCGCGAATGGTATGGTCAGGGCCACTACCTCAGGCGTGGAGCCATAGTTCACTGTGGCACCGATGGTGGCCGCTGCAGTGTTGGTTACCGCAACTCCACCGACGGAAAGGGTCTCGGTGTTGGCTGGGGCCGCAGCCAGTTGGGCAGTCAACTTATAGGTTGTGCTTGCGCTGTTGGCCTTGGACACAACCACGTCGACCGGCGAGCTAACGGTGAAGCTGGTGGCGCCAACGGTTCTCGTGGTGCCAGCGGTCAGCGCACCACCGAATGCCTGCACATTACCAAACGCTAGCGTTGCGGTATTGGTGCCAGAACCTGATGCGAGGGCTACGCCTGCCGGATCGCTGACGAAAACAAGGGTGATCGACGAGTTAACGGTGGCTGTCACGGTCAAAGTACCCGTGGCTGTGTTACCGGCCTGGGCAAAAGCCATAGACGACATCATGGCGAACATGGCGGCGATGGTTAAAATGACTAGCTTTTTCATTTTTTTGGTTCCTCTCCTTCAAAATCACTTTCTAGAACATTTTCATTTCTACAACTTTGACTATTTCGTCCTGACGGACAAAAACTTAATTTGACGTGGCCGTAAAGTTCAGCGTGGCCGATTGCGCACCAAGCGTTGGTCCACCTGCGCCAGGCGCCGCCGTTGAAACCGTGAGGCTCAACGTGTGTCGAACATCCTGGTTATACGTACCCGTGGTTTGGATTGTCTGGGCGGCGGTTGTGAGCGTCACCGCATCCACCGCGTATGTCAATCCAGTCGCAGCAGCCGCAGCCAAATTGGCCTTCAGGGTGTAGTTCGGGCTAGTAATCCCCCCCAAAATCACCTGTATATCGAAGGTGGTTTGCACCGTGTAGTTTGCGGCAGTTACCAACGGCCGACTGACATTCGGAACCGTCAACGGACCAAAGGCCGAAATGTTGCCGAAATCCAGGGTTGCGTTAGAGCTGCCGTTGTTGCCCAGCGATACCCCGTTCCCTGTGGTATCTGTATCGAAAATCAGGCTGATGCCGCTCTTATTAATGAGCGTGGCATTGATGGTGCCCTGCGCGGTGGTTTGCGCGAAAACCGCGGGCGCACACAGCAGCACGACCAGTAAAGCCAATTGGCGAATCATCATCTTTTTTGCTCTATTCCGCATTCCTAATTCATTCAGGCTCAACATTGCCACCTCTAGTTGGCCGTCGCCAAAAAAGTAATCGTTTCCTGCAAGGTCGTTGCCGCAACCGTATTCTTCACCTGCACCTGCAGGTTCTTCTGAATCGACGATCCGTAAGTGTCGGACGCATCCAGTTGGGTAAATCCAGTGTTGGTGAGAGCCACGCCAGCGCCGACCCCCGGCGCGATCAACCAGATCACATTGGCCAGAGGCGCGGTTGAGATTTCCGCCGCCAGGCGATAATTGGGGCTGCTGGAATTGGCCTTGGTGACCACCACGTCAAACCCGCTCTGGACCTGGTATACGGTGGCGGACAGGTGGGAGTACAACACACAGGGAGTGTTCTCACCGCCTGTAAACGATGCGGTGCCCAGATCGAGGCCCACATTGTTCGTCCCGGGGTTCGTGAGAGGACAAAAGCCCGAAGTACCTACCAGAGCATCGTTGTTAAAAACCAAACCGATTGATGACTGAACGGTCATCGTAATTGTGAGTTGGGCAGTGGCTGTCTTCCCCTGGCAATGCCCGGCGATCGACCAAAGGAGACAGCAGCATCCTAGAACGGCTTTCAAGTATGTACCGACGCTGTTTTTCATCTTTCTCGCTCTTCGCCTCAGGAAGTGCGTGGCCCCAGGAAGTGCCTGCGCCACGGCGTCTCCGATCTAGCCGACAGCCCTTAAAACCAAAACCCTGAGATTCCGCTACTTTCTCTTCAAGTGTCTTTACAACGTGGGGTACCAAAGTGCTATGTCCTGTCAGGAGGATTCTCACCTAACACCGACCGAACGTACAACGGTACTTCGGTCACTAAATCGACAACCAGCGATAAAACCCTTTAAAAAATAAAACAAATCGTGAATTTTTCATTCGTATCTGATTACAACAGTACTCCGGTTCACTCTATCGACGGCTGTATACCCTAAACCCTCTTAAAAAATAAACCAGAAGGTGAGTTTCTCATTGTATCCGGCTTTTCGATATGTGAAAAGCACGGAAGTGTTAATTCCGCATCTTGTTTTTCACGTCTATATATTTGATAGCGTGTGATTTAGTATCCAGCGAATCACTTAGAACCTGGCACCCAACTCCCGCTTTTTTGGGCAATTTCGTTTTGAAAACACCTTCTCGTACGAAGGTGGATACGCTTGCTGCCCGGCATGTGTAGTTTTCGGGGATTGAAAATGGAGTACGCTGCTTCCCCTGAGCACCCCGATTTCGTCGAATTGATTAAGAACAACAAGAGGCGGGATTTTGCTGCTGCCAAGTAAGGAAATTGAGGTTCCCTGGAAATGAATTACGATTCAGGGACGTCTTGAAGCCCATATCGTGAAGCTCACGGACCCAGGCCAAAAATCCAGGAACGGCTCAGAAGCATCAGAAAAATCGAGCCCGCAAAAAAATAGCGGGCATTGGGGCTCTTCCTCGTCGATCGCCATCGCTTTGAACAGGGACGGAGGCGATTCAATCGTTATTAAGTACATTAGAAGATATCGATCATGCAAAAACCAGTAAAAATCTCGGCGACACGACCCTCGGCTCAAGATTTCATTCGAGGTCTTGGGCAGAATTCGGCTCCCACAAGCTCGCAACCTGGCAGGAAACGAGGGTGTGTATGGGCGACCTTCTGTTGGACTTTCCTCATGATCTGGATTGTCTCAGGATGCGGGAAACAAAGCGAAAACGTGAACGCTGCCGAGGGCTCCTCGGCCTTCCCCGTAAAGGTCGTTACGGTTGCGGCGCGTCCGGTGGCGGAATCTACGGAGTATCTGGCGACGTTGAAGTCGCGCAATGCCGCCTCGCTGCAGCCTCAAGTTGAGGGAGACATCACGAAGATCTTCGTTCACTCGGGGCAGGTTGTCGAAGTAGGAGCGCCCATCCTGGAGATCGATCCACGCAAGCAAGAAGCCACGCTGAATAACCAGGAGGCCGCACACAAATCCAAGCTGGCTACGATGGAGCTGAACCGTATTGAACTGGAGCGCCGCCAGAAGCTGTATAGCGCGGGTGTGATTGCCAAAGCCGATCTGGATGCGGCACAAGGGGCGTATGACAGTTCCAGGGCCGATGTTGAAGCCCTGGAGGCCGGGATTCGGGAGCAAAGAGTGCAACTGCACTATTACACGGTAAAGGCACCTGCCGCGGGCATGATCGGCGATGTTCCCGTGCATGTGGGAGACCGGGTTTCAACTACGACCCTACTGACCACGCTGGACTCGGGCGCCAGCCTTGAAGCTTACGTCAATATTCCCGCTGAAAAGGCATCCTCGACGCGCTTAGGGCTTCCCGTTGAAATCATGGGCGACGATGGCAAGGCCGCACAGCGGACACGCGTATCCTTTATCTCACCGCAAGTGGACAGCAGTTCGCAAACGCTTCTGCTGAAAGCGCCAATCGCCAATGCGGAAGGAAAATTTCGCACCGCCCAAACCGTGCACGTGCGGGTTATCTGGACGGAACGAAATGCGCCGGTGATTCCGATGACGGCCGTTTCGCGCCTGAGCGGAAAGGTCTTTGCCTTCGTTGCTGAGGGCGACGGCAACCAGGCGGTTGCCCGGCAAAAAGCGATCCAGGTAGGCGACCTCATCGGGAACGACTATGTAGTCCTTAGCGGCCTCCAGCCCGGAGAACGCCTCATTACCACCAGTGTGCAAATGCTCGCCGATGGCATGCGAGTCGTCCCACAATCCTGAGCCCAGGACTCATCGCCGATGTTCGTTAATTTCTTTATTCGCCGCCCCGTGTTTGCAAGCGTATGTTCGCTGCTGATTGTTCTCGGCGGGGTCATTGCGATTCCCACGCTACCGATTGCGCAGTTCCCGAACCTGGCCCCACCGCAAGTCACCGTGAGCGCCGCATTTACAGGAGCCAATTCGCAGGCGGTGGAGACGAGCGTGACCCGACTGCTGGAGCAGTCCATCAACGGCGTGGAAGGGATGCGCTACATCCAGTCCACCAGCAGCAACGATGGAACCAGCTCGATCACCACGACCTTCGATCTCAATCGCGATCTCGACCTGGCAGCAGTGGATGTGCAAAACCGCACCTCAACCGCCCAGGGGCGGCTCCCTCAGGAGGTGCAGACCACGGGCCTCAGCATTGCCAAGAACACCGGCTCTTTCGTGGTGGCGTTCGGCTTCTACGCGGATGACAACCGATACGATCAGCTCTTTATCAGCAACTATCTCGACGTCTATGTGAAAGACGCCCTCAAGCGCCTGAAAGGCGTGGGCGACGTGGTGATCTTCGGCGAGCGCAAGTATTCCATGCGCCTATGGCTCGATCCGGCGAGGTTGGCCGCCCGGGGCCTCACCGCCGCCGACGTGGTCAACGCATTGCGCGAGCAGAATGTGCAGGTGGCGGCCGGACAGGTGGGCGAAGCGCCGGCATTGCCAGGTGTTAACTACCAGATCAGCGTACGCGCCGTGGGCCGATTGAGTGACCCGAAGGAATTCGAGCGGATCATCGTGAAACAATCGCCCGGAAATCTTGTCGAGCTGCGCGACGTGGGCAAAGCCGAGCTAGGAGCGGAAAGTTATGGCTCGCAACTCCGCTACAACGGAATCGATGCCATGGGACTGGGCGTCCTGCAGCTATCCAACTCCAACGCGCTCGACGTGGACCGCCAGGTTCGAGCAGAGCTGCAGCGGCTAGCCCAGCGCTTTCCGCCTGGCCTGAAATATCAAGTGGCGTTCGACGCCACCACGTCCGTGAGCCAGTCGATCGACGAGGTTCTCAAAACACTGGCCGAAGCCATCGGCATTGTGATCCTGGTGATCTTTATCTTCTTACAGGGATGGCGCAGCACCATCATCCCAGCAATTACCATTCCGGTCTCACTGATCGGGACATTCATCTTTGCGCGCCTTTTCGGCTTTTCCATTAACACGCTCACACTCTTCGGAATCACGCTGGCTACGGGCCTGGTGGTGGATGACGCCATCGTGGTCATTGAAAATGTGGAGCGGCACATGGAGGAAGGCGTATCTGACGCCGCACAGGCCACGCGCATCGGCATGAAAGAGGTGACTGGAGCGGTCATCGCCACTTCCCTGGTGCTGATTGCGGTCTTCGTCCCGGTTTCCCTGTTTCCAGGCAGCACGGGCAGGCTCTACCAGCAGTTTGCACTTACAATCGCCTTCTCCATCGCCATCTCCGCGTTTAATGCCCTGACGTTATCACCGGCCCTGGCGGCGCTGCTGCTGCGCCGCTCCGAGCGATCGAAGCGCGGCTTCTTCTCCGTTGTGAATGGCGCGATCCAGAGAACCACATCGTTCTACGAAGCCTTCCTGAGGTTCCTCGCGCGGTGGAAGCTCGCAGTCATCGCGGTATTCCTCGCGGGGCTGGGAGCCACGTACTGGATCTACAACCTTGTTCCTTCAAGCTTTGTGCCCGACGAAGACCAGGGTTACATCTTTGTCATCGTGCAGGCGCCTCCAGGCGTCTCTCTGCAATACACCACGCAGGTCATGGACCGCGCCAGCGCGTTGATCCGCAAAAACCCCGATATCTCGGATCTGCTTTCTGTTCCCGGCTTCAGCTTTGGCGGGTCGGCGCCAAACGCGGGCATCATGTTTGTGAGTTTGAAGGACTACCAGGAGCGCAAAGGCGACGCGCACAGCGCACAAGCGATCATCAACGCTCTACGCGGCCCCCTTTTCGGTATCTCGGACGCCCAGGTCGTTCCATTTCTGCCCCCGGCCATCAACGGACTTGGCACGTTCGGCGGCTTTGCCTTCGTGCTGCAGCAGACCGGCGAGGGCAATCTCGACGACTTCGAGAAGGTGGTGCGCGACTTTATCCAGAAGGGCAACCAGCGGCGTGAGTTGAAGGGCCTGTTCAGCACGTTCACCGCCCGCGACCCGCAATATATTGTGGAGATCGACCGCGAAAAGGCGAAGAGCCTGGGCGTCTCCTTCAGCCAGATTACTTCAGCCCTGCAAATCTACATGGGATCGCTGTACGTCAACGATTTCGATTTCAACAACCGCTCCTATCGCGTGTTTGTGCAGGCGGACAAGCAGTTCCGCTCCCACCCTCGCGATTTGAAACAGTTCTACGTGCGCTCCGACGGCGGGAGCATGGTGCCCGTCGACAATCTGGTAACGATCAAAGAAGGCACGAACGCGAGCATTATCAACCACTACAACCTGTTTCGCAGCGTGGAGATCGACGGCAGCGCCGCTCCCGGCTATAGCTCCGGACAGGCTATTCAAGCCATGCAGCGGCTCGCAAAAGAGGCTCTTCCTGCTGGATACTCTTATGAATGGACGGGGCTCTCGCTGGAAGAGATCAAATCGGGCGGGCAGTCGCTGCTGCTCTTCGGTTTGGGACTGCTGGTTGTCTACCTGACGCTCTCCGCGCAGTATGAGAGTTTTGTTCTGCCCTTCATTATCCTTCTCGCCGTTCCCATGGCCGTGTTCGGCGCCTTGGGCGCCCAGTACCTGCGCGGATTGCAGAACGACGTTTACTGCCAGATTGGACTGGTCATGCTGATCGGCTTGGCCAGCAAGAACGCCATCTTGATCGTGGAGTTCGCCGAGCAACTCCAACACCGAGGCATGGGTCTGCTGGATTCCGCGGTGGAAGCCGCACGCCTGCGACTCCGCCCCATTCTCATGACATCGATCGCCTTCATTCTTGGCGTCCTGCCGCTGGTGTTTGCTACGGGTGCGGGCTCCGCTGGACGCCACTCAGTTGGAACGACGGTCTTTGGCGGCATGATCGTCTCAACCTTCCTCAACCTCTTCATCATTCCGGTACTGTACCTGGTCGTGCGCGGCTTGCTGCCGATGTCGGCCAAGAGCAAGGCGGAGTTCGTAGAAGAGGAAGTGCAGGCGCACTAGTTCTAGCTGCGAACGGCTGCGTGGCTATTCATCTCAGCCTTGGTCATTTTGTTATGGATTCACATTGTTATGGAATTCACATTGCTGTGGCTTCAACAATGCTTTGCGGGGCGACGGTAGGAATGATTCGGCTCAATTTGCAGCCGCTTCGTTCGAGCAGCGAACGGAACTCCTTTTCCGTTCGCTCGCGGCCGCCGTTCATTACCAGCATGTTCAGATCAAGAATTTTGCTGAAGGAACTTGCATTGTCTTCCGGAACGACCATTTCCACGAGCAAGAGCCGGCCGTGTTTGGGCATCGCCTTGCGGCAGTTCGCGAGGATGGCTGCGGCGCGCTCGTCGTCCCAATCGTGCACAATGCCACAGAGGAAATAAGCATCGGCCCCTTTGGGCAACGAATCCGCATCGAAGAAAGTGCCGGAACAATAAGAGCATCGCTCATGCCGATCCGCCATTTGAATGGCTGAAGGCATGTCGAAAACCGTGCCTTGCATGGCGGCATTCAACTCCAGCAAGTTGCCAAGGAATTTCCCTTGTCCTCCGCCAATGTCCACAACATTCGAGATACCGGTAAAGTCGTAGGCAATGGCAACCGCATAAGCCAACATCGAGGCGAGGTTTGTCATTCCCTGGTTGAAGGCGGTGGAGGCTGCGGGATTTCCGGCTAGATAGTCGAAAAGGCTGGAGCCAAAAACATTGTTGAAGGCAGGCAAGCCGGTTTGCACGCTCTGCAGAAGCTGTCCACATGCTTGGTAGTGGATCTCGCCGAGGGTGACAATCATGGACCGCAGCGAGCCGGCAACGCCGCTACGCAGGTGGTTACCCAGAGGAGCCAGCTCAAACTGGTCCGCACGCGGGTTGCGAAAGACCCCTACGCTGGAGAGAGCGCGCATGACGCGGAAGAGAGCCTCAGCCTTCACGTCGGCCAGCACCGCCAGTTCATGGGAAGTTCTAGGACCGTTCGCCAAGAAATCGGCAATGCCAAGCTTGGCGACAACATAAACAGCTTGCGAGACCCAGTAACCGCTGGCCAGTTGAAACAAGGCAGGAGGGGGAGGATTTCCATTTCCGTTGCCAGAAACCCCTCCGAAGAGCGCAGGCTCGCCGACGAATCCCGTACGCAGTTGATCCCGCAACAGCGGCTTTAACTCCACCCACAAGGGCGTCCGCCGAGCCCTGAGAACGAGCTTGAGCAGCCGCCAGATCGAAACGCGGGCCGCTACCACCGAAGAAGCACGGCTTCGGCGGCGATACCGGGTCCCAGGGCAAGCATTACGCCCCAATCTCCCGGCCGCGGATCTCCGGTGCGCACCACCTCGTCCAAAACAAACATTACGGTAGGTGACGACATGTTGCCAAAGTTGCGCAAGACGTTCCGCGAGTAGACAAGCTGGTCATCCGACATACCAAAGTGCTCCTGCACGTTGTCGATCACTTTGCGCCCGCCCGGATGCATCACCCAAAAGCGGACATCCGACATCGACATTCCGTTCCTCTCCAGCAGGCGCAGCAGGGCTTTTTCAATCATGGGGCCGGCTTTGTACCGGACCGCGACTCCCAGCACAATACGCAGCTTTCCATCACGATGCTGAAAGCCTACTTCCTCAATATCGTCGGTATTGATGAAGCTCTCGAAGTCGAGAATTTGCGGATATCGCAGCGAAGGTTGTGCAGCGTTGGAGTGGCCATTGGCCGCTTCACTCGCCGTCAGGACGAAAGCAGCGGCGCCGTCGGCGCAGATGGCATTGCCTACCACCGTTTCCAGAGTGTGATCCACGTAGTAGCAGGCCGAGCATATCTCCACCGCCAGCATCAAAGCTTTTTTGCCGGGATTCGCCCGAACGAAATCCACGGCACGCTGGAGTGTGGGCACCGCACCCGCGCAGCCGAGACCGACCATCGACGCACGGCGCACTGAATTACTAAATCCCATGTGGGCAATGAGGCGGCTGCCGACATCGGGACACACATAGCCCGTGCAGGTGCACACCACCAGAAAATCGATATCCTTGACTGTGGTTTCGGCGGACTTAAGCGATTCAACGATGGCCTCGCAACCGGTCTTTACGGCACCGCGCAAAAAGCGGGCGTTCAGTTGATCGGACGTTTCGTTGCGGTTGGGTTCGCCTTCAATATAAAAATAACGGTGGTCGATGCCGCTATTGAGAAAGATGGACAGAATGCGTTCGTCTTTGTAGCCGGCAAGGTGAAAGGTTTCTTCCTGCGTGAGCTTGAGAGAAGGATTTGCCGTTCCAATACCAATGATTTGCGAGTGATTCATTGGGCCCTATCTGAAAAGATTGCAAAACGATCACCATCAATCTTTTAAAATTTCTGCAGAATATTATTTCTTTATTTAGACACAGTGATGAAACATTTAACTTTATTAATATTAATGAGATAAGCTTCATTTTTAGGCACTTTTTTGAAAATGCGAAAAAAGTGAAGTGTAATGAAGCTATGCAAGTTTCAGCAGGCTATTTCCGTTTCACGTTTTGCCTACAAATCCTCGTGGTTCCCGATTGCGCCGGATCGAAAAACGTAAAAACCAATCCTATTTTGGGACACACGTCACCTGCTTGCAACATAACCCGTTCCGAGACCGCTTTATTCCCAATTCAGTGAGGATTTTCTTGTAATACCGGGAATGAATACCTTCCCATTGTTTCAAACTGGTAATACCGTTAAGCGCGACGGCGCAATTCAGCCAGTTCCTTCCACGGCTTCTCATTCCAGTAACGGCGCGCCGCTCCAGAAGGCGAGGGAAGAACAAAGAGGAGGCAATCGCCTTCTTTTTCCTGGAGCTGCCCATAGTCGACCTTGTATCCCACAAATACATGGGCCGCCCGCTTGCTGGTGAAAGCAAGGATTTTTGGACGATACTTTAAGATCTTTTCCTTCAGGCTATCGCAATCGAACCCATCTCGGGGAAGATCTACATCGTTTCCTGCCGAGTGCTTCACCAAATCGGTTAGCCCCATGCGGAGTGTGAGCAATTGAGAAAACTCTTCCGGTTGAAACAGATGCGGGGTCAACCCAACTTTAAACAAGGTGCACCAAAAAGCATTCCCAGGACCGGCGTAATAAGCTTGCCGTTGGGCGGATCTTTTGCCAGCGGCTGTTCCGCAGAAAACGATATCAAGATCGCGTTCCAGCACATCGGGGAGGACATACTCCATTCGCTCTTTGAGAAGCTCTTTCCTTGATGGCTCCATCACAAATACCTATTTCTTGTATTCGTAACCAAAGCGAGATCTTCTTGCGCCAGTATTCAAGAAACGAAAGCCACTTGCCCCAGTAAAGATTAAAAGAGCCGCATGGCTGCGGCTCTTTGGTAAAACTCTTTTGTTCCGATGTTCCGATGTTCCGAGACGACTTTGCAGAATAGCTCCTACAACGCATCTCGATTTTCTAGCTTTCCCAAGCAGGAACGTTAGTATCTATTTCCGCCGTAACCGCCGCCACCACCACCACGGCCACCGCGTCCGCCGCCACCACCACCACGGCGATTGCCGCCACCACCACCAGGCCTGCCGCCGCCACCGCCAAACCCACCGCCGCGTCCGCCACCTCCGCCACGATT
>DATGIO010000030.1:0-19490 GCA_035295685.1 Candidatus Angelobacter sp.
CGCTCTTCGCTGCCCGCGTCGTGATAAAGCGGGTCGAAGTGAGCTTGACGTCCTGGCCTGCAGGAAGGCCCTCCGCCGCATATCCCTGTGGAACCTGAATCTTCACCTGGTCGATCTCCTCATAGCCAAAAGGAAAATAGACTGGGTATCTTCGTTCTGAAGAGCGAAAGGCCTCCAACTGTTTGGATTGGAAAACGCTTGCGGGGAGGAGCAGCCTGCGTCCGGCGGGTGCGGCCAACGCTGGAAAGGCGGCGGAAAAATGGACAATCAGCGAGCCTTCGCTCCGATCGATTCCCTCCACATCGTGGAACTGGATGGAGCAATTTTCGGGAAGCATTTCCTTAAGCTCGGCCTCCAGCCGCGCTCGATTGCCGGCCTCATCCGTGTCCAGGGCGTTGAGGCGATGCTGAAGCGCGGTGTTGCCCTTGAATTCAAGCGTGATCTGGCCATTGGCGGAGCCGCCCTGATCTAAAGTCAATGTCGCGGTGCGCCGGGTCACGTTCTTATCCGCGGTCGGAGTGGGGATCAGGATAAAGTCCCCTCCATCCCGGGCAAGCTTTAGGGCGGGGACGGAGGTATACATCCAAGGAACCAAACCAAAAGGACAGAACTCCGTACCGGGGTCGAGAAACAGGTCGAGGCCGTTGGACTTGATACGCACAATTTCAATTCCAAGCTGCGCTTCTGACAGCAGCTTTGGATCGAAGATTTTTTCTTGCCGGCTTGAAGCTCGAAGCAGCTCGGCGTGAAATCCGGCGGCGCGGGCCAGGGCCGCGAATAGTTCCGCAATTTCGTTCCGTGATCCGTAGTCGTGGAGCAGGACATCTAGCGCGCTCTCATTTGCCTTAAGGGCTTCCTTTCGCTCTTCTGCTCGGGTGCGTTCCCGTTCATAGCTGAGGTTCCGCACCTGCTGCGCACGAGCATACAGGCGTCGCAGCTTGCCTTCCGGATCGGTCTCGCTGCCGATCAAGGTGATCGCCGCCGATCTTATTTCCGGATGATTGCCGATGAACCGTTCCGCGTTTCCAAACCAGAGCTTTCCCGTATCGCGCCAAAAGATTTCCGGCGACTCAATCTCGCGCCCTCCGTAGAAGAAGCGGACTTCCGACCGGTAATTGTCTTCCGGTGGCATATAGTTCTCGCCGCGGAACGAAGGTACGCCTTGGGCCTCCAACTCGATTCCGGAGGCTGTTTCTTTGGGCTTCACTCCGGCTGGCAGGTTGGAATAGACATACGATAAACGGGTGTCGTCCGAAAGGTATCGTGTGCGTATGTGCCCTTCATAGGGCTTGAGCCAAAAACTCTCCTTGACGGTATAAAGGTCGTGCTGCAGGGGCCAGGTTGGATCGTAGAGATATTTGTCCCATTCCAGGCGATATTTGTATTCCACAATGCTGCCTGCGGTCGCCTGCGGCAGGACGAGTTCCTTGGCCACGATCCTGCTATCGCGCGTCCTGAGGAGGGTCTTGTCGATCGGCTTTCCGGCGAAATCGACAATATGCCCATCCGGGTGGATGGTGCGGGCCTGGATGCCGGAAATGGAATATTGCGAGGGGACTGGAATTTCGACATTGGCGTAGCTCCTGCCCGTGTCGACGAGGATCTTGATGCGCCTGTAAATGAATTGGTATTGGCGGGTGTCGTCCCGGAAATCGGCGTAGTAGAGTTGAATTGCGGCGGCGCCCGGATCGCCGGGGACCTCCTTGACCTGCCAGTCGGTGGCTGTAACCGGAAGCCATTCTTCCGATCGTTGTTGGGCATAACAGACGGGAGCGCCTGTTACCACCAGAGCGCCCATTAGCACGACATCGCCTATTAGAAAGCTGCATCCTGTTACGCAAAGCAATAGAGCTAGGCGTGAAAAGGCTGGACACCTACGAATCGAGAGCCTGGCAAGGGAGCGAGCAATTAACCCAGCAATCGACCCAACTGGCCCGGCAATGAACCCAGTAATGAACAACGACGCTTTCTTCGGTTGGCATGTTTCGGTCAGTTCTTTTCTCCTGTGGAGGCCTGGCCTGGATAAGCCTTTCGCGCCTTGGGATTCATCTCCATTTCCCATGCCTTTGCATACTTCCAGCTCACGTAGGCGGCATGGTTGAGATACACCAGCAGTCCTACCCGTCCATCCAGGAATCCCAGTCGGAAAAAATAGCTATAGATAAAGCGCACCAGGGGACGCAGCACGATATCCACAACGTTGAACGCCGCATGTCTCTTTTCCACAACCATGCTCGCTCCCAGGGAAGAATAACGGTTGGCGTGCTCGATAAAGTCTTCCAGGGTGGCGTAAGCGTGATGAATGAGATCGCCTTCGAGACGTCCTTTCTTGCCCTGCATCTTCATGTCTTCGTGAACTGCGCGCAGTTCGAATTCCGCGGCGCCTTTTCGCACAAGTCGTAGTTTGCGGTCGGGATAGTAGCCGCTTCGGCGAATCCAGTGGTTCATATAAAGGTTTCTGCGCGGCATCTCATAGCCGTCAAACGCAGGGCTCGTTGCCTGCAGAACCTCGCGAATGCTGGCTGCAAGCTCGGGGCTGACCTCTTCGTCCGCATCCAGGGATAAGATCCAGTCGCCCGTTGCCTTGGCCAAGGAGGAGTTTTTTTGCCGTGCGAATCCCTTCCATTCTTCCACGAAGACCTTGGCGCCGAACTCCTGGGCAATCGCCACCGTGCGGTCCGTGCTGCCGGAGTCGACCACAATCGCCTCGTCGGCCAGGCCCTTGACGCTCGCCAATGTGCGCCCGATGTTCGCTTCTTCGTTATAGGTAATGATGCAGACGGAAAGACTCATGGCGGAAGGATAGCAAAGTCGGTTTCAGGGCTTCCCGCGCGAGATAAAGACACGAGAGATTGGCACGCGAGATAAAGACACGAGATAGGAAAGACCGGAAAAACGAGATTCAAAGTCGAGATTCAAAAACGGGATCTAAAGATCCAAGAGCCGGCCAGAGAAACCCGGCCGGCTCTTGAACGCTATTAAGGTTCCGGCTACTGTTTGGGCGGAGCCGGAGGCTGCTGCGTGGGATCCGTGTTCTGATCCATGAACGTATTGGGGCGAAGGCCCTGGACGACCGGTTGAGTCTTGATGTTGCCGCTGGTCGTCTCGTCCAGCCGGATGTTGTTGTGATCGAGGGTCTGGCCGGTGTCGCGATCCAACGTGACACGCTGCTTCGCGTAGTTGATTTCCGCGCTGAGCACGTTCTCTTGAGCGGTGGCCAGTGCCGCCTGGTCGGACAACACGTTGATGTAAGTCGAGGCGCCCAGGGCATATTTCTTCTGTTCCGCATCCAGGGTCTGTGCGGCCAACTCCAGGGCCTCGCGTGCGGAGACCACGCGGGCACGGAGCTGTTGAAGGGTGAAGAGTTCATTGCGCACCTGAATCGCAATGTTGTTTTCGAATTGCTTGATCGACAATTCGGCCTGCCTGTATTCCAAAACGGACCGGGCTTGCAGGGCTTGGGCGGCGCGATTGCGGATGGGAATATTGATTTGCACGGCGACACCCTTGTCCGGACCTGAGGAATCGAACAAATTTCCAAAGGCCGTGCCAAATCCTGAGGAAGCAATACTGCCTACGGGAATGCACCCGTTTGTTTGCCCGGCCAGGCAGGTCGCAGCAGGGCTCTGATTACCGGACTGGCCGGCTGCTCCGTAGAATCCGATCAAATCGACCGACGGCAACAAGGCGTTTCTCACGCTCTTATTGCTGAGCTGGCGATTTTTGAGGCCGATGATTTGCTGGACGTAGTCGGGACGGTTATCGAGGGCCTTGCGAAGAAGATCGTCGACCTTCAGGTCTTCGTCTTGATCCGGGATCGCCACCGTGTCTGTGGGCACCACTTCGGCATCTGCGATTGGCGAGCCCGGTCCCAGGTTTCTTGTGATGGCGCTCTTCATGAACAGCTGTTCCAGTTGCAGCGTGGTGCGAGCGGTCAACACGTCCTGTTCGCTCTGAGCCACCGTGCTTTGGGCGCGGACAATCTCAATGGGAGCGAGCGTTCCGATCTCCACCTGTTTCTTGTTGTCGGAAAGGGTCTTTTGCGCCAACGCCAGGGATCGCTCTTTCACGCGCAGGTCTTCATAAGCCAGCACCAGGTCCCAATAGATGTTCTGGATCTGGCTGACCGTGGAGATGATCTGTTCACGAAATCCCTCTTGCGTAATCACCTTGGTATTTCGGGCAATGGTGATGAATCGCTGGTTCACATCCATTCCGAAGCCCTGGAGCAAGTGCTGCCGGATTTGTAACCGGAAACTCGACGACAAGAGTGGGCTGAGGGTGGAGAACTTGCTATTGGATGTAACGCGTGAGTTCTGGAACGAAACTTGCATGAACGTTCCGGGGGCAAATCCTTGCGAGTACGTAAAATTGCCAATCGTTTGATTTTGCAGCAAGGATGGCACGCCGGTAAGTACGCCGCTTGCCTGCGGAAAGGACGAGCGCTCAACCTGCAGTGTGCCGGTTAGCGTCGGATCGAAATTATCGACGTTGGGGCCTGCGCCGACGGTTGTGGCAACCACGCCGTTGGCTCCCACGCCCACGCCCGCGGCTCCTGCGGTTGTGCCGCCGGCGCCCGCGCCGCTGAAGCTGGCCGCAATGCCGCCGCCGCCCTGCGTATTTTGCACCACACCGCTGTTGACTCCGGAATTTGGCGCGCCCGAAAGGGTGCGCAAAATGTCCGTATCGGCGATCGGGAGGTTATAGCGCGCGATCGCAATATCCAGGTTGTCCGCTAATCCCAATGAGACTGCGTCGTTCATGGAAAGCATGATCTTGCCGCCCTTGATCATGTCCTCGATCTTGGGGGCATTGGTATAGATCGCTTGCGGAACAGGACGGCTGTCATAGGGCGCAAACGGTTTCGGGAAGTAGCTGACACTTTTGGAATAATTCTCAGGCGTTATAAGTGGCAGCTTTTTAGGTTCGGGCGCAAAGGGTACAGGCGGAGCAGACGCCTGGTTGAGACTTTGCGCGGCGCTTGAAGAGCCGTTGCTCTGTGTTGGCGAGTTGGCCGCCTGCTGGGCATGCAGCGAAAAAGAAAACAAACCAAGAACCAGAAGGAACCGCTTGCTTGAATCGTGAAGAGTACCGAGCACCGACATTCTTCTTCTCCAAATATTGGACTGCTATAAAGACTTCTAAATCGAGCTTTCCGTTACCCTAGAAATACGACGAAATCTCGTGCAGGGTTCCAAACAATAAGGAAGGGAAAGCGACGTACCGTTGGAAACTCGATAGTATATCGGCTTGAGCGAAATTTCCGTTGTTAAAAAATGTTAGGTGTTCTTGCTTTGTTGCGCAATCTCAAGCTTACTCTTGCTTATGATGGATACGATTTTGCCGGATGGCAAGTTCAACCGGATCGTGAAACCATTCAAGGCCATCTACTGTCCGCTATCGAACACTTGACTGGAGAAAATGCCTTACCTCAAGGCTCGGGCCGCACCGATGCAGGTGTTCACGCGCGGACACAAGTTGCAACAGTCGCTCTTCAAACTCCCATTCCGCTTCTTAACTTTCGCCGCGCTTTGAATGACAAGCTTCCCGCCACGATTCGCGTTCTATGCGTGGAGGAAGTTCCCCTCGATTTTCATGCGCGCAAATCGGCGCGCGCCAAGACCTACGAATACAGAATCTATCGCGAGGAGATTTGTCCGCCCTTCCTTGCGCGCTATGTGTACCATCATCCCTATCCGTTGGATGAAGTGGCAATGCGCGAGGCCGCCGGAGTAGTTGTGGGCGAACACGACTTTACCTCGTTCGCCGCTGTCGATCCGGAGCGGAGAAACCGCGAAGAGGAAGTTTCCAACGTGCGGACCATCTACTCTTCCGAGTGGCGGCGCGAGGCCGGCGAATTGATCTATGCCGTGCGCGGCAATGGATTCCTCCACCACATGGTGCGCAACCTCGTGGGCACATTTCTTATGGCTGGAAAGGGAAACATCGAGCGTGAAGACGTTCGGCGCATCCTGCAGGCGCGCAGCAGGGCGGCCGCCGCGGCCACCGCTCCAGCGAGCGGACTCTGCCTTTTGAGCGTAGAATACTGAGCCGCGGTCCGGCCTTGATCGATCGGCCTCGCCGGTGCATGAGAGAAACGAAGCGACGCCAGACGGGAAGAAGCCGCCGAAGCAGCCACCAAGAAAAGCCAATGGTCGCTTCACGTTCGTCGGGCAAAACGATGTCCGGGCAAATTCAGCATGGGGAGACCATTCTCATGAGCGCCACACACGCCACCATACCTGTACATAATCCCGCAAATCGGGAGACGGTCGGAGAGATTGACCGCTTCAATGAAGCCGAGACGGCTTCCGCTGTCGAGCGGGCGCGGACCGCGCAGCCCCGATGGGCCGCTACTTCCGTTTCCGAACGCATGAAGATTCTTCGCAAATTTCAACGCCTGCTCTGCGAGAAAAAAGATTTGGTGGCCGCCACCATTACCGGCGAAGCAGGCAAGCCGTCTTCCGAGGCCGTCGCTACGGAAATTCTCGTGGTGCTCGATACGGTCAACTTTTTTCTTGAGACGGTTCCGGCCTTCCTTCAGCCCGAAGACGTACCCCACGGAAGCGTAGCCATGAAGATGAAACGAGGACGCCTGCTGCGCGAGCCTTATGGTGTGGTGGCGATCATCAGCCCCTGGAACTATCCGTTCAGCATCCCCGCGATTCAAACCCTTTCCGCTCTGGTTACCGGCAATGCGGTGGTTCTGAAGCCTTCGGAGTTCACCCCCATCTCCTCCCTGGAACTGCAGCGGCTTCTCTTCGCCGCGGGGCTCGATCGCGACCTTTTTCAGGTGGTCACAGGCGATGGAGCCACGGGTGCCGCTCTATTGCAATCGCAGATCGACAAGGTGGTCTTTACCGGCAGTGTCGCCACTGGCAAGAAGGTGGCCCTTGCCGCCGCTGCTCGGCTGCTGCCGGTGGTGCTGGAGCTTGGAGGCAAGGACCCCATGATTGTGCTCGAAGATGCCGATGTGGATATTGCCTCCAGCGCGGCGGTCTGGGGTGCTTTCATGAATGCCGGACAAACGTGCCTCTCCATTGAGAGATGCTATGTCCATCAAAAGATTTATGAGCCGTTTTTGAAGGCTTGCACCGAGAAAGCCGGAAGGTTGAAAGTGGGCAACGGAGCCGATAGCTCCACCGATGTCGGTCCTCTCATCCACCAGCAGCAGTTGAAGACTGTGCAATCCCATGTGCAGGATGCCCTGGCGCAGGGAGCGCGGCTGCTGGCCGGTGGAGAACCGCTGCCCCAGCTAGGACCAAGCTTCTATGCTCCAACCATCCTTGCCGACGTGCGCCATTCGATGACGATTATGCGGGAAGAGACATTCGGTCCGGTTCTGCCCGTGCGTAGCTTTACTACCGAGGATGAAGCCGTGGATTTGGCCAACGATTCCGAGTTTGGCTTGGCTGCCAGCATATGGACCGGCAACCGGGATCGCGGAGAAAAGCTGGCGCGGCGGGTCCAGGCGGGAACGGTCATGGTCAACGATGTGATTGCTTGTTTTGGCATCAGCGAGGCTCCGCACGGAGGAATCAAAGGAAGCGGCATGGGTCGTACGCATGGCCGATTCGGTCTGGAAGAGATGGTTTGGCCGAAATACGTCGATTCGGACCTGATGCCCAAAATGAAAAAGCTCTGGTGGTATGGCTATGGTGAAAGCTTTTTAGGCCAAATGTATGGTTTTATTGAGGTGTTATTTGCAAAAGGCTTAATAAAAAGAACGCAAGGAGCCATAAAAAGCATACAATCGTATACGCGCCGCAAGGTGCTTTAGCGGTAAAATTCTTGGTTGACGGGCTTGCTCGTCATCTTAATTACCGTGCAGCTCAAGCACTCAAATCTGATCTACGACTGGAATGCCCTTCCGGGAGCGAAGTTCATCCCCTGCGGCAACGTCCTGCTGAATGATGAGTCGTTGCGCGACGGCCTGCAGTCGCCTTCGGTAAAAGATCCTTCCATCGACCAGAAGCTCCGTATTCTCCATCTCATGGAAGAACTTGGCCTTGATATGGCCGATCTCGGTTTGCCGGGTGCGGGACCTCGCGCGGTGGCCGACGTAGAGCGGCTGGCGCGAGAGATTGTTGCATCCAGGCTCAAGATTCAGGCCAACTGTGCGGCGCGCACCCATCAGAATGACATTCGCCCGGTGGCTGAGATTTCACAGCGGGTGGGCTTGCCGATCATGGTGGCCACTTTTCTCGGTTCCAGTCCGATCCGGCGCTATACCGAGAATTGGACGGATGATTTCCTGCTGCGCACCACGGAAGAAGCCGTCACTTACGCGCGTTCGCTCGGCCTTGAGGTAATGTACGTAACGGAAGATACCTCGCGCTGCGATCCCGAGACCGTGAAGCGGCTATACACAACCGCCATTCGCTGCGGTGCTACCGCCATCGTTGTCTGCGATACCGTGGGGCACTCGACGCCCGGCGGTGTAAGCGCCTTGATCCGTTTTGTCATCGACGAGGTGGTGAAGCCTTCTGGGGAAAAGATTCGTGTTGACTGGCATGGTCATTCCGACCGGGGCTTGGCGGTCGCCAACTCCTTGGCCGCGCTGGCCGCGGGCGCGGATTGCGTCCATGGGACGGCCATCGGCATTGGCGAGCGGGTTGGCAATACCCAGATGGACCAGATGCTCGTGAATCTTAAGCTCATGGGAGTACAGCCGTGGGCCGATCGCGATCTCACCAGGCTCAAGGATTATTGCCAAACGGTATCCGATGCCACCGGTGTTCCGATCCCGCGTAACTACCCAGTGTTAGGAGAGGACGCCTTCCGCACCGCTACCGGTGTCCACGCGGCTGCAGTGATTAAAGCGTTCAAGAAGGGCGATGTCGATCTGGCGAATAGCGTTTACTCGGGCGTGCCTTCCCAGTATTTTGGCCTGGAGCAGATGATTGAAATCGGTCCGATGAGCGGAAGATCGAATGTGGTCTTCTGGCTGGAGCACCGAGGTATTAATCCTTCTGAGGAGTTGGTCGACTCGATCTTCCAAAGGGCCAAGTCCTCCGACCACTGTTTGACGGAAGCTGAAGTTCTGGCCTGCTGTCCAAATCTCTCCTAGTATTTCTATCTTTGCAGAACTTTTTTTAGGGGCGGGTGTTTCAACTCTACAGCTAACGAAGATTAGCTGAACCACACCCCTCAAAGGAGAAATTGAATGAAAAAGTTTGCTATGTTCGCACTGACCATGATTCTGGGAGCGAGCCTGTCGTTTGCTCAGGCCGCCGGCAGCGCCCCCGCGCAGGATGCCTCGAAGACCCCGGCACCGGCCGCTGACACCAAGACCAAGAAGAGCGGCAAGAAGCATGCCAAGAAGCACGCCAAGAAGGCCGCTGCTACTTCGGACGCGCCCAAGGCCCAGTAACTTCCTGGAAATCGCTTTCTATAAAGCGGCCTTTCCAGGCCGCTTTCTTTTTTTAACCCGCCCTTCATCTCTTCCACGTAAATCCCTCAAAAGAAAGCTCCGCAGAAACACATACCACAGGGATACATCCAACGCTGGAAAGGCTATATAGTAATCTTTTCGTACGCTTCCGTTCGTTACGCTCAATGTCTGGCCGAAGCCCATCTTCTGAATCCACCGCCACGGCTGCGCCTCTGTATGAGGTGTCCCGGATTGCGGAGTTGCGCTCCGTCCATGCCGCTTTTCTCTACTTGCACAACCAGGAAATGGAATTTCGCCGCTGGCAGATGCGGCTTGCGGAGGTGCCTGCGCCGCCCTTTGGGGAGGAAGCGCGCAGCGAATGGCTCCGGCAGCGATTTGTCGCTTTTGGGTTGCATCATGTTCGGGTAGACGACGTTGGCAATGTGACTGGCCTGCTCTATGAGGAGCCCCAAGTTCCTCTTATCGCTCTGAGTGCCCACCTGGATACCGTCTTTCCGGTTGGTTCACCGCTCAATATGCGCGAGGAAGGGAACTACCTTTACGGTCCGGGCATTAGTGATAATGCCGCGGGAGTGGTTGCCATCCTGGCAATGGCTTGCGCCCTGAAGCATGCGCGCCTCCGCCTGGCGACGAATGTCGTTTTTCTCGGCAACGTGGGCGAAGAAGGCGAAGGGAATCTTCGCGGCATCCGCCACATCTTTGCGGACCCTTATTGGTCTTCCGCGATTAAGGCCTTGCTGGTGGTCGATGGCGCCGGCGCCGACACGTATGTAACGCAGGCTCTTGGAAGCAAACGGTTTGAGGTCTCGTTTTCCGGCCCCGGCGGGCACTCTTGGAGCGATTTCGGAGTCCCCAACCCGATTGTCTTGCTTGCGCGCGCCCTTGTCCGTTTTAGCGAGGGCGATGTGCCGGAATGCCCCCGAACCACCTTAAATATAGGAGTGATTCAGGGAGGCACCTCGGTGAACTCCATCCCGGAGTCCGCCAGTGCCCGCGTCGATTTGCGCTCCGCGTCCAGGGACGAACTTAAAAAACTCGAGGACCGCCTGCATAGGGCGGTTGAATCGGTTTGGAACGAACTGGCCGCTTCTTACCGGCCCACGGATTCAAGAGCTCAAAAAGTTAGCTTTGGCATTGAGACGATTGGCGATCGCCCCGCCGCCGAACTGGCCCCCGAAGCGCGCATCTTGCAGGTGATTCGTCAGGTGGACTCCCACTTCAGGATTAAGTCCGTGCCGCGCCTCGCATCCACGGACGCGAACATTCCGCTCTCGCTCGGCCGAGAGGCCATTACCATCGGCGCGGGCGGCGACGGCGGTGGAGCGCATACGCTGCGGGAATGGTTTGATTGTTCTGGCCGAGACCTTGGTTTAAAACGAATTCTTCTGGCTCTTGCGGCCCTTGCTGGAGTGTATGAATGAAGAAGGCCCTGCCTGTTTTGTACCTTCTCTTGGTGGTCAGCGTCCTGGTTCTGATGATCGGCACGGTTGCATGGCAAACCGCACCCTCCGCCGACCTGATATTCGTGAACGGAGACATCTATCCCGGAACGCCTTTTACGACGGGTGCCGCTTCGCCCTCCGGTTCCGGAAAGAGATTCACGGGAATGGCGGTTTCCGCCGGCAAGATCGTTGCGGTTGGCTCCAATCAGGAAGTGTTGCGGCTGAAGGGCCGTAAGACCCAGGTGATCGACCTGGAGGGCCGCTTTGTAATGCCGGGCTTCAACGATGCCCACGCCCATCTCGCCTCGGGTGGATTTGAGAAATTGAATGTCGATCTGGTGGGAGCCAAATCTCTGGACGAGATGAAGGACCGCATCGCGGCTCGCGTGCGCTCCGCCGGTCCCGGAGAATGGATCGTCGGCGAGGGTTGGGACCACACGCTATGGGAGTCGAAAAAGCTTCCATCCCGGCAGGACATCGATTCGATCAGCGCCGGACATCCCGCTATCTTTACCCGCGTAGATGGCCACATCGCGATTGCCAACACTGCGGCGCTGCAAGCATCGGGAATCACCGCCCAAACGAAGGATCCCGAGGGCGGCAAAATCGACCACGACAACTCGGGCGATCTGACCGGCATTTTGCGCGAGACGGCGCGCGGGTTGGTGAAAGAGCCCCGGCCCAGCCGCGAGCAGCACCGCCGCGCGGTTGAACTCACGCTGAAGAACGCGGCGCAGTGGGGCATCACCTCCGCCCAGGACAACTCCGATTGGGAAGACTTCCTGACCTACGAAGAGTTTGAGAAGGAAGGCAAGCTGACGCTGCGCATCTCCGAGTGGCTTCCCTTTGACCTGCCCTTGGATCAACTGGAGCAACTGCGCCGGCATCACTCTTCACGCGACGCTCTCCTGCATACCGCCATGCTCAAAGGATTCATGGATGGCTCGCTCGGCTCTCACACCGCCGCCATGCTTGCTCCGTATGCGGATGATCCTGGCAATTCGGGCATTCCCCGGTTTCAGCAGGAAGCCCTTGATAAGAAGACCGCCGAACGCGCCAAGGCTGGTTTTCAGATTGGATTTCACGCGATCGGCGACCGTGGTGCGCGTATGGCCCTCAATGCCTTTGCGTACAGCATCCAGCAGGGCGCGAAAAGCGATCTCAGGTTTCGCATCGAGCACGCCCAGATCGTCTCCCCGGACGACTTCCAAAAATTCAAGGACTTGAAAGTAATCGCCTCCATGCAGCCCAATCATCTCCTTACAGACATGAATTGGGCCGAGAAACATGTGGGTGCCGATCGTGCCCGCTACTCCTATGCTTGGAAGACGTTCCTCGACGATGGCATCGTCCTGGCCTTTGGAACGGATTACCCCGTGGAACCAATCACGCCGTTTCGTGGCATTTATTGCGCGGTGACTCGCCGGAGCGAGGACGGCTCGAAAGAATACTATCCCGATCAAAAGCTCACGATTGACCAGGCGATTGCGGCCTATACCACCGGCTCTGCTTACGCCCAGTTTGCCGAATCGGAGAAGGGCGTGTTAGCGGCTGGAATGCTAGCCGACTTTGTGGTGCTCGACCGCGACATCACCAAAGTGGCCCCACCCGAGATTCTCAAGACCCACGTTTTGCGCACGGTCGTTGGAGGCAAGACGGTTTACACCGGAAATTAAGCAAATAGGGATTCTTCCGGTTATCAATACAAGTAACGAAAACAACACTAAAGCCCCCTTCCGGAGTAAGTGCCTATGAGTTTCTAGGAAGCGCGGGGCAATCGCATGAAAGACTTCACAACGTTCCGGGGTGATTTTGATCGATAAAGGCTACGAGCCGTGAACATAATCAAATTTAACGAAGGCCTTGCCAGGAAATGTGCAAACAACCTGAGAAGCGTGCTTCAATTTTGGAAAAATCACCCGCCGTTCAATCGGTTAAAAATCGGAGCCTGGCGTTAAGAGCTTCCCTTTGAAGGCACCAAGCGCCGTAGGCGCGACAAGAGGGTAGCCCACGGTGAAGCGTAGCGAAACCGTGGGTGCTGTACAACAAAGAATCGAGTGCCGGAGGCACGGCAGAGGAATTCCCGCTTGCTGCTCCATCGTGGATTTGCGAGGAGTATTTTCAAGAGGGCCCAACCACCCATGGAGTTTTTCATGCGATTGCTCTGAACAATCCACGGACCAAGCTCCTATGAGTTCCTAGGAAGCGAGAGGCGCTTGGTCTGTCGTGGTCGGCTTCCAAAGAATCATCCGTACTACATCGACAATAACCTGGATGGCATTGCCAAAAGCTACTCCTGCAAACGAGATGAAGATGGAAAGTCTGAGCCAAGCCCCCAAAACCTCCGCATCTCCGGTTGGAGCGTTGGGTCCGATCATCTTCAGGAATAAGATTTTCGCCTCCGTCCAGTGAGCAGCCACCGGTAGAAGGAGGATTGCCACGACCACAGCGCCGATTCCAGCGCGAGCGGCTAAACGGAGGCGCGTCCAATAGGGTTGAAACAGGTTGACCGCGGATAGGCTGATGCTGGCCAGGAGTAGAACGATCACTGGGAGATAGAACGTGCGATGGAAGTTGCGCCACAACGAGAGTCCATCCCAGGGAGCGTGGATGCCCACGCGCGCCAGCTCGCTGGTGATCGAAAAGTGGGAAACATCGATCCACCATCCAAGAAAAATCAGATTGGCCGCCATCTGCACAATGGAGTCGAATCGCGGTATCCGATTCGGAATCTTATTTCTTCGGCGGGTGGCGCGCTGCACCGCTGGGACAGGGTACAAAATTCGAGGGCTCCAGCTTTCCACCATGGACGACTTTGCATAGAGATTGAGTACGCAGAATAAGAGCGTGATCAGCACGAAATAAAAGGCTGCCGGCTGAAGCGTAATCGAGACTCCCGCCAGCAACGCCACAAGCGCGGTCACCGCGAACGCGGCTCCCGAGATCAGGCAAACGGCCAACAAGTAAAGCGGGAATAGCTCCGGACCGATCAACTCCACTCCGAAAACCAATCCTCGATAGCGATTTTCGGAGGCGCCGAAAAGGGCTACCGAATAATGCCGCCCCACCACCAGAAGAGGATGGCCGTGCCTGCGCAGGATCGCCATCAGCTCCTCTTCTCCGAGGGAGCGGCCCAGAGTTTCTTCTTTATCCTCCATCTGCGAGCGAATGTCTTCTTCGATCTCGGCCAGGATGTCGTCTCGTTTCGGCTTTGCCAAAAGCAGGAGGGACTGCCGGATTGTATGGAGATAACGGTTGAGTAGATCGCCGCTGGGCTCTTTTGCCATGCTTGGCATGCGCTCTGGATGTCGCGGGTCCCACATGTTCTTCTCCTTGGCTTGAAGCTGCGCGCGCTCGCTGAAAGCGAAAACTAAGGTGATGCCTCCCGTAAGCGCAAATTGATAAAGGAAGAGCTGCCAGAGCCACCGTGCTGTTTCGAAGGCGGCCGATCCATGACTCATGCCGCGTATTCCCGGAGCAAGAACCGCATAGATCCAGTCCACGAGAAAGGTCACCGTCAAAATGGACAGCACAATCTTCAAGATGAGCCGATATCCTGGGAAGAGCGCGGGGCCGATCAGGTAACGCTGCGGCAGGTACTTCTCTGCCACCCACATCGGATGGCCCTTTCGTTTGAGGATCGACTCGATTTCGGATTGATCCAGCCTGCGTCCCCTCTGAGCCTCTTGTTCTCTTACTTGCGCCCGAAGATCGTCGGAAAGCTTCGCGGCAATGTCTTCCCGCTCCGCCTTGGGCAGCCAGTGTTTAACTGCTTGCAGGTATTTTTCTAGAAGCTCCATCGTGTGACTCCTTGAGAATTCCATCCAGGGATGCGTTGATGCTCTGCCACTCGCTCAATAGTTGACTCAAGATCAGTTCGCCGTTCGGAGAAAGCCGGTAAAAGCGCTTTTTGCGCTTCTCTTCTTCTCGCCACTCGCTCATCAGCAATCCCTGGCTCTCCAGCCTTCGAAGCAGGGGATAGAGCGTGCCTTCGTCGATCTCCATTCCTTGCTCTGCCAAGGCCTTCCGCAACGTGTATCCGTATTGCTCAGCTCGTAAAGCCGCCAAGACCGCCAAAATCAGACATCCGCGCCTCAGTTCGAGCCGCAGATTTTCAAACAGATCGCCGGTGAAATTACTGGGCAACATATAGTGTATGACAAATACTGTATGTTAAACAGTATAGGCTGTCAAGGCTCTTTTTGATAAAAAAGCTGTAGGGCAGGCGTTGCTTTGCTGGAAATCAGTGGCGCGTGCGTGAACGTAGCTCAAAACACTGGATGCGCTGTTGTTTCTGGAAACTGAGGGTGCCCCATCCTTTACCGGAGAGCGCGCTCTTGGTCTTTGCGCTCGGAGCAAAGGGTGGGTTTGCGATCATGTCCTGGGTGTCATCCCCAAGGGTTTTCGAGCCGGGTGCGAGACGTGATTCCGTCATTCTTTGTGACGTCGTTTGAAGGCAATCAATGGTGTAACTCATTGATTGCAAAGGCCGTGTAATTACAGTTGATTATTTTTGCATTTCTTCAAAAAGCCTCGCGAAATCATTAGTTAATCAATTGGTAAAGAGTGATTAAGCAAGAAATAAATCGCTAAACCATTGAAATAAAATGATTTATTGAATCTAACGTGCGAGTTTGCCAAAAAAGCGCTTAAAGGTAAATGAGTGTTTTCTTATCTTCACTAGGCCGTTTTTCAGGCCTTTTTCCTCTGGGGTGATCGGGGATGGGGGCGTTGTTAGACGACCGCGCGTTTCCGCTTAGGCGCGCATTCGCCAGAAGGTCTGTCTTCTCCACTCGCCTGCAGTCTCGTGGTTTGCGATAGAAAAGCTCGATCCTTCACTCAAGACAAACGGCTGCCGATAGGTTTCGCAAAGTTAGAAGCTAGAGCCCGTACATTCCTGCCGTTTCGGGCTCTCTCTAGGAAAATCTTCGAATAGAAAGCCTTTTAGAAATCCGATAAGTAATCGCAAACATTATGTAAATTTTTTGTTGCATTTTATTAACTCTTGAACTAATGTGCTGCGTCGCCGTACTGCTCTTCGTTCCCCGTTGAGCTCGCGATGGTTTGTGTTTAAACAGTCTTGCGATGTCACGGTTGGAGAAACCTTTCGGTGGATGGTCGCGCAGACCTGCTATCCGCCCTGTTTCTAGTAACCCAACCCGTTAGATGTCTTTCTGGATTGAGACACGCCGGCACAAAGGTTGAGTGAGTGTCCGCGTCCTTCCCATAGAAAATCCTGATCGGCCATTCAAGAATTCATGGCCCACTGAGCGCTGGCGAGTCGTCCGATTCGTTGGCGTATCCGTTTCGGAAGGGAGAGGTGTGTGCCGAACCAAAAGAAAAACAAACCGAAGGCCAATAGGGCGGAGATAACTAGAAGGAGTGCCCTCAAAATGGGAGCGGCGGCTGGAGTTGCCACCGTTCTGACTTCACGGAAAAGCTTGGCTTACAGCTTGCCAACGCCGCCGCCAGAACCGACTGACTGTGCGCTCCACCCACCTAACAGCCCGCCAACCCGGCCGTTTGTACAGGCTTTACCGATTCCGCCGATAGCGATTCCCACGAGGCTGAACCCGCAGCCCACCAAGAGCGCCAATCTCGCCGCCGGAGAGGCGCCCCGCGCCGACCATCAATTTTGGGATCGATTTTTCCCCTTTGTGCAATATGACGTTACGATTCAGGGAGGACTGCACCAGTTTCATCCCGACATGCCACCGACCTATATTTGGGGCTACAACGGGATCTATCCGGGACCAACCTTTCTCAATGTTTACGGAGTTCCTGTTGTTGTGCGTTTCCACAACAATTTGCCCGTCAATCATCAGGGCTTCGGAACTAACACTCACACCACCCACCTCCATAACGGTCATACGGGATCGGAGAGCGATGGGTTTGCTGAGGATTTTTGGGGGCCAGGGTTCTTTAAGGACCATCATTATCTCAACGTCTACGCAGGCTTCCAGCAACTTGGGGGAATCGGAGATCCACTGGAAGCCCAGTTTACCTACTGGTATCACGATCACCGGCACAGCTTCACTGCCACCAACAACTATCGCGGTCTGAACGGTATGTATCTGGCTTTCAACGAGAAGGACACCGGCTTCGAGTTTAGTGAGCAGGGAGAGGAAGCATTACGGTTGCCGGGAATCGACCGGGCTGGCGTCTCACACGATATTCCTCTTCACTTGACCGACAAGTCGTTCTGCACGAACGGACAGATGTTCGTTCCCGCGCCGGACGCGGCTCCGGCCGGAGACAAGTTCATTGTCAATGGTGTAATCCAGCCCTTCTTGCAGGTCAACCGGCGCAAGTACCGTTTCCGTATTCTCAACAGTGGGCCTGCCCGTATCTACACTTTGAACGTGAATGACAACAACGGAAATGTTGTTCCATTTCAGGTTGTGGCGACGGACGGCAATCTACTGCCTTCACCGGTCACCATACCCGATCCCCTCGAGACCGCAATAGCATCGGCGACTTTGGCCGGAGGTCCTGGCCTGCAGGTGCATGTGTCGTCGCGCTATGACGTCGTCATTGACTTCAGCAATAGCAACATAGGCGATCACTGGTACCTTTCGAACATCGCGCCGCAGTTTGTCAACAACGCTCCCGAGCCCGACAACGATGCCGTAGCGCCCGGCCTTGAAGTTGAAAACGTGGTCATGCGCTTCGATATCGTCGGCGACGAATTCGATGAAAGCCGGGTTCCAGATGTACTAACTGCCCTTCCTGATATTTCAGGGCCTCTAGCGAATCTGGCGGCCACCAGGACTTGGAACTTCAATAACTCTTTGGTCGGGCCCAAAGGCGATCCCGGAAATCCGGCGGCTCCCAAGATCTTCAACATTAACGGGTTGACCTTCGATGCGGCTCGTGCTGATGCCACCATGGCCCAAGGTTCGGCGGAAACATGGCTTCTCCGCAGTCGCTTCCCAGGTGCGGCTTGGCATCATCCTGTGCATATCCATTTAGAAGAGGGACGTGTTCTGGATCGTAGAACGGTTCAGGTTGTAAACGGCGTCCGGACCATTACGAATCATTTCGTTCCACCCCTGCAGCGAGGGCGGCGCGATGTCTATCCGATTGGCGGAGGAGATGAGATCCTCGTCTTCTTGCAGTTCCGCGATCTGTTTGGCAAGTACATGATTCACTGCCATAACCTGGCGCACGAGGATGGCTTGATGCTCACGCGTTGGGACGTTGGAACCACTACCTCCACGTCAACGTCTGCAGTCTATTCGGACGGAACCGCAAACACTGGAACCGTTGTGGACTCCAACGGAGTCAGCCAAGCTGTGCCCGATCAGGGAGGCCAGCCGAACATCACCCCGGCCTTGACCACGTTGTCAGACTCATTCGATCTGGGAAGCAACCGTAAGCCCAGCATCGGCCGCTCCAAGAAAGGAGTTAACGCATGAATCGACGAGACTTTCTCACCTGTCATGTGCCTGAGAAGTCGCAACCGGCGGCATCTCTCGGTGCCGAGTATTACAGCAACGGTGTGTTTCGCACGCAAGACAACAAACCGGTGCGGTTCTATACCGATCTGATCAAAGGCAAGATCGCGATCATCAACTTCTTTTATGCGAGTTGTGACACCTATTGCCCGATGTCCATGCACTGCTTGACGAAGGTGCAGCAACAACTCGGTGACCGTTTAGGCCGCACCACATTCATGTATTCCTTCTCCTTGAAGCCGGATGAAGACACTCCAGAAAAGCTCAAAGCCTATGCTAAAGGAATTGGAGCTAAGCCCGGTTGGACCTTCCTGACCGGTAGCGAATACGACCTCGCCACAGTTCGCTTCAAGCTGTTCCGTGTGGACCATCCATGGGTTGATTTCAATCTTAATCTTCATGCCGGCATGCTTCGCATCATCAACGACAACAACAGCCAGTGGACATCCTGGGTGTTGCCGGATCGGGTGCCGCTAATCATGGAAGCCATATCCTGGGTTGATCCAACGAAGCCGCTTGACGTCAGGGCTCGTGAAAATGCCGAACGTCAGGCGAAAATTGACAAGGAGCGCGAGGTTCTTGAGCCCAAGTGGGACGAGTATCGGAAGGCCCAAGGCTGGCCGACTGTTGCCCAAAAGGCCGAAGATCCAGTCCAGCTCAAACACTTCCGCTCACTACTGGCTGCAAGGGGCTAGCGAATTACACCCGCTGTCCGGATAGTTCATCCGGACGGTCGAACAGACTAGGAAAGGGACCGCGGAAAATGCGGTCCCTATTTTCGAAGGTCTGGCAGATTTGGAGCGAACATTCAGCCATTTTTATCCCAGCCAAGGATTTGATGATTCGGTGGCTCGATGATTCGAAGGAGTCTTTTATGATGCGGCTTGCTTTCCCAATGGCTCTAGCTCTTTCACTCTCCTTGATATCTCCGGCATCCCTCTCCAGCCAGGAGCAGGGCTGCAAATTCAACATAGCGGGTACCTGGCAATCTTCTACCGGTGCTCAAGTCAATCCGGCGAGAGAGCGTTTTGGATCGGATGGAATGCTCACAGAGCTCTCACGCAACGGGACTGAGTGGCAAGCTGTGGGGAAATCGCGATACAAGCTGGATAATGAAAAATCCCCCAAACGAATCATTGTGACCAAAGTTGAAAAAGGCGATCAGGCTCTCGCTACCAATCTCGAGGTTAAAGCCTT
>DATGIO010000031.1:0-32221 GCA_035295685.1 Candidatus Angelobacter sp.
ATAGCGCGACTCCGAAAACATTGCCTTGCAACCGGGGATGCCTTTGCAGCCGCTTTGATCCAATCTCTCCGCCCCTACCGGACGACCCTGGTTGTCCCTTGCTTGAACGATCACCGATAGACCCGGAGACTCGTAGGGGCCGGGAAGAAATCCGATGGCCATCTTATGATCGGAGAGATTCATCGTCGTGGCGTCGAGCCAGATCTCGGCGCCGGCTCGTACGGTAGTCTGCCCGGTGCTCAACTTGATAGCCACCGGAGCAGAGCGCGAGCTTACTGCCGACCCGGCCAGCATCGGGGTGGCAGCTGGAACGGCTGCGCTATCCGCTGGAATCACGCTTACGGCAATTACGTTGGATTGCATCCAGGCTTTGCTCTTGCGGTCGGATTTATCCACTTGAATGGTGTAGGAGCCGGCCCGGCTCAGATCGAAGAGCTCGGCCACATCAATCACAGCGTTCGCGGATGTTCCGGGCTCAATTGGAACTGTGAAGCTGGTGTTCTTGGGCGGGGGGAAAGCGAACTGATCGCCTGTCAGCTCGTGCCCGTACTTGGTCTGCGGCGCGAGCCGGCCTTTTTCATCGCGTACGTCGGTCCAGTAGCGGGCCTCGTCCAGATCGAGATCGATCACCTGATCGGAGACGTTGGTTACAACGATCTTGACTGGCAGGCTGGCTCCTGACTTGATCACCGCCTGGGGTGTATTGATGGTGATGGAAAAGGTTGGCTTCACGGGCGCAGGCGGCGGGAAAGAGAGAGAGGCCGATGCGTAGGGAGCAAGCACCGTCACCCGGAGCGGGTTGGATTTTACGAGTGTGCCCTGGAAGTCGCGCCGCTTCATCTGAATGTAGTAACGTCCAGGCCGCGCAATCTCGTACATCTCGCCGACCGCGAAGACGCACTTCTGCGTCTCTCCCGGCTGCACGGTTCGGACTGCTACCCTTCTGAATGTGGGTTGCCGGCTCCGCCTCTCCCAGCTTTGTGTCGTCGGCACGGGAATCCATCCATCTTCATCAAAGACCTCAAGCTCCAGGCTGCAGTCTTCAGCGGAGTTGATCGCGTACGCACTTTCGTTCCTGAGCTCCGCCTTGATCTTGAGCTCTCCGCCGGAAGCCAACGTCGACTGTTGGGTACTGATTGCGATCGAGAACTGCGGAGCACGAGCGCGCCTCGACTTGTAAGCATTCGCCCGCTCTACCGTAATGGCAATGGAGTTCGACTTGACCAGGGCGTTGGTCTCAGGATCCGTTCGCGAGATTTGCAGCGTGTATTCTCCGGGCCGGGATAGGTCATACAATTCGTCGAGGCCAAAGGCGCCTTCACCTTTCGTTTCTCCTGGCTTCAGGCGGACACCGCCGCCTCCGTCGTTGCCGTGGAGCTTCTTCATCAACTTTCCGGCTTCCGTCAAAGGAGGTTCAACGCCCCTGCTATCGCGAACATTCAGCGAATACAGCGTCATCGAGTTGTGCAGATCGATGTCATGGTCGGTCGTGTTCGTTGCCTTGATGGAGATACCGACCCTCGCGCGCGGCCTGACCATGTCCTGGCAGGCTTCAATCTCGAGAGAAAACGATGCCTTGGAAGCTTCGGTGCCAGACTCAGGAGACGGCTGAACGCTCGCGGGAGTAACCTCCACGTCAATCGCGTTGGAAAGTGCAAGGGTCGAACCTCCCGGCAAGGACTGCCGGGCGCGGATGATGTATTGAGCGGGATGTGAGAGATCGTACATGTCGCTCATGACATATACAAATCGATAGGTCTGCCCGGGCGCGAGCCAGTCTCCGGGAATCAGCAAAACGACACTGCGTTCGCGGATCTTCTGTAGGCGATAGCTTTCCTTCATGGCGAGGGGAGAGCCATCCGAGAGCCGTACCTCCCAGCCCATGCTGTCGCGGTCAAACCAGATGGCGCGGCGACCGTTGTTGGTTACCTCCGCCTTGACGATGACCTTGGCTCCGGCCGGCACAACGTCTTTGGTCCCGCTGATGGCGACCGAGAACAGCGGGACAAGCGGTCGGGCCGGTTGCCCCATGGCTTCATCTGGCGCGGCCAGGAGAGGCGCGACGAGCAATAGGGTCAAGAGGCACTTCATGTTTCCCTCAATCTCTCGTTTCCAGGATGCCGCGGGTCTGCGTGGCGGGTTCCCTTCGTCTAACGGTGTATCGCGGCACAGGACCGGGAGCCTCCTGGGTTTTCCCATTCTCATGGTCCCCCCCAAGTAAGAACGCGTATCCTCGGCTCCGTTGCAGGAATTCTTGGCCTGTATGACAAGGCATGTGGCTAACGGCCTACATCTTATTCACTGGCCAGCCCAGACGAGGAAGCACCTCGCATGAAAACCCCTAATCATTGAGTACCGCTTCACACTCCGCCCGAACGTTTTGCCCACACCAGTGCAGGGCGTCTGAAGCGGATTGGCGAAGCCTGGCGCTTGCGTCTGGGTCTTTCTCTTTCTCCTTGGATGCGGCCTCCAGCAGGAACTTAATTCCCTGGACCGGTTCGTCTCTATAAATCAGCATCACGGCAACCATTGCATGCTTTTGCGACAATGCCGAATAGGTCGGACTTCCAATGCCGATCACTCGGGCAAGGGCGGGAAGCGCCGTCTTTCCAGATGAGAAGAGCACGCTTACCGCAGGATAGAGTTCAGGAATCGTCGGCACTCTCAGGGACAGCCCTACCTTTTCTTCGTCTCGCGGAGGACGGCGAAAATCAAGATACTCCACAAGAATATGGATCGACTCCTGCGATTGAATTCTTTCCAGTTGACGTATTGCGACCGTAATACAGGCAGGATCAACAGAAGAATCATTCTTGGCGATCTGCAGAAAATGGATCGCTTCTTGAGGACCTTTCTCCTCAATTCCGCAGTCTTGCCCTTGCGCTATCAAACAAAAGAAAGCTATGCACAAAAAAACAAGACTCTGCATTGGCTTGTAAGGCATCGAACTCACCTTCTATTGAGCATTGCCGATCGCTTCGCTCCACCGTCCGCAAGGAACGTCTTTCCAAACGATTGTGGCGTCTTCAATCGCATCGGGCCTTGTTCCATCGGATCCATGCGCTATGCTCACTTTCTCATAAAGATCGGCGGCAATCCCATGTTCTCCGCTACTAAGCCCGATCGAATTTAGTTTTTGCCGCGTAGATTCATAGGAACAATGAAAGCGCAAGTTTCAAACCGGCCGTACCAGTTTAAAGAGATGATATCGGTATAAGGCAAAAACCACAGCCGCAAGCAGGGCTAAGAGAACCCCCACACCGAGGATTCGATAACCCGACGCATCTCGATCAAATAGCCGCGTTAACGCACTCTCTAGCCGCGTCGGTCTCTTGTTCACTAATATTAGGAGCGTCACGCCGATTGTTGCCGAGAGCACGACGATGAAACTATGCCAATATTCGACGCGTTCAAAAAGCGTAAAAGTAGAGAGCACCGCAAGAATGGCTAAGGTACTGCCAGCGGCAAAAAGAAGGCAAAGTATAAATAGGGGGGCAAAGGCCAGCCTCAGCCTCCGCTTCAATCCGCGCTCCAATCCGGTGAGCGAGAACGCCGCGGTGAGGAGAAAGACTGTGCACGGTACCAGCCATAGAATCAGAAAGACAATAACCTGCGGCGGAAACATCGTCACAACCCTTGAACAGAGGTAGACATAAGGGCTGACTGTAATGCCCAGAAATATAGCACTGTAGACAACACCAAGGAATTTGCGATTTGACAGTGGCACCATGGCACTCTCTCCGATTCTTCGCGTGCTCATCATTCGCTGTAACTTCACCTGGTTTGAGTTTGAGCTTGATTCTGTCTTAGTTCCGTGAAATTTTCAACGCCGAGCTCACCTGGTAGATACCGTAAATGGCTTGGGCCTGACGACTACTTTCGTAATGAGAGGAGCAAAACCGAATTGATGCTGCAGTTGCCACCAGGCCGTCACGGCTTCAGCGTCATTGGTCCAATTCTTGCCCTCCAAAACATCGGCTCCGTAGCCAAATTTTTTAATATTGTCATCATCGATTCCAAAAACATCGTAAAGTTCAAAAACCAGTTGAATGGTGTACTCCTGCTTGCAGGAATCGAATTCATATGTCTCGACAAATACCAATACGTGATTCACCGTATCAATGAGAGCGAATAGTCCCGTCGCTCGATCCTTCGTCGATTTGGAAAATAATCCGGGGCTTTCGCCAGCATTAAGTGCCGGCACGCCCAGGTCCGTAATTGGTTTTACCGCGTTGATATCCCATCCCGCCGCCTTCAGAACCTGATGAATCCGTGCTTTACCCGCGGGCGGCACAATCGGAGGTGCAGCCAAAACTCTGGCCGGATAGTCTTTGAAGTTTTCGCTAAGGGGAACGGCCTTATCGAGATTTGGGTCTGTATAAATCTCAGGCGCGGTTTTTTGGCTTTGAAATGCTTTGAACTCTCTTTCAGCTATTTTGTCTTTGTCATCCCACGCAAAATCATTGAGGAGGTGTGACATTTTCTTTATAAGTACATCCTTTGTCGATCCGACTTCCCAGCCAGCTGCGAGTTTCCCGCGGGTTCCAAAAGTGAAATGTTGATCGAAATCCAGCGTCAGAGCTCCACCGATGCTGCCCTGTATTGGGAAGGACGTGATGGGTGGCAGCAGGCCTTCGGATCCGCTCGCGACAAGCTTAGGACTTGTAAGGCGGTAGGTTACGCACTTCCTGAGGCCAAGAGTGGCCAGTGTTGTAGTTGCCGCTGGAACATTTGCAGTATGCGGATAGGTGTCGATCTTTCCATAACCCTGCTTGGAAGCCGAAATGTCATATACTTTGACGGGTATCCGGCGAAAATGAGCATATCCACTCACATCCGAGATCTTAGTCAGGCCATCTGCTTTGACCTCAGCACCTTTGACCGGTTTTCCGTCCTGGTCCACGACGCGTACAACCAGATCGCCCAAACATGAGGTCGAGGTATCGCAAGGCCTTTTATCAAAGGGCCGAACCGGTGCTGGTCGATTGGTTTTAGCGTAGTATACATCCATCCACTCACTACGAAGTTCGGCTTGTGAGGGGTCATCAGGATCCAGTGAAATTCGTTGCCCATCTTCGATTAATTCGGGATGATCGGCATAGAATTGGTCGTCTGCCTGCTCGTAAGCGGCCGAATCGAGCGGCAACTCAGCTCTCTGATAGCTCATCGATGCCTCGCAGCTTGTCGCACCTTGTCGCGGGCTTTTGCATGTCGGAAAACATAAGCGGTGTCGATTCGAGTTATTTTTTCCGACCCACTCAATTCGTGCCGGCGAAGAATTTCGCCCGCCCAGGCAGTCCCGGGAGCCGTATCGAAATCGAAGGATAAGACCATCATGTATTCAAGAAAGCGCTGCAGGTCCCATTCGAATTCAATGCCGTAACTCTCCGCGCGAACAAGCCCCGAAACAACGAGTGTAGAGAGTGTCCGCTCGTCCATCTGGTATGTGTTGTCTGGAAAGCCCGACCGCAGGTGGTCCACCATGCGGGTCTCGAATTGATGCCGCATGGATAGACTGAAAGCGTCTAATTGACGCTGGCTAATGACGAACATAGCGGGAGAATTATATATGGGCTCACTCCTCCATTGTTTGAATAACTTCAGCATCTTTGTTGTTTTGCCATAAATCATAAAGTTCCAGTCTGGAGTGAGGGATTCTTGCTTTTTAAAGAGGGCAGAAGATTTGCTCTCATTCGTTCACACAATGGAGAGGTGGGATTACGAAGTGAGATTACGAGTTAGCACTGGACTTGGAGCGCAAAGAGTACATGCCGATCAGCCGAATTTATGAAGACTGGCGGTAGGCCAATCAGGCTGTGAATCGCTTCCACTGGCCTTCGGAGACAACTTCCACAGAGTCGCCGATCACCTTGACGGCGCTCTGATCGTCGATGGCGTACACCGGTACGGGTAACTTTGCAGCCCATTTCTGTGCGCCAACAAATGAGGCATCCGGGCGACGTTGGTCGTTTGCATGTGGGATCAATGCAAAATCGACAAATCCCGTTCCCTTGGCCGTGATGAAGTTCACAGTGATTTCGCCTTCGGGACCCACGAATGTCATGTCTTCCAGTGTGAGCGGGCTTCCAGTTCCCCGATATGGCTTGCCATAGGTTTCGCCGAAAGTGGGAGCGGCCACAATACTGCCGGCACTCACTCCGACATAAACGAGAGGCCGCTGCAAGGCCGATAGGAGATCTGTTAACCCGGACTGGTTCATCCAGTAGCTCAGGAACAGCGGATCGCCGCCCCAGACGAGCAGGGCGTCGGTTTCCTCTACGGACGGAACCCAAGCCTTTCTATCAATGCTGGGCAAGGCGGTGAGCTCGAGCAACCCCAACGACTTCCAGCCCAATTCGCATAAGGGAGTTGAAACTTTTCCGCAGACGGCCTTATATGCCATGCCAGCGCCGCCGGAGAAGGGATAGATGCCCGTAGGAACAAAGAGGGCATTGGATTCGGTAATCGGCTTGCCCAGAAGATCGACCAGGGCGCTATGAATGGTGGGATTGCTGATGCCGGAAGAAGTAAGAAGAAGCTTCATCATGGATGTGCTTCCATCTTAGCGCGCTCAACGCTAGAAGCACTCTTGTGACACCCGAGTTACGGCACGCGCGTGGCTCAGACTCGAGCTGTATGGGGTAACCGCAGGTTTTTACGATATGGGGGCAGCCCCCTTGGGAAAAGGGTAGGAAGGGGTCAGATGTAACGTAGGATTTAGGATCGTAAGATTTAGGATCAAGGATGAAAGGTTTTGCCTTGCTCCATCATGGCAAGGATCATTTTCATCCGTTTTTCCCTGGTTTCCGGCTTCTTTGCCGTTTGGAGGCGATAAACAATCGCATAAACATTTGCTTTGTTGAGTGTATTAAAAAATGCCTTGGCTTTTTTATTTTTACTCAATTCCTTCAGAAAATCTTCCGGCGGGCTAGCATTCCTGGACGAAGCATAGGCAGCTTCCCATCGTCCATCGGCTTTTGCCGCTTGAACCGCGTCCATCCCCGCAGGGGTCATCTCTCCGGCTTTCATCAGGCGTTCTACATGCTGCGTGTTTATTTTCGACCAACCGCTTTTGGGGCGTCTTGGTGTGAATTTCTGGAGCCAGGATAGTTTGTCGAAGCTTTCTTTCTGGCCATCGATCCAGCCATAGCAAAGTGCCTGATCAAGCGCTTCCGCATAGGTCACGGATTTCTCGTGCGAATCTTTCTTGAAAATGCGCAACCATATACCTTCTGAATTCCCATGGTTTTTCTCCAGCCAATGTCGGAAATCCACGGCTGTTTTGAAATGCAAGGTTTGCATAAATTGTGTTCTTTGATTGCATCATAGCCAGAAGAGTTTTTGCAATTACGCATTGGGATAATAGAGATAAATTTCACGACCAAGATATAAAGCTGCTCGGTCCCCCTAATCAAAGGCAATGGAAGATCACACGCGCTCATTCGGGTCGACAATTATTATTTTGGGGAGCGATCTCCAGTATAGCCATTGGCTACGATAAATGTAATAAAGATATAAATTATTGTTTTATATACTGCGATGTCACCCATTGTCTTTGAACAAAATACTAATAGCGTTGATTTAAAACAACAGAAGCCACACATCCGATATGACTCTGCGGTTCGCTACCGGGTTACCACCCACCCATATAGGTCGAGCCGCTGGGGGTTGATAAGGTGGACAATCTTGATCAGAATCCCATCGGCGAAAACCCAACGCCTCAGTCTGTGCTCTATTATAGTAACGCTTTTCGAAATAAGTGAGGTTGGATTCGGCGTGCTGTTCTTTGCCAGTAATTTTTTTCGAGAAAGACACGCACTATTGAATATCCGGCGTAGAGTGTCATAGGAATGGTTTCACGTCCCGGTTGCGGTGTTTGAGTTCCCACCTACCTTCATTCCCTCGCTCTTCAGGAGAATTAGAATAAGCGCGGAAAGCGTTGTCACGGCTACAGACGTTAAGACAAAATAAATATCCTTATGAAAGATTCCCAATATCAGTTTGGATAAACCCGAGGCAAGAAGTACACATATAAAAAGAGCTGCAAAGATCGCTAAAAAGCGTCTGCGTGGCAATCGAGGGTTGTGTTTCTGGGACCACAATAGTAGACATGTAGCCCAAGCCAAACAGGCGACACTTTCGCCTATCAAATGGCGCAGATTGCCGAAGGGAAGGTCTACAACTCCAAATCCGGCAACGGACATGATTCCGGTCTCAGCTAGCATTGTCAATGCGCTCAGTGCCAATGAAACTGGTATACCTGCCCAGAGAATGAGTACATGCTTCCAATCGGGTTGCTCAAAAGCTTCGCTGTCTCTGCTTGATAGCCATGCATATATGCCAGATGCCAAGGCAAACGGAATACCCATTGGTATCACAAGCAGTGGGCTTCGCCGATAACCGAGACACCACCCTTGCCAAAGCCCAGAAAGGCAAGAAAGCGTGATGTAGACATAGTCAACGAGTTTTAGTGATCGCATGCTGCTCGATTACCCAATGCACATTGACGTGCGGCTTCTTCATCGATCGCTTTCTGGCCATCGGACTTAGTTGGCTTGCGTGGCCCCCAAAGATCCTGTATGTTCCCACTCTCCCTCTGTTGAAAGACGTCCTGAACAACATCTCCGGCAGCATCATATGAGTAGATGCTGACCGAAGGGTATCCTTTCGTCTCCGGATCAGCTATCGTAATCTCTCCTTTTGAGTTCACCGCAAAGGAAAACTGCATTTCAATCCATCCACCCGGAGCTCCTGTTTTGCCTTGCGCTTCATAGCCGTTTTCTCCATAAACGGTGAGAGTGAAGTAGGTATTTCCCTTATCATCGTGTGAAATTTTGCTCAAAGATGAATTGTTTACGCCGGTAATGCAACCCTCAATAGCACAACTCTTCCCAGGAGTGCTATTTAACAGCCGCACATCGTGAGTAGAGGGGTCGACACTCAGAAGAGTCTGAGTTCTAAAGCTCCCGCCATGAGGGTTTGGTCCCCTATTATCCCCCAATGCAAACTTGCCAAGTGCGCCAGGAAGAAAGCGTGATCGTATGTAGGATTCAACGCAAATACCCACTTGATGGCCGGAGACGGCTGGAGCAGTACAATGACCTCCAACGTCAATATTAGCAAGGGGGTTGTTATTTGCGTAGGTATATCGGTTCAGCTTCTGGGGATGAGAAAGGTCAAGAGTGTTTAACGAATCAAAACTCATAAATCGTCCCATGCTTGATCCGTGGTATCTCGCTCCGAAGTAATCGAGATTGGTCTCTCCATCCCGTTCTTTGCCGGTGAATTTGTGTGTTGTGCCAGAGCCACCCAATATCTGCTCGCCGAAAGGTAGATAATCCATGGAATCATAGATCGTCTTGTCCAGGTTGGTCATTAGCCTGGTCGAGCCGAGGTGATCCTGATGGAAAAAATACGTGGTGCGATTCGTGTATTCAGCGATCAGCAGCCCGCCTAGACGCATGTACTCCATCGACCATATCGGAGCGGAGCCTTGGTAGTTTTCGTACTCTGCGATGACGTTTCCCGTCGGGTCGTAGATGAAATCCGTCCATAAATTGTTTACCGTCTTTCGGACGCGGCGGCCTTCGGCATCGTAAATGTAGCTGGCGGTGCTGCCGCCATCCACCGCGATCAGGCGATTCTCGGCGTCATAAGTATAGCTGTGACTCGCGTCATGGATCAGATTTCCAGCGGCATCGTATTGATACGGCGCAACATTCAACCGGTTTTGAGCATTCACGGGCGTGGAGTTTGACAGGCAGGAGCCACCCGTTCCACTTTGCGTAAGGCGGTTGCCCCAAGAATCATAGGTCCAGGAAAGCCCTGTGCAAACATTACCAGGGTCAGTCATACCCTGAAGGCGGTTCAGAGAGTCGTACGTATAGCTACGATTGAAGGTCTGCGTGCCGGTTATTCCGGTGGCGGTCATGGTTGCGATATTTCCGTTATCCGCGGTTCCGGAATTAAATCCATAGCTAAAATCTTCGACGTTGCCGCTCGGAATTGCGTCTGCACACTGGCCGAGAGCCGCTCCACCCGAATTGACGTTGATACGGCATGGTTGCAAGCGTTTGTTATAGGCGCTGGTCTCCGTCAGCCCGTTGCCCAAGCTGACTTTTCGCAGGGCGCCATTGGGGTAGTAACCAACCGTTGGATCGACCGTGGCAATCGTGGCAGGATGGGTGGCATCCACAAGATTGCTGGTTAACTGCGTGACCCGTCCGGCTGAGTCAAACGTCTGCGTGAAGGTTACATTGTCGGCCCCTCCATCATAACTGGTCAGGTTGCCAGCCAGATCGTAGGTGTAGTTCATTTTGGTAACCGGCCCTACACCTGTGAAGGAATCGGAGTAGCTCACCGCCGGGGAGAATGTTCCGCCCGTCCAATTACTGATCGTTTCCCAGGGAGCACTGCCAGGATTGACACCGGGATTGGATTGAATGCCGGGATTGCCGCTCTGAAATGTCGAATCGGTAACCGTGGCGACCACGGTCCCATTGATTTTCGCCGTCAACGTAGTGCCCGTAACTTCCAGGCGCAGCACGTCATTTACATTGTGCGCGGTAGGACCAGTAGCTAAGGTTGTACGCGCGCCATTGACTGTTTTCCACAGCCAATAGTTTCCGCTAGCGCCGGAACCAGCAGCGCCAAATGCGTAATAATTGAGCCCTGAAGGACTAACGCGGACCGCCGGCCCCATAGAGCTTGAGGATGACACGGAGGCCAGAGTCACCTGGGCGAACTGGTCGTTGCTGAAAGACCCGCCCCAATAGGCTAACCCTCTACCATCAAAGCCGCCGGCAACGGGAGCTAATTTGGAGGCAGAAATTCCAAATTGGCCATCCTCCACGACCCAGTTGCTGCTCAACAATAGTGCCATCGGAGTAATTGGCCGGGTCATGACCACGCGGCCCATTGCATCGTAACCATAAATGGTGGCGGAAGTGGTATCGCAGCACGGATAACCGATCCAGGCTTCCTGAAGCCTTCCAACCACGTTGCTCTGGACATCGCTCCACCAGCCCGGCCCATCGTAGGCAAAATAGGCGCTGGGCGTTGTGCCATCAGCGTAGGTCTTCGACGTAATACGGTTCAGAACGTCATACGCATAGGTCGTGGTCACCGTCGCCGATCCCGTTTGATTTGGCGCAGGCGCAATCTTCTGCTTCATATTGCCGTTGGCATCGTACTGGTAGCTAATCGTCCCCGATTCGGGATTGGAGGCAGTCAGGAGACGAGAGAGCGAGTCGTAGGTAAAGAGCCGCGTGCGCCACTGGGTGCTATCGGAAGGCGAGGAGCCTTTTTGGTCTACACGAAGTAGATTGCCCAAAACGTCATATTGATAATCGGTCTCATAGTTTAGCCCGGTGGGATCTTCAAAGACGCTGGTTAGGCGACCCAATCCGTCGGAGCAACTCTTACGGGCTTTTCCCGCTTCGTCGGTCACAGTGGTGCAGTTGTCGCTGTAAGCGCTCGTTACAAAACTACCATCCTGCCTGGAAGTTTTGAGCACTCGCCCCAAGGCATCATACGATGTGGCGGTCGTTCCGGCGGTTGGATCGCTGGCAGTAATGTACGGGTTGCTCACGCTATTGGCTCGGCCAAAAGCGTCATAGGCCGTATCAACCAAGACGCTGCCGTTAGGGGTAACATGTTGAGTTTTTATTGGCCTGCCCAGACCATCCACAAAAACGGAAGAATCATCCGTAAGGCTGGCATTGATCTTCTTCAGCCGCTCCCTGGTGGTTGCATTGGTGTAGTTGAAGGTACTTTGTCCGCCGTCGGGAAGGCCTGCGGTGGTCATACGACCCATGAAATCGTAGGCAAAGGTTGAGGTATGCCCTGCGTCACCAGGCGTATTGCCGCTCGCTTGGCTGGTAGCATTCTGATCGGTGAAGCTAGCCAATAGGCCGGTATTAAAATCGTAGGTTCCACTCACACACTGGTTCAAGGCATTGCATGTCTTGGTTGAGTATGCGCCGCCGTAGGCGGGGTCATAGCTGTGCGTGGTGGTATATCCCAGCGCATCTATTTTCTGGTAAGTTTCGCCAATGTCATACCAGTTTGTGTGGGTTGCGATCGTGGTACCTGTAGCGCTGGTATTGCATCCGCTCGCAGGAATGAGCCAGCGCACGGTAGATGTTGGGTTCCCTCGCACAGAAGTGGAAGGAGACACATGCGTACCCGCCGGCAACGAACCCGTGTATGAAGTGAGATAAGCAGGCTCATCATAGTTATAATCGGTCTCGGCACGCACACAGCCTCCACTATCTCTGGTGATTACCGAAGCAGGCAAATCGAGGAGATGCGCGGATAGATATGAACTATTACTCTGCCAGAAATATGAGGTATCGACCTCACGCAATAGTGCACCCGCGCTTCCCGATCCCCAATCATATTCTTTCTCCTTTGTTATTTTTCCATAGCTTGTGCCCGGTAAGCTTTTGTCATACTCCTTTGTTATGAGGCTCACCTTGCCGCTCGGATATACCGTAGTTTGAATGCTTATTGGCAGGACAGTAGGCGAACCCGATGCGCTGGTGTTAACCACCGCCACGGAATAGCTGGTGTCGACCCTTTTCAGGAGCGTCCCTGAGCTGCTGGATCCTTGATAGGTCTGAGTGGTCGTCTCGTAAAAACTGCAGAACCCTTCCACATTGGTAAAGGTATGGGCAACGTCATTATTCAATGGATCGGTAACAACATTGACGAAGGTGCCATTTTTCTGTAGTGGGCTGGCCTGCTGCGTGAGCCACTTGTAGTTCCAAGTATATGAATTTCCTTTATTATCGGTCACAGTGCGTGAGGTAATAGCACGGCTCATTGGAATGCCGCTACACGATGGGAAAGACACGGAGGCCCATTGGTAGGCAATCGATCCACCTAAAGGGAGACCAATGGAGATTATGTCGCCATAGCTATTGTAGTTGAAGGTCCAATTTGTTCCATCCTGAAGCAGGATGCTAACGACAACCTGGGGCTTCCCCAACGCGGTGTTAGGCGCCCAATTCTGAAATTCCAGGATGCTTGCCCCATTCCAGACGGCGTTGAACGACGTTTGAGGCGTGATACTGGCATAGCAGATCTTCGCGGAATTGGTAGCGCCGTTGGGCGCAGGGTAACTGATCGTGGCTGAACCAATGAGCGGTAGCGAACTTATACAGCCAGACGTATCCGAGGATCCAATACCAGTCGAGATAAGGGCTGTAGAGCGTCCGATCGTATCAACGCCTGGGACCGGGGGCGTGCTTGGGCTTAAAAAAGTGTAGATATTGCCATTGGGGTCGGTTACGCTCCGAACCAACCCTGCTTGCCCGGTGCATGTCTTGGTCGTTGTCGCTCCAGCTCCTTGGCCTCTGCTAATAGCACACCTGCCAGCTGAGAAATTGGAAATGAAATATTGGTTTCCGGCGCGGTCAATAAGCATTCCCGACTGGGGAGTGCCAAGGCTATCCGGGTTGGTCAGGTTTGCCTGCCAACCGCTTCCGTCGATCGCTTCAAACGATTCGACGCTACCGACGGCCGTGGTAATTCGCATGACCGAGTGGGTTGCTCCATCCCACGTAGTGAGCACATAGTTGGAGTCTGAGGAACTTGCGGCACCTGAGCCACCTCCATCATCCCACACATAAGATCGAGTCAATATCGGATCAAGAGTCGCCCATGAAATAGTCTGAGAATTCAAGCTCCAAAAAAACGACGTATTGGGGGCCGGTGCTGGTGCTATCGTCCAATTCTTCGATATCACCGTTATGACCTGTTTCGGATCAAGCTGCCCACGCTGTGGATATCGGTATGGAAGGGGCGCGTGCACGACCATACCGCCATTCATCAGGTTCACCGAATCAATGTCATTTCCGGCAAACGATCCATAGGGTTTGAAACCGTTTTCCAGATTGGGCTCGCTTTGGGAAAAGGCTGGGAGAAGGGTAATGAAAAATAGACACAAACCAAAAACAACTGTACGACGCAACATCAGGGTGGGAGCCTCGGGTGAACTATGTAAATTAGCTAGATGACCGGCAAAGGTAAATGCCGGAGCCTTAATTACCTATAGGACCTTGATACTATAAATAAATGGAAAACACCTTAAGCTGAGGTCTTTCGGTATTTGAGCTTATGGTGGTAGAACACTTTTTTACGTGCCGATATTTTCCCAGACCAGGGACGAGGATATCGGTTTGAAGGCTGTGGGATAGAGATAGATCGGTGCGTGGGCGGGGATTGAGACGCGGCGGAGTGGCGGGAGAAATGGGGTAAGACGGAGTCGGATTAATGGCAGGGGATCGTGGTAGGTGGATGCGCGGGTTTCTTTCAATCTGAATTTTCTATGTCTGTGAGTAAGAAAGCCAGCACGAGTGTAGTAGAGCATGACTTCAGACATGCATCACAGGAGATTTAGGATCAAGTGGCTTTAGGCCTTTGGAATGAAGGTCAGTAATGGTCACTAATTCTTGAGCGCTTCGCGCCGGATGTTGGATTAGTGCCGGCTTTTCCTCGATGGAAAAGCCGGCCAGGTTGATTCCCGATGTGCCTGCGACGGTGATGCTTTTAGCCGCAGGCATTCAAGCGGAAAGGAAACGCTTGCCTCCCAATCTCGTTAAGTAGAACTGTTGTTCTGCCAAATATCCAATGGCGCAACTACCAGAATGACGATTTTATCCTCGGCATCCAGAGCTGCTCTATCCAGGTTAACACTCAGTTCTCGGGCCTTGAGCCGTTCCGACCAGTCGAACGGCTTAGCCATTTTGAGGATCTCACGAGCGAGGAGTTTCAAGTCTTGAGCTCTGAAGCTGATCTTTTGAAATGCAGAATACCCTCCAGAGATACAAATGATGTCGCGCGCCCCACTCGATATCATGACACCCAGTGGCCGATTACTCTTGGGTCGTTCATACCAAGACTCAATCGGAGATTTTTCGTAGTGGGCTCCGCGCATCCGGTTGTCCTGCACGGCGACAGGTATTTCCCCAGGTAATAATTCACCCATAATATGGGCAAAGGCGGCTTCGGCTTTCTCGTGTGAGTCTGAAGCTTCCAGGTCTTGCAGTTCTTCCCCTTCTGGTATACAGATAACCGGCATCTAAGTCTGGATTGTCATCGGATGGCTCCTGTTTTTTATCCTTTGACGGTTTCATCTCCCTCGTAGGTTATTGTTGCCAGGAGGCGATTCAGATTATCTAACTTTCAGTTTTAGATGATTTGGGTGGGTTTCGTATTTGGTCCGACTGCGATTCGATGACGCTATGTGTATCTGCGTTTCAAAAAAGAAAATTCCAGAAGTCTGTTTGACTCTAAGAGCGGCTTTGGACGAGATGCACCCTGGGGCGGGTTCGAAGCGGAAATGAAAACGAGGTAGGCGGCTACTCCCCAACCTTTGTGGAGTTCTCTTGCCAGCGGGTAAGGGGAATAACAGACAACGTAAACTCACCATCTTTCGAAGCATGAGCGGCCCGTTCCAGATTTTCCAGAAGCTCGCCAGCTTTGAGTTGCTCCGGCTTCTCGAGGAATTTAGCTACCATGGGAAGCGTCTGACGAAAACATTTCATGTCCGAATCAGCAATTCGGACCTTCTGGAATGGGCGAATTCCCCTAGAAAGGCAGATAATATTGTGCCCGCCCGTAGAAATCAGCACCTGCTGATCATGGCCGCCCGAAGGTGGCTGATACAAAGACTCGATGGGAGACTTTCCCTCCAATAAATCGTCCAACATGGGCAAAGGTTTGCACATTATCTCCAAGTCGGGAATGCAATCGACAACCTCACCACTAGCCGCACGATTCCGTTCCTCCTCGATCTCCTCTAGCACGTTCTCGATTGCCGCTTCCTGGCTTTGGGGGTCCTGCGGCGCATCCAGACACGCCTTCGCCAGACGGTTCAAATTGTTGACCACAAGTTCCGGATTGTCGTGTCTTGAATACTTCATAGCGTAGTCAATATGCTTGCTGGTGCACCAAAAAATTGAGCGGTTATCAATTTGGCTCTAGCTAAACTCAGATTTGACCAAAGCTAACCCAAATTAATGCCCAGCGGCTAAAGCCGGTCTATTATAAACCGTCCGAGACGCACGGATAAATCCGTGCTCTTCCACAATGCCCAGCATCAGCCTCCCGGCTTCATCGAACTTACGGTTCCTCACCCATCAACCTATATCCCGCCTGAATGTCTCTCGGATTGTGTCTAGTATTTTCCCTTTCAGCCGATGCAGAAAGTCTTCTGCGATCTATCTTGCTCCGTCTACGATCCATCTTTCCATCCGTCTGCGATCCGGTTTCGATTCGTCTGCGATTTGTCAGTCAGGGCTCACCGTGCGTTGAGTTGGCACAGCCCCTCGGAGTTATCGGACCCATAAGACTTCTTCCGAGGAGCCTGCCTGATTCGTTAACTTTTTGAGTGCTTCGCGCCGGATGTTGGAATCGTGTGCGCCCATATGGATAACGGTACAACTGCCAGCATGACCGTTCCATTCCCTGCATCCTGAGCGGCATTCTCCAGATTTTTTACCAGTTCGCGAGCCTTGCGTTGCTCTGACTCATTGAGAAACTGAGCAGTCTTAAGGATGTCAGGAGCCAGATATTTGAACTCTTCAGCCTCAAAGCTCACACCTTGAAATGGGGAATAACCTCCAGACACACAGATCATGTTGTGCGCACCCGGAGAAAGCATCACGCCGGGCGGCCGATCTGTGGATGGCCGCTCATACCAGGACTCAATCGGCGACTTACCGTCCAATAATTCACGCATGAGTTTTCCAAGGTCATCCCTGGCACCCGTAGCTGCATCTGCACCGGGTCCGATTTCTTGAACCGAGTTCGGGGAACTTGTTTGAAGATTGGAAGATGTCGATTGCCAATCCAGTTCCAAATTGTTCGATTCTGTACCAATCGGTCCACCAACGATTCCTGGTTCGCTACTTTGATTCTCCTTCTCCCTTTGTCTTCTCTCCTCTTGTATTTGTCCGAGGACCACGCCGATTGCCGCCTTTCGGCTCTCGCGGTCCTGTGGAGCGGCCTGGCATGCCCTCACCAGTCGCACGAGGTTCTTCATTACCAAGGTAGGATCGTCGCTGAACGGCTCCTGCTGCTTATCCTTTGACGGTTTCATATAGCTCCCTCGTAGGTTATTGTTGCCAGGGGGCGATTCAGACTATCCAACTTTCAGTTTTAGATGATTTGGGTGGGTTTCGTGCTTGATCCCAGTGCGATTCGATGAAGCTAATTGCCTTTGCGCTTCAAAAAAGAAATTCCAGAAGTCCGTTTGACTCTAAGAGCGGCTTTGGACGAGATGCACCCTGGGCGGGCTCGAAGCGGGAAATGAAACCGAGGTAGGCGACTACTCCCCAACCTCTGTGGGGCTCGTTTGCCAGCGGGTTAGGGGAATAACCGATAACATAAACTCACCATCTTTCGAAGCGTGAGCGGCCCGTTCCAGATTTTCCAGAAGCTCGCCAGCTTTGAGTTGCTGCGGTTTATCAAGGGCTCTAGCTACAGTAGGAAGCATGTCCCGAAAAAATCTGATGTCTAAATCAGCGATTCGGACCTCCTGGAACGGGCGAATGCCGGTGGAGATACAGACGATATTGTGCCCGCCCGTCGAGACAAGCACTCTCGGATCATGGCCCCTCAAAAGATGGCTCATAGAAAGACTCTATAGGAGGATTTCTGTCGAAAAACTCGTCCACCAGGGGCGCCCATTTGCTATTAACCTCTAGGTCGGGAATGCAATCGACAACCTCACCACTGGCCGCCCGATTCCGTTCCTCCTCGATCTCCCCTAGCACGTTCTCAATTGCCTCCTCCTGTTTTTGGGGGTCCTGCGGCGCGCCCAGATATGCCTTCGCCAGACGGTTCAAATTGTTGACCACTAATTCCGGATTGTCGCTGAATGGCTCCGGATTGGCTTGCTTTGATCCTCTCATATAGCTACCTCGCAAATCTTGACCAAAGAACGAGTAAGCATATCCCTTTCTCTTTAACGACAAACTTTACTTTGAGACGTCAGAGGGTAGAGGATGCGCAGTGTTCAGATCGTCATAGTCGGTAGGCAAAATACCATACCGCCACGCAAACAGAGGTGCGGCGAAGAGTCTCACGCCTTCCTCACCCGCAGCCTCAATCGCTCGCTCCAAATCCTTAACCAGCTTCTTGGCTTTGCTGTGATCCGGCTCATCGAGCAGGTCAGCCATCTTAAGAATCTCTGGAAGAAGCCGTCTCGCGTCGCCCGATTTGAGCATCATCAAGTGGGCTGGAATGAATCCGCTAACAACCGCAATGATGCTAATGCCTCCGGGAGAGACCAGGACAGTTGATGGACGATTGAGCGCTGGAGGGCCATAGAGAGATTCGATCGGAGTTTCCCCTTCGAGAAGCTCATCCAAGCGGCGAACGAGATTGGATTCAGACTTAAAGTCCCTGCTTGTTCCGAGTTCATTCTCCGGCTCCCTCTCCTGCAAGTTCGATTGAGAGCTATCGCCAGCCAGATCGTGGTTGAATTTCGGCCCTCTTTTAGCACGCGCAGTTCCATCTGGTTCACTACTCTTCGCTACTTTCTCTCTTTGTTCCTTTTCCTTCTCGATTTGCTCCAGTACCAAACCAATCGCCTCTTCCTGACTCTGAGGATCCTGAGGAGCTTCCAGATATGCCTTCGCCAACCTGTTGAAGTTGTAGACTACCAACTCCGGATCGTCGCTGAATGGCTTCTTCTCGTCGTTTTTCAGCGGTCTCATATAAACTCTCTCGCTGCCTATTGTTCAATCCAGAGTCCCTAGCCTTCAGAAAATTTTGCGTGGTCATCGATTTGGCTCAAGCTAACCCAGACTTGGCCAAAGTTAACCCAAGATCAGTGCTCGGCGGCTAAAGCCGGTCTATTATAAATCGCCGAGATGCACGGATAAATCCGTGCTCTTCCACGGTTGTGCCAGCATCAGTTTCCTGATTTTATCGAACCTATGTTTCCTCGCCATCAACCTATATTCCAACTGTACGTCCCTCGGATTGGCTCTAGCAAAGAAACATCAGACGCAACAAATTCTTAGGATTGTTTTGGACGAGATGCATTCCCGGTTGATTGCGAAGCGGGAGAGGAAGGTGACGCCGCCGATGGCAGCGTTTCCTCATCATCCGGATCGGTCCGGAAAAAACCACGCCGCCAAGCGAACAAGGGCGCTACAAAGAGCATGACTCCCTCTTCGCCGGCAACCTGCGCAGCTTGCTCCAGATTTTTTACAAGCCTGCCAGCTTTGCGCTGCTCCCGCTCGTCGAGCAAGGCGGCTATTTTGAGAATATCGGTCCTGAGATTCTTAATATGCTGCGGCGTGAGCATCGCTCCATGATATGGCGCAAACCCTCCGGCAACGGCAATCATATTCAGACCGCCCGGAGAAAGAGCTACGCTGGGAGGTCGCTCGCCAGCGGGTTTCCCATATAAAGACTCAATGGGAGACTTTCCCTGAAGTAGCTCATCCAGTTGACGAACAAGATCGGATTTGGGTTCACTCGGGCGCCCTTCAGTTTCATCCCCTTGAATCCTGCTCCGCCGGGTAACTTGAGAATTGGGATATAGTTCGTACGGAAGGGCTTCCATTTGCTCCGGTTCTTCCGCGCCAACGCCACTCGCGATACCCGGTTTGCTATTCCTCCTTTCCTTCGCTTCCTTTTCCCTTTGTTTCTTTTCCTCGCTGATTTTCATGAGAACCTCGCCGATCGCCGCCTGCCGGCTTGGGGGGTCCTGTGGCGCTTCCAGAAATGCCTTCACCAATCTCGCGAAGTTGGCTTTCACCAACTCGGGATCCTCGCTGAATGGCTCCCGTCCTTCGTCTTTCAACGGTTTCATATACCCCTCGCTGGCTATTGTTCTCCTGGTGCAATTCAAAGTCTTTAGCCTTCAGAAAATTTGAGCGGTCATCGGTTTGGCCATAGCTAACCGGGACTTGGCCAGAGCTAATCCAAATCAATGCTCAGCGGCTAAAGCCGGTCTATTATAAACCGTCCGAGACGCACGGATAAATCCGTGCTCTTCCACGGTTGTGCCAGCATCAGTTCCCGATTTCATCGAACTTACCCTTTCTCACCATTAACCTATATCCGGCCTGAATGTCTCTCGGATTGTATCTAGTATTTTCACTTTCAGCCGATGCGGAAGGTCTTCTGTGACCGATCTTCGATTCGTCTGCGATCCATCCTTGATTCGTCTGAGATCCGTCTTCGATTCGTCGGCGATTTCGTTTGGATTTGTGCGTTAGGGCTCGCCGTGCTCTGGAGTTGGCGCAGCCCCTCAGAGTCATCGGACTCATAAGACTTCTTGACGAGGGGCCGGCCTGATTCCTTAACTTTTGGATGGTCCGCTGCCGGATGTTGGACTAGTGTTCTGCCATATCGACAACGGCGCAACCGCCAACATGACTTTTCCATTCCCGGCATCCTGAGCGGCTTTCTTTAGATTTTTTGCCAACTCGCGAGCCTTGCGTTGCTCCGCTTCATCGAGCGGCTCCGCCATCTTGGGAATTTCGGGAGCAATCAGGAGCAACTCTCGAGAATCGATGGTTACTCCCTGAAACGGAAGATACCCGCCACAAATGCAAACCATGTTGTGCGCACCGGGAGACAGCATGACGCCCGGCGGCCGGGCGGTGGATGGCCGCTCATACCAGGACTCAATCGGGGCCTTCCCGTCCAATAGCTCGCCCATGAGTTGGGCGGGCGTCGACTCGGTTTTCTCCAAGTATTCCGAGACTCCCGCGGCTTCTACTCCTCCCAGTGCTTCCAGTTCTGGCGATTGTTCGTCAGAACCGCTGCCGTCTGGTTCGTTACTCCGGCTCTCCCTCTGTTTCTTTTCCTCCTGTATCTGGCGCAACACCACGCCCAGTGCCGCCAATTGGCTTTCGTCGTCCTTGGGCGCGGCCTGGTACGCCCTCACCAGGCGCGCTAGGTTCCTCATTACCAACACCGGATCGTCGCTGAACGGCCCTTCCTGCTTATCCTTTGACGGTTTCATATAGCTCCCTCGTAGGTTATTGTTGCCAGGGGGCGATTCAGACTATCCAACTTTCAGTTTTAGATGATTTGGGTGGGTTTCGTGCTTGATCCCAGTGCGATTCGATGAAGCTCAATGCCTTTGCGCTTCAAAAAGAAATTCCAGAAGTCCGTTTGACTCTAAGAGCGGCTTTGGACGAGATGCATCCTGGGGCGGGTTCGAAGCGGGAAATGAGAATGAGGTAGGCGCTACTCCCCAGCCCCTATGGGATTCTTTTGCCAGCGGGCTAAGGGAACAACCGACAACATGAACTCACCATCTTTCGAAGCGTGAGCGGCCCGTTCCAGATTTTCCAGAAGCTCGTCAGCTTTGAGTTGCTCCGATTCATTAAGGGCTTTAGCTACAGTGGGAAGCATGTCACGAAACAATCTCATGTCTAGGTCAGCGATTCGGACCTCTTGGAATGGGCGAATTCCGCCGGATACACAGACGATGTTGTGCCCGCCCGGCGAGACTAGCACTTGCGGGCCATGACCACCCAAAGGAGGCTGATATAAAGATTCGATAGGGGGGTTTCCGCCGTAGTAATCGTCCACTACGGGATGATGGTCGCTCTTAATTTCCAGATCGGGCATACAATCGACAACCTCACTATTCACCGTCCGATTCTGTTCCTCCTCGATCTCCCCTAGCACCTTCTCGATTGCCGCCTCCTGACTTTGGGGGTCCTGCGGCGCGCCCAGATACGCCTTCGCCAGGCGGTTCAAATTGTTGACCACCAGCTCCGGATTGTCGCTGAAGGGCTCCGGATTGTCTTGTCTTGAATGCTTCTTGACTGCGCACATAAGATTCCCTCGCTACATAGTACATTTCTGCAGAACGCCGTGCAATTTCTTTGCTGCCATATCTGGCTTTAAGATGGTCAAAATATTCTCTAAACCATAGTTTTGTTTGGCTCTTTGGAACCCTGTGATTGCCTGATGCAATCTTAGCGGCGATCTCAACCACTTGTGACCAGTCAGGCAAAGTTTCATAATAAGTACCTTTGAACATCCTCTCACGAAATAGCTTTGCCACGGGATGATTAAATAGCTCGTCGACAACCTGGGTGGGAAGATGTTCCTTAAGAGAACCTCGCAAGCCTCGCTGGAGGGAGTGAAAGAATTCTTCTAGCCAAGTGGGATATTTTGGATTTTCTTCAATGAGAATTACTCCTTTTTCTTTCGCATCCAACGATGCACCCACGAGCTTTTGTGCAAATTCCTTTATATATTGATACTGTACTTTGTCGAGTCCCCTCGCATTCTCGACAAGATCGTAGGCCGCCTTCCGCAAGGCGACAGGCGTGGCACTTACACCGTGAAATCGGCGAATGTGTGCAGCATCGGCAAAAAGATTAATAGCCTGAGTGGAGAGTATGAGTATCGGCGGCCGGACGCCTTCGGGCGGCATGTAGTCAGCTTGGATTGGCCCGCCTGTGCCTGCTGAAGGAGAAGCGAAGAGCGCATGGTCGGATGCAGAAGTTTCTTTGTCCCATAGACTAAGCTGATCCGAGCCGGGCTCATCAAAATCCGGAGGCTGTCCAGCGGCCTCGTCCCAGCCCTGAGCACGCCAGTTGGCTTTGGCTTCTTCGAGCGCGCGGGTATTGATCTCTTCGGCCTTGGCCCAGGCGGCGTCGCGGGCAGCAATGTCTCCGGCGGCCTCGGCTTTGCGCCCTTCGGAGTAGAAGTGGTGGGCCTGGTCGGTGACAGCCTGCATCTCCACGGGCACCACCTGTACTTCGGCGGTGTGTCCGTTGGAGAGCTGTACTTGAATCTTGGCGCTGGGATAGTTCCGAAGTTCGGGATCGCCGGTGGTGAAGTTATCTTCCACGCCGAGGACGCGGAAGTTCCGGCGAAGCCCCGCAACGATGCGGTCTTTGGCCTGAGGCGAATCGACGGTGATCTGGGCGGCCAGATAGTCGGCGATCGTTTCCGGAGGCTTATGGGCATCTTCTTTCTCGGTGATGCGCTCCAGATTTTTCTGCGGACGAAGGCGGTCGAGCCTGGCTCCGGGCACACTGGAGGCGATCTCCGAGAGTTTGGTAGCCAGCTCCGGAGAGGCCTGGGAGGCCATACGCTCGTTCTGGAGCACGCCGCCAGAGGGCTGGACGATGGTTCGTCCCGACTCGCGATCCGCTTTGCCGACTTGGGAAAGATCGTCGGCACGCACAGGCTTGGGCGGCTCGGCCAGTTTGGCGGCGTCCTGCGGGCGCTCGTCCTTGACCATGACGAGCGGTTCCTGGCCGGGGACGATGTCGGCTTCGTCCCGCACCTTTTCAACCGCTTCAGAATCGGCGGTCATGCCGCGGCCCATGGGCGGCATCTCTTGCAGCGGAGACGAAGCAGAGCTAGATGACGCGTCGCCCATGGACTCGGCGTCTACTTCTGCTCTTGCTGCTCGTGCTTCTAGTGCTTCCGTTGCTTCTAGTTTCCGGGAAGCCGCTTCGCCACGCGCAGCCTCTGCCTGGTGCGCCTCAATGCGATCGTTGATGAACTGGCGCGCCAGCTCTCGAGCCTGAGCTTGGTTCTCTACAAGGTGAAGCTTGCCGTCTGCGCCGACGAATCCGCCGCGCTCGGCCATGCCACGGGCGAGCCGATCGTGGGTCTCCAGCAGGAGTTCAGAGCGCATCGCCGGAGGCGCATCCATAATCCTGGCCACAACGGCCTGCGCCGATTCGGGAGAGAGACCGTTCGGCTGAGGCTTGGCAGACGCACTGGACGAAGACGAAGACGAAATGGAAGCCCCAGAAGCACCGCGAGCATTGGGACCGCCTGTAGCACTAGACGCCTCAGCAGCACTCGAAGCATTGGCGGCACTAGAAGATCCGGAAGCACTGGAGGCCCCGGAAGCACTCGAAGGAAGCACGTCTTGGGAAGGGCGCGGCTGTGGGGCGGGCGGCGTGTCGATGAGTCCCGTCGATTGGTGGAACTCGGCCAACATTTTGGCGGCTTCGGTAGGCTGCGGAAGAGCGTGCCCTCTTACGGCATGCGCGCCACTGGAAGCAGCCATGAGGGTGCCTAGCAATAGATCGGTAAAGGCCTCGGCCTTTTTGTCGCGGGGAATATCGGCGCGATCCCACATGGCGCCAACGTTGCCCGCTTGCTCCACGGCATCTTTGGCCATGTTTGCGGCAAAGCCAGCGGATACAAGACGCCCTGCCGCCTCCGGCAAGTCGGCAGCGCCGGCCAAGGCATAGGTGAATGGATCGGCAGCCATGCTTCCAACGTTCTTGCCAACCGACGTGGCGACGCCGTGAACCTCAGGCTTGATCTTTGGCCAATTGCTTTCCGGGATACCACTTTGCCGATACCAGGCGGCGGCGCTGGGGTCTATGCGCGGATCGCCAATCATCCAGTTGGCAAACTTCGATCCCGCCTCGCCGCCCCGCTCCATCAACTTTTCGCGAGCCGCCAGCATCTCCTGGCTCTGGTTGAGGACCACGCGCGCATGGAGCGGCAGATACACCGGCTGCCCGGGATACCTGAATATCCCACCGGCGACGTAGTTAGGATCTACGTTCGGCGCGACGGCATCGGCGGGCGCAATCGGCGATCCGGCCTGCACGGCCTGGCGCTGCCGTGGAGTGAGCGCACGATCCCTGGCGGATGCCCGGTAACCAAGCGTCTCTTCAAAGGTGGGTTGATTGGACTGCCGATCGGAGAGTACCGCTGTGAGCGGATCGCGGGGAACGTACTTGGAGTAGATAGAAGGTACGGCGGGGACTTGCGAATCGAGGAGTGTCGAATCGGCAGACTTGCCGGGAGGGATGGGGATGCTGCGGGATTGGCCCTGTGTGCTGGAAAACGGTGTGCGGGAGAGCGGAAGGCTGGTAGAGTGAGCGGGTTTGTCGGGGATGAAGCCTAGATCGCCGCCGAATGCGGAAGGCGCTGCACGGGCCGGTTTGCCCGGCGCAAGGCCAGGGTCATCCCCCATGGAGGACGCCGCGGACACAGGCTCGTCGGGTATGAATCCAAAATCATCCTGCGATGTAGGTGCTTGTTCGAGAGTATCGGTAGGCATTCGGTCACCGAATCTGTTTCCATCCCTTGGCAAGGGCCGCTTTTAAGTTGGTTCGTGGAATAGTCCCGGTAGTTCCGTCCGGCTTTTGTATCTTCACCACGTCGGTATTGGCACTCCGGGTAGCAGCACCGGAGACGACGGAACGAGATTGGGCTGGGCTTGATTGGGAAGAGCTGGATTGGGTAGAACCAAGTGACGTGGAACCGGGCGAGATAGAACGGGGCACATTCGACGGAGTAAGGCGAGGCCGCGTTACCTGGGGCTGCTGAACATTAGGTTGCTGGACATTAGGTTGCGAGGCGTTGGGCTGCGAAATCTGGGGTTGAGGAATACTGGGTTGCGGAACATGGATGGGTTGATTCTTTCTCTCGCTCAGGGCCGCGCGTGTATACGGCCCGGCTGAGAGGATGCGTCCGCCGGACGAGTACTTGGTGATTCCGGCAGCGATCTCCCAGGCCCAGCCTTCATCGTTGCTGCGGGGCTGTACGGAAACGCCATCGCGCATGAACCTGCCGCTTTGGGGATCGTAGGACGGCGAGCCGTAATAGGGAGCGCCGCGCGACGAGGCGCGGGCACTCGGGTCTGTGGCGGAAAAAGCCTTGGCGTCGGCCAAATCTTGCCGGGTGTTTTGCTGTTGCTGCCGGATCTCCTCTTCGGCCCGGTGGCTGCGCTCGCGCTCCCGCTCGGCGGCCTCTCGATCGGTTGCGCCGACCTTATCCTTATAGGCTTCAAGCTGGTTGCGGTAGTCGCGCTGGGCGGTGGAGTCTTCGCGCTGCAGCGAGCCGATGCGTTCCTGGTCGGCCTGCACGGCCTGGCGGCGCGCAAGCTCATCGCGGAAATATTGCGCGTTGACCGCTCCAGGACCGTAGTAGCCGGGACTGTTGCGGTTTCCGAAAGCTCCCTCAACGACTCCGGGAACGCCTCCACGGGCGAGATCGGCAAAGGCCCTGCCGATTCTGGCTCCAACGCCGGGCTTATATTGCTCCAGCGTCTTGCCGGTGGTTGGATCGTACTTGGGGGTGACGGCGGCACGGCCGCGAAGGTCGGCCTCGTTTCCGGCTAGTTCAGGATTGGCGGCCGGGGGCACGGGAGGCTGGATGCCGGTCGACGCCTGAAGGGCGCTGCCTGCGGAGTTTCCCGGTCCAGCAGATGCAGAGGAAGGCTGCGCGGGATTCATCACCTCGGCGGGGCGGATCAGCCCATTGCTTGCCTGGGCGGCCATCGCCGGTAGGTAGGCAACGCGAGGCGATGCCGGTGCGGCATCTGGCGTGGTGTCGTCATGCGTGGCGTCATGCGGCGTTGATGGATCGCCATCCACACGTTCGCGGGGATCCATTTCTTCGCCAAGATCGGTGTCTTGTTCAGGTACGAGAGTCATGATATGGATGGCGCTTCGGGGGTTCTGTTTTCTGTGAGGAAAATCGGGATGTAGAAAAGCTGGGCAGCGATGGCGATTTCCGCAACCACGCGAAGAACGCTCTACCAGGCTGCAGGAAACTCGACGAAGCCGCTCGGGAATTGGACTCCGCACATGAAGTGGCCTACGATAGTCCGCAAATGAAGCGGATGCTACAGCGGGTTTTGTTCGTTATTCTTGTTTTTGCGGAGCTTTGGCTCCTCACAGGCTTCTTGCCTCAACGGTGGCAAGAAAACATGTACGCTGGACTCAGCAAGGCCCGGCCTTCACAGTCGTATGACTATTCGCGCATTACCCATCCCAATCTGGATGTCGAACTTCGACCCTTTGAGCCATGGAGTATGGCTCTGCTTGTAGTGTTGGTAGTCGTGAATGGTGGTGCTATCGTCGCCTTGTGGCGTCGGCGTAACACATAGCCCCTTGACCGTGGGAAAGGCGCGTTGAGGTTCTAAATTCCTGGATACAACTCACCCTGAGAACGCTTTATCCGTAGGAAATTCCGCCACCACCGCCTCCGCCGCCGTTGAAGGCGAAGCCATCGGCGCTGTTGTAGGTTGCGCCTTTGCCGGTGAGCAGGCCTCCGAGGCCCGAGCCCAACGATCCGGCGAAGGCTTGACCGAAGGTATCCCCGAAGCTCTTGTTGTTGGCCGCCGCCGAGCCTGCCGTGCCGAGCGAGGCGTTGGCTCCGCTGAGCGAAGAGCCATACAAGCCTTCATTCGCCTGCACAGGAAACTTCGACATATCGACCGCCGTGCCTTGGTAGGCCGTCTCTTTATTCAAGCGGTCGGCAAGAGCTTGGGCCTGGGCGGTCTGCGCATCGAGGGTGGAGTCGCGCGTGGCCTTGGCCAGCGTGGGAGCGTAGTTTGCCGAGTTCTCTCCGCTGCGCTGGGCGCTAAGGGCGAGTTCATTGCCGAGCGCATTCGAGTCGGCGGAGGCCCGCGAGCCGATGATGGTGTTCATAGCCTGCTGGTAGTCTCCCCCGGCCTTGTAGGGATCGGCGGCGATGAACTGATTGACGCGGTTCTCGTAGTCGGAGAGCCCGGCCTGGGCGCCGCCGAAGGCAGTCTGGGCATTGCCCTGGTCCTGCTTGCTGTTCTGCATGCCCTGGTTGAAGACTTGGGTGCTTTGGCTTCTTGTCATTTTTTTATACCAGCCTGATGGCGAAGTGTTCGTAGCCGGTGCGCTCGAATTCCATCTCGTCCAAGTGCCTGCCCACCTGCTCAAATTCCCTGGGGACGAGGCAGTGAATGGCCCGCAAGCCCATCATTTGCGCGGTGGCGAGCGGGCCTCCGGCAAATCGGCGTGCGGCGGCGGTGCCCACGGGGTCTGTGCCGATCATGCAAAACTCCACGGCCTTTTCCAGATAGAAGGCATTGCGGATTTCGCCTTCCACTTCCACCACCCACATTTCCAGCAGATAAGACGGCTTGCGATAGTTCCCTTCTCCATCGCGCTCCAGTTGCGGAAGGCCGGTAAAAGGCCGATCGGCATGGGCGCTCATGGCGGCAGCAAGCTCGCGGAGGCGAGGCATGTCTTCCGGTACAGCGGGACGAATGACGGCTTCACGGGCGGCGCTCATGGCGTTTTCAGAGTCGCGTTCTACGACAGGCGGAGTCGGTGTAGAGCCTTTTGACCCGGTGATGGCGCCCATCCTTTAGGGTGCCCCATCCTTTGCGGAGAGCGCGCTCTTGCTCCTTGCGCTCGGAGCAAAGGGTGGGTTTCGATCATGCCAGGAGGTGAAAGAAGAGCGCCGAAACTGATCAGGGGTTCGAGCGCACAGGCGCACTCCAACGATTGAAGTTCTTACCGTCGAAGCTCGACTGGATACGCCAGAATGTATTGGCATCGGGCCAGGTGACGTGGGCGGCAGCCGTGGGTTGATAAGTCCGCACGCCATCGGCGGCACTGAACATTCCCTGCGACGACGACTGCAGCCGGTGCATGATCGCGCCCAGCAGAGCGTTGGGATTGTTGACGGTGATCAACTGCGCGGTCTGCTGCGTGGCAGGAATACGGTTTTGCGGAAGCGTTACCTCCACGAAGGCGATGGCAGCGGAATGCGTTACCGTAAACAGGCACGGATCGGGCACGGCGATGGCCGAACTCCCCGCGGCCAGCGGCGTATCTGAGAATCCTTCATCAATCGACGGCAGCGCCGCATAGACCTTATCGATGTGATAGGCAACATGCTTCAAGGCGCGCGCCACGATTCCAGGGTTGGCCGCGACCTCTTCCGCATATTGATGGAGGCGAGTTCTCCTGCTGCCGGAAGCCATCTACTTGCTCCCGCTCGCCTGAACCTGAAAGACCGGGCTGATGTAGAGCGCATATTGGAGAATCTCGCCCCAGGTGCCGGGTGGTTTGCCGGTGGTGGAAAAGCGCGCGCGAAAACGCTCGCCCCGGCCTTCCTGCTGCGCGGTGTAGCTGGTATAGACGCCGGGCTTGACGTGGGCATCGCGCAGCTTCAGCTCTTTCTGGCGGACGTTCACGCCGCCATCGGCTGCCGCCCGCGCCGAGCCCACCAGCACCTCCACCGTGATCGAGCCGCTGCCGCCGATGAGCGCCTGCAGTCCGCCGAAGCGCGAATCTTTCAGGGCTTCCACCGGCGCCACGCCCTCGCATACCCAATCGATGGCATTGCCGTTGTCGGTAAAGATGCCGGGCGTAACCGCGTTGATCGAACTATCGAAGGCCGAAGCATAGAGGATCTGGCTGATTTGGGTGTTGGCATCCAAGCCCACGGGCGGGCTCACAAGGTTGCGCCGGGCGCGGATGCAGGAGTTGGCGGCAATCGTATCGAGAGACCACTTGCGTGCCGCGGCGGTAGAGATGAACTTTCCTTTGGAGTAGATGGTGGAGTGAATGGCGGGAGCGATCTCCGGGCTTTCTTCGTAGTTGCACTTCAGCACATGAGTAGGAGTGGTGGCGTTGTCGAGCGGCACGCCGATGCGGATCTCGTGAGTATCGTCGTCGATCATCACCCATATGGTTGCGGCGGCGGCCCAGTTGATGCGCTTCCAGGTGGTGAGCATCCGGTCGTCTGCCGAGCCTAGCTCTTTTGAGATCCACTCGGGCTTGCCGCCGAAGTTTGCAAAGACTCCCGACCGGTGTACGAAGACGAAGAAGTGCGCACCCACGTCATAGGCGCGCAGGCCGCAGGGGCCGCGTCCGGTCCACTTTTCCACGGTCTGCCACTCGGAAGGGTTGTCAGCCGAGGGATTCACCTCGTGGCCGGACTCCTCCTTCAGCGCATACTCAATACCATCGAAATGCACCCATCCCATCAGGTTCTGGCCGTCGGTCTCGGAGACCTGCACCAGGCCGGTGCTTCCGAAAACCGTCTCCGGATCAAGCTGCGGCGTGATGTAAGCGCCCGAAGGCAGGTTATAGGTAAGGTAGATCATACGATCCATGGTGGGCGAATGAATGATGGCGCGGCAGGGCGGGAGTTGAATCTTGTCGAAAAACGGCTGCACGTTGGCCGAGGTAGCCAGCAGGTCTTGCAGGTAGACGTCGGTAAAGTTGAACGAAGCCGTGGTGGTTACATTGTCATTGATGATGGTAGAGGTGATGGGCGCGCCGTTCACGGTATCGTTCGCCGGTATATAGACGAATGGACCCGCCGAACTCGCTCCGGCAAGGCTGAAGCAGACATAGCGCGCCGCGGTGTTCGGAGGGCCGATAGGAATGTTGGCGGCGAACAGACCAAAATTCCCCGGGTTGTTGACGGCCGTACTCTGCTGCGCATAAAGCTGGGAGTACCCGGAAATATAGCCGTTGCGATTGACGAACAAGACCAGGGCCCATCGCTCGCCCGCATCCACGTTGCCGGCCCCATTCAGGAATGCCGATGGAAGGGTTGTCGATAAAGCGGAGCCGATTGCTGAACTATTGATATTGACCGAGGTAGTTACATTGAGAGAAAGTGCGGCGCTCACGAGCTTGAACGATCCCAGCCCCGGTTGGGGATTTCCGTGGGCCGTATCGGCCTCGTAGAGATTCCAACTCACCGGCCTTAGATTCGCCGGAAGAGCCGCCAACCATGATCGTACGGTCTGGGATACCGTCACGGTAACCTGAGTGTTAGCGCTCGAAAATGCGGTCGCATTTGCCACCACCGGCGCGGACTCCTGCCCGGCCTGATTGACGAGCGTAACAGCGATGAAGATGGATTGGGCGGAGGGAAACGATCCTGGACCGGTGGCCGTTGTTACATTGATCTGCAGTCCCGACAACGGAAGGTTTCCAGAATTGACTAAGACAGAACCGAAGTTGGGCGTGGTAATGACATCGCAAGTGGGCAGCGCCTGCGAGAATGACAGTGTTAGTTCCTGCCAGACAACCGTATTGTCGCTGGTGTTGGAACTATCGGCTGTATTCCAGACCGGCTGATTGGCTCCGCTGACGCCCGCCTGGGTGCACCGAAAGGTATGGCCGATAGCGGCGTTGCCTGGCTGCGGACTCACCATCTCGCCAACGGCATACTTCGTATTGGGCTGCCATGCCTGCCCCACGGGCCTCATGCTCAGCGGATCGAGATTGCCGGTATTCAGGTCGTAGACGGCATTGACCGATGTGCCCAGCGATGGATTGGCGATGTTGGTGAAGGCCAGGTAGGAGCGGTTCTCGGTTTGGTCGGCCTGAAGATAAGAACCGGCGGGCAAAGCAAGGCTGGAGTTCGAAACCGGAACCATGATGCCCGATCCCGGCGGCGACTCGATCTTCAAATTGCCCGCGCTGTCGAAGGCCATGGGCACCTGCTTATCGGGCAGAACTCCGTTGCCGGAAAACTTCCACGCATACAGCCCAGTTACAGGCTTCCCGGTTGCCATGTCCATGCCTACCCAGGTGGGGCCCAGGCGCTTGTTGATGCCGTCGCGCGTGCGCACGCGCGTGAGGACGAACTTGCAGTTCCTGGCCACGGCCAGTACGCCGATGGGCAGATTGATGGGATCATCCTGATCGACTTGCGAGCAAAAGCGCTCGACGGCATAGCGTTGATATCCTTCAAGATTAGCCATGGAGTTGGGAGAGGGCGTTCGTTGGGGCTCATCGATCTGGGGGTTAGTCGCTGTTGGCGCTCTGTAATTTCTAGGCGCGGTCTTGTAGGTCTTTGTGGAAGGGCACGGCTTTAGAGCCTGAGGAAAAATAGAATGCGCCAAAAGTCATGCCTGGCGTTTCTATATTTGCCGATGAAGAATGAGAAAGCCTACACAACCGTGGAAGAGCATGATTAAATCCGTGCTCTTTCACAGTAATATAGGCGTCAACAAAGGATTGGGGAGACTAGGATGCGGTTATCAGCGTAACTTCAAGCGCCAGAGGCGCGACGAGAGGGTAGCCCACGGCGAAGCCGTGGGTATCGATACAACGAAAGACCGAGTGCCAGAGGCACGGCAGAGGCTCTCCCAAATGCGTCATCACAAGATTTTCACCAAGGAGGAGCTCTGACTTCTGATATATCTAGGCCGACACAGTCTACTCCAAATACCTGCCGTGCCGCTGGCACTCAATCCTCTACACGGCGCATTCCCACGGTTTCACCGTGATTCCATGAGGAAGTCGGCTCGATCACCCGAGTACACTTTAGGTTGCTTGACGACCAAAGGCTCGGGAAAAGGAGCCGACGTGCTGATTATAGGTTGCGATTTCCATCCGAGCGTACAGCAAATCAGTTTTGTGGATCAGGAGACAGGCGAGTGCGGCCAGCTGCGTCTGGACCACAAGAAGGGAGAAGCGGAGAGATATTACCGCAGCTTGGCGGGCCA
>DATGIO010000032.1:0-13699 GCA_035295685.1 Candidatus Angelobacter sp.
AATATCCTCACTGCATCTTTAACTTCACCGGCGCGAACCGCTATCGGCTGATGAAGGAGTACTACCCGGCGGATTATGAGCGGCTCAAGCAGTATGTGGCGGCGGGCAGGTGGTTCCCCGCCGGGTCGTCGATGGAAGAAGGCGACGTAAATTCTCCGAACGCCGAATCGATTTTCCGCCAGATTCTCTACGGCAACGATTTCTTCCGCCGCGAATTTGGCAAGGCCAGCGAAGAATACATGCTGCCCGACTGCTTCGGCTTCCCCGCTTCTCTACCCAGCATTCTGAGCCATGCGGGCATCAAGGGGTTCTCCACGCAAAAGCTCTCCTCCGATTGGCAGCCGGCTCCCCATGTCGGCGGCCCGGACTCCCCGGAAAAAACGCCCGATGGAATCCCGTTTAACGTTGGAATCTGGGAGGGCCCCGACTCCAAGACCGTGATCGCCGCGCTGAATCCGCTCAGCTACACCAGCCAGGTGAACTACGACTTGAGCAAGGCTCCGCCACAGCCCCCCGCTCCCGATCCAAATCTTACGCCGCAACAGAATCAGCGCCGCAGCCGACCGCAAGAGGATTGGACAAAACGCATCCAGCTCGACGGTGACTTGACGGGCATCTTCGCCGACTTTCACTACGTCGGAACCGGCGACATTGGAGGCTCACCTAACGAATCGTCGGTGAACCTGATGGAGGCCATCATCACCAAAAGCAAGCTGCCCCTGGCTTCGCCGTTCGCACCCTCCGATAGTCAGCCACAGAGCGTGCAAGTGGGCGATGGGCCGGTGCGCGTGATGTGGTCTCCGGCAGACCAGATGTTCCGCGACATCCTACGCTGCTGCAAGACCGACCGGCTGCCCCGATATAAAGGCGACCTTGAGTTGATCAATCACTCCGCCGGGTCGCTTACCTCCGAAGCCTACCGGAAGCGGTGGAACCGCAAGAACGAACTCCTGGCCGACGCAGCGGAAAAAGCCTCGGTGGCCGCCGCATGGCTTGGCGGACGTCCCTATCCAATACAGCGCCTGAACAATGCGTGGACTCTGGTGATGGGCGGACAGTTTCACGACCTGCTGCCGGGCACCGCAACCCCCAAAGCGTTCGAGTTTTCCTGGAACGACGATGTGCTGGCGATGAACCAGTTTGCCGGTGTGCTGACCAGCGCCACGGAAGCTGTGGCCTCCGGAATGGACACCAATACTCAGGGCAAGGCCATCGTTGTTTTTAACTCGCTCAACACTGAGCGGCAAGATGTGGTCGAAGCTACTCTCTCCTTCCCCAACGGGCTTCCCAAAGCAGTTCAGGTTTACGGTCCTGACGGGAAAGAGGTTCCGGCGCAACTACGGCCAACCGAAGCAGACGACGGAACCGCCAAAGTCCTCTTTCTTGCCAAAGTACCATCCGTCAGCTATGCGGTTTTTGATGTCCGGGAGTCCGACTCTTCTACCCAAGCCAGTGAGCTTAAGGTGACGGAAGCCTCTCTCGAGAACCAACGCTACATGGTGAAGCTCAATGAAAACGGAGATGTCTCCAGCATTTTCGACAAGAATCTGCAACAGGAGCTCTTGGCTTCCCCGATTCGTCTCGCCGTCTCTACCGACAATCCCCGCAATTGGCCCGCCTGGAACATGGATTTTGAAGACGAGCAGCGAGCGCCCAGGACGCTCGTCGGCGGCCCGACCAAGGTCCGAGTGGTTGAGAACGGCGCGGCGCGGGTAGCTCTAGAAGTGGTTCGGGAGGGTGAAGACTCGAAATTTGCGCAGACGATCCGCCTCTCCGCCGGAGACGCGGGAAACCGCGTCGAGTTCAGCAACGTAATCGACTGGAAGGCTAAATCCGCCAACTTGAAGGCCTCATTCGCTCTGGCAGCAGCCAACAATCTGGCAACCTACAACTGGGACGTGGGAACCATCCAGCGCCCCACGGAGAACGAGCGCCAGTTTGAAGTCGCCTCCCATCAATGGATCGACCTTACCGATCAGGGCGGAAAATTTGGCGTTACCGTGCTCACCGATTGCAAGAACGCGTCTGATAAACCAGACGACCATACTCTTCGCCTCACGTTAGTTCGCACCCCAGGCACTCGCGGCGGCTATGCCGATCAAGGCACGCAAGACTGGGGACGCCACGAGATCGTCTTCGGGCTTGCGGGACACGAAGGCGACTGGCGGCAAGCGCAAACCGACTGGCAGGCCTACCGGCTCAACCAGCCCCTGCTGGCCTTTGAGAGCCCGAAACATCCCGGAACTTTAGGCAAGAGCTTTACGCTACTCAAGATCAATCATCCGCGCATCCGTGTGCTGGCCATCAAGAAAGCCGAGCACAGCGACGCGGTCATCGTCCGTACCGTGGAAATGGACGGCCGTCCCGCAGAGGACGTTCACATCTCCTTTCCTTCCTCTCCTTCTTCTATCGCTGCAGCCCACGAAGTCAACGGCCAGGAGCAAGCCCTTGGCGCTGCAACCATCAAGGGCGGCGAATTAGTCGCTTCATTCAAGCCCTACGAGATTCATACCTTCGCTTTGAATCTGGCCCCGGTGGGCAAGAAGCTGACAGCGCCGCAATCGCAGCCCGTCCATCTGACCTACGATGTCTCGGTAGCCACCCGCGATGGGAGAGCCACAGAGGGCTGCTTCGACTGCTCTTTCGACCGCCCCACCGCTCCGCAGGGCAAAGCTCTTCCGGCCGAGATGCTGCCCGCAAGCCTTGACTTTGCAGGAGTGCAATTCAGCCTGGCCCATGCTCACTCCGGAGCTCCGGACGCGGTGACCGCCCATGGCCAGACCATCTCTCTGCCTCCCGGCAAGTTCAACCGCGTCTACCTGCTCGCAGCGGCCTCCGGCGGAGATCAAAAGGCAACCTTCCGTGTGGGAGAGCAACCCGTGGACCTCACCATTCAGGAGTGGACGGGCTTTATCGGCCAGTGGGATGACCGCATCTGGAAAAGAGAAGAACAGCCGATCGTGCAGCGCGCCGGTGCGCCCACGCCTCCACCTGGCGCACCGCGCTTCCGGGTCAACGAATACGCGGAAATGCTTGGCTTGCGGCCGGGATTCATCAAGCGGGCCGACGTTGCCTGGTTCACTTCGCATCGCCACGATTCGAGCGGGGCGAATGAACCTTACGCTTACTCTTATCTGTTTGGCTATGCGGTTGATGTCCCCGCCAATGCTAAAACGCTGACCCTGCCGGAAAACGACCGAATTCATATTCTGGCAGTTACCGTAGCTAACGAGGCTGGGCAGGTTAGGCCGGTTCAGCCGCTGTATGACACATTGACGCGCTAAGTCTCTTTTTCGCAAGCCACAAGTTTCCACAAGGAAACACACACACGGCAGGATGGTTCAGGAATGTCGGACTTACCATACCCGGCATTCCAAACCATCCTCAGCCTGCACAGCCTTCAAGTCAGGAATCTCATCCTACCTTCCGGAGAAGATTTCGAGAGGCTGAATCTTTTGGCTGAATCATGGTTCAAATTTCCTGCCGGGTGCCAGTATCGAAGCTGTCTCCAAACTTGGCCACGCGGGGAGGGAGCGCCACGAAAATTACCAATGTGTAAAAAATTGACGTAATTTTTTCAATAGCACCGCGCGCGTATGTTATTTTTTTGAATTGCCCCTGACTCTACTTTCTTCTTGGAGGTTCAACTACATTGGGATTAAGCATGGTGCCCAAGCGCATCTTTCTGACAAAAGGCGTCGGAAAACACAAAGAACGTCTTACCTCATTTGAGCTGGCCCTGCGCGATGCTGGAATCGCCGCGCAGAACCTGGTCAGGGTTTCCTCCATTTTTCCACCAAACTGTAAGCTGATCTCCCGCAAGGAAGGTCTCAAGTTCCTGCATGCCGGCGAGGTCACGTTCGCGGTGGTTGCTGAAAACTCAACCCGCGAGCCTCATCGCCTGGTCGCCTCGAGCATCGGTCTTGCCATGCCCGCCGATAGAAACACCTACGGCTACCTCAGTGAACACCACTCCTTTGGCGAACCGGACAACATTGCGGGTGAATATGCAGAGGAACTGGCCGCCGAGATGCTAGCGACCACACTCGACGTGGATTTCGATCCGGACAAATCCTGGGATGAAAAAAAGGAAATTTACAGGATCTCCAACAAGATCGTCCGGACTACCAACACGACGCAGACCGCAGTGGGAGACAAGCGCGGCCTGTGGACGACCGTCATCGCCTCCGCCATCCTGATATTTGAATAGAAATCTGCGATCGGCCTATAAGAACGAAAACAGACAAAAGAATACCCGTGGATGTGTCGCTGAACGATCCACGGGTATTTTTTTATACGCCTCTTTTAGGGCGCATGTCTTTTCTTTGGTTGATCAACCTTCCAGGTTGGTGAACCTTACTGCAGCGCGGGCTTTTTATACTTCTTGCCAAGCCGCTCCAGCAGCGCTGCGATCATGATCGGGAGTCCCACCGTAGCGTCCACAAAAACCTCGCCAAACCGGCCGCCTTCCGCCGGAGGGACGAATTTACCCCAGGAAATCGCTTCGCTATAGGGAGAGCCAGACAGGCCGCCCCAATGCACAGGCTCGGGACAGACTCTTACTCCATAGTGGTACCGCTTGAGCGGAACGTCTTCGCCAGCACGGCGCACGCGCAGTTCGCAATAGGGGCCAAACTGCTGCGCCCAGTTGCGGGGCACTCCACCGCCGATGGTAAAAATCGCGAGCTTCTTCTGCCGCAGAAGAGTTTCAGCAAAATGATTCAAGTCGAGGAAGGGATCGTAGTGAAGCGGAGCCTTCTTTTCGCGGGTCCTCACGCGGTTGTTTAGCGCGACATCAAGGCCAAGCTCGGAGTCGGTGAAAGCCGGAACGAAAACCGGCACATTCTTCTCGAACGCGGATTTCAAGATGCCGCGGCCCTTGGTGTTCTTCTTCAGATGACGCCCAATCTCGTGGTTGAGCCGCCAGGAGCACATGGTCTCGGACTCGTTCCAGGCCGCCAGAACGTCCTCCATCACCAATTCCACATGATCCAGGTTTTGCTCGGGTTCCAGGGTGTCATAAACGCGGTTGTACCCGGCCTCGTAGAGCTGAACGTCGTTCATGCGCGGGTCATAACGATAGTGGCTGCATCCTGTGGCTTCAACCAAGCCATGAGCCATCAGCGCGCCCGTGGAGATGAGGGCATTCACCAGCCCTTTCTCAATCAGATCGCAGATAATCAGGCCCTGCTTGGCCACAGTCATCGCTCCGGAGAGCGTCATCACCACAAAACAGTCGTGGTCTTTGGCCATTGCCTCCAGCACGTCGACGGCTTCGCCAAGTTGACGGCCGGTAAAAGCCGTGTCCGCCATTCCCCGCACCAGGCTGTTGATGCTCCTGGTTTTGGAGAGGTCCAACGGAAAAACGGGCGAGAGCTTGTCGCTCACGGGATTGTGCAACTTACGATTCTTCCCCACGCCTGCATGCTTCTGTTTCAAAAACGCCCCCTATAAATGCGCTCGCATGAATTGATCAAAATTTGAAAATTACAAGCTTTTGAAAAGTACAAGGTCACAGCACTGGCGTCAAGAACTTGCGGCTTAGACCCAGCATGTCCTGATCGCATTGTGAAAATCGTGTTGCAATCGAGCGCCGTCTTCGCGATTGAAGCCGATGCGTCGTTACCAAGAGCGGTGATTTATCACCCATCATTGAGGACTTTGATCTTGCATGGCTTTTTAACGGCTATCGGGGATTGCCGGGGTTCACTCAATGGCATTGCAATTGATATGCGCGCGTTCTTTATTTCATGGCGGACGATACGCAGGTTGACGATCCGATCGAAATGGAATGCGACTGCTTGTGGCCCCTGATGCTGTGCTTGCCACTGCCGTATATCGCCCTGAACATGCGGAAAGCCAACACAACTCAGGCGCGACTTCAACGGATGAGCTACGACGGGAACGCTGAGCAAATGTCTGGGGAATTTAACCTGCGCATGGCCCATCTTTTCTCACGGCGTGCGATACACTACCAGACGCGATTCTAAACTTCAGGAGAAGAATGCCCTATGTCCGGAAACTCATTGAGCGGTGCAGACTTCAAGGAGCAACTGCGCGCAGGAACGCCCAAAATGGGCCTGTTCCTCAACGCTCATAGCCCCACCGTCGCCGAGCAACTCGCACACAGCGGTTATGACTGGCTGCTAGTCGATACACAACATGGCCCCATGGGCTACGAAAAGCTTTCGGCGATGCTCACGGGAATCGCCCATGGCGGCGCTAAATCGATGGTCCGCGTGGGCGGATATGATGATCGCCCCGGCATCCAGCAAGCCCTTGATCTGGGCGCGGACGGCGTCCTGATTCCCTACATCAATACCGCGGAAGAAGCGCGCCAAGCTATAAGCTGCACCAAATACCCGACGGTTGGCACTCGCTCCGTCTACTTTCCCCAACGCAGCATGAACAAAGCCGGCCTGCTCGGTTATGCGGGAAACTTCAACAAAAATGGCATTGTGGCGCTGCAGGTAGAGACCGCGGCTTGCATTGAGAACATTGCTGAGATCGCTGCCGTACCAGGCGTGGACATTCTCTTCCTCGGCCAGAACGACCTTTGCATGTCGATGGGCCTTTATAACAAGTACGAGTTCCCTCATATGTACACCTCGCCGGAACTCGACGCAGCCACAAAAAAACTGATTGAACATGCCCGCAAGAACAACGTTATTCTGGGCCTTTTTCTATTCGGCACGGCGCGCGTCGGCGAGTTCCTGGAGAAAGGCTTCTCCTTCATCAGCATCGGTAATGACCTGCATCACATGTTGACCCAGGCTGGAGCTTACGTGGGTGACATGGAGAAAATCTCACAGGAAAAAGGCAAAAGCTGGGCGCGGCGTCCAACTGCTTTGTATTAAATTTTGCGAAGTCACTGAATGCTGTTTGTGGTTCGGGCTGGGCGCCATCATGATTACCGGATACGTGGTCATAGTCGGCTTTGACTTTTGACTTCGGAGCCGGTGTACTGCATTTATTGATTGCCAAAGACCGATGTAGTGCAATGCCTTGGAGCACGAGTGAGAACAAAAGTTCTCACTTGTACTCCAAGGCATGAAATTTATTGCGCGCACTTTACGCCACCCTGAAGGGCGGCTCTTCCACAGTTGCACCAGCTTCATCGCCAGCCTGATTTATCGAAGAGCGGAAAGAGCACGCAGTCCGTGAGATAAATTTTCGAGACGGCACAAACGATTAAGATTTCTTTCATGCGATTGCCCTGGGGGATGACTCTGCAAGCCCATCAAGCATAATAGGGTTACGACAATCGACATTATCGGTAACCAAATCCAAACGCATCACTGCGGGCCCGCGCGGAGCGAGATATGAGAACACGGAGAGTCTTTTTCGCAGTTTCTCTCAGTATTTGTTTGCGTGTGAGAAGGCATGGTTAAGCGGGTAAGCGTCATGGTGTCCTCCCGAGTCTTTCGATCGAGCGATCAAGCCAAGCAATCAAGCGTAAAGAGGGGAATTTGCGGCATCGGGCGACCGGAATCGCCTTCCACTGTCTGTCGCGTGGCTGATGCATCGTTTTTCTTTGCTATGCTTGATGAGTCGATCTCACAAGCGAGGATTCTGCATTGCCGTCTGACGTATTTACAGTTGGTCTCATCCAAATGTCGTGCTCTTCCGATCCGGACGAAAATCTCCGCCGCGCAGGGGAGAAAGTCCGCGAAGCCGCTGAAAAGGGCGCCGAGGTGATCTGCCTGCCAGAGCTTTTCCGCACACAGTATTTCTGCCAGCGGGAGAACATCGCCCTCTTCGACCTGGCCGAGCCGATCCCTGGCCCCACGACGGAGGTCATGTCGGCAATCGCTCGCGCAAAAAAGGTGGTGGTGATCGCATCGCTCTTCGAGCGGCGGGCACGCGGACTCTACCACAACACGGCCGTGGTCTTCGACACCGATGGAAGCCTCAAGGGCCTCTATCGCAAGATGCACATCCCGGACGATCCCCTCTATTACGAAAAGTTCTATTTCACGCCCGGCGACCTCGGCTTCAAAGCATTTGAAACCCAGCATGGCAGTGTAGGCACGCTGGTTTGCTGGGACCAGTGGTATCCGGAAGGAGCGCGGTTGACCGCTCTTCAGGGAGCCAACATCCTCTTTTACCCAACCGCCATCGGCTGGCATCCGGACGAGAAGGCCGAATTCGGAGCGGTACAACACGATGCCTGGAAGACCATCCAGCGGGCCCATGCCATCGCCAACGGCGTATTTGTAGGCGTAGTCAATCGCGTGGGGCACGAGTTCGGCGACATTCGCGGAAACCGCGCCGAGGGAAAAGGGCTCGAGTTCTGGGGCGGATCTTTCCTATGCGATCCTTTTGGAAAGATCATTGCGGAAGCGTCTCACGACAAAGAAGAGATTCTCCTGGGCCGCTGCGACCTACGCCATCTGGAAGACATACGCCGCAACTGGCCCTTCCTGCGCGACCGCCGCATTGACAGCTACGCGCCCATCAGCAAGAGGTTCCTGGACTAGCCCGTGGCCACGCAATCCAAGATTTCTTCCAAAGAGGCACCGCCCAAAGGAGCGCCGCCAGAGATGACTCTCTCGAAAGCGGCTTCCCAAAGAGTGACTCCCCTGGATAAGAGTCCTAAAGACCTTGGTTATCGCATGCCTGCGGAATGGGAGCCGCACCAGGCCACATGGATCGCATGGCCGCACAATCACGAAGATTGGCCGGGAAAGTTCGAGGCCATTCCCTGGGTCTACGCCGAAATTGTGCGCTACCTCAGCCGGGCGGAAGAGGTGGATATCATTGTGGGCGATGCGGCCGGGCGAAAGGCAGCCAGCACCATTCTCAAAGCCGTAGGCGCGCGGCTGGACCGGATCCAATTTCATCTTTGGCCCACGGACCGAGTATGGACGCGCGACTCGGGCCCGATATTCGTTAGGCGTAAGACTCCTGCAGACCGCGTGGCCATTACTCATTGGCGCTTTAACGCCTGGGCCAAATATCCCAACTGGAAGCTCGATTGCCGCCTTCCGGAAAGAATCGCCGCAAAACTCAAGCTCAAGCGGTTTGAGAGTGTCTTCCCCTCGGGCAAAAAGACCGGCATGGTGCTCGAAGGCGGCAGCATCGACGTTAACGGCGAAGGCTTGTTGCTGACTACGGAAGAGTGCCTGTTAAGCCCGGTTCAGGCCCGGAATCCCCATGTTTCGCGTAACGATCTGGAGCAGATGTTTTCGGAGTACCTGGGAGTAGAAAAAGTCATCTGGCTGGGCCAAGGCATTGCCGGGGACGATACGCACGGCCACGTGGACGATATAACGCGGTTCGTCAATCCAACGACCGTTGTTACAGTTGTGGAAAGAAACCGGAGCGACGCCAACTATCAGCCCCTGCAGGAGAATCTCCGGCGGCTGCGAAGGGCCACAGACCTTGAAGGGCGCAAGCTGCAGATTGTAGAGCTGCCGCTTCCACGGCCCGTGGTTTTTAAAGGGCAGCGCCTTCCGGCAAGCTACGCCAATTTCTACATCGCCAATGGTCTGGTGCTTGTGCCGGTTTTCAACGATCCCAACGACCGGCTTGCCTTGAATATCCTGGCGGAGCTTTTTCCAAAGCGCGAAATCGTGGGAATCTATTGCGGCGACTTTATCTGGGGCCTCGGCGCCATTCATTGCATGACGCAGCAGCAACCTGCGGAGTAGCGCGTACCGCGACGGGCTTAATAGCAGCAATTTTTGTTTGGCTTCGGTGGGAAGGCAGGGCAATCGCATGAAAATTCCATGGGGGGTTTGGTTGGGCCTTCTTGAAAATGCTTCTCGCAAATCCACGATGGCGTATCAAGCGGCAATTCCTCTGCCGTGCCTCCGGCACTCGACTCTTCCTTCTACATGCACCCACGTCGTCGCTTCGCTTTGACGTGGGCAACCCTCTTGTCGCGCCGCTGGCGCTCAGGGCATCGCATAAGACGCTCAACTGCTCAACTCCTGATTTTCTTGTGTGAGCCGAAAGGAGCAGTCCGATTTGTGTAATACCAGCTTCTTTCCATCGAGAACCGCGATGGTTAAAACAGGGGCTAAAGCCCAGCCTTATTGACCCGCATCTTACGGAGTCCTGGAGGATCCCTCTTCCACGCTCTTCCTCGAGATTGTTCCTTTGCAGACTTTTGTCCTTAAGAGATTGCCCTCAATCAGAAACTTCTCCAGAGTTAACTCCCTACAGCCGGCAGCGGGGCGTCCTGCGGCCCCGGAATGAAATGGTTCTCATCTCTTTCTTCTCCCTAAGGAATGCCTCATGAAGGCGCACTAACCTTAACGCTATTGGCTGGCGACCACCTGCGCTCCGATTGCCGATTACTAATCCGATACGACGAGCTTCTAACAAATGCGCATAAGGCATTTGCGCGGAAGCTTCTAGTGTAAAAAATAACATTATCTTCAAACTATTTTCCTCTTTGTTTGAACTACACTCCCGCTAGTAACGCTGTTCCGGGCCTCTTGAACCAGCCATTGAATCCACTCAATCCGACACAAGATCTGGAGGAGATCATTCATGCCCACAAGCAATCTCTTAACGAAAGACCCGACCATCAAGGAATCCGCAAGCTGGAGCAACAGCATCGCCCCAGCCAGAGCGCCGCAAACGCTCCGTGTTCTCGTCAAAGAAGGTTTTGACATCCAACCCCATGAGCTTCTGGCAACCGGGGTGACCCCCGCCCAGGGATTCGACTTCCCGGTTACCCTGAGGGGAAGCACGTCTCATTTTCACGTCTACTACGATCCGTCGCTGGGAGCGAGCGGCCAGACCATCGCCGACGGCGTGCTGGCAAGCTGCGAGCGCGAATACCAGATCTTATCGGCGGTTTTTGGAGGCATTCAGGTTGGAAACTTCAACATCATTATCGCGCCCAATATCCCCGGCGCTTACCATTACGGCTGCTCGGCCACCGATCTGTATTGCGACGCCGTAGGAACCAATACGGATTTCACGCGCTTCCTCGTGGTGGCGGAAGAGGTGGAGGTGTTTTCGGCGGTTCAAGGCAAAGGATGGAATTGCTCAGCCAGCAACGGCGAAGGCCTTTCCCGCGTTCTTTCGACCTATCTTTATCCGGCGCAACTCGATGGCTTTGCATCCGCAAGAATCTGGCTGGACACCCCTGGACGCCCCGATTTCGTCGACAGCAACGATCCCACTGACCGTAATGCGGTCTCGTACGGCTGCGCGGTGCTCTTCCTCAATTACATGCGCACCCAATTGGGCTTCAGTTGGAACGAGATCGTGCAGGCGGGAGCGCCCACAATGAGCACGGTCTATACCACCCTCACCCGCTCTCTCGATGGCTTCGGGCAGTTCAAAGCGGACTTACAAAGCACATTCCCCGAAGGGCATCCTTCCGGCATCGTCAACGACAATCCATTTCCGATCCATGCGGTTCCCAGGAAAAACACGCTCGTTGAAACCGCCGTCAACGCCCCTGGCGTAGCGGAATTGAATGGACGTACCTACATTGCATGGGCCGGAACCGACTCGGAACACCGCCTCAACGTGTTGTCGTCCAATCACCGCACGGTCTGGCAGAACAAGGTGACCCTGCACGACACCTCGCCGGTTGGAGTGTCTATTTGCGTGTTCAACGGCAGAATCTACCTGGCGTGGTCAGGCACCGGAAACCAGCAGCTTAACGTAATGTCATCGCCCGATGGCATTAACTGGATCAACAAGGTAACGCTGGGCGAGACTAGCGCCCATCGCCCTGTACTAACCGTCCATAACAACGAACTGGTTCTCGGCTGGACCGGAACCGATTCGGAGCATCACCTCAACGTTCTGTTTTCTAACGATGGCATTCACTGGAACGACAAACACACGCTGGGTGAGACATCCATTGACTCTCCAGCATTGGCATCGTTTCAGGGAAAGCTCGTGATTGCATGGACAGGCACCGATAGCAGCCATCGGCTGAATGTGTCCTCTTCGGGAGACCGCGGCGCGTCCTGGCACAACAAAGTCACCCTCAATGAAACCAGCATTGCTTCGCCTGGACTGCTGGCGTTCGCCGGACAGCTTTTGCTTTCCTGGGATGGAACCGACGCCGACCATCACATCAACCTGCTGCGCTCCTTCGATGCAATCCATTTCGCATCGAAAATTACGTTGAACGAGCTTTCGGTTTATTGCCCGACCCTGGGGGTCAGCTATGGCTCCCCGTCGATTACTTGGACAGGCACCGACTCCGGCCATCATGTCAACCTGCTGAGCGTTTAAACCGTTTTCGGCCAAAGTTGAAAAGGTAACCACCAAAAAGACATCCGGGCTGCAACAACATTACGTTGTTCAGCCCGGTGTTTCTTCAAGACGATCATGGCGTGGCAGGGGTGGCAAAGCTTCCCAAGCTTCCTGCTCAAGCGGCAACAATGCTTCGCGGACGATTCTCAAAAAGGCCGGGATCGGTCTGCTGCAAGCGCTGGAGCTGATCGGCCCACATTGGCTGAAGTCCCGGGATTCGTGCAAGCTCGGCTTTCGCAGTCAGAGCATCTTCCATCTTGATGGCATGTGGCTTGAAGCCGGTGGCCTGGGCCGCCATTGCAACCGAGATATTGCGGGCGCACATTCCTTCCAACAACAACATCCGAAATACGGCGACCTGCACCAGTGGGCCAGTTGTAATGGCCCCGTGATTGGGCAGCAGCGCGGTCGCTTTGCTTCCCAGGGCCTCCGCAAACGGACGAATGCGATCTTCCGAGGCCGCCAACCCAGTGTAGTCCTCTTCCACAATCGCCACGTCGTCCGCTAGCATGCAGCTTTCCTGATCGTAGACTTCCGGCGTCCGCCGGAAGGTGCTCCACGTAATGGCTGCCGGAGGATGGGTGTGAGCTACCGCGACGATTTTTGGGTTGTAGCGATGGATTACTGCATGAAGCGCAACGGTGTCGTTGACATACGGATCTACGGACGGATCGTGTTCCAGCACCTTCCCCTGGAAGTCGAAGGTAACGATATCGGCGGGACGTAAAGTCGCAAACGACGGGCCAAAACGATTCATCAGCATTTTGTTGTCGCCGATAGCGACGCTGATGTGACCGGCGACCCCCACACTCAGTCCAGCACGGTACAGGATACGGGCTGCACAACAAATATCAAACTTAACTGCGTCCAATGATGCGGCTGCGGACATACAGCACCCCCAATGGCTTGAATAAGCCCTGACATGCTAACCGTGCGCTCCTGCTTGAGCAAGCACGAAAAATGAAAAGCCGGGCGGCGCCGAAGAATGCGAAAATTCCAGCTTGTCGTTTTATCGTTTTATCGTGATCGTTCAAGGTGAGTAACGCCAAGGCCGGGGTAAGACAGGCACACACCTAGCCAGGGCAATCGCATGAAAACTTCTAGAGGCAAGCCAGGGTGGAAAACACCGAGTGAGATGCCTTGCCGCCAGCAAGAAAATATCTTTGCCCATAGATTTCTATGCCGTGCCTCCGGCACTCGATTCTTTGCCCAACCAGACCCACGGTTTCGCTGCGCTTCACCGTGATTCCATGAGGAAGTCGGCTCGATCACCCGAGTACACTTTAGGTTGCTTGACGACCAAAGGCTCGGGAAAAGGAGCCGGCGTGCTGATTATAGGTTGCGATTTCCATCCGAGCGTACAGCAAATCAGTTTTGTGGATCAGGAGACAGGCGAGTGCGGCCAGCTGCGTCTGGACCACAAGAAGGGAGAAGCGGAGAGATATTACCGCAGCTTGGCGGGCCA
>DATGIO010000033.1:0-21989 GCA_035295685.1 Candidatus Angelobacter sp.
GAGTCATTAAGGAGCACAAGACCTCTTCCGCATGCGTACCAGGAGCGCGGCGCGAATTGCTTCCGGCAACATCCGGAGCCGGCAACGCCTTGCGATCAAGCTTGCCGTTGGAATTCAACGGCAGAGACGCAAGAACCATGATGAACGCGGGAACCATGTAGTTGGGCAGCGTACGCGTCAGGGACTCGCGCAGCGGCGCGGCCTCGATGCTATGGCCGGGAGCGGGAACCGCATAGGCCACCAAACGCTTCTCTCCCTTGCGATCTTCGCGCACGATCACGGCTACCTGGCCTACGCCGGAACAATTCAATAAAGCCGCCTCGATTTCCGGCAACTCAATGCGATAACCACGAAGCTTGACCTGTTGATCGGTCCTTCCCAGGAACTCGATCTGACCGTCGTCTCTCCACCGTACGCGGTCTCCGGTGCGATACATGCGCCCGCCAGAGCTGCCGAATGGAACCGGCATAAAGCGTTCTGCCGTTAGATCGGGACGCCCGAGATAGCCACGCGCCACACCGTCACCGGCGATGAATAACTCGCCCGGGACGCCTACCGGCACAGGGTTCAATGCAGAGTCCAGGACATAGACCCGATGGTTGTCCATAGCGCGGCCAATGGGCACATGGGTCGTCAGTTTCTTCGGATCGGACACGGCGTAGCAAGCAGCAAATGTAGTAGTTTCCGTTGGCCCATAGCCGTTGCACACCAAGGTTTCAGGGCAATGCTTGTGCAGCCGTTGGACAGCAGCAACAGGAACCACGTCGCCACCGGCCCATATCTCAGGAACGCCGGCAAAGCATTCCGGAGCCTCCTGCACCAGCAGGTTGAACAGGCTGGCAGTAATGAATGTCGAAGTGACCTTTTCCGTCTGGAACAATCGCTTGTAAGCCGCGCTATCCAACTCGCCAGGGGGCGCGACGATCAACTGCTTGCCGCGCAACAGAGGAGCCCACATCTCAAATGTCGAGGCATCAAAGGCATGAGAAGAATGGAACAGCACGCGTTCCAGGCTTGCCTCGCGCCAGCTACGGCTCCATATCAGGCTGACAACATTGCGATGCGTCACGGCCACGCCCTTGGGCACGCCGGTTGATCCGGAGGTGTAGATCACGTACGCAAGCTGGTTGGGATCGACGCTAACTTTAGGATCACTATCCGCTTCGGCCGCAAGCGAAGGATCGTCATCCACCACGATTCCATTGCTGTGAGTCAGCCCGCGAGCCGCGGTTGCACGATCGAGCAGCAGCGCCGCCGCGCCCGCTTCCTTCAAGATCAAGTGCATACGCTCCAGAGGATAGGCCGGATGCAATGGCAGATAAGCGCCACCGGCTTTCAACACCGCGAGCGTAGCAACGACCATGTCCGCGGAACGATCCATCAGAATCGCGACGGCGGCCTCCGGCTTTAGTCCTTTGCGGAGCAGGCTATGAGCCAGGCGATTGGCGCGCGCGTTCAGTTGCCGGTACGTCAGTTCTTCCTGGGAGGATCGCACCGCAATCGCACCGGCGTGTTGCGCGACCTGCTGGGCAAAACATTCAAGAATGGTTTGATGCCCGGGATAGGACGCGGCTGTATCGTTCCACTCCTCAAGGATCTGCCGTCTCTCGGTTTCACTGAGCAAAACGAAATCCGTCAGACGCCGCTCCGGATGGTAGGACGCCTGCTCGAACAGACTCTGGAATTGCGCCATCATCCGGTCTCCCGTGGAGGGGAGGAAGAGATCGACGAGATAGTCCAGCAAAACAACGGCGTGATCGGTGTTGTCGTTGACACCCAGGTTGATGTCCAAAAAGCCTGAATGGTAGAAGGGATCGAGTTCTTCCATTTTCAGGCCCGAGGGAGCCTGCGCCGGCTTATGGTCGTTGCCGAAAGCGTAGGAGCTATCCACCAGCGGCGCACGACTGGGGTCGCGCTCAGCCTGAAGCTGGTTCAACAAAAATTCAAACGGCAAGTCGGAGTTGGCCATCGCTTCGAGCGTCGTCAGGCGGGTGCGCTGCAAGAGTTCGCGGAAGGTAGGATTGCCCGATAGATCGAGGCGATAGACGATGGTATTGAGAAAGTAGCCAATCAATGGCTGCGTTTCCCGGTGTTTGCGGCTACTGACCGGGGTAGCAATGGGAATATCATCTTTGCCGCTATACTCCCGCAGCAGCATGGCGAAGAGCACAAGAAAGCTGGTGAACCGGGTAACGTTCTCGTCCAGGGCCAGTTGCTTGAACTGCCCCCAGAGCGCCTCCGGCGGGAACCACCCAAGGCGCGCGGCGGTAAACGTCCGGTGCGGAGGACGCGGCAGGTCCGTCACCAAATCGAGGCGCTGAATGCCCGCGAGCTGGGTGGTCCAGTACTTGATCTGCCTGGCAGCCTCTTCCGATTTCATCCACTGATCCAGCCAGAAGGCAAAATCGCCATATTGAACCGGCAGTTCGGGCAATGCGTGCGGCACGCCCCGGGAGTAAGCGTCGTACAGCGTGAAGAACTCCTGGTCGATCAAATCGTAAGAGACAAAGTCGGTGATGATGTGATGGAAGGTAATCAACACCGCATGCTCACGCTCGGTAACACGAAACAGCGTGGCGCGAACCAACGGGCCGTTCTGAATATCGAAGGGCCGGCAGGTGTGCTCGGTGACCAGCGCCTGCAAGCGAGCACCCCTCTCTTCTTCAGAGTGCTCGGGAACCGTCACCCGTTCCAGCGGAATCTGCATCGAGGGAACAACGACAGCCCTCGGCTTTCCATCGATTTCGGGGATCGACGTGCGGAGGTTCTCATGGCGGCGGGCCATTTCATTGATGGCGCTTTCCACCGCTCCGATATTCAATTCGCCTTGAAGCCGATAGGCATGGCTATGATTGAAATAATGGGTATTGGGATCTACCTGGTGCAGCACCCAAAGATGTTCCTGCTCGGAGGTAATCGGATAGTCCAGGCTGGGACGACGCGTAATGACTACTTTAGGCTGGCTGCGCGGCCCATCGCCGCGAAGGCGCTTCTGGAGCATTTCGCGCTGGGCCGGGGTAAGCCGCGCCATCCGTTCCTGATAGGTGCTTGACTCTCTGCCGTGAACTTCGTCGCTCATATAGATACCACGTCTCCCAGTTTCAAAAGCTTAGTCTCGAATGATTGCCAACGCAGATTAAAAGATGAGCCTCTCAATCCGGCTCAACCGCTCTCAAAATCTTTCCATGTCGTTCTCTTGCAATGCCGTTCTCTTCCGAGTGTCGATGTCTCCCGAATGTCGTTCCGTTGCAAAGAAGCATCCACAAGGGCAGACTTTATTGCTCAGACCTTATTTCTCTCCCATTTCGGAGAGCTCCGATTCATCCATGCCCTCGATCATCGTCAACAAGGCCTCCTCTACAAACGAGGCAATTTCCACTACGGTCGGCGATGACAGAAGAGCTTCGAGCGGAAACTCGATCTGGAAGGACTCACGCAACTCGGCGGCAACACGAATTGCCAACAGCGAATTGCCGCCCAAGCGGAGAAACTCGTCGTGAATTCCAACCGGATGCACTCCCAACAACTCTTCCCATATTTCCGCAACCTTTTGCTCGGTGGAGTTACTGGGCGCAACATAATCGATGCCCAGATGGGCCCTCGAAATTTCCGAAACACCGGCTGCCCGTTCACTGTTCTTTTTTAGCTCAGTCTCTTCGCTCACCGAGGCATCCGATGCAGCTTTGGCCACGGGCTGTGCTAGCGGCCGACTGGTGGGCGTAGACCAGTAGCGCTGCCGCTCGAAAGGATAGGTGGGCAATTGCACACGATTTCTGCGCTCACCGCCATGCAAGTTGCTCCAGTTGGGCTCGACGCCCGCCAACCATAGCTTTCCAAGGGTGGCAAGGATGAAGGAGCGATCGGGCTGCTGCTCCGAAGCGTGCGGCAGCGAAGCCAGGGTCACGCGATCCGCCAGTCCTCTCCCAGTAAGATACTGCTCGGTTAGGGACGACAGCATTTGACCGGGACCGACCTCAAGGAATATCGGCGCGGAGTAGGAGCACAGATGCTGTAAGCCGGCAGCAAACTGAACCGGTTGCGTGAGATGCCTGGCCCAATAAGAAGCATCAGTCGCTTCGGCATCTGTAATCGGCTTACCGGTTACATTCGAGACGTAAGGAATCTTGGGAGAATTGAGGCGCAGCGAATGCGCGATTCCGGTTAGTTCCTCCGCAACCGGCCCCATCAGCGGCGAATGGAAAGCATGAGTTGCCAGCAGCCGCCGGCACACAAGACCGCCCTCGGCGCCCAACCGCTGCTGCAACGCATCCACCGCCTCTACCGTTCCAGCAACCACGCACAGGGAATCTCCGTTGATACCCGCCATGGAAATCGCCGGGGTCAGCAGCGGCCTGATCTCCCTTTCGGATGCGCCAATGGCAAGCATGGCTCCGGGGGCAAGCGTATCGATTTTCTGCGCGCGAATCGCCAGCATGCGCAGGCTATCTTCGAGAGAAAGAACACCCGCCAGGCAGGCTGCGACGTATTCCCCGATGCTGTAGCCCATCATGCTCTCGGGAGCGATGCCCCAACTCATCCAGAGCTTCGCCAACGCATACTCGATCACAAACAACGCGGGCTGCGCCCAGAGGGTGCGATGAATTTCCTGAACCGCCGGGGAGTTATCTTCGCGAGGGCGATTCAACAGACTCCGGAAGTCCACACGCTTTTCGGCAAACTCATGCTGCTGCCGCACCCTGGCTTCCGGATAGATGAGCTTGCGCAGGTCGGAGCCTAGGAGCGGACGCAGAATCTCGGCACACTGGTCGACATGCCGCGCAAACTCCGGTTCCGACTCGTATAGTCCTCTGCCCATGTCCACATATTGGTCTCCCAAGCCGGGGAACAGGAATACAACAGGACGACGGCTGGATGGCGCGTGAGCGGTAAAGATACGAGCGGGAGTGCGGCCCTGGATGACGTTGACGGCGTCCGCACCATCGCGGCAAATCGCGACGCGCCTCTGGTCAAACGCTTTCCGGCCTTCCTGCAAGGTAAAGGCGACATCGGCGAAGTTCTGTTCCGGATGCTCGACAAGATGCGCTGCCAACCGATCTGTGGCATTCTCCAAAGTCTGCCGGCTTCGGGCGGAGAGCGCTACAAGCTGCCAGGGTTTTGCCGGAGTGGAAGGCCTGGGTTTCGGCGCTTCTTCCAAGATCACATGAACGTTGGTGCCGCCGATACCGAAGGAGCTCACTCCCGCCCGCCTCGGCTTATTCGCCTCCGGCCAGGGCGAGAGCGTGTGATTCACGCGAAATGGGCCACGTTCAAAGGGAATTTTGGGGTTCGGCTTCTGGAAATTCACCGAGGCTGGAATCGAAGCATGATGAATGGCCAAACTGGCTTTGATGAGCCCAGCCACTCCAGCGGCGGCGTTCAGATGACCGATGTTACTCTTCACCGATCCAATGGCAATGCTGCCTGGCTTAAACCCAGCCTGACCGTAAACCTGATTCAGAGCGGTAACCTCAATGGGATCGCCAATTGCGGTGGCGCTACCATGGGCTTCGATGTAGCCGATGCTCTGGCATTCGGCTTCGGCCGATGCAAGCGCCATGGCAATCACTTCCGCCTGCCCTTCCACCGCGGGCGCGGTGAAACCAACCTTTCTGCGGCCATCGTTGTTGACGGCTGAGCCTTTGATCACCGCATAAACCTTATCTCCCGCGGCTACCGCGTCCTCTAGACGCTTCAACAAAACCACGCCCACGCCGTCGCCACCCACCGATCCGGTAGCATCGGCGTCGAAGCTCCGGCAGTGACCGTCGGCGGAAGCGATGCCTCCGGGTTCATACATGTAGCCGGTGCGCTGAGGCACACTGACGCTCGCGCCGCCTGCAAGCGCCATATCGCACTCGTAAGTCATGAGCGACCGGGACGCCACATGAACCGCAGCCAGCGCGGTGGAGCAGGCGGTTTGAATATTGAAGCTGGGGCCGCGCAGATTCAGGCGGTAAGAGATCGTGGTCGCCAGGTGATCTTTTTCCGCGCCACCGATCAAAGTACGAAAAGCGCTCACGGAATCGTGTGTGGAATCCTCTCCCGCAAGCTGCCATGTATAGGCGCTGAACGACATTCCGGCATAGACGCCAATCATGCCGGGAAACTTCTCCGGGTCCCAGCCCGCCGATTCCAGGGCTTCCCAGGCGCATTCGAGGAACAGGCGGATCTGCGGATCGGTCAACTCCGCTTCACGGGGCGAGAAGCCAAAGAAACCGGCATCGAAAAGATCGGCATCTTCCAAGAAGCCCCTTGCCTTTACATAGCCCGGATGACGCAGCAGTTCAGGACTGATTCCAGCCTCTTCCAATTCCTTGTCGGAAAAGAACGAGGTTGCTTCCATCCCCTCGCAGAGGTTCTGCCAAAATACGTGGAGATTAGAGGCCTTGGGAAAGCGTCCGGCCATGCCAACAATTGCTATTCCATCGAGCGCGTCTTTATTCATGGGATCTGGAGTCATGATGTCTGGTTCCTTTTGAACTTTTGGAAAGCGCTCTTTTGCTTTCCGGCCCGATCTTGCGTCTCACGCGACTTTTCACCGAAGTTGTAGCCTGCGTGCAGAAAACGAACGAGTGAATCGATGGTGGGGAATTGGAAGAGGTGCAGCAGCTCAATCTCCACCGGAAGTTCCCCTCTCAGCTTCTGGTGGAGTTGAATCATCAGCAGCGAATGACCGCCCAGATCGAAGAAGTTGTCGTGAATTCCCACCTGCTCGATTGCAAGAACCGACTGCCATGCGGCTGCGATGGTCCGCTCGAGTTCCGTGCTGGGAAGCGCAAACTCCTTGGTTAACTGCTCCTGCCCAAGAACTGCCAACGCGGCCCGATCCACCTCGCCGCCGGAATTCCTTGGCAACTCCTGTAACGTAATAAATGCGGCGGGAATCATGTACGAAGGCAGCCGGTCGTAGAGATACGCGCCGAGGTCGCTTTGGCCAAGCTTCTTGCCTTCGTGGAGTACAACATAGGCCACCAACTCCCCATTGGGGCGCACAACCGCCACAGCAGTCCGCACGATTTCGTGTTTCGCTAAAGCGGCCTCAATTTCTCCCAGTTCCACCTGATAGCCTCCTATCTCCACTCGATCATCAAGCCTGCCCATAAGCTCGATGGTTCCATCCTGCCGATATCGAGCCTTCACTCCGCTTCCGCGCATACGCGCGCCCGCCTGCACGGAGAATGGATCCGGAACAAACTTCTCTGCCGTCAGCGATGCCCATCCCAGATACCCACGGCCCGCCCCAGGCCCGGAAATCCATAGCTCCCCGGGAACGCCAATGGCGGTACGCTGGAGGTTGCGATCAAGCAGGTGAATCTCCGCACCGTCATTCGATCTGAATCTGCCGCTTTCAGGCTCCGATATGAGCAATCCAGATGCGCCGGTCAGGAAAGAAGTCGATGTTAAGCGCGACCAGATTTCCGGCCAGCGGCTTTCGATGGCTGGCTCATTTTGGGAAGAGCCGTCGCCCTGCCGGGCCGAGATCAGGCGCATCAATCCACCATGCTCGACCATCCAGCCTTGCACGCGCTCACCCGAAGCAGCGGTATAAACCACGCAAGCAAGACTTTGCGGATGGAGGGAAACATTCGGCTTGGCCGCATGGTATGCCCCAATGGCCTCCCACTCCGAATCCAAACATACGACACGCACTCCGGTTTGCGGAAACCGCCTGCGCAGCCCTTCTTGCGTGAGCAGCACGGCAATCTGCGAATGGCCGGCGATGGCACGCAAACGGTCTTTGGGATTGAGCACATCGAGCAGCACGTAAGCGCAGCCCGCCTTAAGCACGCCCACGAGAGCCACCATCATGTCTTGCGACTCATGCATGAAAATACCAACCCGCGATTCAGGCGATACCCCGATATGGGCCAGATAGTGGGCAAGCTGGTTGGCCCGGCGGCATAGGTCTCCGCAGCTCATTTGCGTTCCATCCTGGATCACAACCGGTTCGTGCGGCGCGCTCTCCGCCCGGGCATCGAGAATCTCCACGATGTTGTTCTCAAACTGTGCGGGCGGGAGCTTGTCTTCTCTATCCGACCTATCCAACCCATCCGGCGAGCGGTGCGCCTCCGGGGACAACTCTCTCACCATGGGCAGCGACCAAATCTGTTGATCGGCGTCCGCAACGATTCCTTCGAGGAGACACTCATATTGTTCGAGCATTCGCCGGACCATCTCCGGCTCATAAAGATCCGAGGTGTAGTTGAGGGAGATGATTGCGCTCCGCTTTCCCTCTTGCACACTCACGATCAGGTCGAACTTGGATGTGCCCGGATCGAGTTCGAACGGCGCCAGCGCCAGCCCTCCAAATTCCCCTTCGCCTTCGCCCTCGAAAGCCCTGCGCAAAATAAACGCCACCTGAAAGAGCGGGCTGCGGCCAAGGTCGCGGTTCGGCGCCAGCTCTTCCACTAATTTTTCGAACGAAAGGTCCTGATGTTCGTAGCCGCTCAGTACGGCCTCGCGGACGCGCCGCAGCACGGCGCGGAAACTAGGTTCTCCCTTTAAGTTCGCGCGGATTACGAGCGTATTCAAGAAGAAGCCGATCAATCCTCTCGTCTCTTTGCGCTTGCGGTTGGCCACCACGGTGCCAATTCCGAAATCCTCCTGGCCGCTGTACCTCATCAGCAGCACCTGGCACGCGGCCAGCAACAGCATGAGCGAACTGGCCTTTTCTTCCCTTCCCAAAGCAATCAAACGGTCCCAAAGATCGCCTTGCAGAATTCGATACTCCGTTCCCCCACGAAAGCTCTGCCGCGGCGGACGAGCGAAATCCGTGGGCAACTCCAGCACATGGGGCATGCCGCTCAATTGAGTCTTCCAGTACGCCATCTGCCGTTCGAATCTTCCGCCATGAAGCTCTTCCCTCTGCTCCAGCGCATAATCTCCATATTGCATTTCCAAGTCGGGCAGAGGCGATTCTTCCCCTCGCGCAAACCCCGCATACAGCTTGCCCAGCTCGCCCATCAACAAGCCCAGAGACCAGTCGTCACACACAATATGGTGCAGCGTGAGCCCCAAAACGTGCTCGTGCTCTCCTGTCCGAACCAGAACGGCCCGCCACAAAGGCGCACGACCCAAATCAAATGCCTTTCCAGCTTCCTTGGCCAGGACCTTTCTAGCCTGCTCCTCCCGGTCACTTGCCGCCACATCGCGCAAATCCACTACCGGCAGGCGGGTGTCAATCTCTCGAATCACTGCGTTAAGTTCCGCTCCCACAACTTTCTGCTTCGGCTCTTCCCGTTCGCCAACAACAAAACAAGTTCGCAGCACCTCGTGACGCCGCACAAGCTCGTGCAAACTGCGTTCCAAGCTGGCAACATCGAGGTCGCCCTTCAGCCTCCATGTCATGGGCACGTTGTAGAAGTCATTGTCCGGATTGAGCCGGTCCAGGAACCATAGCTGCTCCTGCTGGTATGAAAGCGGAAAGAGAGAAGGCCTTGGCCCAGGGGCGACGCGTTTTGGCGTTTTCTCTTTCTTTTCCGGCAACCTTCTTCCTTCTTTCAAGCCCGGCTCAATCGTCTCCGCCAGTTCGGCGATGGTCGGCGACTCAAAGATCGCCCGCACCGGAACAGCGAAGCCGAAGGCGCTTTCCAGCCGCGTGACCAGCATGGTTGCCAACAACGAGTGCCCGCCCAAATCGAAGAAATTGTCGTGCCTGCCAACCCGGGTGATTTCGAGCACATCGGCCCAAATGTCCGCCAATTGCTCTTCGGTTGCGGTGCCAGGCGCTTCGTAGTGCTCGCCGCTCAGGCCCGAGTCCTCGAGCTTCTCCAACGCCAGCCGGTCTATCTTTCCATTGCCCGACTGTGGCAACTCCGGCAGGCCCACGATGACGCTTGGAACCATGTAGGCCGGAAGCTTGCTCTTCAGGTCTCGCCGCAACTCTTCATGGTCGCGATCGCCGACTACGTAGGCGACCAGCCGCTTGCTCCCGTTCGCTCCACTTGTCTTGCCACTGGTTTTGGCCACTACGGCACACCCTCGGACACCGCTCTGCTCTTGCAGGATTGCCTCAATCTCTCCCAGTTCCACACGGAACCCACGTATCTTTACCTGAGTATCGTTTCGGCCAAGAAATTCTATGGTTCCGTCGGGCCGCCACCTTCCGAGGTCGCCGGTCCTGTACATCCGTGCCGCTTCTTTTTGGGTAACAGCTTCTTTAATAAATGGATCACTCAGGAAACGCTGCTCGGTCAAATCGGGACGATTCAAATAGCCTCGCGCAACCCCGGCTCCGCCGATATAGATCTCACCTACAACATTCACAGGAACAAACTGCTGGTATTTGTCCAAGATGTGGACTCGAGCATTGGTGATGGGCTGTCCTATCGACGGCAGCGCGGGCCACTGGTCTCCTTGCGTGCCCAAGCGAAATGCCGTTCCGGCATGGGTCTCCGTCGGGCCGTAGTGGTTGTTCAACCGGCAGTGTTTCAGATGATGGAAGAGCTTCCTGATCTTGTCGTCAATGCGCAGTTGCTCTCCGGCCACATTGATTTCCTGCAAGGCGCTTTCGAAAGCCTCTCCTTCGCTGAGTGAGTCCGCCATACGGACCACGCCTTCGGCCAACATTTGCAGCCCGACATAGGGCAGGAACAATCTCTGGATCCGTTTCTCCAGGACATAGCGCGTCAAGTGGGTGGAGTTGCGCCGCTTCTCTTCGTCGATCAGGACCAAAGTCCCTCCTGAGCAAAGTGTGGCGAAGATCTCCTGATAGGAAACATCGAACCCGAGCGGGGCAAACTGCAGGGTACGCTGATGTCCGGCATAGGCCGATTCGCTCACCTGCCAGGCAAGCAGATTGATCGCCGCGCGGGCAGGCATGGCGACGCCTTTCGGCGTGCCGGTGGAGCCGGAGGTGTAAATCACGTAGACAAGATTTTCAGGAACCAATCCAATCTCGTCGTGCTTCGGATTCGAATCTGGTTGACGACTCCATGCCTCGGTCGTTTCGGACTTGCCGAGATCCACGATCTGCAAATCGCCAATCTTCAAATCGCCGGAAACACCTGTGAACATGCCACGCAGATGATCCTGAGTCAGCAAGACCTTCGGCCTGCTGTCTTCGACCATGAACCTCAATCGATCTTCCGGATATGCAAGATCCAGCGGTGCGTAGGCTCCTCCCGCCTTCATCACCGCGACTAGACCCACAATCATTTCGAAGCTTCTTTCCGCACAGATCGTCACCAGCGTGTCGGGCTTCACCCCGAGCGCTCGCAAGTAATGAGCCAGACGATTGGCCTGCCGATTCAGGTCTCCATAGGAGAGTTCTCGTCCCTCAAACTCCACAGCGATGGCATCCGGAGTTTTCTCAACATGTTCTTCGAATAACCCCGCGATCGTTTTGTCATGCGGGTAGTCTTTCGCTGTCCGGTTCCATCCTTCCAGTTGCGCGCTCTCTTCCACGGTCAGGATCGGAAGGTTCCATATCCGCTGCCCTGGATTCTCGGCTGCCGCCTTCAGCAACTGTGCATAGTGCCCCACCATCCTCTTGATGGTTTCCGGCTCAAATAGATCTGTGGTGTAGTTGACGGTAACAACCGCGCCGCGCCTTTCCTCCTGGACACTGATGGCGAGATCGAACTTCGCCATGTCTAGATCCTGCCCGAAGTCAGTCCACTCCAAGCCCCCAAATTTCATTGGTTCGGCTTCGCCCAACGACGTGAACAGCACTTGAAAGAGGGGCGTACGGCTAATGTCGCGATCCGGAGACAGTTCCTCCACCAGTTTTTCAAAGGAGATGTCCTGATGCTCAAACCCGCCCAGGGCCGCCTGCCGCAGCCGCTGCAATGCTTCACGGAAGGTAGGCTCTCCGGAGAGATTTGCGCGAAAGACCAGCGTGTTCAGGAAAAAGCCTATCAGTCGCTCGGTCTCCCTCCGCGTACGATTGGAAACCACGGTACCGATTCCAAAGTCTTCTTGCCCGGTGTATCTCATGAAGAGCACCTGGCAAGCGGCGAGCAGAGTCATAAACAGGCTGGCACGCTCCGCCTTCGCTACTACGTTCACCCCTTCCCATAGCTCCACTGAAAGGCTGTGCTGCGCCATCTTTCCGCGAAAACTCTGCCGTGCCGGCCGGCTAAAATCGGTGGGCAACTCCAAGACGTGGGGCATCCCCTTGAGTTGGTTTTTCCAGTAATCGACCTGCTGCTGGAGCTTCCCTCCGTGCAAACCATCTCGCTGCTCCAAGGCATAGTCGCCATATTGCATGCTCAGTTCCTGCAGCGGAGATTCTTCTCCTCGCCCAAACGCGTCATAGAAGGCACGCCACTCATCCAACAAGACCCGGATCGACCATTCGTCGCAGATAATGTGGTGCAGCGTTAGCCCGAAAAAGTACTCGTTTTCCTCCACCCGCACCAACACACACCGCAGCAAAGGGGCCTTCCGCAAATCGAATCCCTTCCCCGCTTCTTCGGCTAAAATCTTTCGCGCCCTGCCTTCCCGCTCGGACGCGTCGAATGGACGTAAATCTACTAACAAAAGCCTCAGGTCAACCTCTTCCAGCACTTTCTGCACGACGCTCTGATCGTCGTCCTCAACGAAGCAGGTCCGAAGCATTTCATGCCGCCGCACAATCTCTCGCAGACTCCGCTCAAATCGGGGGACATCGAAGTCGCCTTTGATCGTCCAGGCATAAGGCACGTTATAGAAATCACTATCCGGCTGGAAACGATCGAGGAACCAAAGCTGCTCTTGCTGGTGCGAGAGCGGGAAGACGGAGGGCCTGACGCCGGAGGCGGCGGGCTTGGACGCAGCATGAGCAACGTCCGGTAATTTCTTGCCACGGGATTTCAGTTCAAGGTCGATGGCCTCGGCCAGTTCCGCAATCGTGGGCGATTCAAAGATCGCCCGCACAGGCTCTTCCATCCCCAACTCGCTGCGGATGCGCGATGCCATCGATATCGCCAATAAAGAATGTCCGCCCAACTCGAAGAAATTGGCGCGTCGCCCAATTTGCGAGAGCCCCAGCACGCTCTTCCATATTTCCGCCACCCGCCTTTCCGTCGGGGTGCGTGGAGCCTCGAAGCCTTCGCCGCCGTCGCCAGATTCCAGCGCTTGCACAACCGGCAATGCCTGCCGGTCTATCTTTCCATTGGCGGTGAACGGAAGGCTCTTCAGCTTTACGAAGGCTGTCGGAATCATGTGTTCGGGAAGTTTCTTTTTCAGCGCCCGCCGAAGATCGGCCGCCACCTTCTGCGCCAGAAAACGATAGGCAGGACTGTTGGCCGCAGTGCCATTGGCGGCAGCACCATTGACCACAGCATTATCAGCCTTGGCGTCATGGCCATTTTCCGCCGCCGGTTGCTCCTCAGAAGCGCTTCTCTGCAAGCCCAGTTCTTCCAACACCGCAGCCTTTGAATCCTGCTCCGACGATTGCTCCACCACGTAGGCGACCAGCCTCGTTCCCCTTGGGTCTTCCTGGGCATTGACCACTACGTCCTGGACATCGGGGTGCTCCCGCAGCACACGCTCGATCTCGCCCAACTCCACTCGATACCCGCGTATCTTCACCTGCGCATCATTGCGCCCAATGAACTCGATGGTCCCATCCGGCAACCAGCGGGCCAGGTCTCCCGTCCTGTACATTCGCATCGAGCGCTCATCCGCAAATGGATTGGGAAGAAAGCGCTCCGCTGTGAGAGTCGGCCTGGCCCAATAGCCACGAGCCACACCCGCACCTCCGAGATACAACTCTCCAACGACTCCAACTGGAACTCTCTTACCGCGCGCATCCAGGATGTAGATATGCGTGTTCGCAATAGGCCGACCAATCGGCACCGACCGACTACCAGGAGTCGGAATGCAGCGGTGCACGCTCGCCCATACGGTGCCTTCGGTTGGCCCGTATTCGTTGAACAACTTAACCTGAGGCTCCAACTGAGCCGATTTTGCAACCAGGTCCGGGGGACAGACCTCACCAGCGACGATCACGCGGCGAAGCTGCTTCTTCTGCTCCCGGCTAGCGGGATACTCCAAAAAGTGCTTCCACAAAGAAGGTACGCACAGCAAGGTCTCTACTCCACGGCTCTGCACTTCCTGGTGGAGCAGCCAAGGATCGCGAACCACATCGCTGGAAGCGATGATGAGCGTGCCTCCATGAAGAAGGCTTCCGAAGATGCCGGCGACGGAGCTATCAAACGAGATGGAGGACAGCAGGAGAAAGCGGCCCAAATCACCGTAGACGAGTCTCCGGGCGGTGGTTGAGCTTACAAGGTTCCGATGGCTCACCATCACGCCCTTCGGCATACCGGTGGAACCGGACGTGTAGATCAGATAGGCAAGAGGGTCGGCTTGCGGGTCCAGGCGAACCGATTCCGGATTGGTTTCCGGCAGACGTTGCAGCCATTCGGAATCGCCGAGTGCACCGCCAAGATCGACCACGGCAACGTGACCATCGATGGTTCCGAGCGCCTCTCGCAGATGAGCTTGCGTCAGGAGCACCCGCGGCGCGCTGTCTCGCAGCATGTACCACAAGTGCTCCTGCGGATACTGGGGATCCATGGGCACGTACGCCCCTTGAGCCTTGAGGACCGACAACAGACCAACGACCATCTCCAGACCGCGCTCCAGATAGATGGCAACCCTTTGCTCCGAATGAACTCCCAACTCCCGCAAACGATGCGCCAGCCGATTGCTTTTTCGGTTCAGCTCTCCGTAGGTCAACTCCCGCCCTTGGTACTCCACCGCAACCGCGTTGGGCATCTTTGCCGCACACTGTTCGAACAACTCGGCGGCACTTTTTTCCCGCTCGTATTGTCGGTCCGTTCGATTCCACTGAATCAGTTGGGCCATTTCGGCATCGGTCAGCAAAGGCAGGTCCCATACACGAACCTCCTGGCTCCTTACCACCGCCTGGAGCAGCCGGTGGTAGTGGCCAAGCATCCGGACGATGGTTTCCGATTCAAACAGCTCGGTACTGTAGTTGAATGCGATCTTGGGCTCGTCCGATTCTTCGACAATCAGCGTGAGATCGAACTTGGAGGTTTCAATGCCCGCTTCAAATTCACCCACATCGAATCGCCCAGCCTTAGACTTCGCCGGCTTCCGCACCGTGAACATGACTTGAACCAGGGGATTGCGGCTGACATCGCGGCCCGGCGCCAATTCTTCCACGACCCTTTGAAAGGGCAGATCCTGATGCTCATACGCATTCAGCGCAGCGGTCCGGACCTGTTGCTGCACCTGCCGGAACGAAGGCTCACCACGCAGCCTTGCGCGCATTACCAGGGTGTTGAGGAAGAATCCAATCAGGCGCTGCGTGCTGCTGCGCCCACGGTTGGCGATCGAGGTGCCAATTCCAAAATCCTCTTGACCTGTATACCGCATGAGCAGGACCTGAAAAACCGCCAGCAACGTCATGAACATGCTGGCCCCTTCCGATCTCGCCAAGGCATTCAAGCCATCGAGCAGTTCGCTTTCCAGAGCCTGATGCTGTATTCCGCCGCGGAAGCTCTGATGCACCTGGCGCGTATAGTCCGTTTGCAGTTCAAGAGCCTGGGGCATCCCGGCCAACTCCGTTTTCCAATACTCCATCTGTTGACGGAATTTCCCTGCCCGCAACCCTTCCCATTGGTCACGCGCGTACTCCCCATACTGCATTCCGAGCTGCGGCAGCGGAGATTCTTCTCCTTTTTCGTACGCCTCATACAACTCGGTCAGTTCCTCCATGAACACGCCCAGCGACCACTCATCACACAGAATGTGGTGCATCGTCAGCGCGAACACATACTCCTTCTCATCCATGCGGAGCAATGCGCCCCGGAACAATGGAGCATGGCTAAGATCGAAAATCGTTTTGCCTTGTTCGGCTACGATCTTTTTCGCGCGCTCCTCCCTTTCGCTGGAGCTCAGGTCCCGCAGATCCGTCAGCGGCAACCCTATGCCGGACGTCTTCTGGAGAACGCTCTGCTTGGGGTCGCCATTTTCATCCAACACAAAACATGTCCGCAGGATTTCATGCCGGCGCACTACCTCTTGCAAACTCTGCTCCAACCTTGAAGCATTCAGCTCGCCCTTCAGCCTCAAAACGAGGGGCACATTGTAGAAGTCGCTGGCGGGCTGGAACTGGTCCAGGAACCAGAGCTGCTCCTGCTGGCTGGAAAGCGGATAGAACGAAGATGCTGCGCCAGCGGCTTCCGGCGAAGCCGGGCCTTGCTCCGACCCAGCTTGCTCTGCCGGAGATCCCAGACCTTCCTGCTCAAGCAAACGCCGAAGGAGTTCCCGCTCTTCTTCCAATCGGTCTTTCTTTGCCGCAGGCTTTAACACAGGCTTTCCAGAAGGCATGTCTCAAATACCCTTTCCGCAAATCTTTTTCATCGTTTCAATCGCTCAAGCACTGGACGCAATTTACGCATCACCGCATCGCGCCGCTATTGCCAGTAGCACCGTCGTGCTCCAGCTTTTCGGCCAGCAGGCGTACCGTTGGATAAGAAAAGAAATCAACGAACTCTATTTCTTTTTGCAGCTTTTGCCGCAAGTGGAAGCGGACACGCGCAAGCAGCAGCGAATATCCACCGAGGTCGAAGAAATTGTCGTCCAGGCCCAATCGCTCCAGACCCAAAATGTCTCGCCAGGTATCGGCCAACAACTGTTCCATGGGAGTCCGAGGCGCAAGATGGAGATTGTCTGCGGGCGCTCGCAGCGGTATTTGCTTGCCGGGTTCTCCGCTCCGGATCTCTGCAGTAATCAGCTGCTGTGCTTCACTCTCACTCAGGAGCCCAAGATCACATATAGGCTTCCGCATACTCTGTGGAATCGCCATCAGCGTCTGCTCGTAGTGGCGGGCCATCTGCTCGATATGCCACGAATCAAACAAGTCTTGGTTGTAGATCCAAACAATGTCCAACCGACCCTCACGCTCCAAGGCGTGGACTTCGAGGTCGTAACGCACCGTCCAGGCTTCGTTTCCTATCCCTTCAATATCCAGCCCCCTGAGTTGCTGGATTGCCTCGACCGCGGCTGGAGCACCCGCACTCTGAGAAGCCGCATTTTGCAGGGCGAAGATTACCTGGAAAATGGGAGTCCGATTCAAGCTGCGAGGCAGTGGAAGCTCTTCCAGCAGCCGCTCGTACGGAAGCTCCTGATGCCGATATCCCTGCAAGGCTCGCTCTCGTACCTCCGCAACCAGCTCGCTGAAAGCGATGGTTGGATTCACCTTCACGCGCATCACCAGTGTGTTCGCAAAGTATCCGATCAGGCCCTCCAGCCTTTCGTCCGAACGATTGGCAACGGGCGAACCGACCACGATGTCGTCCTGCCCGCTGTAGCGATGCATCAGGACGGCGAACCCCGCAAGCAAGGTCATATATAAGGTGGCGTGTTCGCTGCGCCTCAGTCCTGCCACCGTCTCCGCCGGCAGCGAAATTCCGCAAGCTTTACCAACATAGGTCTGCATGGCTGGACGAGGCCTATCTTTAGGAATATCCAACTCTTGCGGCGCTCCTGCGAGGTGGCTCTTCCAGAACGCTAGATCCTCATCCTGCGCACCCGACTTCGCCTCCTGGTTTTGCCATGCGGCGAAGTCCGCAAATTGCAACGGCAGTTCCGGCAAGGAGATTTCCATGCCCTGCGAATATGCGTCGTAGAACTCCCGCAGCTCCCGCATGAACACGCCCAGGGACCAACCGTCTGAAACGATATGGTGGAAGGTTCGCAGGAGAACGTGATCTTCCTCTGCCAACTTCAGCAGCTTGAGGCGCAGCACTTGACCTGTGGCAAGATCAAAAGGCTCCGACCATTCGTTGTTTACGAATGCGGCAACCTGAGCCTGCTGCTCGGCGCTGGAAAGCCCGCTGAGATCCTGAACCGGGATCTCCACAGCAAGGCGGGGCGCAACGATCTGCACTGGGACTCCCTGTACTTCGCCAAATTGCGTACGCAGGATTTCGTGACGATCGACAATCGCCTGGACGGCCCTGCGTAACGCACTCACATCGAGTTTGCCGCGCAGCCGCAAAGCTTCGGCCATGTTGTATTCCGTACTCCGGCCCTGGAGACGGTCGATGAACCACAACCGCTGCTGCGAATACGACAATAGAGCAGGCCCGCTCTCAACGCGACGCTGCAATGAAGTCCGAGAGCGGCTTGCGCCTTGCAGACGCGCGGCCAATCTCGCAAGCTTTGCAATGGTTGGCGACTCAAACACGCTACGTACCGGGACGTTGATACCCAACACTGTACGGATTCGACTCACCAGACGGGTCGCCAGCAGCGAGTGGCCGCCGACTGCAAAGAAGTTGTCATGAACGCCAATGCGGTCCCGATTCAACACCTCGGCGAATAAACCGGAGAGCATCTCTTCTTCTGCGTTACGCGGGCCTATATAGCCGCCGCTCGCGATCCCCTCTCCTTCGGGAGCAGGCAATGATTTTCTATCGACCTTGCCGTTGGCTGTGAGCGGCAGTTGCTCGAGCTCCACAAAGGCCGCAGGGATCATGTAGTCCGGCAGCCGTGACTTCAGCAAACTGCTGTAGTCATGCACCTTTGCGGTGTCTTCTCTCTCGATGTACGCCACCAGGCGCCGGTCTTCAGGACGAACTTCGGAGCCAACTTCCCTGACAATGACGACGCATGAACGAACCCCTTCGCATGCCTGCAAAGCCGCTTCAATCTCTCCCAGCTCAATTCGGTAGCCACGAATTTTGACCTGCTGGTCCGATCGACCCAGGAACTCAAGGTTCCCGTCCCGTCCCCATCGCGCCTGGTCGCCAGTACGGTACATCCTCTCTCCGGATCCTTCGGCGAATGGGTTTGGAAGGAATCTCTCCGCCGCCAGTTCCGGGTGATTGAGATATCCACGAGCAACCCCTTCTCCAGCGAGATACAACTCGCCCGTCACACCCATCGGCACGGGTTGAAGCTCTCGATCCAGCACATACGCTTGCGTATTGGCGATCGGCTTCCCTATCGGGACCTTTTCTTCCGCTGGTCCTCTCTCCAGGCACGCAAATGTGGAGTAAGTCGTATCCTCCGATGGGCCATAGAGATTGAAAACGCGAGATGCTTTCGTCTCGCGGTAAATCTGCGCCACGAGGTCCGGCCGCAATGCTTCTCCGGCCAGGTTCACGGTTCGAACCGACTCGGGCACGGCCTTGAGACGCAGCAACTCCACCATCGCCGAGGGTACGGTATTGAGCAGGCTTACCGCCGTCTCCGGCCCGATTTCCGCAAGGGCGAGCGCATCACGGACGATGATCACCTTGCCTCCCCAACTGAGAGGCGCAAAGATCTCAAACACGGAAAGATCGAAACATATCGAAGTGGAAGCCAGCACTCCGACAAAGTCTTCGCTTGAATAAATCTCGCGCGCCCAGTGCAGCAAGGCATTAGCGCTGCTGTGCCGGATGGCGACACCCTTGGGCCTTCCGGTAGAGCCTGAGGTGTAGATCACATAGGCAACGCTCTCCCCAGGAATCGGCAGCCCCAGGTTCTCTTCACTCTGACGAGAAATCTCGGTAAGACTCGAATCGGCGGAGATCGTTGTCTTTGTATTTGTGTTCGCCGATTCCGGCAGCCTATTCAACAAACTACTTTGAGTGAGCAGGGCCGCGATGGATGAATCTTCGGCCATGAACTTCAGGCGCTCCGGCGGATAGTTGGGATCGAGCGGCACATAGGTTCCGCCCGCCTTGAGAATCGCTAACAGCCCGATTACCATCTCCAGGCCGCGCTCCATGCAGATTCCCACCCTGACTTCCGGCCCCACTCCCGCGCGGACAAGATAGCGCGCCAACTGGTTTGCCCTGCGATTTAGTTCGCGATAGGTCAACCGCTGCCCTGCAGCCTCAATCGCCACCGATTCCGGGCTCGTCCTTACCTGTTCCTCGAACAATTCATGTACGCATTTCTGTGGATAGGCTGCCTTCGTCTGGTTCCATTCGGACAAGAGCTGGCGCCGCTCGCCCTCGGACAAGATGTCCAGGCAATCCACAATGCGCTCGCTCCCTGCAGCCATTCCTTCGAGGATGCGACGCCAATATTCCATGAAACGCTCGACGGTCTCGCTTTCAAAGAGAGCCGTGGCGTACTCCACGCCACCGGCGATCCGCTCGCCCGTCTCCCACAACGATGCAGTTAGATCGGACCGCGCCACGCGATGAGACGCCGTCTCCAGTCCCACAACCTGCAATCCAAGCAGGTCCAGCGATCCCTTGGGCGCGTTCTGCCACGCAAACATCACCTGGAACAACGGACTGTGGGCCAAGCTGCGCTCCGGTTGAACGATCTCCACCACCTGCTCAAACGGAATGTCCTGATGGTGCTGGGCTCCTAACGATTGGCCTTTCACTCGTTTCAACAGCTCGCCCACACTCGGCCTACCGGATAGGTCCACGCGCAGCACGAGCGTATTTACAAAAAAGCCGATCAGCTTTTCCAACTCTCCTTGACCGCGATTGGCCGTGGGCGATCCGATCAGAATGTCCTGCTGTCCTGAAAGCCGCCCAAGCATCGCCGCCCACCCGGCCAGCAGCGTCATATATAAGGTGACGCCGTGCTCTTTGCTCAATTGCTTGAGTTTGGCCGTCAATCCTTCGTCCAGAGCCACGTCGCACATTGCACCTGCGTAGCGCTGCTCCGCCGGACGCGCGCGGTCGGTAGGCAATTCAAGAAGAGTGGGCGAACCAGACAGCGTATTCTTCCAATAGTCGCTCTGCCGCAGGAGCACATCGCCTTGAATCCAGTTCCGCTGCCACACCGCGAAGTCCGGATATTGCACGGTTAGCTCCGGCAACGGATCGGACTCCCCACGCGCCAGCGCACCGTACAAGACGCTTAACTCGTTGAGGAGCACTCCCATCGACCACCCGTCGGAGACGATGTGGTGCATGGTAATCAGCAGTGCGTGCTCGTTCTCTCCCTGACGAATCAGCCTGCCGCGAATCAACGGCCCGGTTTCGAGATCGAAATTCGCGTGGGCCTCTTCGTCCAACAGCCGGCGTAGTTCACTGGACGCGGCTGCACTTTGGCTCCCGCGAAGATCGTAGTCCAACAAGGAAAAATGGCTCTCCGACGGTGGCGCAATCCGCTGCACCGCTTCACCGTGGACCATCGGGAACGTTGTGCGCAAGCCCTCATGGCGCTGCACGAGCCGATCAAGGGCCAAGCCGAGCGCGCGGCGGTTCAGATTGCCTACCAGCCCCACCCCAAAAGGAATGTGATAAACCTCGCTCGCCTCCTGCATCTGCGCCAGGAACCACAACCGCTGCTGGGCATAGGAAAGAGGAATAGGACGGCTGCGATCGGCTTTGGCGATTGGCGGCAATTCGGCCCGCTCGCCTCCAGCAATCTTCCCCGCCAATTCAGCCAACCGGGGGTGCTCGAAGATGTCGCTTAACTCCGCGCCCAGTCCGAGCGTTTCTCTTAATCGAGTGACTACGGATATAGCCAGCAGCGAGTGCCCGCCTAGTTCGAAGAAATTGTCGTTCCGGCCGACCCTCCCTACGCCAAGCACCTCTTGCCAGATCGCCGCCAGAGCTTTTTCGATTTCTCCTTGCGGCTCCTCATAGCCGCTCACCACATAGGCGCTGCTGTCTGGAGCGGGCAGGCGCTTACGGTCCAGCTTGCCGGTAGGCGTAAGCGGCATGGCATCGAGCCGCACATAGGCAGCAGGCACCATGTAGTCGGGCAGTCTCTGCGCCAGATGGCCGCGTAGCTCTTCCACACTGATCTGCCCGTGGCCGTTGCTCTTTGAACTGTAGTCTGAACTGTGCGCTCCATCCGTGTGGCGAGCGACGTAGTAGGCAACCAGACGCCTCTCCGCAACTCCATCCCCTTGCGCCACCACAGCGGCTTCCCGTACTCCATTCAATTCCAAGAGGCGCGCCTCGATCTCGCTCAATTCAATGCGGAAGCCCCTCACCTTGACCTGCAGATCGTTGCGCCCAACAAACTCCAGCATTCCATCGTTGCGCCAGCGAACCAGATCCCCCGTCCGATACAAACGGCTTCCTTCACGCTCGCTGTAGGGGTCGGGCACAAAGCGTTCG
>DATGIO010000034.1:0-3201 GCA_035295685.1 Candidatus Angelobacter sp.
ACAGGACCGGCCGAACACGAAAGTATTGTTTGTGTCGGGGTATGCGGATGACGTGGTGCTGCAGGCGGGGATTTCCACGTTGGGGACGCCGTTTCTGCAGAAGCCATTCTCTCTCAAACAGCTTGGCTCGAAAGTCCGCGAAGTGCTTGCTCTCAGTTCGAGAGGTTGTTAAGCGATATTAAGTAGCTATAAGCAAACCGTATCTAAGAGAAAACTAACCTAGCCTCCCGGACACGCTCTTAAGATCGTTTAGATCGCAAAGCTCACAAGAATCGTTAGAGAAATCGCATTCTTCAGGAAACATCCAAAAAAATTCTGCAGGGCCGGTTACCAGGGCTGCGTTCTTATTACAATGCTATGGTCAATTCCCCGGGCCAATTACTTCGCTTGAAGCAACTGGCGATCGCCTCTTCGGTGGCGCGTTCATTCCTGCTTTTAAAAGCAGCGTTTCAATAGGTAAGAGCAAAGGAATGTCTCCACGATCTCAGCACGTTCTCATCGTTGCCGTAATGCTAATTTTGGTCTCGCTGTTTGCCTGGATTTACAGACGCGACCGTCGGCAAAGAATCGGCTTGTGGATGTTTGGCTGGATCGCGGTGCTGGTTCATTTCGCGGTCCAGTTGCTGTTTAGTTTCTCCTATATCTCCCCAGCATTCGATAATTGGGGGGAATACACAACGCTGGAAATTGCCGGCGCGCTCTTTTTGGTCTCGGTGTCCAAAGCCTGTTCCGCCCCTGAAACTCGGGTCCTGTTCCTTTTCCTCATTGCATTGCCATCGGTTTTGTATACGACTTGTTGGGCTCTCGCTGTTCAGAGCGTCTGGGTCTTCCAAAGCATCATTCTTCTGACAATGGCAGCGGCATTGACAATCGTTCTTGTGTACTACCGGGGCTGGGGCTTCGCGAAACCTATTTTGGCCGCCCCGGACGCGGAACAACCACAGCTCGAAGAAGGTCCTGAACTGCACTCAAACAGCGGTGATCGGCGCGAGCGGCCGGGAAACCCTAACTTGAGACGCAATTGGCTCTTTTTGTGCATGGGCGGCTGTCTAGCCGTTATTCCCGGATTATGGTGCCTTGCGCGCCTTGCAGCCAAAATTGAGACCGGTATTTTCTTTTTCCTCTTTGAATATTTTGCGGTAACAGGATTTCTTTTCTGGCGGCATCACCGCCGCCTGACCCCTGGAATTGTGACGACCTCTCTTGCGTTTATTGCCTGGGGACTGGTCTTCCCGGTGGGCGCACTGATGACCTCCATGCAGAGTGCGCCATCGGACGACAGCATTTTCTGGGATCTGCCGAAATATTTCGTTGCTTTTGGCATGATCCTGACTCTGTTTGAGAACGAGGCGGAGAGCGCGATGCGTAGCGCCCACCAATATCGTGCCTTATTTGAAAGCAATCTCGCGGGCATCTATATCTCCACTCTCGAAGGGCGCCTGTTGAACTGCAATGGGGCCTTCGCCCGCATGTATGGCTTCCGCTCGCCGGAAGAGGCTCTTGCACATCCTGCTGTTTCTCTCTACGTTGAGCCAACGGATCGGCAAGATTTTATCGAACTGTTGGCGCGGCAGCCCGAGGTGGTGAACCACGATTGCCGACAGCGGCGGAAAGATGGTTCGGTCTTCTGGGTGCTGGAGCGCGCCATGCTTTCGGAGGACGCATTCGGACGGCAGGTGATTGAGGGGACTGCCATCGATATAACCGAACGGAAGCTGGCGGAATTGGCGCTGAAGCAATCGGAAGAACGCTTCGCCACGGTGTTCCGCAATAGCCCGGTGGGCTGTGCGCTCGTCTCTCCTGAAGGGTTGATTCTCAGTGTCAATGAACATGCGTTGAAGCTCGTTGGTCTTCCAATGGAGCAGGTCGTCGGCAGGACTACCTATGAAGTCGGGATTGCAAGGTCACCACGGACGCGTGACGCCCTCTATCAGAAGCTGAAGATGGAAGGTCCCATTAAGGATATGCAGGTTGAATTTACGGATGCTTCGGGGAGCCGTCACATCGGACTATATTTTGCGACGCTGGTGCATGTGGGGGAGAAGGATTGCATCTTTGGGATGTACCTGGACCGTACGGAACAGCACAAGCTGGAAGCCAAGTTTTTGCAGTCGCAAAAGATGGAGGCTCTGGGTCGGTTGGCGGGAGGAGTGGCGCACGACTTCAATAATTTGTTGGGTGTAATCGGGGGATATGCGGAGTTGCTGGAGGCGCGGTTGGGGCGGGACGATGGGCATCGCAAATATTGCTCGAAGATTATCGAGACGACGCAACGGGCGAGTGGGTTGACCCGGCAGTTGCTGACGTTTAGCCGCAAGGAGATTATGCGGCCGGCGCCGCTGCAGGTGGATCAGGCGGTGCGGGATTTGGCTGGAATCCTATCGCGGTTGATTGGGGAGCACATCGAGTTGCGGACCAACTTGCGGGCGTCGGGAACGATCATTATTGACAAGACGCATTTTGAGCAGATCGTGTTGAACGTTGTGGTGAATGCGCGGGATGCGATGCCCCATGGGGGAGTGTTGTCGATCGAGACGTTGGACCAGCAGCGGAAGCTGCCGCAAGGGCCGGTGGAAGGGCAAGGCTGCGTGGTGATGCGAATCAGGGATACGGGAGTCGGGATGGATGAGCAGACGCGGCAGCAGGCGTTTGAACCGTTCTATACGACCAAGGAGATGGGGCGAGGAACGGGGCTAGGATTATCGACGGTGTACGGGATCGTGCAGCAGTGCGGGGGAGAGATAGGGATTGAGTCGAAGCTGGGGAAGGGGACGGAGATCACGATCGTGCTGCCGGCGGCGATGGCGCGGGAGATGGTGGAGGAATCGGGAGAGGTGGAAGAGTTGGCTCAGGGAAGCGGGCACATATTGCTGGTGGAAGACGAGGCGGATTTGAGGCACGCGAATGCGGAGTTTCTGATATCGCTGGGATATTCGGTGACGTGTGCGGCGAGCGGGCCGGAGGCGCTGCAGGTGGCGGGGAGGTATGAAGGGATTGATTTGGTGATCAGCGATGTGGTGATGCCGAAGATGAGCGGGCGGGAGTTTGCGGATCGATTGCTACAGGACCGGCCGAACACGAAAGTATTGTTTGTGTCGGGGTATGCGGATGACGTGGTGCTGCAGGCGGGGATTTCCACGTTGGGGACGCCGTTTCTGCAGAAGCCATTCTCTCTCAAACAGCTTGGCTCGAAAGTCCGCG
>DATGIO010000035.1:0-7730 GCA_035295685.1 Candidatus Angelobacter sp.
TTTCTTTTCCGCGATCCTACTTTCCACGATCCAGCCTCCATTGCGGCGAGTAGGTTAGTTGGAGCGAGGCGGTAAGATTGTTCTGCCTGTTTGCCGCCAACAGAGGAAAATTCCATCGCTCATACTGAACCGTGCTCAAGAGCGAGATAGCGGGATTAAAAGCCCACTCCGCACGCAAATCAATGTCTTTCAGGTTACCTCCTTTGAGGAACATGCGGTCGGCTTCCATGCTGCGATATCCGACCTGGAGAGTCCTGTTGGAAGAAAACCAGTAGGTGCTTGCGGCGCGATAGGCAATGCCCTGCCGTCCAACCGTACCATCGCCGATGATGTTGCCTTGGTTGGTGTAGCCATCCAGATAGCGGACGTTCCAGTAAAAGAACCCTCCTCCAACGGGCTGGAGCAATCCCGGCAGATTTGTATAGCTTGCCTCGGCGCGCAAGTCCATTTTGGGTATGCCAGGAACACGGGCAAGATAGAGTCCAGGCGTATGAGCGGCGCGCCGTGGATATCCGATTGGAGAAATCTCATCTTCTACAAAAGAATCTTCATAAAGAGTCAGCCATTTTCTGAGACCCGGCAGTCGATAAGAAAAGTCCGCGGTGGAACGCCGGTCTCCCGGATCAAGGCCACGGCCCACGGAGTTTCCGAACGACAATAGCGAAAGCCTGGTTGAGCCGATGGTAATCGGAAACTCCGGACCGCCCCATAAGCCGGTTTTTCCTACCCCAAACTCAAAATTGGGCGTTGGTTTGAAATTGATCTTTTGCCCATTGAGCATCGGCTGCCGGGATAGAGTCCTTCCTAATGAAAAATCTATGATTCCAGTTTGAGTCGGCTGCCCGTCAGGCCCTAGTTGCGTATTCACAAAATGCTGCCCGGTAAGCTTTCCAACCCAAAACTCAACACGGTAGGGGCCAAGCCGTCCAAAAATGCCTGGTAACTTTCGGGGCGATGTTTGATCGACCCGGAACATATACAACGGCTCAGCATTGTCACTGGAGAGAAATGGATCGGACGATGTACTCAACCAGAGGCTCTGCTTGCCATAAGATGCCTGCCATCCTTGAATGTTTAGAGTGATGTAGGTATCCAGCAATCGGAACTGGTTGAAAGCTTGAATCGGAGCCGCTGTCTGAACGAGAGGCTTTTGATCCGTGGTCTCAATTGCATTGACTACAGCCTGGGAAAATCCGGGCGCCGACGGCGCATGTTCAAACTCCCCGCGCACGTAGAAACCAAGCACGCCGATGGATGCACTGCTTGAAAATCCATTGATGAAGTTTGCACCTCTTTGATAGGGCCGGCCATAGTCGTTCACAATCGTTTGACCAAAGTGGAATCCATCTGTAAGGGGCGGACCGGAGATAGAGGTCATACGCGCATAGACAGAATCAAGACTGACATAAGGAGTCGATGCCCCGCCGAGTTCCACTGCAAATTCCTTGTCGAGCGCAGTTCGAAGCCGCGAAACTTCGGAGAGTGGTTCGTTACCCGATAGAGGATCATCCGCCAAATCGGACAGATCCCCCAAGAGACGGGCACATTCGCGCCGTGTCCAGGGCTTCAGGCCTTGAATGCCACTCGGAATCGCCCCAAGCGCCGCCAACCGATCAAAGGCTGGGTAGACCCAGGAATCCAAGGGAACATAGGGCGATGCTATGCTCCCATTCGAATGCTGCTCGCCATCAGGTTCGTCTGAGTGATGAAAGGTTCCCCACGAAGCCCTACTGGAAGAGGCGCCACTGAAAGAACCGCCACCGCCTTCCGGATCGTGATGGCGCGAATAGACCTGCCGACCGATGAGCCATCCCGCCGCACTACCGACCAGAACATCGCTGGGAAAGTGCTCTTTGCCGGTAACCCTTGCAAGACTTACTCCAGCGGCCAAACCATAAACAACTGCTTGAGTAGCGATGCCAGGATATTCGTGCGCCAGCACCCCGGCGGCGGCCCAGCTTACCAAGGCATGTTGCGAAGGAAACGATGAGTTTAGAGTGCCGCCATGCCAAAATCGCCCGAGGCCACCGGAATCCATGGGCCGTTCGCGCTGCGTCGCCAGTTTCAAAACCTCTCCGAATATCAGGGCATTGAGAGCTGCTTCTCCGGTGACGATGCCGGTTTCCTGCTGATGATCGTCGCCTCGCATCTTTCCCAAAAAATAGAGACTCCCGGCGCCCGCAGTCAGCGCAGCTACTCCCGCATTCGAGGCGGTATTGGAATGCCTGGCTAAAAAACCCGTAGTCGAGATGCGTGACATTAACTCGCGGTCGGCGGCAATCATTCCGGCGGTAAGGCCGGCTGCAGGCAAAAGCCAGTTGAGATCGGCGAGATGAAAACGACGAGGGCTGGTCCAGATATCCTTTTGATCTTGCACTAAATTCTTAACAAAGATGCGAGGAACCAGGCTGGCTTGGTGCGTGTTGACAACATCGGCTTGGGGAGATGCGGTATCGGCAATTTGCGCATGAAGCACAGCCGAGCTCAAGAATACGAAAAGCAGCGCAATCGACTTCCGCTGGGGGGAGAACCGCATCCAATCCTTCACTTCTCATTACTCATTACTCATGACTCGTTGATAAAGCGCGAAAGCAAGCCTTTCATAGGACCTAGCTTTCACAAGTATGGATTGCATCAAGTCTCGACAAATCTTGATTAAATCAGGCGGCAAGGCAAATGACTTGCCACTTACAAACTTTTTACAGCGAGGTCTTGCAGTTAAAAGCTAATCGCCACCCGAGCCGCCACTGCCAATCCCGAAAGCACCTGCGCACTTTCAGAGAACAGCTTCAACTTATCGCTGCCGACAAATCTCTCCGGCACATAGAGTGTGTCACCGGGTTGCAGCACGGTGGTGAGTACATTTCCAGTCCACCATTGACTGGAACTCCTGCCGATCACCGATCCATTCGAGCGCACAACAAAGATATCTTTTTGGTTTCCAAAATCTGTCGCCCCCCCCGCCTGTCTTAGATACCATCCAGCATTTTTACCTGGCGCATAAGTAATGGCTGTAGGAGAGTAAACCTGCCCGGCAACCAATACGAAGTTCGGCCTCTTCGGTACCGTCAGAACATCGCCGGAGCGCACTTCAATATCGGCCGTGCCATTCTCCCATTTTTCAACTTGGGGCGAGACCCGTATCACCAACCTGCCGCTCGGCTGAATCTGTTTCAACCGATCGATCAACTGCTGCCGCTGGCGAGCTACAGCCGCATTCTCCGCCTGGCCGGCCCCCGATCCTTCCACTGCCTGAGCTTGTAATTTGCTAATGAGATCGTCGCGGCTTTTGGCCGAAAGTTGCTTTACCTGCTCTCGTTCGAGGATTGCTCCGGAGGGATAGGCATCCGGCAAAAAGCCTCCGGCCCGCTTCACGATTGAACTTAGCCGCTCGCCCGGCTGGATTCCGTATCGCCCAGGATGCAGAACCTCACCGTTAAGAACGATCTCTCCTCCAATATCTTTCCATCCGCCAAGTTGCCGTATGTTCAATACATCGCCCGGCTTGAGGAGGACATCGGTATCGGGCTCCCCTGCCAAAGCTCGCTCTATCGGAATTTCGCGATGCTCGGATTCCACATGATCGCCGTGAATGACTGCGTAGCTGGCCAGGTCAGCGGCTTCTGTAAATGCATCGCGCTTGAACCCTCCGGCCATCCGCAGCAAGTCAGCGGCGCTCATGCGCTCCGAAAGTGGATACTCTCCCGGCCGCAAAACTTCACCATAGATTGCCACTTTAGGAGCGTCGGACTCATAGCGCCCATAGATGCGTACGGTATCGAACGGTTGGAGCGAAAGCGGCGGCTGGCGATTCTCGAGAACAGCACGCAGGCTGAAGCCGATCACGGAAGGGCGGTAGTCCGGCGGCAGCAAGCGCACAATCTCTGCGCGATCCGCGGGCTCAGGGAGCACATCTTGAAACGAGGCAATGAGGTCGGTCAGGGTGAGGCCATTCCGGAAGGGATACTTGCCAGGACGAAATACATGTCCCTGAAGGTAGACGGTTTGCTCACTGTAGGGAAGAATCGATGAGACAACGACCCGGTCGCCATCCTGGATGAGAAACTTCTTAAAGCCATCCTCGGCAACGCTTGGATTTCCACCTTGCGGCAGGTCGACACTCAGCATGACTTTGCGCTCGTGCGCCTCGACGCGCTCGACTTTCATGGTTTCAAGTTGTCCCGATACAGGCACCCCACCGGCGAGATCGAGCACCTCGTCCAGAGTTCGCTCGGAGTGCAACTCATAGATCGCAGGCCTGCGTACGGTTCCGGCCACTGTTACCTGAGAACCAACGGGAGGAACAAGGATGCTGTCGCCCGATTCAATGCGCTGCTGGCCGGAACTCACCCCTTTGAGCATCAGCTCGTAAAGATCGATTTCTTCAAGCAATGCCTTGCCACGATAGTGCCGGACGAGGCGCATCGATCCGCTATCAGCAGGACCACCGGCCGCGAGAAGAGCGCTCAGAGCCGTGGAAAGAGAGCTGATATCGTACGCGCCGGGATTCTTTACATCGCCGACAATGTAAACGCGCACCGTGCGTATATGTCCCAAAGAGAGATTCACGGAGACATTCTTGAACTGGCGAGCCAAGGCCCTTTCAATCAATCGCTGTGCTTCGGCTAATGTCTGGCCGGACACCAGAACGGTTCCAGCTTCGGGAAGACTGACTCTGCCAGAGCGGTCAATCGATACTTGAAGTCTCTGCGAAGTGCTTCCCCAATATTCAACGACTAACTCATCGCCTGGGCCGAGAACGTAGTCTGAACCGGCAGGAACATCAAAGCCCACTTTGTCTTTTTCGGAAAGCGATATGGCGTTTCGAAACAGGGCCGCGCCGAATCGCTCCACTTTTTCCTGATCGGGTGAAACTTGAGAGTAAAGGTCCTGCAAGGCAGGCAGGTTGGCATAAGGAAAACCCGAACGTGATGCATTGGTTCTTTCCCGGTTTGCATCTCTTTCCCCGCTTTCCCCGATTCCTCGGCCTCCAACTCCGGAAGCAACTCCCCCAGAGGGATCTATTGCCGGCGAGGGCGTGGTTCGCGGGAGCAAGCCCCCCTGCTCCCTGGCTCCATTGGGCGCAGAGGTGAGCGGGGTGAATCCTTTATTCTTGAGCTCATCGTTCAAGAGAACACGAATTCGCTGGTCGGACCGGATTTCCGTGAAGAGGCGATCGTCGGAGATGTCAGAGTCGGCCAGAGCAAAACCGCGCTGGCGCAGAGAATCGCCTATCAGCGCTCTGGACTCCTCCAACACGTCGGGATTCTCCTGCAATATTCGAATCATTTCATCGGCGGACAGGGGACGCGCCGATTGCACTGGAGCCTGCTGCCCTAAAGAAGCCGGGACGAAAACCGCACACAGCAAGACAAACAACACAATGAACCAATGTAAAGAAATGCTCTTCAAGAAAACCGCTATCTCCTAATGCGGATTCATTGTAAACAGCTCAAGACTGAAAATGCGACAAGCCGGAGTATTTGAAGCGTGTTTGAGCCTCATCCGATGTGTTTGCGCAATACGGAGATAGCCATCTACTTCCATTTGCTACTCCTATTGACATTCGATAGGTATATTGATACACATATAGTCGCACTATAGGAGATCTCTCGCATGGCTCCGGATCGCATGGAACTCTTACAAGGGACTTTGGACATGCTGATTCTCAAGTCTCTCGCCTCAGCTGAACTGCACGGGTTGGGAGTTTCCCGCCGCATCGAGCAAGTCACCCAAGGAGCATTTCAGGTCAAACCCGGTTCGCTCTTTCCCGCTTTGCACCGCATGGAAGAAGAGGGATGGATCTCGTCGACATGGGGAGAATCGGAAAACAACCGGAAGGCAAAATTTTACCGGCTGACTAAAGCGGGCCGCCGTCAACTGGAGGCGGAAACCAGTAAATGGAACCGCATTTCTGCCGCTATTTCTCTGGCACTCCAAGAAAGTTAAACCCACAGCGCTACGAAAGGAATCGGCGACCGATGCGACAGCTACGGCGAATGTTTAAGGCAATCGCGGGCCTCTTCCGGAAAAAGGCGGCCGAGCAGGATTTGGATCGAGAAATCTGCGCCTTTGTAGAGCAACTCATCCATGAGAACGTGCAGGCGGGAATGAGCCCGGCCCATGCAAGGCGAGCTGCCCTACTTGAAATAGAAGGGGAACAGCAGCTCAAAGAAAAAGTGAGGAACGCATGGGCTGGAGCCTGGCTCGATCGTCTTATGCTCGACATACATTTCGGCACTAGACTTTTACGTCGCAACAAAGGATTCGCAGGGGCCGCCATATTGATGCTTGCTATCGGCATAGGAAGCAACACGGCGATCTTCAGCCTGCTCTACGGTGTCCTGCTCAAACCTATGCCGTACCCGGAGCCGGACCGGGTTGCGAGCATCTGGCACACGTGGACTGCGGGCGGATTCAACAAACTGGGTATCAACGCCGGCCATGTGGCCGCGCTGCGAGAACGAACACGCTTTTTCGACAGCGCCGGCGTGTATCAGGTCTCCAGTTCCTTGATTTCGCCCAACGAACAGGCCGAGCGGGTCCGCACTGCATACGCCACGGCCGGCGTCCTGGAATCCTTTGGAGTAACGCCTATACTGGGCCGCGGCTTTCGGCGGGAGGATGAAGGCCAAGGCGCTCCAGTAGCGATTCTTAGTTATGCTCTCTGGCAGCGATGGTTTCATGGCGACCCGGCGATCTTTGGCAAGAGCGTACGAATCGACCAACGAGCGGCCACCGTAGTCGGCGTCCTGCCCGCCGATTTTCGCCTACCCGAAGATCTTACGGGGGATGAAGCGACTCAGATATGGGAACCTTTGGCGGTCAATCCTTCCGCCGACGGCTATCAGTTCACTGCCGTAGCCAGATTGAAGCATGGATCTTCTTTGCAGCAAGCCAAAGGGGAGCTTGATGTGCTGTTTCACGGGCAGGCGGAGCAGCCAAACACACGTGAGGACGATTTGAGACTGCACGTGACCAGCATTCGTGACGATGTTGTATCCGATGTAAAACCCGCGCTATGGGCTCTATCGAGCGCCGTTGCAGTCGTTCTTCTCATTGTTTGTGCCAATACCTCTAGCCTCATGCTGACCCGTGCCATGGCGCGCCGCAAGGAGATTGCCTTGCGCGTCGCCTTGGGCGCAGAGCCTGGACGGATCGTTCGGCAACTCCTCACGGAGAGCATGATGATCTCGTTACTCGGAGGAGCGCTGGGTATTGGACTGGCAGCCGCCGCCTTGAAGACGATCGCGACATTAGCAGCGCGGGATGTGCCGCGTCTCGGCCAAGCAACGCTGAATCTTCCGGTTCTAACTTTTACGGTTGCGATCTCCATTCTGTCGGCACTCCTCTTCGGTCTACTACCGGCAATTCATTCCACAAGACCGCAGCTAAATAAGGCCCTGCAATCCGAAGGCAAGGCCATGTCAGCAAATAGCGCTAAGAGCCTGTGGCAGCGCCTCCTGGTAATCGCTGAAGTTGCTGCATCGATGGTCTTGGTAGTCGGAGCAGGACTATTGCTGCGAAGTTTTCAACGTCTTACCCACGTCGATCCGGGATTTCACGTGCAAAAAATATTGACGGCAGCTATCGAGTTACCACACTTCTCCTATCCGGATGGACCGCGAGCCAATCTGTTTTGCCGCTCCCTGCTGGACAGAGTCCGTGCAATGCCAGGGGTCATCTCAGCAGGCTTTACGACCTCACCTCCTTTGACGGGGATAGGAGGC
>DATGIO010000036.1:0-7036 GCA_035295685.1 Candidatus Angelobacter sp.
CGCCGCTGATCAAACCTCCGCCGCCAATCGGCACCAGCACCAGCTCAACATCGCTCATGTCTTCAAAAATCTCCAGCCCAATCGTCCCTTGTCCGGCGATGATCTTTTCATCGTTATAAGGTGGCACCGGAACCAGCCCACGCTGTTGTTCCAACTCTTCGGCCTTCTTGATGCGGTCTTCGCTTGCCGGCCCCACCAGAACAACGTCCGCTCCCATCGCGCGCGTTGCGTCCAGCTTTACCTTGGGAGCCGATGAAGGCATCACAATCGTCGCGTTCACTCCCAGTGCTCTCGCTGCAAATGCCACGCCCTGCGCATGATTTCCGCTGGAATGCGCCACCACGCCGCGTTTGCGCTCTTCCATCGAGAGCGACGATATCTTGTTGTACGCGCCACGCAGCTTAAACGATCCCACGGGCTGAAGGTTTTCCGGCTTGATAAAAATCTGCGGATCGTTCTTTTGCATTTGCGGATCGCTCGGCAGCTTGCACAGCACCAGCGGCGTGCGCACCGCAATGTTGCGGAGCAATGAACGGGCTTGTTGTATGTCCTGGAGCGTCACCATAGATAGGAGCCGAAATGTCAGATCCTATGGTAAATGAGTTCCGTGGAGATTGGTTTGGAGAGGCTTTACGGAGAAGAAGAGGGTTTTCTTAGGCGCATTTGCTCTTCAGGGCTATAATCCCTGCAACCTCCTTAACCAAAGTTAAGCTCTGCCGAGGAGAAGTCCGGCCCCTGGCGCAAACACAACTCCTAAACTCACTTCACTTCGGCTATAAAGGCACATCACAATGATCAAACACGCAGCGGTACTTGCTTCCCTGGCGTTTCTGGGAATCATGGCTCCTTATTGTCTAAGCGCGCAATCTTCCGGCCCTGCCGATAATAAACCGAACTTGAATGCCGTTTGGGTCTTGGAGGGTGACGCGACGCGTGTTCTTGTGCCAAAGCAGGCAGCCACGGCGAGCGCAACTCCAGGCGCCGGCGCCACAGACGTTACTGTCTTCTTTAATCCCTCGTATCGATACTACCCTTATCTTTCAATCGATATGGCCGATGCCAGCGGAGCGATGAACATTTACTCCGATGCCGGCTTGCGGGGCAAGCTGGTGCCTGTGGCCGGAGCGGTAGGAGAGTACAGCCTCGTCGGGACCATCGTTCGAGACACCACAAAGCCTCCTGCCCCTCAAGGCCCACTTGGCAAGCTGTCGATCTCTCATAAGAATTGCACCTTCTACGCCCGGCAGCATAAACCGTGTTTTGTACTGACGCAAATCGCCCCCCGCCTTTCCGATTCTTTTGGCGGACTCGTATCCTTGGGCGACCGGTGGTTCAACCTGCAGGAAGACCAAACCCAACCGCCCAAAGACCAGCAAACCTACGGCAATATGTTCACCCCTCTTTCCCAGAATTTCTTGTTTGTGCGCAAATGTTACGACTTTGCGACCATCGATTTTAAAAACCTGCAGGACGCCCATTGCATTGAACCCATCTTTGAAGATCTGGACGGCAATTCGAAAAGGTATAGAAAAGTACAGATCGATAAAGATGTGGCCATTCCTTACGGCTGGAATTTCGTTTCCGCCAATGAGGGTCACGGCGAGAACGCCTCGCACACCCTGGATACTGCACGCGAGATATCGAACTCGCTCAATACATCTGTTGGAGTCAACGCTTCGGTGTCTCTCTTCGGGGTGAATGCGGAGTCGCACGTCAAGGTGGGGATCAAGCAAAAGCTCGATGAGTCTCGCGCACAAAAGACCTCAGAATCCAGCTACGACTATATGTGGACGGATTACGCGCTGGTCTTGAATCGAAGTAATGTACGGCTGTCGAAAGCTTTCAAAGACAGCATTTCGAGCCTCGCAGTCGACGGGGACTATCAGGCCTTCATGAAACAGTGGGGCACTCATTACACTTATGCCACGACCTTCGGTGTGCGCAGTCATCGAACGATCAAGATGACGGAAGAGCAGGTCGCAACCGTCAATGAATCCGGCTTTAACGTGGACGCGGGTCTTAAGGTGGGGTATTCGGCGATGGGAATGGGCGCCTCGGTTGGTGTCGATGTTGGCGTTGCCGAAGATCAGAACAAGAAGATAAAAGATATTGTCGGAGCCACCGCGGAAACGCTCGTGTGCTACGGCGGTTCCGGCTGTGACGGAGGGCACGTCCAGGGTACATCGGTCATTCCGGTGCAATTGGATCTTCGCCCGATCTCAGAATTGCTTGGGCCGCCCTTTTATTACCTGCCCGTAGACAAAGATATCTACACGCGAGTGCGTGATGAGCTTGCGGCAGCAATTGCAGCCAGGGCTTTCAGCGTCGCTCAGAATCTGGATGAATCCGCGAACAGATTCATCCTCGTCCGGGCAACGCCTTCGTCAGATCGCGGGACCCTGGATGCAAACGTGAATACCTATATCTCGTCGCTGGATATAAAGCTGCTGACATGCAAAATGTCGGGGAGCAGGAAGAACTGTGCGCCATCTTCCATGCTTGCGCAGGGCCGGCCCCTTCTCAGCAACAAAGGCCTCTGGGTGGTGCCGTATTCGGGAGGCGCCAGTGACATTGATCGGGTCCTTGTAACAGTCAATGGGAAGACCAGTGGGAATTATTTTACGTGTGCGCTAAAAGACAAAGATGGCAAATCCATAATCGTTCCTGAGGGCACGCCTGTGTTCGCATGGTCCATGGTGGAGCTTTCAAAGTTGCCTGACACTCAAAAGCAATTGTGGAACTGGACGCATGATTCTGGATTTGGCCCGCAGGATGTGACGTGTTCCAGTCCCGCCCCCGAGGGCATGCCGCCGAGCGACCCTGGTATCGGAGCGACAATCTCTTTTCGTATCGTAAATTCGGTCAGCGAAATGCAACAAGCAATCAATGAGCTGTAACGGCGTCGGCGATAAATGCCGCGCCGGCCGCTCATGGCCAACAATATAAACGGGAAGGAACATGGAGCATGAAAACCTGGAGTAGTATTTTTCAAGAGTGGCTGAAAAATGTTCAAGTGAAGCCTTCGGAAATCACAGGTGACGTCGGAGCCGTTCTGGACCAAACACTGATCAAGGTCAATGGGAGTGACGGAACAACAACGAAGCTCAACGGTTGGGGTTTTCTTGAAGGAAAGATGTACAAGGTGGACCTCCAAAGCTCCATCTTCGGGAAAACATACCAGGCCCAAATCTATCTATACTCTGATGGATCGCCAACCTTGTACATCCATGAGAGAGAAATCGCCAGTGCCGCGCGAGCTCTGCACGTAGACGCAACGGAGATACTGGGCAAGAATTGGGATCAAAAGTATCCAAAGCAATTTGACAATCGAGTTTGGGCGGGCAATATTGCAGGTCTGCTCCTTCGTCCAGATCCTCTGACTGGTGATGTGGATGAGCCGACAGCGGAGTTTGATCCGAATAGCATACCCGAGTCATCGGATGATGATGCGAATGTTGAGATCATCTTTAGCGCCGGCGAATGGCATATTCCGGATGAAAATAGTGACGCTGAAGAAGAAAGTAGTGACTCTGAAGATGGTGACGCTGAAGAAGACAGCGTAGAATGGAAGACGGTAGGAGAGCAAACACCTGCAAATACGGGCAAAAAGCCAGAGGAAGATCCCAGCAGGACCGGGGAGGATCCGGGAACAGGCGATTCCGAAGGTCGCTAGTGTCACTGCCGGAAGGCGCCTAAGGATCCTTCGCAACATTTATCCGTAAACAAAGCGAGACAATTTCAAGACTTCTATTGTCCTATGCAGACCAAACTGCCCTGGCCATAAAAGGATCGAACAGTATCAGCACAACGGCCATTTTCACCTTGATCCATGCGGTCATGCTTCGTTCCCTGCCGAGCCGCTGCTCACCCGCACATTTGCCGAGGTTGATCCCAATCTCACAATCATCAGCGTCCGTTCGATGCAGCAGCAGGTGGATCTCACTTTTAATCAGGAGCGCGCCGTGGCCAGTCTTGCAGGACTTTTCGGCATTGTCGCTCTTTTGCTCGCGGCTGTTGGACTGTACGGCGTCACTGCATACACGGTCGTACAGCGGACACAGGAAATCGGCATTCGCATGGCCCTTGGTGCAGATCGGGTCAACGTCGTTCAAATGGTGCTGACCGGAGCGTCAAAGCGAGCATTGGCCGGATTGATTCTCGGCGTGCCGCTGGCTATTGGCGCGGGGCGTCTCATCTCTGCCCAGCTTTACGGCGTTTCCAGCTGGGATCCCATAGCCCTTGGCATTGCCGCTTGTGCTCTGGCGATCTCGGCATTTTTTGCGGCTGTTATCCCGGCTCGCCGTGCGGCATCCATTTCGCCGATGAAAGCGCTAAGAACGGAGTAGTGATTCTATTCGCGGCGTTCGGTCCGTCTGGGCAGAATGCTTTGGGGAATTTCGTCAGGTGAGACAGGCAGCCACTTTACCTGGAAGTTCCCTTTGTATCCGAAGAGCTTTCCCCAGGACGGATTGCTCACCACAACTTCGATGCGAAAACAGCGTTGCGTCTCGTCATACCATTCGCAAACGTCGGCGACGCCGGAAAAGATCATAGGAAAGGTAAAACCGAGAAATCCTTCGTAAAAGCGTTGCGCGCCCGACCGGAGCCGCAGCCCGCCATTTGGATCAACCTTGATATCGATGTCGACCGCGAGGTGTTGATGTGTTCCTAGGTAATCGACAATGCAATGCCGCTTTTCGCTATGAATCATGTAGGCATCAAAGCGGCGAGGGCGCTTCGTGTGAAACGTGCGAAGCCACGTAACGGTTTCCCTGCCCAGCGAGTCAACATAGGCGTAGTTAGCAATCTCAAACGGAATATTCTTTCCGCTCTCCGGAAACATGATGCGCCGCCACGAACCCAGGTACAAAAATGGAAGGGTATAGGCCGCTCCATGCCATATTTCCTCCATTACACCGGTCCCGATTGCCGCAGTATTGTCTTTGCTGGAAAATCCGAACCGGCGCTGGATTTCAGGATGCAGGCGAGCGAAGTCCTGGCCCAGAACATGTTCATAGATAGATTTCACTTGGATTCTCCACTCGGCTTGCGCAGGCAGCGGGACGCGGATGGGAGGTCCACTGCCGCAAAGTAGCCTATGAATGAAAGCACTATTATTGCTATGTTCAACGTGACGGGATTGAATGCGGCCACAAGGTAAGAGGGGCTGCTTAAGGCAACAGTGGCAAGCGCACCCACCATGGCGAGCACGTTCAAAAGAAAAAATCCGCGCCAGCGCCATAGCGCAAGGGCGGCAACAGAGACGATCAGTTCAAAAACGCCAATGAAAAATAAGGAATCGATAGACAAACCCACCGCCTGCAGCATCGCCACTTCGTCACGGCTGGGAAACAGTAGTTTCGGTACGAGTCCCTGCCATAGCCAGATGAATGCAATGCCCAACCGGGCGAGGGCGTGAATCAGGGCGAACCGGAAGCTGACTTGAGGCAGAATGCCGCGTTCAATCCAAAGTCGCAGTCGATCAAAGCTCCAGGCAGTCGCCCAGCCTATCAACGGCCGAAAAAATATTCGATCAACCACACGGCCTGCTGCTCCGAAACGGGTTTGGTAGTCATACCACGTCAGGAACCGGGTTCCGTTTTGGATTGGCACATATCTCCAATAACCTGAACCCTCTTCGATCAATGACTTTGCATCGGAAGACCAGAACTTCAGTGCCGAACTACGAACTCCCGTTGCGTCTTCTTTTGTGCCTGTGCTCTCGCCTTCGCCATCGATACTCAAGCCAAAGCCAATGCGAGTTGAGTATAGGAATCGCTGAGGATCACTCTCCGACTGCTTTGGCAAATATTGGATTCTGGTGAACCGCAAATCCCAAAGTTCGTGTAACTCGGGGACTTGAGTCCGTTGCCAGATCTCATCGACGCCACCCAAAATCAGAATCTCAACGTATATGCCAGCATCGCGCACCATGGGCAAGACCATAGCATGTTAGCAACCGAACGCGAAGTAACGAACGTAAGCCATTGCTACCGGCCACTTGGTTACTTTGTCTCCAATATTACGCCGACCCAACGCTTTGGCAGGATCGTGTAACATCGCTTCTTCATGGATGTTTACCTGATTGACGGTACCTACGAACTTTTCCGCCACTTTTTTGCTGTGCCCTCGTCGAAAGACGCAGGCGGCCAGGAGATTGGCGCAGTGCGTGGCGTGCTCGCCTCCGTTGTGTCGATGATCGAAAAAGGCGCAACCCATCTGGGCGTTGCCACGGACCATGTTGTGGAATCATTTCGCAACGACCTTTATCCCGGCTACAAAACCAGTGAAGGCGTCCCGGCGGAGTTACTCTCGCAGTTTCCTATCCTTGAAGAAGCGCTCGAATCCATGGGCGTGAAGGTGTGGCCGGAAGTTTACTTTGAAGCCGATGATGCGCTTGCCTCGGCCGCTGCCAAGGCCGCCAACGATGAGCGCGTCGGACAAGTCTTAATCTGCACGCCGGACAAAGATCTGGGCCAGTGTGTCGCCGGCAACAGAGTCGTCCAACTCGACCGCCGTCGCGATATCCTTCGCGACGAAGCAGGCGTAGTAGAAAAATTTGGTGTCAGGCCGCAGTCGATTCCCGACTACCTTGCAGTGGTCGGTGACAGTGCGGATGGCTATCCCGGCGTGGCGGGATGGGGCTTGAAAGGCGCGACCCTCGTCTTATCACAGTATCCGCACCTTGAAGACATTCCCAAGGACTGGCACGCATGGCATCCTTCGATCAAAAAGGCGCGAACTTTATCTGAATCATTATTCAGCGCCTGGGACGACGCATTGCTGTTCCGTACGCTGGCAACGTTGCGGCTCGATGTGCCGGTGTTTGAGTCGGTCGAGGACCTTCGCTGGAAAGGGCCAGGACCGAATTTCGACGAAACCAGCCGGCGGCTCAAGGCACCAGACCTTGCGCGTCGCGTGGCCAGCATCACGCCTTGAAGTGGGCCGCTTGGCCGGTAGCTTCTCGGATAGATAGCGATTATCTCCTGGCTTCGTTGCTCACATCTTGATCCATGCCCGCTGCCAGGTCGTTCGA
>DATGIO010000037.1:0-118405 GCA_035295685.1 Candidatus Angelobacter sp.
GTCCCTCCCTTACCGATCTTGCGGATCGGCTGATCGACAATCCTGGCAGCTTCACGTTCCAGACCGGCAACGCCACCGATAACAGCACGCCTGCGGTCGCCACGGTCAGCCCTTCCAATGGCGCGGGGAATGTGCCGGGGAATACGGTCGTTGAACTGCAGTTCAGTAAGGCAATTGATCCGTTAACGGTGACTTCCGCAACGCTGCAACTCATACCGGGAACGATTGGCGGAAGTGGCTCCGTTACTGCAGGGGGTAATCCAATTGCCGGTACGGTAACTGTTTCTTCAAACGGATTAAGCGCTACCTTCATTCCGGCATCGCCCTTGGTTTTGGGGACGAGCTATGTGGTTGAGGCGACGCCCGGCGTGAGCGACCTGGAAGGGCATGGTCTGGCATCTTTTGCCAGTGCATTCATAACAGGTGTCTCCTCCTCGGGCGCGGGTCTCGCCGTACAGCGGATTAGCCCTCAAAATGGCGATACCAGCGTTCCAGTGAATGTGCTGGTGGTTGCAAGGTTCAATTCTCCGATTGAACCGCTGAGTGTCGGTAGCGGAGCTATCGCGGTCTCCACAGGCAGCGTCAACGTTGCCGGCACAGTCCAGTTGATGAGCGACCGGATGGGGTTGGTCTTTACTCCAAATAGTCCCCTGTCGGCGAATACCGCCTATAGTGTCGCGGTTTCCGGCTTTGCGGATGCGACCGGAACCGTGGTAACTCCGTTCACCAGCAGTTTTACGACGAGATCTTCCACAGCTTCGGATTCCGGCAATCCGCAGGTGGTTTCCGTGAGCCCGACCAACGGCGCAACCGGAGTAGCCGTCAATAGCAATGTCGTGCTTACGTTCAATGAAAACGTTGCCGCGACCAGCGTGAGCGCGAGCACGGTTCAAGTCAACGTGGCCGGAGGCTCCGGAAGCGTGGCTGGAAGTTATGCTGTGGCGGGACCGGTGGTAACCTTCACACCGCTCTCTCCGCTCCCCGCCGCCGCTAGCATGCAGGTCGTTGTGACGCAATTGGAGTCAGAAGCGACGGTGAATACGCCGCCTCCGTCTTCTAACACTTTTTCGAGCTCATTCACCACTACTGGGGGAACGGACACCGCGGTGCCCTCGGTGCTCTCGGTCTCTCCGGTCAATGGCGCTACGAATATCGGCTTGAATGCAACCGCTGTCGTGACCTTCTCCAAGTCGCTGAATCCTGGGACAATCGGCGGGAATACCTTCGCCTTATATGCGAATGGAGCGGTTTTGGGCAGCACGATTGCCGTTTCAGCCGACAATCGGACAGTCACTCTGACTCCGACTTCAACTTTACCCGCCTCGTCAACGGTAACGGTCATCGTAACTAGCGGGGTACGCGACTTCTATGGGAATGCCTTATCGGATTTCCGCAGCCAGTTTACAACCGCTCCGAATTTCGATGTGATCTCGGCACGAGTGGCGAGCCAACGGCCTGCGTCCGGGGCTTCAGGCGTGCCTCTCGGCAGCAGCATCGTCCTATTTGTCAATGAGCCTCTAAGCCAGGCGACGATTGCCAACTCGCTGCATGTCTCCCAAAATGGCGTGATCGGCCAGGGAACTACTACATCGCGTGACAATGGTCAGACGATTGAGTTTGTTCCCACGGCTCCCTGGCTCAACAATGCGCTGGTCCAGGTCTTCTTGGATAGCACAGCCATTGACACCGACGGTACGCCGGTCGTCGCCTATCAAGGTTCGTTTAGGACGGCGCTCGATACCACATCGACAGCTCCAACGGTTGTGGCAATCAGTCCTCCGGACGGTCTACCCGCGGCAAGCGTTGCCCGGAATGCCGTGATTGATGTCCAGTACAACGAACCGCTGGATCCAGGCACAGTGGGTACGAATACGGTTTTACTGCAAAACGACACGGCCAATAAGGCGATCGAAGGGACCGTATTCCTCGATCCAACCGGCACGATAGCCCGGCTTGTGCCCACGATCCCGCTTGACGCGGGCTCTCACTATCACGTAAGCACCACCGTCGGGATCCTTGGCTTGAATGGATTGAGCCAGGCGGCAGCCTTCAATTCCCTTGGGTTTAGCACCGCCTCCACTACGGACACCACAGCACCGACCATAGCGCTCGTTTCGCCGCCTGATGGCTCGCTTGGAGTTCCCGTCAATGCAAATATTCGAGTCCGATTCAGTAAACAGATCGATGTGCTGACTGCGAATGCGAGCAACATCCAAATAAGTGGCGGAGGGCAAACGGTTACGGCTACCAGCATCAGCTTTAGCAATAACAATCAGGATGTGTTGATAACGCCTCAGGAGCCGTTTCCGGACAATACCCAGATGGCGATTACCGTTTCCGGCGTGAATGACCTGGCCGGGAATCCTGTGGTTGCCCAGACGACTCGTTTCACTACCGGAGCAGTGCCCGCCGCTGTCGCGCCGGTCGTAGTCGCCGCCAATCCTTCCAGTGGAGAATTAGGAGTTTCCGTCAACGCTGTAATTGCTATTCAGACAAACGTACCGGTTGATGCGGGATCGCTGACAAGTTTAAGCATGGTTGTGAACGATACTTCAACGTCGCTGCCAATTTCTGGAACCACGAATGTAAGCGCCGATGGCAAGACGGTCAGCTTCATTCCTGGTGCTCCGTTGGCAACATTCCACACATATCAGGTGCTTGCAAGCTCAGGAATTGCAGATTTCGCCGGGAATCAGCTTAGCTGTCCTTCCTTGCAACTCTGCAGCTTCTCCTTTACTACAGCAGTGTCTTCCACGAACGGAGCTCTTGCAGTCACTGGAGTTAGCCCGGCCAACGGCCAGACTCAGGTTCCGATCAATGCGCAAGTCATGGCTCAGTTCAGCGTCCCGGTGAATCCTCTCACGCTGGGCCAAGTTACGTTGACGAGCACCGGCGGAGCCACGCAGGTTTCTACACAACTCATCAATGGCAATCAGACGTTGCTGTTGTTTCCGTTACAGCCTCTGACCGCCGGTACGTCCTATACGGTCACGGTGGCTGGTGCGCAAGACGAGGCAGGTAATACACTATCTCCGTCATTTAGCTCCTCGTTCTCTACCGCGAACGGAGCCGATCTTACGGGGCCGCCGCTGGTTGTCTCAGTAACTCCCTTCAACAATGCTCAGGGCGCCCCGGTGAATACGGCAATCCAGCTACAATTCAATAAGCCCGTCAACCGATTGACCGTGACAAGCGCCTCGTTCCAGTTGCTGACACAAACAGGAACCTCGGTGAACAGCGCCATTACATTTTCGCCTGACGGTACGATTGCGATTCTGACGCCAACGTCCAATCTTGCGTTCTCTACTACCTATAGTGTCCAAACCACCAGTGCGATCATAGGCTTGACCGGGCAATCGCTGGCGCCGTTTACGTCCAGATTCACCACCGCGAGTAGTGCACCCGCATTCAACGTGGTGGCTGTTGGACCGGCGAATCTGGCTACGGGAGTAGCCGTAAATGACCTCGTTTCGTTGCTCCTGAGTGAATCGGTGAACGGTAGTAGCGTTGGTAGCAACGCCATCGTTGTGTCGACCGGTGGAACCCCAATTACCGGTTCGATTGTGCTGAGCACCGATCGCACGGGCTTGACGTTTACGCCCACTATTCCCCTCGCGGTGAATGCCACATATAGCGTTAGCGCGAGTGGGTTTAACGATTTATCCGGAAATGCGATTCCCGCGTTCAATAGCAGCTTTACCACTGGTGGTTCTAGCGTGCCGGATACTACAGCGCCTACCGTCGTGTCTGTCAGCCCGGTGAATGGCGCTACCGGAATTTCTGCAGGTGCTGCCATAGTGCTTACCTTCAGCAAATCCATTGGTCCTGGATCTGTGAATAGCAGCACCGTGGCGGTTACAGTGAATGGAAATCCAATAGCCGGAAGCTTTGCTGTAAGTGGCTCTACTGTAACGTTTACTCCCAGGTTGTTACTGCCAAGCGGTGCAGCAATCAACGTGTCGGTATCCAATGTGCAAGACCTGGCCGGTAATGTGACTGCCACGTTCTCGAGTTCCTTCAGGACTAGCGGTGGGGGCGGAGGAGCAAGCTAGCTATTGCATATTTGCGATTTATAAAGATGAGATTGATCCCCTTATCTTGCAAAATGCTTTCGGAGTTGTAGAAATGCTCAGGTGGACTGAAACATCACTTAATCTTGCCTTCAAGAGCTTTGTTGACGTGCGGCCACGACAATTGTTTTGCCTAGCTCTTTGTAGGAGTTCCTTGGCAACGAAGGTAAGACCATGGTCGTCTACGGCCTTCGCAATCGCGCTATTTTGGTTGGTTGGTTGGGCGCACATTGCCACCGCTCAAGAGAATGTTGTCATTCAGTGGAACAATGTCGCAATACAAACCATCCGATATCGTCGACCGGGGCCGACGGTCAATGCGCGTATGCTCGCGATTGTCCATACGTGCATCTACGATGCATGGAGCGCATATGATCGGCAGGCCGATGCCACAATCGCTGGCGGAAAACTTAGGCGGCCCGAAAAAGAAAGGACTGAAGAAAATAAGCGGACGGCCATAAATTTTGCGGCTTATCGTTGCCTTGTTGATCTTTTTCCTGAAGAGAGAGCTAGATACGACGCGCTAATGACCGACTTCCGGTTGGATGCCGGGGACGTGAACCTTGATCCCACGACGCCTAGCGGCATTGGTAATCTTGCCGCCAAGTCTGTACTCGATTTTCGTCATCACGATGGCTCGAACCAATTGGGTGACCTTCATCCAGGGCCCTACAGCGATTACACCGGATATAAACCGATAAACAGCGTTGAGCGTCTTGACAATGTGGACCACTGGCAACCATTGCAGACTCCGGTGCCGGACGGTGGCCTCTACGGCAGATTCCTGACGCAGAGATTTTTGACTCCTCAATGGGGCCTCATAACTCCCTTTGCCCTGACTTCCGGTTCCCAGTTCCGTCCAAAGATTGAGCCCGCGTCTTATGTAGCAGACAAGAATCGATACGTTGTTCAGGCCAGGGAAATACTCCAGTTAAGTGCCGATCTGACTGACGAAAATAAGGTGATTGCGGAATACTGGGCCGATGGGCCTAGCTCCGAAACCCCTGCCGGGCATTGGTGTTTGTTTGGTCAATTTGTCTCAGCTCGAGACAGGCACAGTCTTGACGATGACGTAAAGATGTTCTTCGCGCTTACCAATGCGATCTTTGACGCAAGTATTGCGGCTTGGGACGCAAAGCGGGCGTTTGATTCGGTCCGGCCCATCAGCGCAATTCACTTTCTCTTTGCCAGCCAACCGGTTCGCGCGTGGGGAGGGCGTTTCAAAGGAACGGAAACCATTCAGGGGCAGGAATGGCAGCCTTATCAGCCCGTTGTCATGGCAATGACGCCTGCTTTTCCTGAATTCATTTCGGGACACAGTACCCTCAGTGCCGCGGCTGCTGAAGTCTTGAAGGACTTCACCGGCAACGATTCCTTTGGAGCATCCTACACGCTTGAGCGTGGCAGATCGAAGGTAGAGCCTGGCCTTACGCCGCATACGGATACGACCCTCTCGTGGCCTACATTTAGTGCCGCTGCCGATCAAGCGGGAATTTCCCGGCGCTACTGCGGAATTCATTTTGCCGACGGCGATCTTTATGGAAGAGCCACGGGGAGACAGGTTGGCAAACAGGTCTGGCAGCGAGTCCAGCAACTGGTGAATGGATCGGCGGATGTTCAAGGTTCGCTGCCCGTATCGCGATAGCTCTTTGTGCGGTTAGAGAATCTGAATAAATCGCGGCCCTTTTTCTACTCGCTTCCGGCGAATTCCGGCTTTGGTTCTCGAAGCCGCCGCAGGCTCGTTTTTGAAGTAGCGTCGAGGCAGTTACGCAGCGAAAAGCTCCACTGCGTCAGAATTGGGGATCTATTTCTTCCTCGCTCAGGGATCTGAAGCTTCGCCGATGGCTCCACATCCAGTGGTGAGCAATGTGGGCTGGAGAGTTCAATGAAAGCTATTCGATGGTTTTTGCTTTGGCTATTTCTGGCGGCCCTGATTGCGGCAATCGGCGGCGGGCCGAGCTTGAACTATTGGAGATTGAGCAGGAATGGGATACCGATTCAGGGAATAGCTCTTGCCCGGAGGCCCCATTGGCAAATCAAATATTCGTTCGAGATCAACGGACACAAATACGAAGGTACTGGGAGGACAGGCATCGGCGCTCCATTTTTTAATCAAATTTCTATAGGGGACATTGTTCCAGTCTACTATCTGCCTGCCGCACCGGACATCAATTGTCTGGGTGATCCTAAGAAACTTTGGGCAAACGAACTTGTGCCCTGGATGGGTTCGCTTATTTTATTTCCTACCATGATTGTCTGCCGGTTGATTTATCGAGGTAAACAGAGGGATTCTCGCAGCCAGAAGGCTTAGTGCGCCGGTCGGGTTGGGCGCGCCTTTCTTCAAGCGCGTGACTCTCTATCTTAGCTCTTCATCAATCATCAACTTGAGCGGCAAGGCGGTCGGACGAGAGCGCGCATCCCGCAAAGTCGCGGTTGAATGGAGCAAATGCTTTAGAGATTTCTTGGTATAGGCGTCAGCGCCGGTTGCTACCCTGGCCAATGTCTATTCCGCCTCTTCTCGGTTGATTGCTACATGCTTCCCATTTGTTGGGCCCTGGATTGGCCCCCTTCCTTTTTCAGGGCGGTAGCAAGGCCAACGAGCGAGAGGCTGACCTCTTTTGCCGTCATTCCGGTTACCACTGCGATCAGGATCACAACCAACAAGAAACCCGCCACCGTCACGCCCATTGTGATGACGCGGAGCCCTTCGGATTTTTCCTGCGCCCGGCCGCGGACCAGGCTGGAAAATTCGGCGAGTTTCTTCAGCCTATCGGCTTCCTCAATCCGCCATTTTCCCTCGTTGGCGCGAACGAAGGCAGCCTCCAACGCCGGCAGGCCGGTTTTTCCGGACTCTATCTGCGTGCGTTTTTCAATGAGCGGGGCCGCAACCTCATTCAACCAGTTCGCTTCAATCGTACGGACCGATTCCAGGCGATCGTAAGCGGTGTTCTTCTCTTCTTCCAGGGCGTCTGCTTTGCTTTCCGCCGCCGCCATCAACCGGTCGATCTCTTTGCCACCCTGAACAACCCGTTCCGATTCAACACGATTGCCGGTTAGCAGGAATGTGCTTAGGGAGAGACGGTTCTCCATGATCTTGTGATCGATATCGTCGATTGCACCGGCCAACTCGGTGGCTCTTTCCACCGAGATCTGGGCTTCGTTCTCTTTCAGGATGGAAGCCAGAATCACCAGAAAGACGACCACAGAGATAACAAGAATAGAACCAAAGCCTCTATACAGCTTTCTGCCGATGTCCATAAGGTTCGTTCAGCCCTTTCAACTTGCCCGTAGATATAGTGCGGCGACCACGAAGAACGTTACACCCGCCTATTAAAAACGGCGACGGCTTTTTTGCCAAGACATAATATTCTTCATCAGTCTTTAACGAAAAGCATGTGGAAAAACGCTTAAAGGCGGGAATTCAAAAACAAAGCGATGGTCTTTATCACATTGTGAACATCACTGCCATGATATGGGATACCAAAATCCAAATGCCGAGTAGGGCGTTTGCCCTGGCAAATGACATTTTGTTCAGCGTTTCAACCTATGGTTCTAAATAGCTATTTCGATTGACTCAAAATGAGATTTCAGAGTAACGTCAACCTCTCCCCTGAAAAGTTTTGTGAAGATCCCCATGAGGCCGCAGAGGAAACAGCAGCGCCATACGGAACCGCCGATGGAGAGTCCCGTTGGAACTCAAGGCACATCCCCTGCCGATGAGCACCATCTGAATCAACTCCTGGAGGAGCACCGGAAGCGCTCCGAGAACCTGATGGAGATGGCGCTGGAGTTGGGCTCCGCCTTGCGCCTGCCAGAGTTTGTTAAGAGTTTTACGGTGCGGGTGTCCGGGATGATGCAGGCTCGCTACGCCGTGCTCGCTCTAGCCCAGGGCAGTAAGCTGGAAAGCGTGGGATTCCATGGCGTCTCGATCGAGCGGGGCGTACAAAGGCGATTGAGCGCAGCCATTTCGGAATACGCGGAAAAGCATCCGAGCCTCAAGATCAACTCCAATGGCCTTCAGGTTCTAGGACGCGAACTCCTCGAAAACCTGGATTGGACCAATCTGACCCTGGTACGCCTGGAAGGAACAGAAGGCGATCTGCTGGGAATGCTGTGCCTCGCCGATATTGGCAAGGAACTTCTGCCGAGCGACCTGAACCTGTTGCAGGCGTTGACCGGACATGCGTCCGTAGCTCTGGAAAACGCACGGCTGTTTACGCGAATTACCCAGTCAAGCCGTCAATGGGCTGAGATTTTCGATTCCATCTCCGACTACATCGTGGTTCACGACGAGCAGTTCCGTGTGATGCGGGTCAACCGATCGCTGGCGGAGTTCATTGGAGCGCGTCCTGCGGACCTGATCGGTTTGACGATGCGCGCTTTGGTTTCGGTCTCCTCCGATGGACAACAGCCGTGTCCCTTTTGCCGCAGCGAAGATGAGTCGGGCGAGTACCAGCATCCGGCTTTGGAACGCAGCTACCTGGTTTCCACGTCGCGTATTCATGGCGCACTCAACGAGGGTTTGCAGACCGTTCACGTATTGAAAGACGTTACCGAGCGGCGTGAAGCTGAACGGCGTTATCGAGAGCTTTTCGACAATGTACAGGAGGGTGTCTTTTTCTCTTCTCCCGAGCGCCGCTTTATCGAAGTCAACGACGCATTGGTTCGTATGTTGGGATACCAATCGCGGGAAGAGTTGCTTAAGCTGGATTTGGGAGAGCAGGTCTATGTCTCCGCCGTTCAGCGCGATGAGATTGCCAGACACCTGGAAGAGTACGGCTCCGTAAGGAACTTTGAAGTCACCCTGCGCCGCCGCGACGGCACCTTGATTCACGCACTGGAGAATGCCTTTGTCGTGCGCGATCCGCAAGGCAAGATTCTTCAATACCGGGGCGTGCTGCTGGATATTACCGAGGTAAAGAATTTTCAGGCGCAGTTGCAGCGGGAGCGCGACTTTACCAGCAAGATCCTGAATAACACTCAAACCATGATTATGGTGGCCGATACGGCGGGGCTTATCAGTTATGCCAACCGGCGGTGCTACGAGGCCGGGGCCTTTGACCAAAAAACGCTGGTAGGGAATCGGCTCGACAGAATCATTCCCCCGTCGCATATGAAAGAGTTCACCGAAGCTTTCGAATCAAGTTTGCGAGGGATGCAGGTCGATAACCTAGAGCTTGCGATCATTCGGGGCAACGGGGCCCAGGGGAAGTTCTCCGTGAACCTCAGCCCCATGCGCGACGAGACCGGCGATGCCTCCAGTGTGGTGGTGCTCATGACCGATATCACCGATGCGGCCATGATCCAGGCCAAACTTATGCATACGGAGAAGATGGCCGCAGTCGGGCAGTTGGTTTCCGGTGTGGCGCATGAGGTGAATAATCCGCTCACCGCGATTATGGGCTTTTCCGATCTATTGATGGAGAATCCGGAGGTTCCGGAGAGCGCGCGAAAAGATTTGAAAATCGTGCTCGAAGAGGCGCAGCGGACCAAGGAGATCGTACAGAATCTCCTGAGCTTTGCGCGCCAAAGCCCTCCTAAGCGGCAAGCGATGCAGATCAATCGCGTACTGCGGAAGACCCTGGCGCTGCGTTTCTACGATTTTTCAAATCATGGGATCGAGGTCAGCGAGAAATTCGATGAAGAGCTTCCCGACCTGATTGCCGATTCGCATCAGTTACAGCAGGTGTTCCTGAACATTCTGAACAACGCCTACGATGCCGTGCGCAACACCGAAAGGCGGGGCGCAATCGAAATCACGACGACCCACGAAGGCGGTTGGATTGAGGTCCGCTTCCGGGACAATGGCGAAGGCATTCAATATCCGGAGCGCATTTTCGATCCTTTTTTTACAACCAAGGAGGTCGGGCAGGGAACAGGGCTCGGCTTAAGCATCTGCTATGGAATTGTCCGCGGCCACGGCGGAGAGATTTCCTGCAGTAATAATCAGGATTCGCCGGGAGCCACCTTCAGCGTGCGTCTTCCGGTCAAGGCCGACGCGGGCGACAGAACGGCTGGAGCAATCGCGTGAGCGAGGAGGGAAAATTGCCGCTGCTACTTATTGAAGATGAACGCTCGGTGATGGACTTCCTGCGCACCGCCCTGGAACGCTACGGCTATGTGTGTCGCACCGCAAACTCTGCGGTCGAAGGCATGAAAGCTCTCGAGAGTGAACGCTTTACTGGAGTCATTTCGGATATGCGTACTCCCGGCGGAGCATCTGGAGCCGATGTTCACGCCTGGATCGTGGCGAATCGCCCGGAGCTGAAGGAGCGTATCCTCTTTATTACCGGCGATACAGTCAATGAAGAGACCATGAAGGCGTTGAGCGATACCGGGGTCCCCTATATTGAGAAGCCTTTTCGGGTGCATCAACTGATGGCCACGGTCGAAAGGATCTTTGGTCATGCAAAATAACGGGTCACGCAAAATAACGGGTCATGCGAAATGATGGGTCACGCCAATGACGGGGGCGTTCGACATGACCGGCGGAAATGACCGGCGAGCAAAACGATGAGGAACAGCAACATGACGGAAAGGGCAAGATGACGGACGATCTTCAGGCGAGATTTCTCATCGTCGATGACCATCAGAGCATCCGCAAGCTGTGTTTGACCGTAGGCGCATCCCTCGGATTTCACTGCATGGAGGCCCCGAGCGCCGAGGCGGCGCTTGCCTACCTGGAAACCGATTCACCGGACATTATTCTTGCCGACCTGATGATGCCGAATATGACCGGGCTGGAGTTCCTGCCCAGGGTGAAGCAGGTGCTGCCGCGAACCGAAATTGCCATCATGACCGGCCACGGTTCGATTGAAACGGCGGTCCAGGCGATGAAGCTTGGCGCTTACGATTACATCACCAAGCCTTTTCGGATCGAAGAACTGAAACTTCTGCTGCAGCGCATGGAAGAGAAGGTAAAGCTGGTGGCGGAAAACCAGTTTCTTCGCGACCGTGTCGGCGCGGAGATCGCCCTGAACGGCATCGTCGGTTCTTCCACCAAGATTCAGGACGTGCTGCGGATGGTGGCGCGCCTCAAAGATACCCGGACCCCTGTTTTGATCGCTGGAGAAAGCGGAACGGGAAAAGAGTTGGTAGCGAGGGCCATTCACTATCGCGGGTCCTTCGCCAAGCGGCCTTTTGTCGCGGTGGATTGCGGCTCTCTGGTACCGACCCTGATTGAAAGCGAACTGTTCGGCTACGAAAAAGGCGCGTTCACAGGAGCCTTGAAGTCGAAGGAGGGCCTCTTCCAGGCAGCCAGTGGAGGCGCAATTTTTCTAGACGAGATCGGCGAGCTTCCGCTGGAGTTGCAGGCCAAGTTGCTCCGGGTCCTGCAAGAGAAGGAAGTGCGGCCCGTAGGCAGCAACCAGAAAATCAAGGTCGATGTGCGAGTGATTGCCGCCACCAATCGCGACCTGGAAGTGGCGTATAAGGAAGGGAAGTTCAGGAAAGACCTTTATTTCCGCCTGAACGTTGTGACCTTGCATCTGCCGTCTCTGCGGGAGCGGAAGTCCGATATTCCGCCGCTTGTGCATTACTTTCTCGACAAGTTTGCACCGGGACGGACGATCACCATCTCTCCGGCGGCCATGAAGTGTCTGCTTCAGCACGACTGGCCGGGGAATGTACGGGAACTGGAGAACGTTATCGAGCGGGCGGTGGCTCTTGGCAGCCTCGATACGCTGGAGGTGCATGACTTGCCTCCCGCGGTTCGCAGTGAGCCGGAGGGCGCGCCAATGCTGGAAAATGTGGTTCCGGCTAAGCCGGTCGTATCGCATACCGACCTGGAGGAACTCGAACGGGCTACAATCCAGCGCGTTTTCGAGCAGGTGGACGGAGACAAGGTGATGGCGGGCCGGATGTTGGGAATCAGCCGGGCCACGCTCTATCGCAAATTGAAACGCTACAATATTGGATATAGCAAAGGTGCAAGCGCCGCGTCGTAACGCTTTCCTGAAACGGGAGCGGATGAGAAGAGCGATCCAGTTCGGTGGAGTCGGGGTTAGAAAATCAGGTTGGGAAGCCGATCTGGGAAGATGAGACGCTGCTGTTTCATCCTGAGACTTGTCCTCGTCAAAATGGTTGTTGCCATCCTCGCGCCGTCTTCATAATCAATAACTTATCCTCAGCCGGGTTTTGGTTGCGATCTTGCTCTAGGTATTTCCGCTCACCCGTTTTTCGAGCCGGGTGGTTCCAGGAATTGAAGTCGGAAAAACGGGGGCATGTTCACGCCAAACGCAGCCTCCCGGGAATGGCACCGGGATGGACGGCGCGCCAATGAGTGAGATGAGCAAACGACCTTTGGCGGATTGGCTGTGAGGTATCTTCAGGTGGCGAAACAATTTTTTGTGGCATCGTCTTCGGCAGGGGAGTCGTGTACTGCAAAGCTCGCGGAGTTCTTTCCCGAGGCGGTGCCTGTCAGGATTCCTGTGCGGGTCAGGCGTCTTGGCCAAGCCAATGAGGGCGACTCACCCAATGAGAATCATGAGAATACCGTCATTGAGTTTGGCACTTCCGAGGAAGTAGTGTTTGCCTCCGATATGGCGCTGGATTTCGAGGATCGAATCCGGCTAGAGAATTCCGATGGTTCGCTCGACACCGAAGCCGAAATCGTCGCACTGCAGTTTCATCACGGCAAAACCGCCGTTGCAGCCCGCTTTCGAGAGAAAGTAAAAAATTGGATCATCCAACGATGACATCAGCCGCGCTCAGCTTTGGTGAGATTGCCGCTTTCTGGCGCATGGCCCGGCGGTTGCACGCCATCTATGCGGAACTCGATGAGACTTTTGAAATAGGCGCGCCCGTTTGCCACGATCTTGAGTATCCGGTCGATCGCTCGGAACCGGAGGTCATCGAGCGCGTGCGCCAATGGTTCGATGCCGTGGACTCCCAGGTCCATGTTTGGCAGCTTCGCCAGTTGCTGCAAAGCACCAACCTACAAACGGAAGAAAACCTGCGGGAACTGGTTGTGCGCCACCTGGCGAAGAACCAGAAGACCGAGATCGACCGCGACAAGATCGATTTTCTCCTGGTGCAGTATTTCGCCCACTGCGCCCCGCATGGGCTCTACGATCAACAAATCACCCTGGAAGAGGTTGCGCGCGTACTCGTGCCGGTGCTGGGGGAAGGGACGCCCGAGTTCCCAAACTGGGTGGACCACCTGGAAAGCAAGCTGGAAAAGTTAAACAACTCCAACAGCCTGGAAGATCTGCAGAATTCCGGAGCGCTAGTGGAGGTGCGCGAGCTTAAGCTTGCGCAGGGGCAAAACTACTTTGATCCCGGCTGCCTCGTGGCTTTTACTAAATTTAACTTTCTGGCGCGGAGGGCATTTTTCCGCGCTATGCACCTGGATTTGCACGCCATTCGTAATGCGATCAACGAATTGCAGCAGCGTGGTTTTTCTTCGGTCGATTGCAGCGAAGCTGGTTTGAGCGACCGGGAGTCGCTGGAGCATGTGCGCCACGTAGTTCACCAGTGGAAGACTCCGTTCCGCGCACCCTACTCCGGAGGATCCTCTTTTCTTCAGTTGATTCAATTGCGCCATGTCCTGGAGCAGGCACTGCAGGAGGTTAAGACGGAAGCTGCACCGATCGCTCCGCTATCCAAAGAATTTGAGCAAATCTTGCCGAGCGCCCCGCCTGCAAGCTCTTTGGGCAAGCCCTCACCGGGAAAACCGGAAGTGCGCGCCGCTGAGGAAGCGCGTAGCATGCCTCCAGCCCAGGAAGAGCACCAAGAGTTTCGTATTGAAAGCGCACCTGTCGATTCGGCGGCTCCTCTTTTTGCGGACGAAGTTGGGCCGCTGCCTGCAATGCCGGTAGAAGCGATTCCAATACAAATGGAATGCGCACCATCCAGCGTCTTGGCGTCTGCGGCTGGAAGCTCTGCTCCCGCCCCGCCGGCAAAGGAAGCGCCAAAGCCGGTTGTTCCGAAGCCCGTTGGTCCGAAGATTGTCGCGGTTCCGGTTCCAATGCCTGCCGGACTGACGCCTATGCCGGTCGAGCAGCCTGCTGTGGATGTGCCGAAACCGATTCAGCCCGTGGCCGGCGCAACTCCAATTTCTGCAACTCCAATTTCTGCAGCTCCGATTTCCGTAACCCCAGTTGCTGCAAGTCCAATTTCAGCAACCCCGGTTTCCCCGGCGCCCGTTCAGGAAGCGACGCCACCGACTTCCAATGAGTCGTCCATCCCGCCAGCGCGCGAATCGGAAGAACATAGTTTTCTGGGGCAGTGCGTCGCAGATATTGCGCAGCAGCTCATGGCGCTTCCTCCCAAACAGCGACCGGGCGTTACGCCGATAACGCTTGCGGGATGCAAGTTGTTAATCGCCACCTGGGAGGCCGAGGCGTTCACCAAGCCGGATACCGACGACTTGGCCAAGGCTCTACAAAGAGCAGTGGCTGCCCGTACCATCCTGCATGTTTCCGTGGAGCGGCAGAAGAAGAATGAGCCCACCGATTTGGGGGCCGCGCTGGAAATCGGTCAGCAGGCCGTCGATGAGATGCGGGACCAAGTTACAAAGGCGAAGGAAGGCAACAACATCGACGCAGCGGTGAACCTCGCGGCCACCACCAAGCGGCTGCTCGCTTTGATTCAGGAAGGGGAGCGGCTCAAGGGTTGAGGGGCCGAGACTCCAGTGATGATGCCGATGCCCCACAATTCCCGCTCCGTGCTCATCGTCGCCGACGATCCTTCGTTCGCGCGCGACGTTCGAGGACGCTGGCAGCTCGAGCGGATGGTTCCAGGCTTTACGGTCATCAACACCGAACTATTGAGCGGCGAGGCGCGCGGGAATTTCGATGTTGCCATCGTGGGGCCTGTTCGTGGCGGCCGGCGGTCGGTCATCCTGAAGAGTCTGGATAGTGGCGGCGCGCATCCGGTAGTGTGCATGGTGGAGACCGGCAGCCAGGTGCAAGCTGTGCGGACCGAATTTCCCCGGCTTCTGGTGGTTCAGCAGCATGAAGGCTGGATTGAGACGCTGGTTTTATTGGCAGGGGAGTGCCTGAAACGGGTGGACTTGCTCACGCGAGTCCGCAAGGCGGAGCAGGCCGCGGCGGCTACAGCCCGGTATGCAGCCCTGGGGCGGCACATGCTCGATAGCCACCACGACTTTAATAATCTGCTGACTTCCGTCTTGGGAAATGCCGAACTGATGTTGCTGGATTCCAGCCTGTTGCCGGATGCCACTCGTGAGCAGGCCGAGACCATTCATGACATGGCGCTGCACATGCACGAGATCATGCAGCGGTTCTCCTCGATTGCGGTTGAAATGCAGGTGACTGAGAAACAATCTCAGGATGAGACGGAGAAGTTGTCTCATCTCTCTCATTCCGGTTTTTCCAAAGCGCACACAAATTCATAACATGTTGATTTAAAATAGCTTTTTCCATCTCAAGGGATGTCCTTTAAGCGCGCTAACTTGGTTCTGCAATTGCTTTCTCCCTGTATGGATATCTCTGGGCAGGGGTTTGTCCACTTTGAAAAAGATTCTGATTGTCGATGACTCGCCGGCGGAAGTAAAGCTCATGCAGGCCGTATTGGACCGGGCGGGCTACTCCTCCGTTGCTACGCATGATCCTTTGCGTATTGAACAGATGATCGATATGGAGCGTCCCAACTTGATCCTGATGGACGTGGTCATGCCCCAGAGAAACGGATTTCAAGCCTGCCGCGAGCTGAAAAGCCATGCTGAATATGGCAGGATTCCGGTGATCCTGGTCAGCTCCAAAAGTACCGAGAGCGATAAATTCTGGGCCAAGCAGCAGGGCGCCGACGGATATGTTACCAAGCCCTTCACGACCGAGGAGTTATTGGGCACCGTGCAAAAGTTCGTTCGGTGATTTCGAGGGGCTGATTTCAAGGGCTAAGAACAAAAGGAAAAAAGGCCAAGGAAAAATCGAGTGGATACAAAGAATACCCGGTTGCGGACGCCAGAAGAGCAGATGCAACTAGACGAACAGATGCAAGAAGAGCAGCAACAGTTACTACCTTTGGCGGAGCCTGAGCAGTTGGAGTTGCTTCCCAAGGCGCAATCGGAGCGGCAATACTGCATTTTCCGCGCTGGCCGAGAGCGTTTCTGCCTGTCTGTCCTGGACGTGGAAGAGGTCGTCGAATGGCCGGCTTTGACGAAACTTCCGCTGGCTCCTGCGTTCCTGATGGGTATTTTCAATTTGCGCGGCTCCATCGTTCCGGTCGTAGACATTGCTTTTTCCGAAGGCCGCAGGCCTGACTTGCCGCCCCGCCATGTGGTAGTGGCGGCGTTGAAAGGCGAGGAAGACCGCGATGAGGTCAGGCTGGGGATTGCCGCGGACGAGGTGATTGGAACTCATGCGACCTCAGAGCCGCTCTTGACCGAGGAAGCGCCGCGAGATGTTCCTCAATGCGTGGGAATGCTGCGGCAAGCCGACCGCCTGGCTTTGGCATTGGACCTGAAAAAGTTGACACAGGTTTTTCCGGTGCCGGTGATTTGATCGTTTCGGGGTGATTTAAAGGTTCGAAACAACGATTTTGAAAGCTCGGGTTTTTGAAGTTTGGTTTTGAAAGTTCTGTTCGTAAGGCGTCCTGGCGGAGGGATTTCCGTTCATGGTACGCAGTCTCTGGAGGCTGTTTATGAAAGGTCGATTGAACTCGGCCCTAACGTTGGTGATTGGTGTCAATTTTCTGGCGCTGCTCATGGTGATGTACTTTGCTTATGGCGCCGGGGCTGCGTCCGGACCTAACGGGAGGCCCATTAGCGATTTCACCAGCCTGCCTGGCCCGGCGGGAATCAAGCTGCTGTTCTCCCTCGTGCTGTGCTGCGGGGCGGGAATTTTCGTCTGGTTCAGGATCGACAACCGCGTGCTCGGTCCGATCAAGCAGCTCACTGAATTTTCGGAACGGCTCTCGCACGGAGACTATCGCGCACGCGCCAGCGTAGAGGCGGCGGACGATCTAGGCTTCATTGCCGAAAACCTCAATCGTGCCGCCGAGCAGGCTTCGCGAGCCATGTTCAACCAGGAAGCGCAGGAGAACCTCCAGAAGAGCGTGACCGAGTTCCTGACGATTGTGAGCCAGATCGCCCGAGGCGACCTGACCTTGCGCGGCCGCGTGACCAGCGACGCGCTGGGCAACGTGGTCGACTCGGTGAACTACATGCTCGATAACTTTGCCAAGGTTCTTGATCGTGTGCGCAAAGCCGCCATCGACGTGCAATCGAGCGCCAACGAGATTCTGATTGCCTCGGAAGAAATGTCCTCCGGTGCGATCCAGCAGGACCAGGAAATTACCAACACCTCATCCGCCGTGGAAGAGCTCACGGTCTCGATGAAACAGGTGTCGAACAACGCCGAAGCCAGCGCGGAAGCGGCGCGCAGGGCGCTCGATGCCGCCGAGCAGGGAAACCGCTCGGTGCGCGATACGCTGGAAGGAATGCAGCGCATCCGCTCTTCAGTGCAGGCGACTGCAAAACGCATCAAGGCGCTTGGCGACCGTTCGCTCGAAATCTCCGAGATCGTCAACGTGATTAATGACATTACCGAGCAGACCAACTTGCTTGCGTTGAATGCCGCCATCGAGGCCGCGCGAGCCGGTGAGGCCGGCCGCGGTTTTGCGGTGGTCGCCGACGAAGTCAGAAAACTGGCCGAACACTCACGGAACGCCACGAAGGACATTGCCGCGCTCATCAAAGCAATTCAGGCCGAAACGAACGATGCGGTGGTTGTGATGGAAGAGGGTACGAAAGAGGTGGAAATCGGAGCCAAGCTGGCCGACCAAGCCGGAAAAGCGCTGGAAGCCATCTCCACGGTGGTGCGCCAGTCGGCCGAATTGGTGCAGGAGATTTCGCTGGCTTCTAAGCAGCAGGTGAGAGGAACAGAAGGCGTGGCCAATGCCATGCAGATCATCTCGAACATCACGCGCCAGACTTCTCAAGGCGCGCGCCAGACGGCCCGCACGGTCGAGCAATTGGTGCACATGTCGGAGCAGCTCAACGAAGCTCTATCCCAGTTCCGCATTGCGGCAGGCTCCACCAATGAGCCGCGCCCGGAGTTGGTGGCTACTTCGAGGCGGTGAGCGCCGGTGCAAGAAGGTAAGGCTGTTTATTGAAGCCATGAGCGGGAAAGGATAGAGAACGAATCAGGGGAAGGTGGATGCGGCCGATGGTGAGTGAGCATGAGCTCAGCGAAATTCGCGGGTTGATCGAAAACCGTTCAGGGATCCTGTTCGACCAATCGCGGGAACGGTTCTTCTCCACGCGTGTGAGCGAGCACCTGGAAGCGAAGAAGCTCACCCACGGAACCGACTTGCTGCGGCTGATCAAGAGCTCGAATGTTGAATACGACTCCTTACTGCAGCGATTGCTGACGCAAGAAACATCGTTCTTCCGGTATCCGGCGATTTATGAGGCTCTCGAAAAAAAGGTGCTGCCCGAACTGCACATGAAGAAGTTCTGGGAAAATCCCCGCTCCTTGCGGATTTGGAGCGCCGGATGCGCGACCGGAGAGGAGCCGTATAGCGTCGCCATCACCATCGCCGATACTTTGGAATTTGCCGACGCCTGGAACCTGCACATTCTGGCGACCGATATCAGCCGCCAGGCGCTGGACCATGCCGAACACGGAATTTACGATGCCCGCGAGGTGGAAAAGATCAATCCCAGGCAGCGTGAACAATATTTCTCGCGGACGGGCGACCATTACGTGGTCAAGCCCAGGGTACGGAACATGATTACCTTTGCGCCAATGAACCTGGCGCAAGTGGTCTACATGGGCAAGTTCGACTGCATTTTCTGCATGAACGTGCTGATTTACTTCTCGGAGGAGCGCCAGGCGCAGTTGATCCAGCGCTTTTACGAGTATCTGGAGCCGGGAGGATATCTTTTCCTCGGCCATGCAGAATCGATCGCCAAGTCCGACGTAACTTTTGAAACGCACGTTTATCGCGACTCACGGATCTATCAGAAGCCGGCGCTTTTGCGCCGGCCGGCAGCCGCGCAGGAGAGGGCGTGAACGAGAACGGGGCGGAATTCGTAGAGGTCTTCCTCCAGGAAGCCTCGGAGCACCTGCAATTCCTGCGGGAATATGCGGGTATTCTCCTGGACGCCTATCCTCAGCCGGAGGATATCGAACGCCTCTATATTTCCGCGCATACCCTGGCAGGCACTTCGGGATCGTATGGATTCCCGCTGTTTTCTGAAGTTTCAGGCAAGCTGGCGCATATCTTCCAATATGCGATCAATACCACCATCGGGCAGGATGCCGCCACTCCCCTGGTGGAGTTCATCTCCGAAGGCATTGCAATTCTGGAATCGGACCTCTTGATGGTCAGCGCCAACGGCGTGGAGGCCGTGGACGACATCAACAGCTTCAAAGGCCGATATCCGTTCGCCTTTCAGTCCGCTCCCGAGCCTGAGGCTGCCGCGAGCGCCGAGGCCGCTGAACAACCAGCACCGGTGGAAGCTGGTGAGGCAAGTTCAACAGGCGAGGCAGCCCCGTTCTCGCAGCTTCCAGAAGACAGCGAGGTGCCGGCTGAGATTCTCGAGTTTTTTGTTCCTGAAGCCGAAGAGCACCTGCAGATCATTACCGACTGCCTGCTTTCGCTTGAAACCAATCCAAGTTATGACGAGATTCACCGGCTCCTGAGAGCTATGCACACGGTAAAAGGTTCCGCAGCCCAGGTTGGCCTGCAAAGAATCTCCCGTGTGGCGCACCGGGCCGAGGATCTGATTGGCCGTCTCCGCGACGGGGCACTCGCTCCCAGCGCTGAGATCATCGATATCTGCCTGGAATCGGTGGATGTCCTTAAGAAGTTCCTTTATCGCCAGTGGCCCAACGAGGCCACCATGCAATCCACGGTCGGCGTGCTGTTTGCAAGGATCGGAAGGCTCGTACCGCCAGAGGGCATGGAAGACGTTCACGCCGAAGCAAAACCGGCCCTTGAGGGGACGACGGAAGAGCGCGTGATTCCAATGGCCGCGCGGACGCCAGCCATTGCAGCGGAGCCTGCGGATGAGGAGCCTCTGGGTGCTCTAACTGAAGGCGCCCTGGCCGAGGGGGCCGAGGTTGGGCTCGTCAGAAAGCTGGAAGGCGAAAAGAGGGATGGCGAGCTTCCGGCAAAAAAAGATCCGGTGGGCGTGCCACAATCGAAGTCGGTTCGCATAGCGTTGGAGCGGCTTGACCGCATGATGAACGCGGTGGGCGAACTGGTCATCAACCGTACACGAATGCTGGGAAGGGTAGCGGAACTGGAGCGCCTGGCCGACGTTCTGAATTTCTCCAAGGCGCGCATGCAGGACAAGGTGGCTGAATTTCAGGAAAAGTATGAGTTCAGCCGCATCACGTCAAACCCCACCCCAAGGCCCGCCGCCTCCGACCTGTTCCCGTTGCGCGGGGGATATTCAAGCTACAAACATTCGTTCGATCATGCGCTCGCGGAGTTCAGCGAACTGGAGATGGATCGCTATGACGATTTCAACATCCTTTCGCGCTCCCTGACGGAAATTTCGGCCGACATCACCGAAGTGCTCACGCAGCTTGATGGGTTTGTCCGCCGCGTGGATTCCGATATCGATGAGTTCACCAAGCTGGCGCATCGGCTTCAGGATGAGATTACGCAAGCCCGCATGGTGCCCATCGGCAATCTCTATACGCGCCTTTCCAGGACGGCGAGAGATGCGGCCAAGGCGTCCAACAAGCGGGTGGAGATTACGCTGGCCGGAGCGGAGACGGAACTGGATAACAACATCATCCAGCAGATCTCCGATCCGCTGATTCATCTGGTGCGGAACGCGGTGGCCCATGGCCTGGAGCGCGAAGAAGAGCGATACATGGCCGGCAAGAGCGACAACGGCAGTATTGCCGTGCGGGCCTATCATCGCGGGAACCACATCTATATCGAAGTCGAAGACGATGGCCGCGGCGTCGACTTCGACCGGGTGCGCAAGGCGGCGGTTGAAAACGGCCTGGTGAGCCCCGAAGGCGCGTCTGCATTGACCGATCGTGAGCTTCTGGACCTGCTGTTCCGTCCGGGCTTCTCCACGGCTCCGCGCAAAACGGAGCTGGCGGGCCGCGGCGTTGGCCTCGACGTTGTTCGGTCGAACCTGTCGCAGCTCAACGGGGAAATCGAAATTGAGACTGAAAAAGGGCGGGGAACAAGATTCACTTTGAAAGTCCCGCTCACGCTGATCATCTCGCAGGCGCTCTTCATACGCACAGGGGACGCCACCTTCGCGTTGCCGCTTGCCTTTGTCGAGGAGATCCGGCGGCTGAAGGTGGATGAGATCGAAGAAGTTGGCGGAAAGCTCTTGACCAAGGTGCGCGATGTGGTCACCGAGGTTGTGCGCCTTGACGGCGCGCTTGGCTTGGAGGGCATTCAACCGATCAACGGCTTCTTCCGCATGGTGATTGTGAACGTTGCCGGCAGGCAAGTTGGCCTGGTGGTGGAAGAGGTCATCCGTAAAGATGAAATTGTGATCAAGAGCCTGGGCGAATACCTGCGCAATGTGAAGATGTTCCCTGGCGCCACCATTGCTCCCGATGGCAGCCTGATCCTGCTGATTGATGTGAGCCGCCTGGTTGCGGGAGAGGCGATTGAGCATCGTCCGCTGATGACCAGCGCCAATGCTGCGCGGATATTCTCGCCCGGTGCGGAAGCAGTCGCTTCCTACGGCTCCGTTCCGGCGGCGGCCAGAGAGTTTGTCGAAGATGAGAAGGTCGTGGTACTGGTCGACGACTCGATCAGCGTACGCAAATTTGTCGGCCGGATGCTGGAGAAAGCAGGCTACCGGGTGAAACTTGCCTCCGACGGACTTGAAGCCCTGGAGATTGTGACGCAGACCCGCTGCGATCTGGTGGTGACCGACTTGGAGATGCCGCGAACCAACGGCTACGAGCTGCTCGCCCACCTTCGTCAAGACCCCGAGACTAGAAGCATTCCGGTGATGGTTGTGACTTCGAGAGCCGGAGCGAAACACCGGGAGCGCGCGATGAAAGAAGGCGCGGCGGCATTTCTCACCAAGCCCGTGCAGGAGGACCAGTTTGTGGCGGCGGTTACCAATTTAATCGGCCATGGCACGGGAGCGGCAGCGGCAAAGGCGATGATGGCCGCGCAGCAGGGAGCGCACTATCAACCCAGGGTTGCTCGATAAGAACCGCTGCTCGCTAGATGGTTTTCGTAGCGTTGAAGCTTTTGGAAATGGATGAGGCAAATCCGTAACTGAGATCGTCAGGAAAGATCGGAACAAGTAAGAAGGTCGAACGAAAAAGGAAGATCGGAAGGAAGCGCGAAAGGAAGATCGTTTTTAAGCTGCTGGAAGCGATCCTAGTGTTTTGAGGATCACATTGGGCCATCAATAAGTAAGATCAGCCGGGGCCGCGAACTGGACAGATGATTGAAGCAGGCAAAAAGACTAGGGTGCTGATCGTCGACGATTCGGCGTTCATGCGCAAGGTATTGCAGAGCATTATCGCTGCCGACCCCCAACTGGAGGTGTGCGGCGAGGCCCGCGATGGACGCGATGCCGTGTCGCAGACGGAGGCTTTAAAGCCTGACGTTATCAGCATGGATATCAACATGCCGCATGTGGACGGCCTGCAAGCCACGGAAATCATTATGTCCAGCAATCCTCGTCCGATCGTGATTGTGAGTTCGGAATCGCGCGACGGCGCGGAGGTCACACTGAAGGCGCTGGAACTGGGAGCCATCGATTTTGTGGCAAAGCCTTCCGGTGGTGTCGATCTCGATATGAATTCCGTGAAAGAGGAGCTTTGCCGCAAACTTAAGGTGGCGGCCAAAGTTCGGGTGGTGCGCACAGCCACACGGGCGCGCTTGCAGCAGGAAGTGGCCAGCGGCGCTCCCCGTTCGGAGCCCAAGAGCTTTGAGCAGAGTTTGCAGGAAGGCCGCTCGGCTGGGGCGGGAGCCGCGGTCGCGCCGGCAATGCGCAGCGGTAGCAAGTTTCCGATTGTGGTGGTAGCTGCATCTACGGGTGGACCGGCGACCATGATGCGGTTCGTTCCGTATTTTCCCAAGGACTTTCCGGGAGCGGTGATCCTGGTGCAGCACATGCCCGGCAGTTTTACGTCGCAGTTCAGCCAGCAGCTTGCAGAGGTTTCGCAGATTAAGGTCAAAGAGGCAGAGCCGGGCGAGATCGTCGTTTCTGGCCAGCTTTATATCTGTCCCGGCTCGCATCACCTTCGGATATCGGCGACCGGACGGATCAATCTTGACGATGGGCCGCGCGTTGGCGGTTACCGGCCATGTGCCGATCTCACGCTGGAGAGTGCCGGAGACTATGCGGGCGTGATGGGGATTGGCGTGGTGCTGACCGGAATGGGGAACGACGGCGCGAAGGGCGTGCAAGCTATTAAGAATGCCGGCGGCCACGTGATCGTGCAAGATGAATCGACTGCCGTAATTTTCGGGATGCCGCAGGAGGCAATCAAGACCGGCGTCGTGGATCAAATTTTGCCGATCGATAGCATTTACGGGGCAATCGAAAAGCGTGTGTTATTCATTTTTGGAGCGGCCAAGGTGGGAGTGCTGTGAGGGACCAGCGTCCACAGCCGCCCAAAGGCGCGCACGAAGATGTGATCTTATTCACCGTGGGCGGTTTCCGGTTTGCAATCGCCGCCTACGCTGTCGGCGAGATTCGGGGCACAGAGGGATTGCGGCCCTATACGGCGGTGCCGGGTTCGAATCGGATTGGTAAAGTCGAGTTTATTCTGGAAAGAAACGGCGAGACGTATTTTGTTGTGGATTCGGCCAAGCATTTTTCCTTGATACGCTCGGCGGCATTGAGTGCAGCGCGCGTTCTCATTTTGCGAAAGACCTGTGCGGCGGTCTTGGTCGACAGTACCGATCGGATGACCGAAATTACTGTTCTCTTGGCATTACCACAGGCATTTACGGGAGACGAGCGGAACTGGTACCGTGGTTTAACGATTCTGAACGACGATGTGGTTCCCGTGGTGAACCAGGATGCCTTCCTGAGCAAAGCCGAGGCGGCAATTCTGAAAACAGAGCGGATCACGGGAGTGGCGGCTGTATGAGCGCGGAAAAATCGTATGTTTTTTTTCCGCTGGGGAAGAAGAAATTTGCCCTGCCGGCCGAAAAAGTTACAGAATTGGCCAAGCCCGACCGCCTGCAACGATTTCCTCACCGTACTCGAATGTTGACGGGGGTGCTGGTGAGAAGGGGCAGAATCGTGCCTGTTTGTGACGTAGCGCAGATATTGGCGGGTCCCGATGCTCCACCAAGGAAATTTTATTTGATTGCAAATCGTCAATTCGAGTCGCGCCAGGAATGGACGGCGATCCCGGTGACCGGGGAGTGTGAGTTGGTCAGTGCCGAGCAAGTTGAGCCCTCGGGCAAAGCGCCGGAGTATGTGACCGGCTTTGTCTGGCAGGGGGCGGAGGTCATTGAGGTCGTCAACCTGGAAAAACTGTTTGCCACGGAGGCGTTGGCATGAGCACTTCCGGCCATGGCTCTGGATCGGCAAAAATTCTGGTCATCGACGCGAATGTGTTTTTCGCGCGCCGCGTGACGGATGCCTTGAAGCATGAAGGTTTCGAGGTCATCCACGCCACGCAGTCGGCCTATGCTTTGACCATGTTGGAATACGACATGCCGTCGGCAATTCTGTGTTCCACGAGCTTGCGGGAGATGAATGCCCACGAATTGCCGCCGATTGTCCATGCCGACCCCAAGACCGCGCATGTTCCGGTAATTGCCCTTGGAGAAGGCGGCGACCAGGCGTTGATGGAGGCTTTCCGCGCCGGATGTGCCGACTATGTGGACAAGAGGCTGGGGCCTGAATTGATTGCCGCGCACATCAAGACGTTTCTTCTAAGCAACACCGAGGGCTTTCAGCCGGTGCAGATGCTGGGCTCTTCCGATACGGCGCTCAGCGGTACGCTCTCGCACCTGGACCTGCCCGGTGTGGTGCAAATGCTCTCGCACTCCCGGCAGAGCGGCTCGCTGTACGTGAACGCCGGAACCATCGACGGGTTTGTGTTTTTTGAGAACGGCAACATCTCCCATGCGGAGAGCGGCGACTTGATTGGCGATGATGCCGTGGTACAGATTGTGAAGCACTGCAATGGAGTTGAGATCGGCTCGTATAAATTTGTGCCGGGAGAGAGCGCGGCCACCCGCACCGTGTTGCGCTCGGCCACCGAGCTGATGTTAGAGGCCCTGCGCGAACTGGATGAGGCCGCACAGGACAAAGCCGAGGGAGGACTGTAATGAGCACGACCCCGACTGTCTATTTCATCGATGATAGCGCCACCATGCGAGAGGTGATCAAGATCGCCTTTCGGCGTGAAAATATTCAGGTGGTCGCCTGCCACGATGCCGCCAGCGCCTTGAGTGAAATAGAGAAAGCCAAGCCCGACGTGATCATCACGGATGTGATCATGCCTGAGAAAGACGGCTACCAGGTGTGCGAGTACATCAAGAGCCATCCGGCGCTCTCCAAGATCCCGGTCATCCTGATGTCGGGCGTGGTCAATCGCTCGGTTGCGGAAAAGGCCTTTGCGGTCAAGGCGGACGAGTTGCTGCGCAAACCTTTCCAGCCTCAAGATCTGATCGCGCGGGTCAAGCATCTGCTCAAGCCGAATGGCGCTCCGGCTCCGACCCAGGCATCCGCGACCAGCGCCGCGGTTGCGCTTAGCAGTATTTTCTCAGGGGCCGCTCCGCAGGCCCGCCCCGCGGTAGCTTCGCCACTCCCTCCGCAATCGGTGCCCGCTGTGGCGCCGCGAGCGGTATCGGTTGCCTCAGGGATTCCGCCGTCCGCTCCGGCAGCAGCGGCTTCCAGCTCACCGGCGGCCGTGGCCACCCTTTCGCCACCACCGCCTGCTCCGATTTTTTCTCCGGCGGCGTTGCCCGCTCCTCTTCCTTCGGTCTCGGCCCCGCCAGTGGCTTCGACTCACATTTCGTCAACGCACCTATCGGCTTCCATCGGAATGTCGATGCCCGGTCTTGCCAAACCAGTAGCACCCGCCCCTGTGGCAGCCAACGTGAACGCGGCTGTGAACGCCACCAACGATGCCACCAAGCTCAAGATTGAGATACTGCGGTTGGAAGGCTTAGTCAAGAAGCTACAGTCGGAGCTGCACGCCGAGCGAGAATACTCCCGTGCCTTAGAGGCTCATATCAAGACCCTGCAGGAATCGGAATAGAAGGCATCGTTCTTCATTCCGATCTTCCTTCCTTCCGATTTGCGAGCGAAGAACTAGCAGAGCCCGCAGGAGGGTATAGAGTTATCCACAGGACAGGCGATGCTTAAGCATTGCCTGTTTTGCCTTTCGTGAGTGCTGCAAACCCGATTCACTTCCACGGTTTTTCAGAAGATCCTCATAAAGTAACACAATCTCAACTCAACATTAACAAACTATAAACAATCGAGTGTTAGTTTCTGCTCCGGGCATAGTGTCTGTTTTTTCCGTTCGACCCTCGCCTAAAAACTTTGAGATTGAGGATTGGAGTTACAAGATGATGAAAATGATTGGCCGGACTTTGTTTCTGGCAATCGTGATGGGCGCTCTCGCAGGTTCGTGTCTGGGAATGGCGCAGGAGAGGCATGATCGTGACCGGGACGACCGTGATCGCGATGACGACCATCGAATTAAGCACGTCTTTGTGATTGTTCTGGAAAACGAAGGGTTTGATAAAACCTTCGGTCCAACTTCAAAGGCTCCGTTTTTGTCGAAGACTCTTACTTCGCAAGGAGTCCTGCTCAACCAGTACTTTGCCACAGGGCACGTCAGCCTGGACAACTACATCGCCATGGTGAGCGGCCAGGCCGCCACCAATCAAACCCGCAGCGATTGCCAGACCTTCCAGGATTTTGTACTCACGGGAATGACCCCGGATGGGCAGGCGATTGGTTCGGGCTGCGTCTATCCTGCCTCGATTAAGACAGTAGCGGATCAATTGGAAGCCGCGGGAAAGACCTGGCGCGGCTACATGGGAGATATGGGAAATGATCCAGCGCGCGAATCGGCAACGTGTGGTCATCCCGCGCTGAACGCCGTCGATCTTACCCAGGTGGCGGAAGCGCCGTCTGTGGCGGTTCCTCTTGGCGATCAGTACGCCACGCGCCACGATCCTTTCGTCTACTTTCACTCCATTATCGATTCGCCTACTTGCCAGTCGAACGTGGTTAACCTGAACTCGCTCGCCCATGATCTGCGCCGCGAGTCCACAACGCCCAATTTCGTATTTATCACCCCCAACCTGTGCGATGACGGTCACGACGGTCCTTGCAAAAATGGGCAGCCGGGCGGCCTGGTTTCAGCCGATCAATTTCTACAGAAGTGGGTTCCTCAGATCATGGCTTCGCCGGCATACCAGCGGGATGGCCTCTTGATCATTACTTTCGATGAGAGCGACTTGACGGTCACAGCGTCCGCGTCGGGTGGGATTGTCGTTGGCGCGAAGGGACAGACTTGCTGCAGCCAGCAGCCCGGTCCCAACATCGGTCCTTTCCCGCAGACTACTGCGCTGAGTCCGACGGTCACGCTGCAGTTCAATGACTTTGGCGGCGATCGCACTGGAACTGTTCTGATTTCTCCATTCCTTAAGGGTGGCGTAGTTTCAAATACGCCGTTTAACCATTACTCCATGCTGAAAACCTGGGAGGATATCTTTGGGTTGGATCATCTGGGCTATGCGGGACAGCCTGGCTTGGTCAGCTTCTTCGGGTGCGTGAACTCCGACGTTAAGATTCACGATTCCGACCAGTTCTCGCGTTGCGAGCGCTAGATCGTTCGCAGCCTAAAGAGTAAACAGGAATCAAGATCGTTGCGTAGCTATTCCGCTTGATTCCAGTTGAAGCCGCACCCGGCGACACGCAAGCGGGATACTATAAACGCGGAAAACACTATAAGCAACTCAACAAACGGGGCGCGAGTTTTGCTTGCGCCCCGCGTTTTTCTGCCTACTCTCCTGCCGATCCGCCATCCCAAGTTTGCTCTGCGCGTCCGTGCTCATCATTTCATGTAGGCAACCCAACCGCTCGGGGCCGAAAGTAAAAAAGGGGGCGTGCCTCTGCCCCCTTTTGGATCGTTGATTAATCGATCATTCAATGCGCGTCACTGTACCGTCATCGTGACCTGAAAAGAAACCTGAAAATTTGCCGCGGGGTTGGTTAGCGTTACAGTAAGCGGAAACGAGCCATTAGGCGTTGGCATAAGTTGATTTCCACCGCCCGCATTTCCATTTCCGCCCCCTCCGCAGCCCCCAAGGCACAGTAGCAGAGCAGCGAGCCCCAGAGTGGCAAGTCGAACCTTCTTGCCGCTCTTGCGTCCCAATACGATCCCAATCAACACCATCAATCCCATGGATGCAAGTGGAATGGTGAGCGAGTTGAGTGGAGCCGAGCTCTGCCAATGTAAAGGCATCGCTGACGCCTTTTTAGCGCCTGTGGTGGTTACGGTCATCGTGATCAGCGTGTTGAAGTCTGAGCTAGAGGGAGGATTAAATGCGCAACTTGCGCCTGCGGGCAGGCCTGTACAACCGTATTGGATGGGCAGGTTCACGAAATTCACCACCCCAAAAGGAAAGATTGCCGAATCGCCCGCTGTAACGGAGGCGGTCTTCACGAGTGGAGTGAAGTTGAGTGCTGGGAATAAATTAGGATCGATAAAGCTAGAATCGTTCGCAAGGTTGACTTCTCCGCCGCCCGAAACGTTGCCGTTCTCTACGAAGAAACTTAGAGCTGGAAAGAGGTAGTTTACAGTGATTATGATAGGGGGGTAGGCACTTTTGGCTGCCAAAGAATCGGAACGAGTACAGGAAAGGCTGCTTAGAGTGCAATTCCACCCGAGGCCTGAGATCGCAACCGGAGTGAAAGGTTGATCATCCGGCTCCACTGTGGTCTCCCCAATAAAAGTAAATGTGACCGGGGCGGTTGTCGCGCTCGCCCCAATATTCTCGACAATCCAGGCTTGGGTAGCGCCTTTCGCTCCTTTGAACAGTTTTGTAAAGTCGCCACTAACTACAGTCAAATCGGGAAGTTGGGTGACGTTGGTAGCGTCGGTGAATGCCTCCGCGGCATCCGGATCTCCTCCGCCCACGACTGAGACTGAGTTGTTTACGGATGTCGGAGCAACGGGATCTACGTTGACTTGTACAGTGATGGGAGGGTAGCTGCTGCTTGGCGCAAGTGTGTCGCTTCGGTTACAGATATAGGAGAACGAAGAGAATGCGCAATTCCAATTTGGACCGCTAACACTCGCCAAAGAAAGGCCGACAGAGAGAGCCCCGTTCATCGTAACGATTGTGCCGTTCGTCGCTTGTGTGCCTATATTCTTCACTGTAACCACAAAAGAGGCGGCTTGCTGTCCTTGCGTAAAGGTGCCGGAGTGCGTGCTGCCGACAATCAGATCCGGCGCGGCCGCGACGATCATGGTCGGGTCATTGGAGACGTCATTGGACGTGATGATCTCTCCGCCGCCGGAAACGGTCGCAGTGTTGTTGCGAGAACCGGGTGTCGCCGCGGGATCCGCATTCACTGTAATGACGATTGCCGGAAAGCTGGCTGGCGAGCTTGGTAGAGCATCGGCCCGGGTGCAGGTCAATGTGCCAAGGGCGCAGTTCCAACCTGTTCCGGCAATGGAGGTGGCGGTCAAACCGGTGGGTAAGGCATCGACTACGGTTACAGTGCTATTCGTTGGAACCGATCCGAGATTGGACACCGTGACGGTATAAGTTTCCCCAATCTCTCCCTGGCTAAAGTTGCCCAAGTGAGAACTTACCACCGTCAGGTCGGGCAATTGGGCTATCTTCGCTGTATCGTTAAATGTGTCATTCGTGGGATTTAGATCGCCGGCGGTAGTAACGTGCGCCAGGTTGAGAGCGGTGTTTGGCGCCGAGGGTCTAACATTTCCGACCAAGATAATGGGGGGATAACTCGCCCCATTTGGCGCCAAGGCGTCGTTGCGGGTGCAGGTTAACACGCTTAAGGTGCAATTCCAGCCGGCGCCAGTCATGCTTGTTGGGGTGAAAGATATGTTGCCAGGCAAGGTATCGGTGACGGTAACCTGTCCACTCGATGGAAGGTTGCCGACGTTGCTCACCGTCAAAGTAAAGGTGGCGTTGGTTTGACCCTGGATAAGGTTACCGCCATCCGAACTTAAGACGGCCAGATCAGGGAAGGAACTTACGGTAACCGGGATGCTGGCGGTAATAGCGCCAGCTAGGGTGTCGGTTGCAGTGATGGTCTGCGATCCGCTGGTGTTGAGTGTTACGGAAAATATGTGTGTCCCTTGATCGGTGGCCGGTACAAAGGCTTGATCTACCGGGACCGATGCTTTTGCATCGGAGCTAGTAACGTGTACCGTATTGGCGTATCCGGTAAGTATGTTTGGGGGTTGGCTATTCACGCTGGTCAACGCGGTTACCGACACATTAAACGGTTTTCCAGGGTTTGCATTGCTTTGCGCCGTTAATTGAAAGTGCGGGGCTGCTGTAACACAATTATTCTGGAGATTGGACCAGAGCTGTTGAACCGTGTAGGTATTTCCTCCCGCTGTGACCGGGACATCTTGCGCTACGCAGACATCACCGATTTCACCGACATCCATACTCGACCACGCAAGTGGTGGAGCGAACGTCAGGGCGCTGCCCACTAAAATATCGGTTGTTGCTTCAGCGAGTTCATGGCTCGATACCGCGGTTAGGTTCTGTTGCGAAGAGCCTTCGCCACAGCCCTGCGCGCATGCGCTGGCTGAACTTAAGTCGGGAAATACGCCATATCCCAATCTTTGAGCTGAGGTGACGGTATTCGAGTGGTATCCGCAGAAGCCGCCGGCGGCGCAGCTAATGATTCCCTGGAGCGTAATAACAACGTCCGGAGGGAAATAGATCATGTAAAGAGTATTGGTATTGCCTTGGGCATCGGCCACCGGTTGGGGAAGATGGCCCGCATTCACCTGATTCGTTAACTCCGATTGAATCTGTGTATCGTCAAGAACGCAACCATTGGGCGAAGCGGCTGGCTCTCCAGGGCACGTCGAAGGCGTGATGGTAAATTTTCCGTCGAAAGTGCCTCGCCCGATGATTTGGTTCGTTCCTGGTGCTCCTCCATTCCCAACGATGTTGACTGTTCCGTATTCACCTAGTAAATCGAAATAAGAGCTGTTGGTAATGTCGGTATAGAACTGCTCCAGTCCGGTCGTGGATGCTGGATCCACGTTGGCCCCCCACAGAACCTCCACAACATGAACATTGGAAATCACCGGGCCTCCCCAATAGGGGACGAGTGGCGGGTTACTGGAAGTAAAAGCTCGAGGTGTGGACGCTTTGGCGGGCAGCTCGATTTTTTTCCGTGGAAACGGTTGAACATGAATACTCGGGTGAGACGGAGCTTCAACCGATGGTTGAGAGGCTTTGTCATTCTGGCTGGCTGTGGGCTGGGCTGGCGCTGGAGCACTCGACTGTGCCTGGGATACATTGGACATCAGACTCAAGAATATGCCTACGAATAGAAGGGCGAATGGAGAGAAGTTGGATCGCTTTCGTGTCGATCTAAAACAAACGTGGGATGGCTTTTGCGGGTCGATCAAGCTGCGGTTCATGCAGTTGTTCCTTCCTAGACGGTGAAGTACTGACGCCCTGGAATGTAGCGATGAAATTAGGATAGTAAAAAAATAAATGTGACCTGTATGAAGGTCAAGAATTATTTTGACTAGATAGAAATAGAGTGCTCAGGTGACCGGCCATCGGCGGGAATTATATGAGAATTGGGAGATTTTTGGAGTGTGAGAGTATACCAACGGATACTAGCAAGGTCATAGTTCCGGTTCAGATGGAATTACAAATAGGGATACAATTAGCTACAGTTTATAAACTTTGGCCAGGTAAAAATTGGAAGAAAAGCAAACTTGAGAGAGGAATCGCCCAATACAGAACATCCGGGATCTGCGCTTTTATGAAGACGGATCATGCGCCCTCTGAACCAACAACAGCCGAACCATTCATTTTGTGCAAGGATCGCATCCCAAAATACATCTCAATCTGAAAGGATGGTAGGCCCGGCCTGATTCGAACAGGCGACCCTCTGCTTAGAAGGCAGATGCTCTATCCAACTGAGCTACGGGCCCATGAACCGTATTTTAACAGCGTTCTCCGGAATTGAGGGACGAATACCCTCTAAACCGCACCGTCTGAACGAGCGCGTTTTGCAGCAGTTTGAGGGCAATGGCCCATCGTTGATGGGCCTCCTCGTCATTCCCGCCATAGCCCGTCACATAGGCGGTAATACAGAAGCCAGTGACAGAAGAATCCGCCTCGGCACCCTCATGGTAGTAGCAGCGCCGCACGACGAATTCGATCGCCGCCGCCATTTCCGGGGCGGCTCTTAAAAGCCGGCAGAGTGTTTGCGCCAGTTCTTCGTGGCGGCTGAAAGAGAGCCTCCCTTCGGCGGCGGAAAAAACCAGATCGACATAGCTGACCAATTTTTGAACGGCGGCGAATATCTGTTCCTCGGGCGAAAGCTCATGGGCCATCCATACGTCGCACTTCGCGGTTTCCATGGGGAAGGCGAAGGTATTGATACGAGCCAGAAATTCGCTCAGTTCGGGATGACGTTGCGCCTCAGGCACCAGCGATAGAAGTTCGGGGGATCGCTTTAAGTCAAAGTACTTGGCCGCGGCAGGAGCATTGGCGGCAGGAGCGGCTATCGTATGTGCGCCTTCTGCAGATGCAGCGTTTGAAAATGCGGACCAGGGCAGCTCCAAGGCTGGATCGTCGGATCCAAGCGCAACTACGTAGTCAGCTTCCATCAATCCATCCCCTGCCGGAGAAAGAATTCAACGATCTGGCGTTCCGCCCAACGGCCATCATATCCATTGGGCTGGGCAAGGAAGGCGCAGTGCCCACCATGCTGGGTTTCGAGGAGGGTGACATGAGGGTTTGCCAGAATCTTGGCGCGTGTCTCGGGTAATAGGCGCACGAAGGGATCGTCTTCGGCATGGAGCACAAGTGTGGGTGCGGCAATCGCATCTACAACTTTAGCCGCCGCTGCGCGGGAATAGTAATCCTGTGCCCCTGTGAAACCGTTGTAACGGGCGGTGATGACATCGTCAAATTCCACGATGCTTCGCGGAAATCGGACTACTTCTTGATAGATCGCGGGAAATAAGGATTGCTTGCGGCGATAGCGCCGCATCAATCCGGTAAGGAACTTCCATTCATAAATGCGGTTGCTTAACAGATGTAGGGCCTCGGCCGAGGCGGCTAGATCCGCTGCTGGGGACACTGCAACAGCCACCCGAAACTCTGGTGGAGCGGAGTTCCCCCACTCGCCGGCGAGTTTCAGAACAAGATTACCGCCCATGGAATATCCGGCTATACCAACGCGTTGCAACTTTTCTTCATCGATCAAGCTTCTGACCACCGCGCCCACATCGCTGGAAAGCCCGGAGTGGTAGAGGGTGGGGGTAAGCTTTTCGGTGCCACCGCAGTTGCGCATATTCATCCGCACCACATTCATGCCGGCGCACCAGGCTTTCGAACCTACCCCGACGACGTACTGAGAGTCGCTGGAGCCTTCCAGACCATGGACGATCACGATTGCCGGGCGGGAACGGCGGTCGGGTTGCCAGTGGCAGTGGCAGAGCACCTGCGTATCCGCTGTTACCTGAAATAAGCGTTCTTCGGCAGGGGGCAGCAGATTCTGTCTTGGCAGGAAGTTTCCGGCAAGTGTTTGCGCGTGGCCATTCCGTAGGAGGCCGCGGGGAGCGAATGGTTCGAACAAAACGTGGTTGGCGTTGGCGTCCATTTATGATATTGGTTTAGGATACATGGACCTTCCTGCCGAAGGGAATTGCGATCATGCCAATCTTTGAATATGTCTGCCGGGAATGCAGCCACCATTTTGAGGCCATCGTGCTGAATGGAAAAAAGGCACAGTGCCCGAAATGCGAGGGACGGAAGTTAGACCAACAGCTTTCCAAGTTCGCCGTTGGCGGAGAAAAACAGTCCGCCGCTCTTGCAGGCGGTGCCTGCGGTTCGTGTGGAGATCCTCGCGGCCCCGGAGCCTGCTCGATGAATTAGGGAAACCGGTATTGGCGATGCGAAGGCTTTCGTCGCAATGATCGTTGGATGGTGTAAAATAAGTGTTGCCTTTACGGTGGGTATAGTTCAGTGGCAGAACGCCAGACTGTGGCTCTGGATGTCGTGGGTTCGACCCCCACTACCCACCCCAAGTTAAACCTTTAGAATCATAGGGTTGACGGAATCGATACCGTCCAATATCGTCCATTTCATCGCAGAACCATTTGCACCACTTTGCTATTCGCCTCGCGCATCGGACTCGGTAATCCGTTTCCGTATTCATTGAACGTGGTGCGAATATCAGCATGGCGCATTAGATCCTTGATCACAGCTATCGGCGCGTTAGTCGTCCCAAGCCATGCGCGATAAGAGTGCCGAAGGATTTTCGTCGGTTCGCCTTTCAGTAAAATCTCAATGCCAGTGACCTTACCTGCTGCATGAACTTTTCTCCGAATCGCCGTCGTAAAATCGGATCCTTTTGCCGAGGCAGCCAATGCAATGTGGATTGCCATCTCCCAGCGAGGGATGTCATACGCCAAAGTCTTTTTGGAAATTGAGCGGCGTGTTCTGGAAACGGCCGTCAATATGCGCGGATGTACCCGCAAGGAAATAGCCCAGCGTCTTCAGACCAGTGAACGCACCCTGTATTACAAGATGAGAGCCCATGGCCTGATTCAATCTTCTCCTTAGGCCCGTTATCCGGCGTGGATGTTAGGCCTTGCGGTCCAGTAAAACCGGAGACCGTGTACTCCACCGAATTGGTGTCTGCGCGGCTCGCCTTTACAGTGTTGCTGTCCTTCTGGGACGCATAAACGGTATGACCACCCGGCCCGATGGCAATTCCGATCGATGGAGGAGTGGGAATTTGAACAGCCAAGTTGCCTCTGGCAGTGTTGATAACGTCGACCTTACCGGTATTGCTGCGAGCGACATAGAGCTTACTTCCGGAAGGCAGAATGCCGAGGTCGGGACCTGTCTGACGGACACTCTCCGAAATCGTCTTGACTACTTTGTTGGTTATACCGAGCCACAGAACCAAAGATACTCACAGCCGAAACCAGCAAGCGACTGAGTAGTGAATCTCGAGAAAGGCGGCGGAAAACCAGTCCAAGACGCCATAGCTATTTGAACAATAACGGCCGAGAGGATTGGATCACCGCCAAGCACTCATTGGAGTTTTGCCAGTTTGACTTTGTGAGCTGGCCTGCGGATCTTTTTGGCATTGCAACAACACAATGTAAGGAAAACCGGTGCTGGATGGATCGGTCGTACCGTTAAAAGGATAGCTGGAATCCAGGCCATACCCACTAGCACAACACCCAGTGGCTAATCCAACCCCTCCGGAACTTGGCTTAAATGTACCTGTAAGATTATGTACATGAATGCGGTCTTCTTGGGGGACTAGCGGATTACCCCCAAACGTGGCGCCGGGAGCCCCGTTTGGAGGCAGTCCGACCACAAAGCGGCCCGGGCTGGACAGTGTCTGTGTCCAGCCAGAAGGGCACTGGAGCTGGGTGAAATAGGCTACCACTCCTGCGGGAATGTTGCCCTGAACTGGTGGTGCCATTTTCTGGCAAATGAGGAATTGGATATACGGGATATTCGCACTCGCCGCGCTTGACGGGCCGCCGCTAAATACCTTCTGGCCGGAGTGTGTAACGTTATTATTGTTGCCCCCTGCAACGCCAGCGTAGGTGGCGTCACTCAGGGTGACGGTCCAAGATGCAGTATGAGCGTGTGTTGAATCCTGGCCACTCTGCAAAGGTTGGCCAACGGTCGAACCCACTCCGCCGTTCTGCATCAGTGGAACTATTGTACGACCCTGTCCCAAGCTGAAGGGGGCCCATCCGTTGGGACAGCCCTGGTCTGTAAAGTTAAAGAACGATACAGCTTGCATAGGGTACGGATCGCCTGGCGGAGCCTGCGCTACTGCGTATTGTTTCTGCATCAGTAGCGCGGCCAGCAAATAAATGACTATCGCGAGGATTCGTTTTGATCTTGCCAAGGGTGACCACTTGTTCGATAGCGGCATGAGATTCAGGCTCCTCAGGAAAATGAACTATCTTGATATTTTTATTGTTTCTGGCAAACACTAAGCTGGATAAAGGGCAGGTTGGAGCCCGTCGGCACCACTTGTGCAGTTGCTTGCTGCGTTCCAGACGCGGCGCCTTGAGTATTGCAGCAATTGGCAGCAGCGATGCTCTTTGAATCAAAATTTGACGAACCGGTTATCGGGTTGTGTCCATGCGTGGGATCGGTCTGATTGGCAATTGGATCATTCACCGTGACACCTACGGTCGTGGGATCAGTAACCCCAACCATAAGCCTGCCTTGGGCGTTGGCAGGAATCACCCAGCCCGCAGGACAACTTGGTGTAGTAAATACTGCAACCATTCCAGACGGAGTGTCATCGGTACCCGGAGGTAGAGCTGCCGCTTGCGCTATCAATCTATCCTGCATAGTGCTCACAGAGTTCGCCCAGGCGCCTGAATGGGATGAATGGAGGAAAGGCGTGGCAACGCCGTTCAACGTCAGAAGGCTGGCTATGAATAACATAATTGTTCCCATGCCGCTCATGATCGGTTCTCCTATATTTTCGGGAATTGCCAGCCTATTAGCGGCTAGCCAATCACCATAATTTCTGAAGCATGTTACAACGAAACTACAAGGCCAAGCGCCGATTCGCAGAATAAAAAAGATTTGTTACTTCCCAAAACAGAATAAGAGCTTTCTTATAATTCCAGTGGCGTCAGATAATGGTATGCAACTGTATAAGCCAGTAACAATTCTCTCTTCGGAAACCACGGCCCGTGGTCGCGACCGGGTGGAGCTTAGGCTCCGAAGTAGAAGCGCTCTTCATCGACTTGTTCTATATCAAGTTGGCGGCCGGATCGGACATCCCCTGCCTTGAGCAGAACGCAAAAGGCCGCTTCGGCGGACACACCCAGCTCATCCATCCTTACTTTTGGGCAAGATTCGCTCTATTTGCATGACACGGCGAACTTCCCTAAATAAATACAAACCACACGTTGGCATCAGGAGAGTTTCTGGGGGAACTACGGTCGATCTAGGCTTTTTACTTCCGCCCAGCGAAGCGCAACGACTCAAAGCACATCTCACTTCCCTAACTCAACCGGTCGCTGCACTTGATCCTTTGTGTGGGCGATGGCGCTGCTTTGATGCGATCTGGATGAGAGCGCAGCATTGCGGTGCCGCATTGAGCTTGATGCGTTTGCCCACAAGAGCCATAGAATAGGCCTACTTGAGCAGGGTTTTTATAAAAATCTTTCGCCTTCTCAAGTTATCTCGATTCGCCTTAAGAAGAACTTCAATCCAACTCATCTTCTCCCTGGACTTACCTCTCGACTCCTTCACGAGGTTTATATGGATCGCTCCAATATCGTTGATATCTATTCGTACATGAAGCTTTTCTCTCCAAAGCTGGGGCAGCGAATTCTCACTGACTTCCCAACCCTACATTCGATTTCGCCGCTCATTAAGAAGTTGTTGCGGCGGCCGTTTCCGGCGCAGTCGATCGCCATGATGGGAGTGGCGAAGCGATGGGAGCAGCGGAGATCGGCTGCCATCGCGGCTGAGTGCGGCGCGGGAAAGACGCTCCTGCTTGAGTGCGGCGCAAAGATTGCGCTACCCGCGAAAAAGAGTTAAATTCTACGGCGACCCGAGTTCCTAAATTGGTTCGTTAGCCGGCGAGAGCTGCTTAATATTGCTGAACAAGTGCATGGTTCTGCAATCAAGCTAACTCTACTGCATACCCCTTATTGCGGGTACTGTATCTCATGATCTCCTTACGAATTTGTTTTATGGCATTGCTGGCCGTCATTGCTGTGACACCGCCTGCAGTAAGCCAAAATATCCTCTCCAATGGAGTGATCATCGAAGAGGTGACAAAGGATTATGAAGCCAGCCGCGCAGGATTACAGCCCGGAGATGTCGTCCAAGCATGGGCTCGAGGAGCGGATCGAAGAGAAATAAAATCGGCCTTTGACCTCTCCTGGGTCGAGACTGAACAGGCGCCTCGGGGAGAAGTAACATTACGAGGTCTTCGAAGAGGAGCCGAGCAAGTTTGGAAGTTGGGCGGAGGGCGATGGCAGGTTACGGCGCGCCCAGATTTGCCGGACTCTCTCTTGGTTGTCTATCGCGACGGTCAAAAGCTGATGAAGGACGGCAAATTGAGTGATGCCGCAGCTCGATGGCGGGAGGGCGCCGCAAAAGCCGACGAGCTGCAGTTGAAGGCAGCGGGCCTGTGGCTCCGGGAACGAGCTGCTAATGGATTGACAGCAGTAAGACAATGGAACGACGCAGACCAATTTTATCAGCAGGCAATCCAACAGTCGGCAGACGCCGGGTCATATGTTGAAGCACAGTTATGGAACGAATGGGCTGTTGCTTACGCGAAGCGGGCCGATTGGGAAGATGCGGAGAAGTGTGCCCGCGTGGGTCTGACTCAAAGCCAAGCGGAGGGAGCGAACAGCCTGCAGACGGCGGGCATTCTAAATATCCTTGGTAGTATTGCCTTCTACCGCCGGCAGATTAATCAGTCTGAGGAATACTATAACTCGGCCTTCAGCATCATCAGAGACAACGCGCCACAAGGAATCGGAGCAGGCGTTGTCTTGGATAATTTGGGCAACATTGCATCAACTCGGGGTGATCTCAACAAGGCCGAAGAACTTTATCAGCAGGGACTCGCGATCTTAAGAAAATTCCCGCCGGAAGGAATGGAAGTTTCTTGGTTGCTGCTTAGCCTTAGCAAAATATTTTCAGAGCGCGGCGATCTAGCTAAGGCGGAAGAGTCCCTGCAGAGCGTAGTCGCCATCCAGCAGAGGCTTGTGCCCCATAGTCTTACCCTTGCGACTGGCCTCAATGATGTGGGTGTGATCGCCTGGCAACGTGGCAACTTACGAGAAGCAGAATATTACTTCCAACAGGGATTGGCGCTCCGGCGGGAGTTGGCTCCCGGCAGCCTCTATGTTGCGGAGAGCCTCACGAATCTGGGTGCTACGGAATTGGAGCGGGGCGAGATAGGGCCGTCCGAAAGCTATCATCAGGAGGCCCTGGCACTCAAACAGAAGCTGGCTCCCGATAGCCTGGATTTGTCAGATGTCCTGAACAATTTAGGAATATTGGCGCAGAAACGTAGCGATCTTGCCAAGGCGGAAGATTTTCATCTCCGGGCAATCGAAATCCGAAGAAGGCTTGCGCCCGAGAGTCTGTCTTTTGCCGAGAGTCTGCAGAATCTGGGGGAAGTGGCGCAAAGCAGAGGGGACTTGGGAAAAGCTGAAGATTATTTCCGCCAAAGCCTTGCCATCCGGGAAAGAATTGCACCAAACAGCAGCATGCGGGCAGAGTCCCTGGCCTCGCTGGCTTCAGCCATCAAAAGCAAGGGGGACTTAGGTACAGCCGGCCAACTTTTCGAAAAAGCACTATCGGTCCTCGAAGCCCAAATTGCACTTCTAGGTGGAGGACAAGAGACACACGTCGGATTTCGTGCCCAACACATTCATTACTATCTGGACTATGTTGATCTCTTGATGTTGAACCACAAGCCGGAACTTGCTTTTCAGGTCCTGGAACGTTCGCGAGCGCGCTCTCTCGTGGAAATGTTAAGCGAGGCCCATACCAATATTCACACCGGGGTCAATCCCAATTTGCTTGAGCAGGAACGTTCTTTGCGGGCCAGGATTACTTCTCGCAGCGACCGACGTATGAAGATGATGCCCCGCGAAACTCCGGCAGATCAAGTGGCCGCTGTGGAAAGTGAACTAGCCGAACTCCTGGGCCAATATCAAAAAGTGGAAGGCGCGATTCGAAGCAGCAGCCCCAGCTATGCTTCCTTGATCCAACCTCAGCCACTTACCGCCAGTCAAGTTCAAGAAACGCTCTTGGACGAGGATACGCTGCTGCTGGAATATGCTTTGGGAGAAGAGCGGAGCTATGTTTGGGCGATTAGCCGAACTCAGGTGGCCAGTTCCGAACTCTCCAAGCGGTCTGAGATCGAAGAAGCGGCCCGGCGCGTCTATGAGTCGCTGACGGCACGCAGCCGAAGCGTTCGAGGGGAAACCCACCCTCAAAGGGAGGCCCGTTTGGCCGGGTCCGACGCTGCCTATGCAAGAGCCGTGAAAGAACTCGGACGGTTGATCGTAGCTCCAGTGTTCGCACAAATCCTGCATAAGAAGCGTTTACTTGTGGTCTGTGACGGCATTCTTCAATACATTCCATTCGCGCTCCTGCCTGTAGATCCGACTTCGAATGGAAAATTAGCCGATTCGCCACTCGTGGCGGAACACGAGATTATCAATCTACCCTCAGCTTCAATTTTGGCTGAATTACGCCGCGATATCGCGACGCGTCCGAAATATTCCAAAAGGGTAGCGGTGTTAGCCGATCCGGTTTTCAGCCGGGAGGACGCCAGAACGAGAGCACTCGCCACGAGATTGCGGCAAAAAGAGAGCACATTAGTGACAGCACCGCGCAGGAGGGAGGATCTGACGCGTGCAGCCACAGATCTGGACTTATCGTTGGTCGGAGCGGTTCCTCTTGCTCGACTGCCCTTCACCCAACAGGAGGCTCTGGCCATCATGGCAACGGTTGAGCCTGGTCAAGGCATGGCAGCTTTGGGTTTTGACGCCGATCGGGCGAAAGCCACGAGTCCCGAATTAGCCAATTATCGCGTTGTGCATTTCGCCACCCATGGATTGTTGGACAACCAGCATCCGGAGCTCTCTGGCCTAGTGTTTTCTTTGTTCGATAGAAAAGGAGAACAGCAGAACGGTTTTCTCAAACTCGAGGACATCTATAACCTGAATTTGCCCGCGGATCTCGTTGTTCTCAGCGCCTGCGAAACGGGGTTAGGCAAGTATTTCCAGGGCGAAGGTCTGGTAGGTTTGACGCGCGGATTCATGTACGCCGGAGCCAAACGCGTGGTGGCGAGCCTTTGGCGCGTAAATGATGTGGCTACCTCTGAGTTGATGGGGCGATTTTACAACGCCATGTTCCATGAGGGGCTTTCGCCATCCGCGGCATTGCGGAAAGCTCAATTGCAAATGCTGCAACAGGAGAGATGGCAAAGTCCATATTATTGGGCGGCCTTTGTCCTGCAAGGTGATTGGACGAACCCGGCGCAGTAGATTTCTATTCCTCTTTCGTCGTTCGCATATGTTATTTATCTGGTCACGGTGAAAGCATATGCGTCCACGTTTCTTCGTTCGCCACTGGGAGATTGAGCCGAAACTTTCACAATATAGTCTCCCGCAGCTAACAGCTCCGAAGAGAGGCGCGCCACAATCACGTGATCCCCGTGAGAAGACATTTGGCTTTTTAAACCCCGTTTGTGCAAGACTTCTTTGCCATCGGAGGTAGCCACCTGGACTTCATATTGAGGATAACGGTCCTGCTCCAACTCCAACGTGAGTGCGACCGTCGGCAGCGACGCGAACTTGAGTATCGCTGGGCCATTGGAATCTTCGCCGCTCCTCTGTTGTCCCGGGGATAGGAGGAGGTAGACCTCCGCCCCTAAGCCCATAGGCACGGTGGCAGCCGTGTCAGTGCGGTGCAACTGGGAAATCTGGTTTTTTAGGTTAGCGATTTGATTTTGAGAATTCACCTCCGAAGACGTAGAGCGATCCAGCGCCGCTCGCAGCCGGACATTCTGCGTGACCATGAAGACAATGGCAATTGCCAGGGCTAAGGTCGCCATGGCCCATCCCCAACGAGTGAAGGATAGCACCGGAGAGTCGGCCCTGGGATGAAACGTTCGTCGATCACGAGCGAATTCACTGAATTCGGGCGCTGGAGCCATGCTCCTTACTGCGGGACTTAGCAGGATTTGAGCGAATTCCACACGCTCGCGTTTTTCTGGAGAATTCAGAAAATAGCTTTCAAACTGGCCCCGTTGCGCCTCGGATAGCCTTTCACACACGTAAGCATCGATCAGGTCGGACTCAGCTTCCTGGAGATGCTCGCGCAACGCAGGAATGGCCCCTGTGTCTTCTTGTATTCGCCTACGCTCTTCTTGAGGAAGATCACCCAGCAAATAACGAAACAACAGCTCTCTATTTGGCAATGCTCACCTACCTACCCGCCCGACCCTGGGAAGCACATTATGTGTAGCCTTTGATCAATAGTGTCTTTAGAAAGCTCAACCTTACATCTTTATTAGTGCTGTTGGCAGCCATTGCGGCGGCGTGCGTGAGCTATGCATAGCAATCTTTGCAGCACTTTTCCAATTTCGTCCGCAGCCGGTTCATACGCGTCATCAATGTGCCTGGATCGATATCCAGCCTGGCCGTGATCCGCCGCCGGCGCTCCTCCAGATTGCAGCTTTCATCCGGATAATATTCACGAATCAGCCATTGCTCGACGGGCTTCAAGCGGCTGATACAGCGCAGAAAGCATGCGACCTTACGTTCGCCATCCAACTTGTGCATGACCTTCTGCTCGGGATTGTCGCTCCCGGCCATATTTTCCGGTAGCGCGACTATCGGGCGCCGTCGTCGATGGTTGGCCAAAAGATTAGCCAGAATCTTGAAAGCGTAGGACTCGATCTTCTGGATCTCTTCCGACGATATTCTTTTGGCCAGGATATCCAAAGCCTGGTCGGCCACTTCATCGGCTTCCCGGAATGCGTGGTTCTTGAAGCAATGGCGCACCAACTTGTCCCGCAAGCTCCCATACTGCTTGGCTGCCTCGGCCTCATCTGGGTCAAGACGCTTGAGCAGCCGTTTGAAGTCTTCAGAACCTAAATCCGGTTGATCGGGGGGCAAAGCGGTAGCCATTCAATGCTCACTCTCTGAGTTCTTTGCTGTTCCTCCAAAATCATTGCAGGTAAAGGCCAGCAATAATGCCGTCTAATTGTGGCTTTCATTAAATCTTCGTTCCTCAGCATCGTCGACCGGGAAGGCCATTTTCCGGCTCCGATGCGAGTCAAGATTATAGAGGGCCCTGGCCCAAACTTTGTTCTGAACCCCGGCGATGCAAACGCCCCAAAATTTTTCTGTAAGGTTGCGCGACTTCGAAACACTTCATGAATGCAAGGGACAAGAGGTTTTCCAAAGCACAAACCGCCCTGCAGCGGGGATCCGCGCGCACACAAATCGAACCTCAGACGGTCCAGCAGAGAACTGGCTGCCCAATTTCGAGAAGCGCTGCCGAAAATTTAGCCGCAGGTTAACCGCTAGTGATGAATAACCGAACCCAAACTTAAACGCTTTCTTTGCATTCTTGGCGAAAGGAATAAACCCATGCCCCAATGTCCTACGACCTGTAAGCTATCGAGTCATCCCTTCTCTGGCAAAGAGTTCTTTCGCCAATTGATCAGCGCGGGTTTGGTTTGGGTCATGGTCATGATGTCGTTGCCAAGTTATGCGGTGGATGCTGCATCGGAGTCGAAGGGAGCGAATATAGCGGAAGCACCCCCGATTTCAACGGGATACCACGATAACCCTGGCAATTCCAGATCGCAATTTAAAACTCGTTACAATGCCGCTCACTCTCTTACCCGCTCCTCAGTTCAAAAGGTCAATGATAATCCTCCGGAGCACGCGCGACTTGAGACGGTAAGGAAGCCTGGAAATGTCGAACCCGTCTTATTGGCGAGCCTCGCAAATCGTAAGTCTGCTGGGGCGTTGCCGTCTGCTATTCCGAGTTCGGCTTTCTCCTGGAACAAGTCTTTGCTTGGCCCCGATTTAGCTCCGTTGATGCTTCCGGCTGCGCCGAAGATTCCATTTCTCTCGCCGGTACAGGCGTCTGTTTCGCCATTGCAGGTTTCAGTGGGGTTTGCGGATAGCACTTCGCCAACCGTGAATTTCCCCGAGCCGTGGAACGAAGGCAATCCGCTGGTGAATTTTGTAGGTGGCGGGACTAGCTACCGCGCTGGAGCCATTCGACTGGACAACTCGAGCGGCGCAGCGGTGACGATTGACAGCGTCACGGTCGACCTGGGGCGTCCTGGACCAGTGTTTCAGCTGTGGACGAACATCGCCGTTCCACCCAACGGGGCAGCGATTCTAACCCAGACCACGAATGGTAATTTTAATACCAGCGCCTCGCCCATCGTGGGTTGCGGACAGCCGCTCGCCGCCAACGAGACTCGGATCCCCAAGATCACAGTCACGATCGCAGGTGCGGGAACCGACTATCTGGATACAGCCCATGTACTTGACACTGGCGGCTTTGATTCGAGTTGCCGAGGCAACCAGTCTCTCCAGTGGCGGGTAATCGGCACCGCGGGTATGGAGGCTCCTGCAGGATCGATTCAGTTGACTGGTGAAAATGCGCCGCATGCTGTCGGTACTTCAAACGCATTCAGCATTCAGGTCAGCGACGCCGGAAATCAGCCGCTGCCTAATGCCCCTGTGGCTCTGAAAGTCGTGAATGGGCCGAACAGTGGCCAGACTTTCTCGGGTGTCACCGATGGCAACGGCAACGCCGCAGTGCAATATTCCAGCTCCGCCCAGGGAACGGATCTGCTCCAGGCGGTCATTACGAATCCAAGCGGCGGTATGGCGCAGTCGCAGCAGATCTCCACTAGATGGACATCCGCGGCCGCATGTACGACTCCAAGCGGTCAGAATGCTGCTGCCACACAGCTCGTCTATGTTGGCCAAACCATAGCCGGCTTTGGCAACCAGGTAACTCTGGCTGCTCTGCTCATCGATGGCACGGGAAACCCGCTCACCGGTCGAGCCCTTTCCGGGACTGTCGGCAGTGAGATTCTGGCGGCGACAACCGACACAAATGGCATCGCCACACTCGCCGTGTCATCGTTGCCGGTGGGCACAAATTCGATTGCCTTCAGCTTTGCTGGAGACCAAAATTTCCAGGCGGCGCAACTGACTTCCGCAGTGACAATCCAACCTGCTGCGACGCTTCTTCGGTACACAGGAACAGAATTGTTTGCTTCCCTGGGACAGCAGGCTGTGTCGGCGGTGCTAACAGACGCACAGGGGCGCATCGCGCTTGCCAACAGAAAGGTGAGCTTCGCTTTTAATGGAGCGACCGTCAATGGAACGACCGACAGCAACGGCGCTGTCACGGCTTCCTTCGATTTTCAGACCGCTCAAACTACAGGAGCGGCCCAGCTACAAATCAGTTTTGCCGGGGATGCCGACTACCAAGCCAGTTCGCGTACCGCTAAGGTCGAGGTATACCAGACTACGACCTTTGTGATTTGGGGTGGAAACCGCGAGGGTCTAAAGATCGGACAAAAGGTAAACTTCTTTGGCCGGGACTGGTCGGACCAAATCCAGGACCGGGAGTTGCGTGAGGATATTGAGTTTAATGGCTTTGCTCTGCTAGGTCCGAAGTCTGACCGCGATGACGATCATGACAGGGACTCTCCCGCTCCACTATCGGCTGCTCCAGTGATTCGCCAGTGCCAGACGTTCACCACCAGCAGGACCGTGACTCCTGGCTGCTGGCACACGGGCGACGAGGAACACCGGCAAGACCGACCACCGAAAACTCTGTCACCTTTAATTGAGGTCATCGTTGCCACGGCCATACGCGACTACGATGATCGTGGGACATTCGGCAACATCGCCTGCGGCGCCGTGCTAAAAATCGAACCGCGGAAGGCGCGCAGGGAAGGGGATGACGAATACGAAGGTGGGGACGAGCACTCACAGAACCGATTTGGTGTCATCCTCGCCGTCAACGGCGATTGTGCAGGCGTTTTTCCACCTCCGGCGGTCCTAGTTGCGTCGCAGCAGCAGTCCAACCCGGTTCTAGCAGGGCAACAGGTTAGCATCGCCTACAATATTGCAAACCAAGGCGGGACCGATGCAACCAACGTGACTCTTGCCGAGAACTTTGACCAGCTTACACCGGCCACAGGAACGGCGAATGTTGGCTCTGTGGCGGCGGGAGCGAGCGCCACCGGATCGTTCTTAGTCACAGTTCCAGTAATTGATGGACGTCAATCGGTCGAATCTACGGTTGACTACGAATCGCGGCTTGCCGCATCGGATGGAAGACTATTCACCGCTGAAGGGGAGATCACCTTCACTGATCAGTTCGCGCAGCTTTATCCTCCTCTCGATATTTCTTCTTTTAGTCAGTTGAACCTGCCACGACTGGAAGTTGGTCTGTCCGGCGCTAATTGCATTGCGCCTGGGGCGCAAGTGGCTTACTCCGTGCGGATTGACAATGTAGGTAGCGCCAGGGCACAGCAAATTGGCTCTTCGCTCACTCTGCCAGATAATTCCACCGCACCGCTGACTGTGCCGGATCTACCCGCGGGCATGAGCTTTGCCGGAAATGTAAATTGGCAGGCGCCAGGCGTCGCCGCTAAGAGCAGCAGTGAGTCCACACAGTCCTATCTTGCGCGATTGGCGGCTGCGGATGGAGCCACGCTGCCGGCGGCGGTGATCGGCGCTGCCTGGAAGGACGCACTCAGCAACTCATACGGGCCGGTGCAACAGCCGTTTACCAGCCTGACCCAGCGAGTGCCGATCGTCTCTACTACGGTCCCTCCCACACAGTCCCTGCTCCCCAACCAGAAAACACAATTTAGTTTCACGGCGAACAACAACGGGAGCGGAAATGCCGTCCAGGTCACCCTGACCCTCAAGCGGCAAGACGGGAGCCTCCTTAGCATCCCCAACTTCAGCCTGCCAGGTGGGCAGAGTGGTGTGGTAACGGGCAATTATGTTTCCCCTGCCATATCTCCTAAGGGCCTAGCAGAAACTGATTCGGACTATCTCACGCGTCTTGCATCCATCAGCGGGACCACTTTAGGCCTGGATGCAATTTTGAGTTGGACGGACGCAGCGCACAACGTCTATGGCCCCACAGACAATCCATTTGCTGCGAAAGAAGTATTGCCAATTTTGAGCATTGCGCTTTCCGGACCCGCCACAGCCCAGGCAGGGAACTCCGTTTCTTATGGAGTTGCGGCCACCAACATAGGATCGGCCGTAGCAACGGCTGTTAATCTGGCCTTGACCCTGCCCGATGGAGCAGTGAAGCAGTTGGCTGCCGGTCCGCTCGCACCAGGCGGAACATTCCAAACCACGGTGAGTTTTGCAGTTCCAGTGGCCCAGGCCTCCGGTCCAATCTCCGCCCGGCTGTCGGCATTGTGGAATGACTCGACGCAGAACTCCTATGGACCACTGTCGTCTTCGACGGTGACCACTGTGACTTCCCAGAACATTTTGACTCTAGCGCCGCCCAATGTCGGTCCAGACGTAACCGGCACAACCCAAGCCATGACAGCGGTGGTGAAAGGACCTGCTGGAACACCCATCAGCGGTGTTACGGTGCAATTCGTTGTGACCGGCGCCAACAGCAAGACTGGAAACGCCATCACCGACGCCACTGGGACAGCCACATTCACTTATACAGGCGTCAACAGCGGCACAGACAGCGTTGTAGCCAGTTCTGGTGGCCTTGTTTCTAATTCAGCGACTGTAACGTGGCTGATTCCCATACAGAATGTCTCCACCAGCACTATTTTTGGCCGGTTCTTTACTTCGGATGGCTCCGGCGGCTTCGATACTTCACCGACGGTAACCCCTGTCTTTTCTCAAACCTTCCCGACGATCAACTTCAATCCTCCGGGAGGCACCATTCCAGGCGATACGTCGGGAGTTGGCGAGTTTACGCGGCCATTTACCGATGTGACCACAGATTTGAATGGCAACTTTACCGGAACAATTGTGGCCCAGGGGAACGGGCTGCAAGCCGGAGTCGGCACACTATTTCAGTTCCAGGCTGTATTTACCAGCGTTTTCACCGTTGCTGGCCCGGGCGACGTGACGTTCACCTTCTTCTCCGATGACGGTTTCATGTTCGGTGTTGGTGGTGGAGCGACCCGCGTCAGCGGTCCTTTGGTGAATGTGCCCGCATCTGGTTTTACGCCGTTTGAGAATCTGCCCGTTGTCGGAGCATTTAATATCCCCACAGGGCCTGTTGGAAACGTCATTGTTGTTCACTTCCCGGCCGCGGGCAGCTATCCCTATGAGGTCGACTATTCGGAGTGCTGCGGGGGGGAGCTAGCACTGACTATGGCATCGGGGCAGGTCAACAGCAAAGGGGTGCCACCCAGCGGCTCCATGGTCATAAGTCCGAACAATCCGCCGACTCTTGCTGCTGGCCAGACTCAAACGTTCAGCGTACAGGCATTTGATTCCTCTGGAGCCCCAGTTCAAAACCTGGGTGTGGCCCTGATCGTCAATGGCGCCAATGCTCAGGAGTTAAGCGCGATCACCGATTCCTCCGGCCGCGCCAGCTTTAGCTACACAGCAGGCAATGCCGGAACCGATACGGTCCAGGCAATTGGCAATATCAGCGGTTTGGGTGCTATTTCCAACATCGTGACAGTGAACTGGAACGTTCCGGCTGGAGGAGTCGGAACGGGTGGAACAACGGTGTTTGCTCCGCAGGGCTGGATTGGCCAGCCGCTGATTGGGGCGACCCTACTAGGCCAGCTTCCAATCACAGTGGCGCAGGGAATCTCGCTCACTTCCGGCACGCTCGAATTCTGGCCGACTGCCCACCCAGACGACATCCACATCATTAGCAACAACACCACTGGAAGCGGCACAATCGGGGTGTTTGATGGCACCACCCTGGCCAATGGCGGCTACACCATTCAGTTGCAGGCAACGGCTTCCAATGGCATCCAGCAAACCAGCGTAGTCACCGTGAATGTGATTGGAGAAAGCAAACCCGGAAGAATAACCACTTCAGTCACAGATCTTCGCGTGCCATTGGCCGGCATTCCAATAGCCGTCACGCGAACTTATGACAGCCTTAAGCGTAACCAAACGGAAGATTTTGGTCACGGCTGGTCTCTTTCCGTGGGTGTAGATCTCGAAGTTGATGCAAGCAACAACGTCACGTTTACCGTGAATGGTCGGCGCCAGACTTTTTTCTTCCAGGCGCAAGGCAGCTCCTTCCTTTTTCCATGGCTGTTGACGCCAACTTATATTCCGCAGCCGGGACTACATGGCACGCTCACGTCGGATGGTTGCAGCGATCTAGTGCAGGTGCAGTCGAGCGTCATCTGTTTCCCCACGGGATCTTACCAGCCGACGACCTACACCTACACCGATGCGACTGGCCGCGTGTACTCAATTGCCAGCAATGGCCAGCTTAAGACCATCAAAGACTTGAACGGCAACCTGCTTACCCTTACCCTAACGGGAATCACCAGCAGTAACGGTGGGGTAACAATACCGTTTAGTCGCGACGCCGAAAACAGGATCACGCAGATTACTGATCTTAGTGGCAATAAGTATATTTACAGTTATGACTCCGCCGGAAATCTTTCATCGGTCGTGCTGCCGGGCATCGCCACACCCGCTTCTTACATTTATTCCTCCGATCATCTGTTGCTGAATGCAACCGATCCACGGGGCAACGGCACGCAAGCCGCTTATTTCCCGGATGGGCGACTGCAAAGCCTCACGGATCCGTTGGGAAATGTTACTCAATTCTCTTATGACGCCGCGAACAATACGACAAAAACCGTCAATCAGGACGGTGGCGTTGAGGTGCGGACGAACAACAGCTTCGGCAAGCCCGTGATCATCATAGACTCTTTGAACCGAACAACCACCAATACCTATGATGCTAACCAAAACCTCCTTACCCAAACGGACGCCCTGGGGAAAGTGACCACTTTTACCTATGATGTTAATGGTTTCCAAACATCCGCGAAGGATCCTCTTGGGAACACGATCAGTAGAGTCTATGACCAGAACGGACAGGCTACGTCTGTGACGGATGCACTCGGCAACAAAGCTGTAATAGCTGTCGATGCCGCTTCCAATCCTATTCAAGAGAGCGACTCATTGGGACAGTTGCTGGCGGGCAGCTACGATGGGAATGGCAATGTGACGACCTTGGTCAACGCTAATGGCAAAGTAACCCAATTCAGCTATGACGCAAGTGGAAATACCATCAAAGTGATTGATCCGTTGAATCGAATCACCAGTTACACCTATGACGCGATGAACCGCAGGGTGAGCAAGACCGAACCGCGGGGATTCACTACTCAATTTGGCTATGATCCTCTAGGCCGTCTCATCAGCGTGACCGATGCGAATAACAAAGTGACCGGCACAGAATATGATGTCGACGGCAACAAGACAGCAGACATCGATGTTCTCGGCCGTCGCACCACATATGCCTACGATGCAGCTAATCGATTGATCAAAATTACGTACCCCGACCAGACAACACGGAGTTACACCTACGATTTCCGAGCTAACAAGCTGACAGAAACCGATCAGCTTAACAGGGTGACAAAATACACGTATGATCTGGCTGGACAATTGACTAGTACTACATATGCATTTGGCACACCGGATGCCGCGACCGTCTTCTATACCTACGATTTGGACGGTAGACAGTTGACGGAAACAGACGCCCGAGGCAACTTGAGGACCTATGGATATGACGATGCCGGCCGGTTGATCAGTGTCAAAAACTCTCTGGGGCAAACCGCTTCTTTTGGCTACGACGCCAGCAACAATTTAATCAGCGTAACGGACACCAACCAGACCACAACTACTTTTGTTTATGACATACGGTCGCGCTTGACGTCCATCATAAACCCTGACAAAACGACCATTCAGTTTACTTATGATGGATTGGGAAACCAGCTCAAGGAGATTGACCCCGCGGGTCAAGCAACCCTGCGTGCTTATGACGATATCAGTCGGCTGGTTGCTGTGACAAATGCTCTTAACCAAACCACACGATATGTCTACGATCCGGCTAGCAATCTGCTCAGTGTCACGGACGCCAATCAGCACACGACATCCTTCCAGTATGACAATTTGAATCGCAGGACGTCACGCACGCTTCCCCTGGGTATGGTCGAAAACAACACCTACGATGCGGCCGGGAACTTGACCGCCAAATCCGACTTCAACGGCAAAACTACTAAATACACCTACGATGCCCTCAATCGGCTGCTCACAAAGACGCCAGATCCGTCTTTGAATCAACCTGCGGTGTCCTTCATCTATACTGCGACCGGCCAGAGGGCTTCGATGATCGACGCAAGCGGAACGACTACATACTCCTACGATAATCGAGACCGGCTGCTTAGCAAGGCGACTCCCGAGGGCACGCTTAGTTATACCTACGATGCTCAAGGCAATGTCTTGACAATTGGATCTTCCAATCCAAATGGGTCCTCAATGGCCTACAGCTATGACGCCGTCAATCGACTCACGACCGCAACCGATAACCGCCTGTTAGCACAAAATCTCGGGCCCGCAGTTACGAGCTATAACTACGATGCGGCTGGAAATCTCGCCAAGTATGTTTATCCTAATAGAGTGCAAACTGCCCAGGCTTTTGATACTTTGAATCGTCTTACGCAGATGAGTTCATCGAACGAACAGCCGCTATCCAATTACGCGTACTCGCTTGACCCCGTCGGGAATCGGCTCTCCGTTACTGAATTGGGCGGACGTCAGGTGAACTATGGCTACGATGCTAACTACCGCCTGACCTCGGAGGCTGTCTTTGGCGATGCTGCGGGCAATAATGGAGCCATCAACTATAGCTATGATGCGGTTGGAAACCGGCTTCAATTGACATCCACCTTAAACGCCATTCCCACCTCCGGTCTTAACTCATATGATGCCAACGACCGCCTGACACTAGATGCCTACGATGCAAATGGAAATACCATTTCATTGGCGGGAATTTCGAGTGCTTATGACTTTGAAGACCATATGACTCAGCATGGCGCGGTGAGCATCGTATACGACGGAGACGGAAACCGGGTGGCCGAAACTGTAGGCGGGGTTACTACCCAGTTTCTGGTGGAGACTCTCAACCCAACCGGATATGCCCAAATATTGGACGAGCTCCAAAACGGAATAGTAGTTCGCTCATACTCCTACGGCTTGGCGAGGATCAGCGAGGATCAAACTGTCGGCAGCTCGCCGGTGCCGAGCTTTTACGGGTATGACGGCCACGGAAATGTTCGTTTCCTGATGGATGCTGCAGGTACCGTTACCGACACGTATCAGTTTGACGCTTTTGGCAACTTGATCTCAAGTACAGGTACGACGCCAAATAATTTTCGGTATAGCGCGGAAGAATCCGATGACATTCTTGGCCTGTACTACCTCCGGGCGCGTTATCTGGATTCACGCAATGGGAGATTCAACACCATGGATCCGGAGCCGGGCAAGACTCAGGATCCGAGCACATTCCACAGATACTTGTACACACGGGACAATCCTGTTAATTTCGTCGATCCTTCAGGCCGACAAGAGTTCTTAGAATATGCCGCGTTAATCGAGAGCAATGTGGAAGGCTATGGGAGGCTACCTAAGGCCTATACGGCATGCACCGCAGGTCTCTACGCCGTTCTCGCCCAATCTTTCCAGGATGCCGTAGATGGAGTCCCAGTGGATGTGGAAACAGGACAGCAAGCCACCGAAGCATTTCAGAAATGTCTCTACAAGGCGGAATTGCCGCCGGGAATTCGTGAGTCGCTCAAAGAGGCAGCCAAAGAGCTAGTCGAAAGCCTGCTCAAAAAGAAACGCTACGGTGACATCGCGACCTTCATTGCGAAGCAAATCATCGATAAGGTCTTCGCGCAGTATCCGGATCTTATTTGGCCATAGACGAGCCGATCTTTTGCAAAGCGGTGGTCTAAGAAATAGCCAAGTCTCTAATCCATGATCGCACTGATTCGAGTTTTAGGCATGACGAGGCGGCTGGGTCCAGGTCAGAGTGACAGGCAGTTTGACTCGCTGCCTTCTATATCGGCGCGCGCAGCGTCATTCGCCGCTTTTATCTTGAAAAGTTGTGTCAATGGCTAAGCGAGACTTGTGCTGCTGGTCTCAAGGGTTTGCCCCAAGGATGGAGGACAAAGGCTCTGGGATTGCCCTCTCAATTGCGTCTTTCAACTGCTGTCGCGAGATCGGCTTGGACACATATCCGTCCACTCCCGCTTTGCGGCACTCTTCTTCGTCGCCCGTCATGGCGTGGGCAGTCAGAGCGATTACGGGGGTGTGCGTCCCATTTACGGCGTCACGCCTGCGAATGGCGGCGGTAGCCTCAAAGCCGTCCATCTCCGGCATCTGCATGTCCATCAAAACCAAATCGAATTGGGACCTCTCAAGCGTCGCCAGTGCAGACTTGCCAGTATTGGCGACCACCACGCTGTGACCCATCTTTTCGAGCAGAATCGTCGCGAGCTTCTGGTTGACGTGGTTGTCTTCGGCCAGCAAGATCCGTAGGGGCCGGCCAGCCACTTGCTCCTGCTCCGTGACCTTCGCGAGAGAGAACCCCAGTGGCGTTGAGGCTGGCTGTAGCACGGGTGTTTTTTCAAACCAAGCGGTGAAATAGAAAATGCTGCCTACACCCGGCTCACTCTCGACCCAGACCTTTCCTTGCATCAAGTCCACGATACGCACGCAGATCGCAAGTCCTAAACCGGTGCCGCCAAATCTTCGAGTTGTAGACCGATCACCCTGCTCAAAAGGAGTGAAGATGGAACCAAACTTGTCTTTTGTAATGCCTATTCCAGTGTCGCGGACTGAGAAGCGCAGGTTGACCCCGCTGTTGCTGTCTTCGACCACGTCTGTCAGGATCGCTACCTCTCCGTGCTCGGTGAATTTCAGGGCGTTGCCGACGAGGTTCGTGAGCACCTGTCGTAGTCTTATTGCATCGCCAACCAGCAAGTCGGGGACGGTCGCGTCTATCCGGAGTGAAAGCCCCAGGCCCTTTTCCTGAGCTGTTACGGAAAACGACCTCATCGTCGTCTCCAGAAGCTCCGTCAGCCGAAAAGGCGCCGGGTCAAGGACGAATTTTCCTGCTTCGGCCTTCGCATAGTCCAGCAAATCGTTCACGATGACGAGGAGCGAATCTCCGGACGATCTCACCATCGAGAGGTACTGCTTCTGTTCTTCTGGAGAGTTCGTCGCCAGTGCCAGTTCCGCCATACCGATGATCCCGTTCATTGGCGTCCTGATCTCGTGGCTCACGTTAGCGAGAAAAGCGCTCTTGGCCTCGCTGGCGACCTCGGCGGCCTCCCGCGCGGTTTTTAGTTCGCAGTTAGCCGCGCGCAGCTCCAAGGTCCGCACCTCCACCTGCTTCTCCAGCGTTGCTTGTCGGCGCATCACTAACTTGAGCCTCCACCTCCATGCGCAGAAGACCATAACGCACAGGAGCGCTGCCATCAGCAGCCCAAACCAAAGGGTCCCCCAAAAGGGACGTTGGACTGAAAACGATACCGTGGCGGACGGTCCCCAATCTTCGCCTGCTATTTTCGCTTCAACTTCAAAGACGTGCGCACCCGGAGAAAGGCTTTGATAGTTGGCCTCGTTCAGGTTGGTTTCAGTCCACGAATCGTCGGGGCCGCGCAGGCGATAGCGGAACTCGACGTCGTCTTCGTGGAGGAACGTCAGCGAGGTGAACGTGACGTGAAGTGAACGGTCGGAGTACTTGACCTGCCAGGAACCCGGCGCATTCCCGCTCAGATTCATGGCATTCCATCTTGGTCCACCGGCGCCGAAGCGAACAGTCAGCAGAGAAACCTCGGGCCTTTCTTTAGAGACCGGCGTTTGCGCCGGACGAAAGTGGGCGAGCCCGTGGCTGGTGCCGACCCAGACCTCTCCGTCGGGAGCAGATATAAAACTATTGCTGTCAATGTCCTCCCAGATGAGGCCCTGATGCTGCCCATAATGATGCCATGCGCCCCCGTCCAGAACGTCCAGACCCCGGTCTGTTCCAAGCCAAACTGGACCGGCGGGTGACGTGCCAATTACGTAGCACTTGTCGGAGCGCAGCCCATTTTGTCGGGAGTAGTGTTGAACCATCGGGCGCTCGTCTTGGAACGTCATCCTGGTAACGCCGATTGCCTCCGCGTATGCGATCCACAAAGCTCCGTCGGCGGCTTCGCCGACGCTGTATGTATTGTTGCTCTTCAGTCCGTCTTCAACGCGATATCTCTTCCATTGTCCGTCGCGGAAGCGCGCCAAGCCTCGTGATCCCGGCACCCAAAGCCAGCCTCGCCGGTCGATCATAGCTTGATAGAAATTCTCCTGGAGGTCTGAAAAAGGGACGGGCACACGCTCAAAGGAGAGGCCCTTCAAGTGTTTTGCACTGGAAATGCTTCGGAACAGTCCGCTTGTCGTGCTTGCCCAGACATGATTTTGCGGGTCAACGAAAATGGCCCATACACCGTCGGCGGTCAGCCCCGACCGGGGCCCATATTTTGCAGTGAGAAGGCCGTCACTGCTGAACCGAAAAATGCCGCCTGGATTTGTTCCGGCCCACACCGCACCGTCGGGGCCCAGGGCTACCGCCCTTACCTTGCTGCCGTGTAACTGTTTGATTTCACGCCAAGCCTGCATGCCTCTATCCGCTGGACCCAACTTGTTCAGCCCGTTTTCAGTACCCACCCAGAGCGTGCCGTCCGAAGCGCGGCGCATTGCCCATATCATGTTGCTTGAGAGCCCTTCGGTGTTGGTCCAACTCTCCCATTGCTGCTCGCCCAGCCAGCGCAAGAGACCAGTCCCGTGCATTCCGACCCATAGAGAGCCTTCGCGGTCGCGCAGCGTGCAGCATATCGAGTCTCCAAGGAGCCCTTTTTCCGTATCAATGACTTTCCATTGGTTTCCGTCGGGCACATACACCCCGGAATTCATGGGGACCATAAGTCCGTACCGTGGGGAGAGCGACAGATGCCCATAGGGCTTGCCCATGTCTTTGGCCGTGAATTGCTGCTTGTCCTTTTCTAGTTGAAAAAGTCGGGTGGCGCTGCGGACCCAGATATTTCCATGCGGGTCCGTTGAGATGCTGCCCCAATGATCGGAAGGGAGTTTGAACGTCCGGCCGACACTTTGCACTTTATCGTGGTCGAGACGACACACGCTGGTCCCGCAACTAAACCAGATGCCCCCCTCGGAATCGGCGCCAACTCCGTCCGCGGGCACATTCGACAGCCATTTAAGGCTATACTGCGTCCCGTGCGCTTCGATGCGGGCTAGCCCCTGTCCGGTGGCAACATAAACCGAGTCGTTGACGTCGGAAGCCAGGGACCGGCCGCCGATGGTGATGTCGCTTGAGACTTCAATGAATCGATCTGCGTCCACCTTCTGCAAGTGGGTCCCGTCACGGCGGAACACCGCGGACCAAGTGGCAATCCAGAGATTGCCGTCCCGTGTCTCGTGCAGGCCCGCAATCCCCTGTCCAGCCAACTCGTCATCAGCAAACTTGTGGAAGGTTCTTCCGTCGTACCAGAAGAGTCCGTTGTTTGTACCTACCCACAAGAAGCCCCTGCGGTCCTGCAGGAGGGAGCTCAGCGAGAGACTGGTGAGCCCGTCGTCCTGATCATAACTTTTAAGGATGAGGTGCTGTCCGTAGAAGGGAACCGTGCCCAGGGCAAGCAGAATATGCAAAAGGAATCGGTTGATCTGAGAAGGGCCGTGAAACATCAAACAAGATCCCACTCATATTGTAATCGTTTCAGGAGCGGTCACCGATGCTGTCGCAAAGGCGTTCGATTGAGAGCTACGTTGTTTTGATTAATCCTCTTAATTACGTGTCCATTCAGAAAGTAGAAGACTGAAGCAGGTCGAAGCGCTTCAGTGGGTGCGATTGTCTGGCCGCTGTTGCTCCCAGCCTCCCTGAGATTTCACTCAGAGTGTTCCGAAATTCACTCGATCCGAGCGGGCTGCCCAAAATCAAGAGTCACGCCGTTTGCAGCGGTGCAAAGACTTCGATCGATCCGACTCTGTAAAATTTCGGGTTGCCGCCACCAAGGGTCTTTTGGCTAATCGGCTTCTATGAATATTCCTGAAGGTTCGATGTAGACTGATTGAGCTTGGTGAATCCAGAAGGATAACGTCGATGAATCGCTTTCAACCGGACGGCTGGCCCACAGTAACTCCGAGAATTATCACTTCGAGACCCGAGGAGTTAGTGCGTTTTGTTAAAGAGGTTTTCCGCGGGCAGGGCGAGTTTTACGTCAACCGCCCGGCAGAGATCCGTATCGGCGATTCGATGATCATGATCAGCAACGGGGACGGTCTCCGGGAGCCCGTGTCGGCCTTTCTTTATGTCTACGTCGAAAATGTGGATGAAACTTACCAGCGAGCAGTAGAAGCGGGAGCAGAAAGCCTAGAGATTCCGTCAGACCTCCCTTACGGGGACATAAGAGCGACGGTGAAGGACCCCTGGGGCAACCTGTGGCAGATTGCTGCGCGCAAGCATGGCACGTAGACAATGGATGTTTCACGAGCTAATCAGAAGCCATTGAGGGCATTGTTTACGAACTGGATGACGCGGTGGATTTGGTCGTCTCCGAACATACTCATGATGCCGACGTGGTGTCATCTTGCCGGAAGCACTGGCCGAACGATCCCAGTTAGCAGTGCGTCTTCCTATGTGATCCAGTTATCGATAGCGTGAGCGCCACTGCTGACATATTGACCATAGTTCCCAAGTAGGCAGGTCCCGACGTCGCTATTCAGGCCGCACTCCTCTCCACTTCGGATTCGGCTGTGCGACGTTTAAGAATGCGGCGCAATTTCATGCGCGCCTTGTGCAGTTGTGATTTCGTATTACCTATAGAGCAAGTCAGCATCTTCGCAATCTCTTTGTGCTCGTACCCTTCGACGTCGTGCAGCACAAAAATGATTCGATACCCAGGTGGCAAATCTTCGATGGCCTTCGCCAAAGTAATTCGATCAATAGAGCCGGCCAAGTTATTATCCCGGGCGCCGAAATCCTTGCGCGGTCCATCGTCATTGCGGTGCTCCAAGGTCTCTTCTAGCGACACGGCTTGAATGGAGCGCTTCCTCAAACGCATTAGCACAACGTTGACCACCAAGCGGTGCAACCAGGTACTGAAAGCCGATTCACCTCGAAAACTTTTGATATTTCGAAACAGATGGATGAATGCTTCCTGAGTAAGATCCTCCGCCTCTGCCGAATTTCCAATCATGCGCAGACAGAGGGAGTACACACGCCGCTTGTGGAGATTGTATAAAAGGGCAAAACATTCAGCGTCGCCTTGCTGTGCTTCTCTGATCGCTTGAGTTTCCGATAATCTGGACGAGAATCGACCTTGTATTTGTATAACTTTACTATCACTGACGTTTGCCGTCGCGTTCATCTGATAACTTCCTCCTATTATGGGCCTTAACTGATTTTCAATCGCCGCAGTACAGGCCGCTCAATTTGCCTGCATTTTCTTGTGACTCCGAAAGAGCCTCGTTATTGAAGCAAGCTCAGCAAGGAGACAACCAGACGAGGCGAAGAGTACAAGCAAACTTGAGTTCCTGCATGGCCGCCAATTGTCTCCCGCAAACGCCGGTTATTCGTTCAAACATATTCGTTCAAACAATTAGATGGTCCAACTCAGCCAGTGTCACTGCGTCAAGATGCGTCAAGGAATAGCATCACTCTGATATTTACCTTGTGTGCTCAACAACGCGTTGGATTGGCGCATCTTGACGCGCGACACGCAACTAAGCTGCGGCCATCTCATTTAACTGACAAAGAGGATGGCGCGACAATCAGTTCAGGGTTCGTGGTTGCTGCGCTCCTCGTATTGATCAGTAAAGGAGAAAACGATGAACTGGGAACAAGCGGAAGGGAAGTGGAAACAGGTTAAAGGCTCAGTCAAGGCCAAATGGGGCAAACTCACGGACAGCGATCTCGACATCATTGCCGGTAAGCACGAGCAACTCGTCGGAAGGATACAGGAGCGCTATGGCATTGCCAAAGAAGAAGCCGAGAAACAGGTAAAAGACTGGAATCCTCCTGGGGACTTGGACGCTGTTGTTGAAGAACAGCCGAGGCGCAAGGTTAGTTAAATACGATTGGCGGTTTTTTTTTGACACAGAATAAATATAGAAGTGACGCTCCTTGACGCTTTGGTGGGGACAAACCACAGCGGAATAGGTTCTTCTTATCTTCTTGTCTTCATATCAAGGGTGCTTTCGAGTTGGTGTTCGGCTGCTGGACTGAAAGCGACAAAGGAGGAAGCTCAAATGTTGTGGACAATTTTCGCAATCTTGCTTGTGCTATGGTTCTTGGGTCTCGTCAGCAGTTACACGCTGGGAGGTTTCATTCATCTCCTCCTGGTGGTCGCGCTTGTGGTTTTAGTACTTCAGCTTGTGACCGGGAGACGTCGCGTTGTTTGAACAACGCCGCTCATGTTAGCTGGTAGAAACTGGAATCCGCCAGGCTGCTGGTGGAGTTGAAGCAGACCTGTTTTGCTTGTCTTTGGACCATATTTTTCGTCATTCACCGGCTCGATAGCCTTCTTAAGAAAAGAAGGCTATTTTTTCGATTTTGCCTTCTAATCTTTACCTGTTATTTCAGGGCCGTTTTTACAGTGCATGGAAGCTCAGCTATGCTTAGAATGCGGCTTTGGGGCCGCAAGCGCCGTGACGCGCGACCCGAATCCGTCATTTTTCATTGATTTTTAGGGGGCGTTTGAAACATGCAAAATAATGAACTGGAATGATCGCTTATCGGATGGTTTTAAGCGGCTTGGCGGGGTCACTTTTCTCATTGCGCGAGGGACCCTTCCAAACAGGAAATGTCCCGGGTGAAGTGCGCATCTTCTGCATCTTTCGCATCCACGCCAGAGAACGAAGCTGACAGATCCGATTCCAGCCTGGCTCGCGCCGCTGCCCGCCACAACGGGTGGTGTGGGTAACGGCAGCGAAAGTCATGCGGCTTTGGCTGGGGGTGCGATCCGGTTCTTACGGGCCTCTACTATTGCAATCAAGAGATTGCACAACACGTGCCGAAGAGCCATCTCCAAATCATGTTCCAGGCGCAAATACTCATCGAAATATTCAGTCAGATTCACGCACATAGTTGATGCTAATCTACCGGTCAAGGATGTGCCGTCCAAACTTCTTGGTTTTGGCCAATCCCTGGTTTCTTTTGGATAAGGACTGTTGGGCGTGCTTCCTGGCATGCTCTCGCTGAGCGGATACAGCCGTCTCTTTTATTTTCTGTAAGCGTTGATTGTCGGCGCCGAGGCTCCGAAAAGCGGCATGATCGCCGGTTTGTAATGCATCGAGTTCCGCGGTTGTGAGTTCCATCAGTCTATCAATGATATTCTCCACATCCGTTGCCAACTGAAAGCATTCATCGCAATGTTCGACAGGTTTCATAATCGGGAAATAGATTATTCTTCGGGCCGGCTCTCAGAATCAAACGTCAACTTGCGTCGTTTTGGGTCAGAACATTGTGCTGTGGCGACGCGCATGGGTACCCTCAATTTAGGAAGCGAGCTGCTCTCCACTCAGTTAACCCTGGCTCTCCGGGGAAAGAGGGCCGGGGATCTAATCCAAGTCAGAGATCCACTGTGCAGAATTGCAGGTTTTTATGGGCGAACCAAGAAAATGAATCCGCAATGCTCTTAAATCCGAAGGCTCGTAAATCCGAAGTGCTCTTGAATCCGCAGGGCTCTTAGAGGGAGCGGAGGACCGGCTCGGAAATCGCGGCTGTGTTATGAATTTCCTGCGTATGCTGGCCGGCTCGAAGGCATCCGTAGATCATTGACAGGAGGGCCAATGAGAGCACTCCCGTCACCACGATTGCCATCAACATTGTGGCGTTGAATTCCAGGCTCTGACGTTTATTTTTCACAGGTAGGCCCCCTCAGATCGCGCAAGCATACTTTGGCGATATCCGCGCAATCTCCTATTTTGATTGGATGTAAATTGCGCATGACGGCGTGAAGAATTGAAGCGTCAAGTTACGACATTTTCGACTCAGGTCGAATCGGGCGGCATCGCTTACCCTGTTGCATTTCATTGTTCTATATATAGGACATCAATTTCACTAGCCAAGATGAACGGTGTGAGTTGCCGGTTGTCTTTCCAGCAAGACCGCCGTGGTTACAGAACGTAGGACTCTACACTGCTCTTATGGACTCTTGCCTTTCGGCCCGAAGCTCTCACAGCAAGCGTATGCCGTCCTTGGTCCTCCCGTCACGGTAACGGTATATCGAAGGGATGCGGCTTGGAGACAATGAGGAGGAACCGGTCGCGCTCTAGATGGGAACCTCACAGGATTCAAGGTGGGCCCGATCGATGATTCGGAAGCCCCCGTGTACCCCGGATGTAAACGAGCCATGCGGTTCCACTAATGACGAATGGCTCGTTACATCCAGAGCCTCGTGAGGTCCCAGATAACTTCGATGATAAAGGTCGATCAAAGAAAGATCCGCCGAGATACGCCAGAGTTGGGACACTGTTTTCTTTGTCTGAAAGATTGAAGCCGAAATTCTTTTGAATTTTGTTTGCAAAAAAAGACCTCGCTTAAGAAGCGAGGTCGGAGTGGAGGCATTTGGACGAGCTTACGTAGAAGAGCATAAGTAAACATGGACCCTAGCATGGCTACCCACGTCCTTCTGCGAGGCTCGCTCTTGTCAAGTAATGGGATGGTGCGGCTGGCCCGCGTGGCATGCGTCGAGATGCGCCAAGGAATATGCTTCAATCTATCATTATCTGCCTGGCGGCCTCTCAATTGACTAGACCTCATACTTCCGGCCTTAGTTTTCCACCCTTCTTGCTGGCATCTGCGCAATATCTTTATCCATCGTAGAAACAGATGACACAAAGAAGACTTGCCCGATCCGGAAGGCGAGAAAACAACAACACGAGGAACTTGCCCGCTTCTCAATCGCCGAAAGCTTTTAGTCGAATTCGTGTAGCCGAATTCTTTTAACCGAATTTCTGTAACCAAGGGATTGCGATGAGAAGCAGCTAGACACCAGTCACAAAATGCAGATTATTTGTTCGACTTGATCGTGAACGGCAAGGCGAAATCTAGCAAGGTTGCCGGTCAGCGCATCAGGATCAAAGAGGCTCAAGGGGCATCCAGATTTATCGACAAGCGCACCCTGGGCGATACCAACAATGTCAATCAAACTCGGTGAGAACGCAGCTTAACATTTCAATATTCCAACATTACTGTCAGGAGATTTTTGCAATGAAATTTATACACGCGAACCTCGAGACACTCCGTGAGCTATATCACAACCAATTGCGACTGCTGCTTTCGATAGAGCTGCAGATTGCTGACGCGCTGCCCGACATGATCCAGAGAGCTACCGATATCGAACTAAAGCAAGCCTTTCATTCCCATTTGCAGGAAACCGCGGCTCAGGTTGTTCGGGTGGAAGGTATCTTGAAGGAAGAAACCAAGGACGTCAAAGCCGAGACGTGCAAGGTCCTCAAGGCGTTGGTCTCTGAAGCAGAAGATATGATCAAAGATTCAAACGACCCAACCGTCCGCGACGCAGCTCTCATCTCGGCTGCTCAGCGAGTCGAGCACTATGAGATGGCGGTCTACGGGGCTGTCCGTCAATGGGCGCTCGTGCTAGGAAAAAATAGACAAGCGGAACTGCTCGACGAGACGCTCAAAGAGGAGAGTCGAGCTGACTACCTGCTCACGGAAATCGCCAGCAGGATCAACATTGAAGCCGACAAAGCAGCATGATTCCGTTCCTGCGAAGCAATCTCAAGCGGAATGGCTGCTTCGCAGGAATCTTCACCTACCCCCAACGATGCTTGCCCAGCTAACAGCTTAGGCAGTTGCCTGGTTGCGTACTTGCCAGTTTCCACGTAATGACGCATTTTGACGCTTTCCCCTCTAGCAACCTCATCCAGCATTGCTCTTTCAAATAACGTGTTTGTCACGCCCGCCTTAAAAGCATAGGGGATGCGTTCCATCGGAAGCGTGAGTCGACGAGGAGCAATCATGTTCATGATGCTGCAATTGCTTGCTGTGTTCTTAGTGGCTGCGCTCATGGGCACCACGATGGCGCATATCCTGGAACTGTCCAAGAAACTTCGGTTCGCTCAAGATAAACGCTATATGGTCGAGACTATCTATCGACGCAGATTCATCGTTATTGAAGAGGCATTGACCCTAACAATTATCTGTACTCTTCTTTGGCTGGCCCCAAAAACAGCCGTAGTTTTTAAATGGACCCTGGCCGGACTTTGCGCCGTTGTTGCCATGCAAGTTATCTTTTGGCTGGCGAGACATACCGCGAAGCACTGCGCCTATAGAACTCTTCAGTTGGTTCACGCCACGGTATCTACCTTCATGCGCTGCCCCTCGAAACATAATGGAATCGGCCATCCGGTGTGGAATAGCCATGACAATATCTGGCTGTGCTCACACGCTCTTCGAGCGATATTCGCCATGATTGGACTCGTTATGATGATGGTTGCCGCTGTCTTGAAGCCGTAATCGCTGTTTCCTGACTTCGCAAGCAGAGGCCACAGGCGTCTTCATCAGGCAGCACCACATGGCGCCGCTTGCAAACGGCACCCCATGCGCATCATTTTTCCGAGACAAATGATGTGCATGGCGTTCTCTTGTTCTTCCTCTACCTGTTAGAACCTCTCGATGCCGCCCGATTCGGGCCGGAGTCAGCTCGCGTCACGAAAACGTGGACTCGTCCATAAGGTCAATAACGTTGATGGTCGCCGTCATGTTTTGTCGCTATTTGTCGCTTCGGAAGGTCAATCATTGAAGTTACACTTGGATCGTGGGCACCCACGTACTCTCAATTTTCTAGGAATGAATATCCGTTCGTGACGAGCAGATGCTGCTTGAATCGAAGGGGCTTCATCTGGCTTCTGCGGTTCTTGGAGGTCGGTTAAATTTCGTCAAGCAGGGCGACTTTCGCCGCGTAGGGCATCTAATTCCACAGAAGAAGCAGCAAGCATTGTCATGAGTTCAATGATCCGCCAGTGACCAGGGCGCAACACCTTAATTCCTGCGAGGCTGAAAGATTTCTTGAATTGGGGGATGTCTCAATTCGAATGGCCACGCTTTGCCATCTGGGATGTTACTGCGTGAATGTCCAATCATTTTGCTTACGACCGGGGTATGCAAAATCTTTCAACTTCTTCAAAAACTAAGGGCCACGATTCCAGTAAGGACACTCTTGGCGCAGCCAGACGTTTCAATCTTTTTATTTGGAAGCCCTGAAAGTAAACGATTTGCCGTTATGGGAACAAAATCTAATATGCAAGCAGGGGATCAAAAAGGGGTATGAGAAAACGCGAAATTCGCGAGAGAGTTGACGCAGAGACGGATTTGAAATCGAAAATCATGCCGGGCGACAGCGAGATGGCCAGACTTATGCGGCTATTCGACTGGACACGGACTCCTCTCAAAGGGGTCGAACACTGGTCGCCCACGCTACGCATGATGGTGCCGCTGCTGCTCGCGAACCGTTTTCCAATGCTGCTTTGGTGGGGGCCACAATTCATACAACTTTATAACGATGCTTATGTGCCCGTGCTCGGCGACAAACATCCGCAAGCTGCCCTGGGGCAGCCTTTCAGCGAGTGCTGGTCGGAGGTCTTTCATGTTGTGGGGCCACTTGCGCAGACTCCATTTGAAGGAGGCCCAGCAACGTGGATGGAGGACATTCCCCTGGAAGTGAATCGCTTCGGTTTCATCGAAGAGACACATTTCACGATCGCTTATAGTCCCGTCCCCGATGAGACTGCTGCCGGCGGGATCGGAGGGGTGCTTGCCACCGTGCACGAGATTAGCGAGAAGGTTGTGGGAGAAAGACGCACGAAGCTGCTCCGAGACCTGGGGGCGGGCGTGATTGAGACGGAGATCGCCGAAGAGGCCTGCGCCAGGGCGGGACAGATTATCGGCAACTACTCCAAAGATATCCCTTTTGCATTGCTTTACCTGATCGATCCCGACCGCGAGACCGCTCGCCTCGCTGCAAGCTCCGGTCTGCAGCCGGGGATGCAAGCAAGTCCCAATTCTATCAATCTAAACGCAAAACATCTTGATGCAAGAGATCTTGATACAAGACAGCTTGATGCAAGACAGCTTGGGAACCCTTGGCCGCTCGCAAAAGTCATTGATACAGAACTGCTTGAAATTGTTGAATTGAGTAACTTCGAAGGTATTCTGCCAGGCCCATGGTCGGATCCGCAGAATCGGGCAGCCGTTCTTCCCATCCGCTCAAATGTCGCGCATCAGCTCGCGGGCTTCATGGTTGCAGGGCTCAGCCCCCGGCTTCAGTTCAATGATGCCTATCGAGGCTTTCTCGAATTGGCCTCCGCGCAGGTTGCCACGGCTATCGCGACTGCGCGCGCTTACGAGGCGGAGCGCAAGCGTGCTGAAGCCCTTGCAGAAATCGATCGGGTCAAGACGACATTCTTCAGCAATGTGAGCCATGAATTCCGCACTCCGCTCACCTTGATGCTCTCTCCTATCGAGGAAATGCAATTGGAAGAAGGGCGTAACGGTCCAGATCAAGAACGGCTCAATCTCCTCCATCGCAATGCGCTACGTTTACTGAAGCTCGTGAATACTCTGCTCGATTTTTCTCGAATCGAAGCCGGACGTGTTCAGGCCGTCTACCAGCCTACTGAGCTGACGCATTTTACGAAGGATTTAGTGAGCTTCTTCCGATCCGCTACAGACCGGGCGGGGCTTTATTTGAGAATCGAGTGCGACGATCTGGAACAACCTGTCTACGTAGATCGTGAAATGTGGGAAAAGATCGTTCTTAACCTGTTGTCGAATGCCTTCAAGTTTACGTTCAATGGCGGCATCACGATTCGCATGCGGGAGAATGCCGCATCCATCGAGCTCACCGTCCAGGATACCGGTGTGGGCATTGCGGAATCGGATTTACCGAGGCTTTTCGAACGTTTTCATCGCGTAGAAGGAACGCGAGGAAGAAGCTTTGAAGGGTCCGGAATCGGCTTGGCTTTGGTGCAGGAGCTAGTCAAGCTTCATGGAGGAACTGTCTCGGTTGAGAGTTCATTCGGCCATGGCTCCTCATTCAAAGTCTCCATTCCCAAGGGGTGTGAGCACCTTCCGCAGGACCGCATCGGAGATTCCGGGGTTCTCGCTTCACCCGCAATCGGAGCGGATGCCTATGTTCAAGAAGCATTGCGTTGGGTTCCAGCTCTCAGCGATGCTCCATTTCCCGCAGAGTTAGCCCAGGGAGTTCGGCACAAGTTAGAAGAGACATTACCACGTAAGGCAAAGAGCTCTACGATCCTTCGTCCTACGATCCTTATCGCCGATGACAATTCCGACATGCGGGAATACCTTGAGCGCCTTTTGGCCCAACATTTTCGGGTGATTGCAGTGCCCAACGGAAAGGAGGCGCTGTATGCGGCATACCGCGAAAGGCCGGATCTCATCCTTTCCGACGCTATGATGCCCATTTTAGGGGGATTTGGCTTGTTAGAAATGATACGTGCAAACGATGCGACTAAGACAATTCCTTTCATTCTCCTCTCTGCTCGCGCCGGTGAAGAAGCGCGACTCGAAGGCATAAAGGCCGGTGCAGACGATTACCTGATTAAGCCATTTTCGGCTCGTGAATTGCTGGCCCGTATTCACGTGCGACTGGAAATTGCCCGCTTGCGGCGTGAAAACGAGGAAAGGTTAGAGGAAAGCGGCAGGCGGCTCTTTCTAATCGCCGACACGGCACCGGTGTTTATTGCGCAGTGCGATAGGGACTTACGGTTCAAGTTTGTGAATCGGGCCTATGCCAACCGATTTGGACTACGACCGGAAGACTGCATCGGGAAGAGGATCCCAGAGATAGTCGGGTCGAAGGCATTTCTGATGTTTGAAGAATATGTCCACCAGGCGTTGCAAGGGCTAGCTGTGAGTTTTGAAGTTGAGATTCCCTACGCCTCAATCGGTAAGCATTTCATGCATGTCTCGTACATGCCCGAAAAGGATTCGAGCGGAGATGTCATCGGATTCGTGGCCGCCATCACCGACATCAGTAGACGCAAACAGGCAGAAGAGGCGCTGCGACGGCAGACACAGCAATTTGAGACCCTGCTCAACGAAGCGCCGCTCGGCGTATATCTGGTTGACAACCGCTTGTGCTTTCGTCAAGTAAACCCGGTTGCGCTGCCGACTTTTGGGAACATTCCGGATCTGATTGGCCGGGACTTCGACGATGTGATTCACATCATGTGGAGGAAAGAATACGCAGATCAAATCGTTCGCATCTTTCGCCACACATTGGAGTCAGGTGAGCCCTATGAAACTCCAGAAAGCATCGAGTACCGTATTGATCGCGATGTGATGGAGTATTATGAATGGCGGATCGATAGGATCCTCCTGCCAGAAGGAAGTTTCGGAATAGTCTGTTATTTCCGGGACATCTCCGTCCAGATAAAGGCTCGCATCGCCTTACAAGAACAGGAAACCCGGCTGCGCAAGACTGAAAAGATAGCGGCTGCGGGGCAGCTTGCCGCGTCCCTCGCTCACGAGATTAATAACCCATTGTCCTCCGTAACCAACACGCTCTATCTCCTGCAGCACAACTCCGATCTTAAGGCGGAAAGCAAATCTTTGATCGATGTTGCAGCGGCGGAGCTTGCCCGCGTCTCCCGCATTGTCAGTCAAAGTCTATCCTACTACCGCATAGGGACAACGCCACAAGAGCTGGATTTAGGAGCCATTGTTGAAGAATCTCTGCAGATTTTCAGTGAGAGATTCAGACGGTTGGGGGTTGACGTAACAAAGCGAGTTATCTCGGGAGCATCCATCGCCGGATTTGCAGATGAGCTTCGACAAGTCATCGACAACCTTCTACTCAATAGCGTGGAAGCTATGCCTGGCGGTGGCCGCATCAGAGTTGCTGTTGGTTGGTCGATCAACTGGAGAAATCTCAGCCAGCGAGGTGTGCGACTGACGATTCAAGATACCGGCCGTGGCATCGCGAAGGACTGTATGTCAACTATATTCGACCCGTTTTTCACCACCAAACCCGAAAAGGGAACTGGTCTTGGGCTTTGGGTCGTGTACGGCATCGTTGCCAAACACGAGGGCACGATCAACATCCGCAGCACCGATGCCAGAGACAAGAGCGGTACCGCCATTTCCATATTCTTGCCCATCCACGGATCGGGATCTTGTTCCACGCACCCGTCGGAGAGAACCGAGGCAGTCGCGTAGTCAAAAGGTTTCTAGTATGCTCATTACTTGTCACTTATCTAGTGCCTACGTGGCGTGTTTTTGCTTATGGATCGCAAATTGATCTTACCTATCTCTTTTGCAGGTTCCGTGATGGCTTCTGAAGCGCCGTCCGATTGCTTGTTGGCCTCCATCGCGCAGGTAGGCGATTTGAAGGCCAACAAGCAACCATCGATCGCAGCTCCTTATTTGCTTGCTTGCGCTTCAATAAAATCCTTCTCAATTTCCCGGACCAGGATCTCCGCTTCGCGAGGAGTGCGCACGCGGCCGCCAAGCAGTTCTTGAAAGGAGATCTGCCGGCCGTAAAGCGCTTTCGTGGTGTCGTCGTCCTGCCGGATTTTGGCCCCGTTGAGTTCCACGCCGGCAAATAGTCCTTTTGCTCGAGAATAGCTCAGGATTTCTGTATTTAGCTTCCAATCTGTACCCGCTGAAGCAGATCGTCCCACAGGACCCGCAGCCGCGGATGCATCCACGCCAATCTCGAATTTGCTGGCTAAAAGATGTTGCACTCCAGAATCATTCATCACCGTGAGCAGCAGGTCTACACCTTCGGCGCCGATTTGAGCTCCGTAGCTGCCACCGCCGAGAAAAACAGGCGCGGGCGCGCTCCAGGCTCTTTTTGCCGTCCTGCAGGTCGCAAAGCCACGTCCATAGCGGCCACCAACAATGAAGCCGGCTTTCTTCACGCCAGGGATAATGACCACACATTTCGCGTCGCCGAGTATTTCCTTAGGAACTCCCTTATCTGGGGCCTTCACAATTTCTCGCAACGTCATCGTGGATGCCTCGATGCGATCCTGGACTTTCTCGTCATCCTGGTCACCTTGCTTCTCGGGGCCCCTGCCCTGACCTATACAGGCCACGGCAAGCGTTAACACAATCGCAAGTGAGCTTCCTACTCGTAACATCATCCTCATATTCATACTTCTCATTCGTCATTCCTCCTTCAAATCACTATTGGTCAAATCAGTGTTGGCAGTTACTTGGATAGTCTTGAAAAATCCGGCGAAAGAAGGGCATTGCGCTTGGCCCTGAAATGCGCCAGGAGTTGAGCGGCGTGGGCTTCGTCTACCAAGTAACGATAGAAGCGAGGGTGACCCTGATTCATCCAATATCTCGATTGGTAGCTTTCAATCGCGAATCCCGACATGGTCGAGCTATAGAAGGTATGCTCCTCGGGATCGACCACGATGCCCACATGGCTCATCCACACGATTACATCCCCAGACTGCGGCTGAAAAACGCGTTGAAACGGTCCCACACCTGCAAAAATATCGCCTGATCTGATGTATTCGTAATCGAATCCGGCTTGAGCATAGACTGCATTTACAAAGTGTGAGCAATCAGGCTTGTATCCCAGGCCTTTCCTAAGTTCCCAGGCGGCTTCCACGATGGCTTCTCCTTCTTGTGGGGAAGCTAAATGAATGGTACCGTCGTCTGGCTGATTGCTTTGAGGAGCGGCCACACACAGGCCACGGGTAACTATAAGGAGTGCGGATAGCAGTCCTACTTTCCTAACACATTTTGAAAGCATCGGATCCCATCCCTTGGTGAAAAACCGTCTCTTATCCATGGATGAACGTGGCTCCGCTCATGATGTTCCTCTTGAATGCGCCGAGAAGCGCCATCGAGAGAGATATGGCGCATTTCTTCATACTCCATGCGAGAGAAAGATAGTTCAGGGCTGATTTCGTCCCTCTGAAACTGCCGGTGTAGATGCACCGATTATGGCTTATTTTGTTGGAAAACAATCGTCGTTGCGGGCGGCATCCAACGAACCAGGAGGAAGACGATGCCTGAAACAACAAAGACGTTCTCATGCTCCGAATGCACAGCTCAGTTTAAAACTCAGCAAGAGCTTGATGGGCATAAAAAGTCCGCACACGGCCAGGTTGGCAAGCAACAGCAACCACCGCAGAAAAAAACAGCCTGAAGTCATGGGCGTAACAGCCTGAACTGCTGGGCCGAGAGGGCCGTTACTCAACGGCCCTATTGATTCACAACTGTGTCCAGCTTGAAGACGAAATGGAAAGTCCTTCAGAAACCCTTGATAGCCTAACCAGTCGCTATCTTGACATGTGTTTTTAAGCAGATTGTGGGACCGAAGGGAGGAACCTTCTGTGGTTGAAAAAGATGATGTAGAAGCTTTGAAAAGAGCCACGCAAGATAAGCAGGCGGGGAAAGCTCCCAGCACCCAAGCGGGAGAGTTTGTTCGCGAAGAAATTCACCATGTACGAGAGGGAAAGCACGGTGCGCGGTCCTCTCAACAAGCGATCGCTATCGGCCTGTCCAAGGCCCGCCGCGCCGGGATACACCTTGTTTCTCCATCCGATCCGGAACTCCGGAAAAAAGCGGAAAGCGATCTACGCAAAGGCCGCCAATCCGAAAAGAGCGAGCCATCCGCGAAACGTTCGCGGGGCGTTACAAAGGCACTCAAGCGCGAAGGCCGTACTGCGGCATCCCACAAAAGTTTATCTCAACAAACCCGAAGGGCTGCGCGGGAGCGAGGGCCCAAGGCTCGGCGCCAAGCTGCACAAAAGGCTGTTAAGACGAAAGGAAAAGCCGGCATGAAACACGCCGCGCGGAAAGCGGCTCGCACACGTGCGAAAAATCGCACAGCCGCCTAATCATTTAGCGATCTTACGACAGTTGACGTGATTCCACCCACGCGGCTGCAGGTGGTGCGAACGACTATAAGGCCTCGGGCATTTACACGCGAGCAGCAGGTGAAGCGCCGACGTTGACTTTAAGCATGTTGCAGAAGAGTTGTCCTTGTTCGATCGCATCGTCAAGCGCCACATGCGTATGAGGCACGGGGTCGAACCACTCCGAGGGCATGGACTGCTTGCCGCACGCTCGATATGGTTTGCGCATCAATGCCATCGCATAGGTCTTGATATCGATTACCGAATAGCCGAATGGGTTCTCCCCCGCGAACTCGGCGAGATACCAATAGACGAAAGAAAAATCGAAAGCGGCCGGGTACCCGACAAACACTGGCCGTCCGCCCAACGCGTTGAGCCAGTCAACATAGCGTTTCAAGGCGGCAGCAGGCGCTTCGGGATTTTGGCGGCAGGCCGACCACGCCTGCGGCTGTGTGGCCCACCAAGCCGCGGTCTTGGGATCCGGGACCGATGCCGGCAGCGTTTCCAAGTTGGCGGAGAACGTTCCCAGCAGCTCTTTGTCGGCCAGATAGGCTGCCGATCCAATGCTCAGCATGGAGTGTTTTCCCGCGACCGGTCCGTCGGTTTCTATATCCGTGCTGACGTAGATCTCACGTAATGATGATTCGCTCATGGTTTGCGACGACAGATTGGAGCCGACAAACATGTCCACAGATCTCCCAAGTGCAATCGGTTGGACAGAGTAACCCTTATTCTCAACTGAATCAAGGTCAAGCTCTCACAGCGTGAGTATGATCAAACATTACGCAAACAAACCGCGTTCCATCAGTTGAAGCAAATCATGTTTGCCCCCAATGAGTAGGGCTTGGGAGCAGTCATCTCCATCACGAGTTATGACCAAGAGCTCACATAATCTTCAGAAGCTCGGATAGATTTTTCCAGGCCTAGCAATTCATGATGCGACGGTATCTGTAGTTTCAACTCTACTCATGACTGAATCGATCATTTTTCGCAACCGATCAGCGGCGTCGATTTGTTTCGCCGCGTCCTTGGAGAAGACTGAAACGGCGGGGTAGTTTAGTCTTTCCCGATCTTCTTTTCCGATTGCATAGGAACTGTGGATCACGATGGGGATGTTCTTCGTCCGCGAATCGGACCTGAGTTCGCGCAGGACGTCGAAGCCGCTGATATCGGGCATTCGCAGGTCGAGAAACACAATGTCGGGGTGTTCGCGCCTGGCGATCTCGAGGCCTTCTTTCCCGCTCGCTGCTTCAAGAACTTGAAATTCGGCTTCCGGCAAAAGGCTGCGCAGCACGTAACGCGCGATTTCATCATCATCAATCAGCAACAATTTAGTTTTCCGGGCGGATGCCGTTAGCTCGCGCAATTTGCCGAGGAGCAGCTCCGGCGATACAGGCTTTTGCAAAAAGGCGGCCGCTCCCAGCGAATATGCCTTGTGAGCTTCCGTGGTCACGCTTACGACGACGACAGGGATCAGTGGCGAGTACTTTGTCTGCAATTCGACAAGGAGATCCCAGGAGGGTTCGCCTTCGATGATGACATCCAGGATTACGATCAGGGGCCGCAAATCGCTAAGGACCGCCCTAGCCTCCTCCAAGGAGTGTGCGCGAATCACTCCAAATTCGGAGCGTTTAACATAACTCTCGAAGAGAAATGCGGTCTCGCGATTATCTTCAACCAGAAGTACCGGCCCCTTTCCCGGAAGGAGCGTTGGTATCTCCACTTTGGCTTCGCCTTCGCTCAACCCTGGACACACGATCGGGATCGTGGCGGTGAATGTGGAACCTACTCCCAGTTCACTGGTGTGAGTCACATCACCACCCAGCATCCGGGCTAGTTTGCGTGAGAGTGGAAGGCCCAATCCTGTGCCTTTCCGCACGCCCTGCATGGCGCTTTCAATCTGTGTGAATTCTTCGAAGATCCGTTCGGAATCCTCGATGGCAATACCGATGCCGGTGTCGCTTACCGAAAAAGCAACCATGCCGTCCGAGGCGAGTCGAGCCGAGACCCTGATTTCGCCTGAACTGGTGAATTTCAACGCATTGGAAATAAAGTTCCGCAGGATCTGGGAGACCTTGCCTTCGTCGGTCCGCATCGGAGGCAGACCCGCCGGGTCATCAAAGATCAAGCTGACTGAATTGTCCTGCAGCAACGGTTTGAGCACGCCGCGTAATGCGCCAAAAAACTCAGGAATCAAAAACCTTTTGGGATGAATATCGATCTTGCCCGCTTCGACTTTGGCCAAGTCCAATAGATCATTGACGAGATCCGTCAATCCCTGAGCGGACTGCTGGATATAGCCGACCTGCTTTTCCTGTTCCGCTGTGAGATCGCCGTCCATTCTTTGCAGAAGCAGGTGCGCCAGAGAGAGGATAGAATTCAGCGGCGTCCGGAACTCATGGGACATGTTGGAAAGGAAGCTGGATTTCGTGTCCGAGGCGCGGCGTAGTTCCACTGCGCGCTCATCCAGCTCCGCGTAAAGCGCGACAACGCCGCGATTCGTATCTTCCAGTTCGTGATTCACGCGAGCCAATTCTTCCTGGCGTTCGCGAAGCTCACCCAAGGTTTTCAGCAGTTCCTGGTTCTGACGCTCGACCTCCTCGAAGGGGTCGTCAGGCTCGTGGGCATTGAACCTGGTCACGATCTTCGGCAACTCCGACTGCTCGATGAGTGCGCGTTTGAGCAGATCGGTGCTCATACATACCGCGGTTCCCGCAGGCCCAGTCTGGATGTCAAAGTAATCCACGAGCCGCCGGGTGCCGACAATTCCCATGCCCATGCCTGTCCGGGATTCATACTGCCCGCTATAGATCTCCTGGAGGTTGCGAATGCCCGGACCCTTGTCGGTAACGCAGATCACAAGTTGCTGCGGCGTTTCGAAGTCGATCAGGAACTCAACAGCGCCTGCCTTCGCATAACGAAACGCGTTGCGCGCCATCTCTGAAGTTGCCGTGCCCAGGCGAATTTGGGCCTGTTGATTGAAGCCAAGAATCGCTGCAAGATAGCGGGCGCGATGCCGCGCTTTCACCACGTCCCTTTCCGCCCGCAAGCTCATTTTGTGAATCAGTTCGCGCATGGCTCTATAGAAACCTTCATTTGGAAGATTCACGAGAAACAAGAATCGTCGCATCGTCGCGGCCACGCTTGGAGTCGCGATAGAGCACAGCGGCAAGCAGCCTAGGCTGCTTGAAAGCCAGTCCAGGATAACGCCGCAAGTCCCAATGCGAGTTGAGGCCATCCGAGTGCATGATGAGAATGCTTTGGGCCGGCCATAGATAGGAAAACTCCTGAACGCGGAGGAGGTTGTGTCCTAAGGTACCGTTGTGCGACGCCATGCTATGCGACGTCCCGTTGCTCCATACGCTCGCGAGGATGTTTCCCACGCCAGCGTAGCGTATTTGGCGTTGCGGTATGTCTATCTCGGCGATGGCCGCGGCGGCACCCCGCGTGCTCTTGAGAGCGTTGTGGATCCGCAGAAGCATCTTTTCCGGACTCAACTCGGGGACCTGACGAAAGACTTTGATGGCTTCCCGTGACGCTTCAGCCGCGGCCCTGCCGTGTCCGAGGCCATCGGTGACAATGAACACGCTGCGGTCCACGGTGTGAAGTTCCGCCCAATTGTCTCCACATTCGGTTTCGCCCGTTATCGGCACGGAGATCGTGCCGGTCAGAAAACTATCCGGGGAGGGATTCCGTTTGTTTAAGACTCGAGCCAGAATAGCGGTACCCTGGCCCGCCGCGCTCCAAATCTCAAAGCGATCGGCGAGCCGGGATATTGCTCCCAGGCCGTTTCCTGATGTGCCCGTCGTTGAATATCCGTCGCGGAGGCAACGAGCGACATCTTCCATTCCCGGCCCTTTATCGATAGCGACAATGTCGAGGCCTCCGCCTTCGTTGTCGGTCCAAGGACAAAGAACAATTTCTCCACCCCGGCCGTGCAAGAAGACGTTGCGAGCGGCTTCGGTAACAATGATCCCAGCTTGGCCGCGCCTGATCTCGTTGAGTTGCAGATCGTTAGCCATGGATTGAGCGATGCGGCGAGCTTCACTCACCTGGCTCAAATCTTGAATTACGAGGGAGCGTTGCGAGCAATTGGTCACTTCCATCGCGTGACTGTTACCCTCGTTCCCTCACCGGCCTTGGATGAAATTTCAAAGTCGTTGACCAATTTCCGGCTTCCGCCCAAGCCCAGGCCCATCCCGGATTTTGTGGTGAATCCGTCTTCTAAGGCCCTTTCTATATTAGGTATGCCCGGCCCTCGATCCTCAAAAATCAACCGCAGCCCCTTGCGCACGCCATTGTTGATCAGTTCCATCGTCATGCTGCCGCCGCCACCGTGCTCCAGGGTATTGCGAGCGAGTTCGCTGGCGGCGGTAACCATCTTGGTTTGATCCACCAATCCGAATTTGAGCTCTAGTGTCCAGGCGCGGACAGCCTGCCGAGCTATCACCACATCCGCGGATGATTGGATAACCTTGGTTTCACGTTTTGTAGTTTCCATTGCTCGCATCCATACCGAAGGTCCCCACCGTCTGACGGAGGAGTTTCATGCCTGCCTCCACGTTGAGCGCCGTGCGCACACCTTGCAGTCCCATTCCCAATTCCACCAGGGTTATGGCGACGGAGGGACGCATTCCAACCAACACGGTTTCGGCGTCAAGAATGCGAGCCATGGCGGCGGTATTGGCCAACATGCGGCCAATGAATGAATCCACTATCTCAAGAGATGAAATGTCGATGAGCACGCCGCGCGATCCCCAGTCGGCGATGCGCTGCGTCAAGTCATCCTGCAGGGCCATCGCCATCTCGTCGTGCATGTCCACCTGAATACTCACCAGGACTAAACCGCCAATTCGAAGAATCGGAATGCGCTCCATCAGGATCTGCTTCCTCTGGCCGCATGATTTTCTTCCAGGACGTTGTTGCCGGCGCCAGTGGGCGTTTCATCCGCACCGTTGTGACGGTTTTGCCGCACCACCGCCCTTCCACTGCGCTGGAGAGCCAGCGCAAAAGCATCCGCCAAGTTAGACTTGGTAATCACATCAACCAGGTTAATCCCCAGGTGAACGATCGTCTGTGCAATTTGCGGGCGCACGCCACTGATGATGCACTCTGCGCCCATCAGACGCGCCGCAGTCACGGTCTTGAGCAGATGTTGGGCCACCAGCGTGTCCACGGTGGGCACACCGGTAATGTCGATAATCGCGACCAGCGAATTCGTTTCTACAATCGCGTTCAGAAGAGACTCCATCACAACCTGGGTGCGGGCGCTATCAAGCGTCCCGATCAAGGGCAACGCCAAAATCCCGTCCCACAGTTTCACCACCGGCGTGGAGAGCTCCAGCATCTCTTCCTGCTGCCGGGCGATGATCTGCTCCCTGATCTTGATGAAGGCATCGGTTGTGTATAAGGCCAAGCGATCGATGAGCAGGTTCGAGTTCCAAAGCTCTTCAAACAGGTGATCGGCATTGCCGGCCGCTTCCTTGCGCAAGCGACGTATCAAGGGCTGCTTCAACGACATCACGAAGGTGGCGGTCTCTGTGGGCGTGAATCCCTGGGTCGCCCGGCTTGTCGAAATGTCGTTGAGCATACTGCGCACATTGCTCCAAGCACCATTGCTAGTGTCGATGCCGGAGGCAATGGCCGCCTTCGACATCTCCCGTAGAAATGCCGTGGACTGTGCTTTCAACTCGGTCTCACTGATCAGATCGCGACGGCTGATTCCCGATAGTTGATCGTTGATCCAGTCGTTTAGAATTTCAGCTTCATGTTTCTCGAGAACTTCGGCTATCTTGCTCATGGGCTGGCTCCTCTTCCTTTTCCTGGGGTTTGGGGCCAGAGCTCTTCGTTGTTGCATTCGAACTTTCACTCTATCCGAATCTGACTCGGAAATTACTCTATCCCGATGCGGAGAAATCCAGAGTAGAGCAGCTTAAAAGTGCTCTGGTCACGCCGATGTGGCCGTAGTAATTTTTACTTTTATCGTCTCCCGAATATCCAGCAGTTTGCGTGGCAAGATTCGGGCATGCTTGTGTTAATGTTACGGGAGTGAAACGCAAGGGACATGCGCCAAGATGCGTCACATGCAATTTTAGTCTTGACTCGACGCCCAAAACTTCGGCTGATAACGTAGGCTCTTAACTGTACGGTTGGCAAAGAGCCTGAGACTTGGCTTTCTATAGGATAAAAAAATAAAGCATGAAGGGGCGATCATCCTATCGCCTGTGTGCATCGAATGTAGACGCGTCTACGACTTGTGGCCAGGCTGTGCGAACCTTAGGTGACAAACGCAACAGGGTGGCTTATAACCACAACCTTCACGACAGCGTATGCTAGCTTACAGTGTGAAAAACGACCATGATGCCAACCATTCTCGCCGTAGATGACAATCAAATCCATTCCTATGCATTGGTCAAGACCCTGGAATTGGCCGGCTTCCATGTGGTTTTTGCAGCAACGGGTACTCAGGCTCTGGCCATGGCGAAGGAACACAAACCGGATGCTATTGTCCTGGATATCAATCTGCCTGACGTGAGCGGATTTGAGGTATGTTTGCGAATCAAGAGCGCTCCGGAAACGTGCGACATCCCGGTGATCTTTCACACGGCCAGTAGCGCCGGAGCGGCTCGAGGCCACGCGGAGATTGTGGGTGGCTCCGCGTTTCTTACTTATCCAATCGACGCCGAGCACCTGATTACGGTAGTGCGCGGATCGCTGATAAGGGCGGCCGGCAAGGGCGCTTGAACTTGCGATTTTTGCTTTTGGATGTTTGTGTCAGCCATTTGGGTATCTTGTGCAGAGAGTAGAGTAGCTGAAAGCCGAAGGCCAAACGCCAAAAACTAGGCTCTTTGTAATGATCGGAAGGGTCTAACTGCAGTGAATGAGGGCTGCATGCCTATTTTCGCCAACAATCCTCGCGTTGGTCTTATATTTGTCGCCCTTACATCGTGCTGAGTCGGATGTAGCGCTTCACGTCAGGCAGCGAGCGTAGAATCATCAACGCTCCGGCCGCCAATACCACGGTTCCGATGCAGTCTCGTAAAGTTCTCAATACCTTCATACTCGTTTGATGCAAGTTCTTGCTTGAAAGAGCACCGAGGAGAAGCGGCAATCGGGGCTCCTCCTCGTGCGATAGCCGCCAGCGTCTAGACATTTTCTGTCAATCAGCGTGACCAATTGACAGCGTTTATGCTTGACGCTTTTGTCCTACATAGCGGCATACACCTCTAAGAGTCGGGGCGCACAGGCAATCTTCCTTCCAGAAAAGGCTGGAGCTAGCACAAGCTCCGGCCTCATCGCGGATTCTATCGGCCAATCGGCATGCCAATGATCTCTCCAGAAATGATGATTTCGACACGTCGATTTTGTTGCTTGCCCCAAGCTGTATCGTTGTTCGCCACAGGATTCGATTTGCCATACCCGGTTGCAGCGATTGCGCTTGGATCGACGCCTTGATTGACCAGATAAGCTCGAACAGAATTCGCACGATTTTCTGAGAGCGTCAGATTGTAAGCATCATCGCCGACGATGTCGGTGTATCCCTCCACCTGCAACTTCAGGCCGGGATGAGACGCGACAATACCGGAAAGCTTTGCCAGAGCCTCACGCGCAGTGGCCTGCAAGTCGTATTTGCCGGTCTCAAAAAGCACGTCAGCCAGGTTAACCTTCAAGCCGCGCGGAGTATCGGTGGTGGGCAGAATGCGATTAAACTGCTGCAAAAGGTTGGCGCGAAGCTGCTGCTTCTCCTGTTCGGCGCGGGCCGAAGCCTGCTGCGCCTCCGAGGCAGCCTGCTGCTCTTGCTGCGCTTTTTGAGCTTCCATTTGGGCCTGTTGTTCCGCCCGTTGCCGTTCAGCTTGCTCCTGCTGGGCCCGCTGCTCGGCCTCCTGGCGCGCGGCTAATTCTTGTGCAGCCCGTTGCTCCGCTTGTTGTCGTGTTGCCTGCTCTTGCTGTTGTTTAGCTGCCGCGTCGGCTGCGTCGGCCTGAGCTCTCGCAGTGCGTTGAGTTTCCGCGGCCAAAGCGGCGGCAGCCTGCTCGTCTTCAGCTCGCTTGATGGCGGCTCGTTGTGCGTCCGCCGCATTCTGGACGGCATCGCGTGCACTTTGGATGGCTTTTTTCTTGTCGCCTTTGTGCTTCAAAATAGATTCGGCTTCGGCAAGGGACGTGTTTGCTTTGATAAATGGGTCGGAGGCATACTGTTGGGCCCCAGCCGCCTTGGCGATTTCGATGGCGTTTCGTGCTTCCTCAATCTCAAGAGGGACCTTTGATTTTGGATACGATTGGCTTGCGCTAGCGACGTCATAGCTGTATTGGCCCCGGCTGAAGGATCGATAGTTTACGCGAATTGGTTGTGCCGTGCCCCGAGTCTCCGTGCGCACTACGTTCTCCATGATCACGGCGTCGCTCGGCTCCGAAACGGCGTAGTAAGGCTCTGCCGTCACGATGAGACCGAACGTCTGAAGGGGCGTGGTTACCTTAAGTTTACTGCGGTCGCCATCCAGCAGCAGTTCACCCAGATTGTTGGTTTTTCCCTCGGGTGTGATCGCCCAAAGCACATAGGTAAGATACTCGGGCCCGAATTTCCTGGCAGATTCAAGACGGGTAAATTCCGCGTCGATGGCTGTGCGGCCTTGCTCGCCGGTCACTCTGGCCACCCCTTTCGCCAAAGGCAACAATGGCGATCCCTGAAAGTCGATCTTGGAGCTTTGGCGGTGTTCGTAGTTGATGGCAGTGATGGTCCGAGGGACCATGGTAACGCGATATGTGGGTTGATTCTGCTGCGCAGATGCTTCCGTTTGCTGCAGAGCCATCGCGCTCCAAGCGCCGACCCACAGCAGCAGGGCAACGTAGATGCATCGGTTCTTCATAGACCCCTCCTTTCCCAGTCAAATGTATTGACGTGTCATTCCGTCCGCTCATCCGGTCATCCGGTCATCCGTTCAATGGATCACGTGGTGCGATTTTCCTCACCAGGATGAAAACATCGAGCTTCTTGCTATCGGAAGGGTATTCATTCAATAGGATTTCCAGTAGGGAACCTACGTTGCCACGCCGCTTGCCAAAATGAAGAGCGTATGGCAACGATTTGAGCAGGAGCTATGAATTTCTGCGATCGCTGCCTCTAGTCTTAGGGGGTAGGCAAGAAAGAGAATTCGGCGATCTAAGCGAGAACTTGCCGCGTGGCTGCCAGATTTCGGCCATTCGTTTTTTCGGCTGGTTCCTTCGTTTGAAGCGATCGCGAAGCGTATCAAATGAATGCTAATAGTGCTGGAGCCGGCGGTAGGGTCTTGATGATTTGCATGGAGGCGGCGGGCTCGATAAGAGCTTTTCTATCGCTTGCGTCAGCACATGAAAGGGATCTCCTTTTGAAACAACTTCGCGAATTCCGGCTGACATTGCTTTCCGGTGAATTTCGTCACTGTCATAGCTGCTAAATAGCACGATGGGCAATGCCGGCCTCATATGGAGTAGACGCTTCGCCGTTTCCAGCCCGTCCATGATCGGCATACAAAGATCCAATATAACAAGATCGGGCTGAAGGCTCTGAATCTTGAGAAGTGCGTCGGCCCCGTTCACTGCCTCACCACAGATACCCCACTCGGACCGCTGCTCAATGAGGGCATGTAAGTATTTGCGGATGACGGCATTGTCATCGACGAGAAGGATCTGTTTTTTCATAAACCGGGTCAATCACACCCACCGTCATACAGACCAAGACTCTCAAGTGAATCTTGGCGCTGTTTTTAATGGATACGCAGTCAAACCATAGCAGAGCCAGCCGCAAAGCTGAATACAGCAAAGCCTGTAAATCCACACGGATCATCGATCATGGATCATCGATAGATGAAGCTTCCTACTTCCAGAAAAAACTGGTGCAATTGGGCGCACGACGGCACCAGCATGCATGGGCGCCATTCGCCTTTTGTCGTTTACCGTTTATTCGTTTGTCTTTGGTCTTTGGTCTTTGGTCTTTGGCCGCAGCCGCAGATGCAATAAAAGCGAATCGTAACGCTAACATCAGCTATCGGTGCAACATTTTGTGCTGGACTTCAGGGCCAAGAATTCGTGGAAGCAGATTTTGAACGGCTCCATTTCGTTCTCGGTTGCCCTCTCAAGAGGGAGATGCGTCAAAATGCGCCAGGCGTCAAAATGCGCCAGGCGTTGGCCCGCAGTTGCGCCACGGGGAACCCCTTTTTCTACTTCCAGCCTCTAATCAATTACCAGTCGTGGGAAGGAATTCATGGGAAGGAATTTATGCGGAAGCTAGGCATAGCCGCGGTGGTCTTCGTTGTTATTTTGCTGGCGTTTGCCCTCATTGCGCCTCACCTGATCGATGTGAACCGTTACCACGGGGTCATCCAGGCGCAGCTTGAGAGTCGTTTGGGACGTCAAGTGTCGCTTGGCAACATGGGACTTCGAGTCTTTCCACCCTCTTTTAGCGTTGAAAATGCGGTGATTGCTGAAGATAGGAATTTTGACCGCGGTGCTCAGTTTGCGAGTGTCGAGACATTATTTGTCAGCGTAAAGTTTTGGCCGCTATTGCAAAGGAAAATTGAACTCAAATCTCTAGAACTGGTCCGTCCTCGAATTGAGCTGCTTCGCAATTCACAAGGAATATGGAATTTTGCATCTCTGGGTAAGACGACGGAGCAATCGGTAGCCACACAGAGCAAGGCAGGCGGGCCCCCGCCGCCGGCAGATCAGAAAGCCCCGACTAGCACGCCAGGAACACAACTCGCCCTAGACAGTCTGGTCATTAAAGATGGCCAACTGGGGGTTACAGACCTGCAAGCACACACTCCTCGGGCCGTCTACGATCACATTGATGTAAAGCTTACGGATTTTGCGCCCGATAGTCCGTTTACGATCCAGGCCGCGGTTCATTTTGCAGGAAGCGGCCAACAATCCGCTACTCTCGATGGACACGGCGGGCCTTTCAGAACAGCCGACCTTGCGACCGCGCCTTTTGATGGAAAGGTACGTTTGGACCACGTAGCGATCTCCGATGTTCGACAGTTCTTGAAGTCGGATGCATTGAAGGATGTTGATGGGCAGCTTTCTGGCGAAGCGGACGTTAGGAACGGTCCGGGAAAAATTGCATCAGAAGGCTTGCTTCGCCTCGAGAAGGGCCGAGTCCAGGGCATGGACGTGGCGCAACTCCTAACGCTCGATTACGCAATTACATCGGATCTCAACGACAAGACGTACCATATTCAAAAAGGGAACATCAGATTCGGGTCAATTCCAGCGAGCGTGACCGGAACAATCAAGAGTCAGGCGACGCCTGTTGAGATTGATGCGCATCTCGTTACGACCAATGCTCCGATCGAAGAGTTGGCCCGTCTGGCTTCTAAATTTGGATTGGCCTTTGGTCCGGATATGAATGTGGCTGGAGAGGTGAGCGCGAATCTACAGGCCCATGGAGGAATGGATCGGCCCGTCCTGAACGGACAGCTATCCGCGAGAGACCTCTCGATCAAAAGCCCGAAGATTCCAGGAGAAGTGAAGGTGCCGCTTGTAGACCTGGCACTGACGCCGGACACCATTCGCTCCAATGAGTTTACTGCCAGTTCAGGCTCTACGAACGTTGCATGCGCCTTTACGATCGGGCAATACGCTACGCCGAAACCAACCCTGAATGCTACTCTGCGCGTTCCAAACGGACGTATCGGAGAACTCATTCATATTGCGCAAGCAATGGGTATGTCCGCCGCGCAAGGAGTGTCCGGAGATGGCGCGCTGGTTCTAAATGCCCAAGCCCAGGGACCAGCAAAAGATCTTTCCGCTATGGCGTTCAGTGGTTCCGGGAAAATTCAGAACGCGTGGATCAAATCGGAAGCGATGACCAAGCCTTTGCAAATACGCAATTCCGATATTCGGTTCAGCCAGAATTCAGCGGCTCTCGAAAACCTGTCGGCAGCAGTCGGACAAACCAATGCGTCGGGATCGGTGCTGGTGAAGGGGTTCGGCGCGCCTCAGATCCAATTCACCTTAAGCGCGGACAAGGTCAACGTTGCCGAACTGCGCCAGATATTTGCCACTGCTCCGGGGCCGGTGAAAAGCGCCAGGGAGCAGAGCTTCTGGCAGGTGATTGAGAAAGCTAACGCGGAGAAAACTAACGGGCAGGCAATGCCCACGCAGCGTTCGGGCGGCGCAGGACCTAGTCCGATCACGAAGATGACGGGAACCGGTGCAATCAATGTCGGCACGATACAGTATGACAACCTCCTGCTCACCAATGTTCATTCGAAGGTCGCCTTGGACCACGGCCTGATAACAATGGCCCCGCTCACCGCCGATCTATACGGTGGTGGTGAGAGTGGAAACGTGGTCGTGGACATGAGACCGGTGCAGCCTGTGTATACGGTCAATCTTGCAACGACTAAAGTCGATGCCAATAAACTGCTTTCCTCGGTATCCTCGGTTAAAGATGTTCTTTATGGTTTGCTGAATGCAAACATCAATGCCCGCTTCAGTTCAACATCGGCGGAAGACATTACTCGCAACCTGAATGGAAAGTTGGGCATTAACATGGTCAATGGAAAGCTCATGAATGTCGATCTGCTGCACGAATTGGCATCCGTGGGACGATTCCTGGGAAATTTCTCGGCGGCACAAAAAGGTTTCACGAATATCGCCCAACTCACCGGCACTTTTGATGTTCAGAACGGAGTGGCCCAAACCAATGACCTAAAGGCGGTCATCGATGGAGGCACGACATCTGCGTCCGGTACCATTAACGCTGCCGACCAAACGCTCAACCTCCGGGTTACAGCAGTCCTCAATAAAGCCCTCAGTCAACAGGTCGGTGGTAGTCAGGTAGGCGGGTTTATGAGCACGGCTTTGGCGAATAATCAGGGCGAGTTGGTGCTGCCTGTGCTGGTGACTGGAAGGATGCAGCACCCGCAAGTGTCCCCCGACGTTCAGCAGATGGCGCAAATGAAACTGCAAAACCTGTTGCCCACAACCAAGGGAGTTGGGTCGCTGCTTGGCGGCAAAAACGCCAAAGGCGGCGTTCAAGGAATATTAGACTCGTTGGGCGTAAACAAGTCTCAGGGAGATCAGGGTGCGAAAGGCAAGACGCAACCACAGCAAGGACAAAATCCGCTAGGCGATGTTCTCAACCAAGTATTCGGAAAGGGCAAGAAATCGCAGCCCACTCCGACCCCTCCCAAATAAGCGAGTTTTGAGGAGCAATCGGCTCCCATAACAGGGATCAGTGATTCAAGGCCAACCCTTAGCATGGGAGTCGTTGAGCCGGGGATAGACGCTAGCCTTCTGTCGAAAGCTTGCTATGCGGCGATATCTCTTTGCCCTGTCGCCTTCGCCTCCGGATGCCCCCGGTCGGCGGCCGTGTTTTCGATGGCCGCATTGGTCTCGCCGCCCACCAGGAAAGCAAGGCCGGTCACATAGAACCAAAGCAGCAAGATGATTACAGCTCCAAGCGCCCCGTAGGTTTTGCTGTAGTTATTGAAAAAGTGAAGGTAAATCCTGAGCCCAAGCGAGGATGCGAACCACAAGGAAACGCCCAAAACGCATCCCGGTGTAATCCAGTACCAGTGTTGCTCTCTCACATCCGGTCCGAAATAGTAGATCAGAGAAAATGAAAGCGAGAGTGCCATGAAAGCGAAACACCATTGCAGAATCTTCCAGGCGAGAATGGCAAGTACGCCGATCCCAATTCGCCTGCCGAGAAACTCGGCGAATTGGTCCCCGAAGAGCACGAGCGTGAGCGCCACAATCGTCAAAAGGCATAAACAGAAAGTAAGGCAAAGCGCGATGGCGCGCACTTTGTACCACGGACGCGACTCATAAACGTGATAGGCGGCGTTTAAAACGGCGATCATGGTTACGGTCGCGCTGGTTGCCGACCAGAGAAAGAAAAGAGCCCCAAATACTGTCTTGCCGTAGTTGCTTGAATGAATTGTCTCGCGGATAGTCTCCGATACTATTTGAAAAGCCACTGGCGGCAAGGCCTGCGCCAACGCATCGAAAAGGTGCGTCCGCAATGCAGTGCCACGAGAGGCCAGTAGACCGAAGATCGAAATTAGAAATAGCAGGAGTGGAAATGCTGCCAGAAAAAAACTATAGGCGAGTTGCCCCGAACGTCCCAAAACATCATCGCGGTTGATACGCTGCCAGATTTCCTCGAAGAGTTCACGAGGCCTGAGTCCGCCAAGCGCCCAAAGAGAACTGAATTGCTCGTGCGTTTTAAGGCGTGATCTTGCCATTTGTTCATTTGGATGAGAACAGCCTTCGATGTTGATGCCATGGCCACTCGTCAGCCTATGGAACTGGAAGTGTCGATCAGTTTTAACTCGAGGCAAGTGAGGGCCATCGCCGAGGATGCACCCTCTCCAATGATCTCGAGGCCTTAAAGGCTATCCGACTTCATACTCGTTTTTGTCTTCAGTCTTCAGGCTGAGGTCTCCAATCGTCGGAGCTAAGTCTTCGTTCAGTGCAAGCGTTGTTTCCGCCACCGGTCTTAGATTGACCCCCACGGAGGAGGCGTTGCGGTGGGTGATGGCGATGTGGAAGGCAGCGGCGTTGTGTTGAACGGTGTGGGAGCTGGCGCCGGCGACTGTTCTACCGGGGACGGCATCGGTGAAGGGGAGGGCACGGCTCCAGGAGTCGCTTGGCTGGGCGGCGTTTGTGGCTGAACCGGTGTTGTTTGTCCTGGTGTTGTCTGTCCCGGTGTGCCTTGGTCCCTCGTTTGTTGTGGAATCGCCGGCACACCCCCGGTATTGGTTGAAGGCTTCGTTTGGTTACCGGGAGCCGTTTGAGCAGGGGAGGTACTCTGATTGGGAGGAGCTGAATTTTGGTTGTTTTGGGCGAACGAGAGCCCAGCATAGGCGATTGACAAGAAAGCAAGAATCCATTTCATGATTTTGTCCTTTAGATAATGGACTTTTCATAGCTGAAGTTGTGGCGTCTAACAAGAAGATGTTTCCGGCGATCTCAAGGAGGCCCTGGCGCAAGCGTCAAGTTACGCCAGCATGGAACATGGCACTATTTTGGCCCGATGCTCCTATCTAATCTTGTAAAGACAATGAAAGAAATCTAGCTGTGCAAGAGCCGTGAGCCGCAACTAGCCATCGCAATTGGCTTGCCTGATGTTCCGGCTCACCGAGCCACCTAAGATTGACAATCCGTTTTTGATACCGATGTCAACCCGAATTATTCAGAGCAGCATCCGACGGAAGAGCGCGCTCATTCGTCTTAGATTTTTAGTTTCAGGAGATCAGGCACTATGAATCGGCGAGTTACTCTGTTTTTTTCTTGCATTCTGTTTTTATGCGGTTCTTCGGCATTCGCGCAGAACAATGGCGAAGTAGGCGTTTTTGCGGACTATTTTCGATTTCACAACGCAAATGATCTCAATATGCTCGGTGTGGGTGGGCGCGTAAGCTTCAACGTGCATCCGCACGTCGCGCTAGAGGTGGAGGGTGCGTATGATTTTGAACGCACAGCCACGATCACGGTCGGCGGGCTGACGAATCCGATTCGGACGAATTTCCGAGCCACTCACTTCCTCGCGGGTCCTCAATTCACTGTCGGAAGTCGAGGCCCGTGGCGCGTATACGGCACACTCAAGGGCGGCTTTGTCCGTTTCGGCGTAACTCCGGGAGCTGTAACGTTTGGTTCGTTTCCGACCGTTTTGTCGAATACAGATTTGAACGGCGTTTTATATCCGGGTGGTGGGGTTGAAGCTTTCGCCGGCATTCTCGGTGTTCGCGCCGAAATCGGGGATGAGATCTATTTCGATAGGGGAGCGAATAATAATCTCAAAATCACGATCGGCCCCGTGATTCGGTTCTAGGTCGCTGTGGAATCACCGGCGCTCAAAAACGCACATGAATTCGAGGAGAATGGATATGACCAGGCTGTTGAGAGTTTTGTTTACTTTGGCACTCGCGCTTCCGATGGTAGCTCAAAAACCTGCGGCCGAGAAAATCGTGAGTGGTCCCGTGGTGGAGGGGATCGGAGACACATGGGCAGTCATTGCCTGGACGACAGATACAGGCGGGAGCTCGATCGTGCGGTATGGAATCGACCAAAGTAAGTTGAACCAGACCTCTGAATCGCCGTATGCGGACAATGAGAAGAGCACCGCCCAAAACCACCGCGTCCACCTGAAAGACTTAAAGCCGAATACGACGTATTTCTATCTTGTTGATTCAAGCCAAGGAGAAGGAACCGGAACTGACGCGAAGAGCCAAATTGGCAGATTTAAGACAAAAGGCAAATAATCGGGCTATTGTGTGATCAAGCGCAAAAAGACGAGAATTCGCTAGACTCCAAGCACAGATCTACAGCTCAAAACTATGTGTTTTCGATGATGTGGGATTAGGCTTGAGCAAGCCAGGAACGGGCTGCCGGTGTAAGGTAAATCGATGCCAGACCGGCCTTGAATTTACGGCTGGCAGCCCTAAATGTTGCTACGGTTCGTTATCTTCATTTAGCTCAGAGGGAATCGGTGTCAACGTCCCGAACAATCCATTTTGCTTTTTTGATGGCCCCGCGGTAAAGAACATGGTCAATGCCGATCCAGCTTGGGTGTTGTTCCCGAACTGAAGCGCCCAAAGACCATCGATCGTTAGCGGTCCGCCCATCGCGTTGCGAATGTTTCCTATGAATTGGCCAGTCAAAGGATTGAATGCCGCAATCGTGCCGCTGCCGAAATTGCCAACTAAGATTGCGTGGCTCAATTCACCAAAATTACCAGGCGTCATCGTGGCGCCCCAGGGTGAGTTGAACCAAGGGCCGTGTTGCAGGCGGGCAAGAAGGCGACCCTCTGGATTAAAGACATCCACAAAGCCATTTCCGGAGCCGGCCACGCCGGCATGTCTTTCGGAGTCCTGCTTGGCGTACATTACGTATAAGTTCCGCCCAATCGCTTGGATATTGAAGGGAGCAAAATCGTGAGGAATCCGGTCATCGGCAAAATCGTGCTGCAAGAGATAGGCCCGGTGAAAGTTTGAATCGTAAACCTCGATGTGGCCGGAGCGGAAATTTGCCACATAGAGAAACCGATGCCCGTTGAATTCACTGATGGTCACGCCTTTGTAGACAGCATCGGGAGAGTCGTTTACTTTTAGAACCGCATTGCTGGGATCTACGTTTGGATTCCAACCGGAGATCGTGCCATCCTCCGTCACAAAAACAAAGAGGGCAGGTTGACCCGGCGCAAGCTCGAAATCACGGCTGCCGTTGAACACGATTCCAGTGGGAGTGGACAGGCCGGAATGACCTGGGGCCGCGGGGATCATCACGCTGGCTGGGCCTAAATTACCTTCGCCATCGTAGGTGATGGCGGAGCCGTCTCCGTTGCGAGCGACGCACCAAAAGGTTGAGGGCCCCGCAGCCAGCCCCCACGCGTTCTTCAAGCGCGAATCTGGGGTTGTGGCCTTGTCAGATACATTGGAAATGAGGTTCTTTTGTTGATAGTGCTGCACGAAAGACACCATTGAAGATAGCAGAAAAACCGTAGATGCAATGTGCAAGTGGAGCGATTGCATGTAAATCCGCTCTCCTTTTCGGTTGGCTTGATTCCCCGAACTGGGGAGATGAGTTTCCAGAGGGGAATGCAACCCACCCGCCTGTTCGACGCAGAATAAGGATTCGTGAGTTGCAGGAGGGCCGCAGAGTAGTCTCTGGCAGATAGCGCCGAGGTACGCCATTCTTTGTTTTCGTAAAAGGCCAAGAAAAATTCTTTGTCACCAAGTTTTTAAGCGGTGACTCGCCCGTCCTTCATTTGTCTTCAATACCTTTCTGTAACCTCCATCCCGTCTTATCCTTCTTGGCGCATAACCGAAGGGAAATCTTCTTAAGTCGTCCTTAAATCGTCTTTAAGTCGTCGGTCTTTACGTCGTCCTGGGGCGTTTTTTTGCCCCCAGAGCTTTTGTTGAGCTGCCCTCGCGCTTGACGTCAGTGATCTCGTAGATAACAGCTACCGCGCCTTCGATGCTGTTGTCAGACGTTCGATACGGCGTGGCGCGCAATCGGTACCATTTGCCCTCGTGCTGGAATTCCCGCTGGCGCGAGGTAGAGTCCCGCATCACGTTGAGCATCATCGCCTCGAACTGCGGTATCTCAAGTTTGAGGTTCACCCTAAGCAATTGCCGACCTATGTCGGTGGGGCCGATGCCGAATAACCCCTCGGCCTTGGGTGTGAACCGCCGAATGCTCAAATCGGAGTTAAGCATCAGAATGGGAATATTCACGCTAGCCAACAGGTTTAGAAGGTCGTTGTTTGTTTGGGCAAGCTGATAGTTGCGGTGCTGCATCTCCTCATTGACCGTATTGAGTTCCTCATTCGCAGACTCCAGCTCTTCTTTGGATGTCTGAAGCTCTTCGTTGGTGCTTTGCAGTTCCTCGTTGCCGGATTGAATCTCCTCATTGGCAGACTGCAGCTCTTCGTTGCTGGCTTCGAGCGCTTCAATAATGGATTGCTGATATTCTTTCGTTGCGTTGAGCTCCTGCCTCAGTTGAGCAATCAATTTATCCCGTGCATCCTGCTTTTCATTCTGCGCGGGTTCCGATTTTTTGATGGGGCGTTGGCTATCGGCGGGGCCGGCTTCAAACACAACTAGTAGGTTCTGGGTGGAACGCGGGTTTGCCTGGAATGGAATCACTTCCAGGTTCACAGCTCTGAAGCCGCTCTCGGATTCGACCTGCAAGTGCTCTTTTCGAATCGGCGATCCGCCGGCCTTGGCGGCCTCAATGGCGGTTTGTACTTCGAAAAAGAGGCCTGGCCGAATCATTTTCATCAGATCTAAGGTGGCCTTCCCCGATGGGAACTCCAGATAACGGGACACGGGCCCGCGGGTCTGTAGAACCTCAAGATCGGAACTGATCAAGACGGATGCTGGAACGTATCGACTCAACAAAAGGCGGTCAGCCTCACGTTGCGGATCGAGGAGCCTTGTAAGCTGTTCTGGCTTAGCCGAAGGCAGAATCGTCTCAGCATCGGCAACTCGTCCATCGAAGTGCTCGGGATGGATCCCAAAAAGCACCGGAGAGGGAACGGATTTCTTACGATAAATTTTCCATTTTTTGTGGGCTAGCTCAAACAGATCCGCTCCGGTTCCGACCAACCCTTCGGTATTGCCAACCATCAAGAAGCCGCCCGGCCGCAATGCGTAGTGGAAAATAGGAACAACCCTTTTTTGCAGGGCCTGGCTCAGGTAAATGAGCACATTCCGGCAGCTCACGATGTCGATATGGGAGAAAGGCGGGTCGTTAAAAACGTTTTGGTTGGCAAAAACACAAATATCTCGCACCGATTTGCTAATTTGGTACCCGCCGTCGACTTTGTTGAAGTATCGTTTTAAGCGCTCGGCGGAGACGTCGGTGCGGATGCTTTCCTTATAAATTCCTGCCCGTGCCTTTTGAATCGCAGGAGTGGATAAATCGGTGCCAAATATCTGGACGGATACATCGGCTCGTACCTCGGTCACGTACTCCAAAAGGGAAATAGCATGAGAATACGCCTCTTCGCCCGTGGAGCAGCCAGGCACCCAGATTCGTATTGTTTCCCTGGTGGCTCGGTCCCGTAGCATATCCGGGTAAACCCTTTCCCTCAGGGCATCGAAGGTTCCCGGGTCGCGAAAGAAATTTGTGACGTTGATCAAAATGTCCTGGTATAGCGCTTCAACTTCGTTTCGGTCTTCTTGAAGAAACTTTGTATAAGCTTCCAGGTCTTCGATACGCCGTAGGGCCATGCGGCGCAAGACGCGCCGACGGATGGTAGCGGGCTTGTAATCGGAAAAATCCACTCGGCAAACCTGCTTGAGCAACCGAAAGATGCGCGATATGAGCACTTGCCGGTCTGGCGCCGATGGCTTGCCTTTATCCAATTGCGGGTCCGTTACATAAGGGTGGTGGCGAATGCGCGAAATTTCCTCGGCAATTCTTTCGGGCGGCAAGACCAGGTCAATGCATCCTGACGCAACCGCGCTATTGGGCATGCCGTCATACTTGGCCGATTTGGAATCTTGCGCGAGTGTAATCCCGCCTTCATCTTTGATGGCGGCTACGCCGAGTGTTCCGTCCGAAGCCGTACCCGACAAAATCACACCGATAGCATTGCTTCGCAGATCCGCAGCCAACGAGCGAAAAAATGTGTCGATCGGCATGTGCAGCCCCGCACGCTCCCGCCTGGCAAGACGCAGCACGCCATCGGATATGGTCATGTCTTGACCCGGAGGAATCACATAAACTTGGTTTGGCCTTAATCGAATGCCATCTTGAACCTGAAATACCGGCATCCGAGTTGCCCGCGAAAGTAGTTCTGTCATAGCACTTTCGTGAGTAGGGTCGAGATGTGGCACTAACACAAAAGCCATTCCTGGATTTTCGGGCAGAGCCCTCAGAAGGTGGGTGAAAGCTTCAAGTCCGCCGGCTGATGCTCCCACGCCAACCACTGGGAATGCAGGTGCATCTGGCCTGGGCAAAAGGGCTGAAGTTTCGCCCGATGAATTAAGCGCGCGCCGCTGGCCGGCCACAATGAGGGTTGCGCTGCTTTTTGATGTTTTTTTGGCTTTGCTCGACTTTGTTCGCTTCATAGGTAAACACCAGCGCCCCTGTGCGAGAAGTTCCCAATTTCCAAGGAAGCAGAAATCAAGGCCTCCTGCAAAACAGACCTGTAAAAATAGCGCTTTGATAACTCGCTTCTAAGGCGTGCCCCTCTGCATTCCCGATTGATTTCGATTTGTGTGCCAGTTTTGGACAAAGCGGACGCTAACATATAATTTTAATAGGAGTTAGTCGAGATGAATGCTCTTCGAGAGAAGGTTGGACTTCTAAACTCCTGGAAAGAGATCGCCACGTATCTTGGGAGGGCCGTTCGTACGGTACAGCGCTGGGAGAAAGTGGGCCTTCCGGTGCGCCGTATCAAGGATGGTTCGCGCTCACCTGTTATCGCCAATGCTCGGGACATTGATGTTTGGGTTCAGGCCGCGCAAGCTCATGGATTCGCTGTCCGGCAGTCGAACGAACAACTGTTATTTCGGGGTGCTCTTGTCGAATCCATCCAGCAGGCAAGGCTTCTGCGGGCTGAACTTGTTCGTCTGAGGGAAAGCCAACGAGGCGATTTAACCAAGCTGATTGCGGGTATTGCCAGACTCGAAAAAATATGTGCTCCAATTGATATTTCTGTCACACGCGTCACTCCAGGTCGCCGAAAGAAGAAATCGTCTCAAGGGACAAAGGCGTAGTGGGCAGCCTCTCGGACGATCCGTCCTTGCGATTCAAGCACCCAAAGTCTTTAAGACGCATCTCTGTAAAGTATCTGTAAAGTAGACATAGTCGATTTTTCCTCCCCATTATAGGTTCAAGTGATGGCCAGTTCCTTTTCCCGATAACGCGAAAATGGCTATTCCCCCAATGCGCTCGCCGCGTTTTTTCCGCGCCGAAATCAATAGTAATGGTCCCAGACTGGCTGAACTGAAGAGTTCTTTACGAGCTTTGAGACACAGCTAAGATTGAATGCCTCTAAGAAATCCCACGATTTGCTCCTGACGCGAGTGTCGCTTTTTGTCGCATCTGAGCGTCAATTGCGCGCGCTACACTCGCCTAATGGGGGCGCGGATACTTTCAATTTCGTACGATGAACGGCTGCTTCTAACGAGACAGTTGCTGCTCGAATCCAGGGGATTTTGTGTGACTTCCATCCAGCGGCTTTCGGATGCGGTGCGGATTTCATGCGCGAAACCATTTGACCTGGTTGTAGTGGGGCATCCCATTCCCCAGAAGGATGCCGAAAGAATCATCGCGAAGTTGAAGACGGTTCATGACACCGCCGTACTCGCCCTGCTGAGGCCGCATGATGCGCCTCTTGCGATAGCGGAACACAATCTTGATTCCTGCGATCCTGGAGCATTCCTTGAGTTGGTAGAAGCGTTATTAGGAGAGCGCAGTCGAAGCTTCCGTCACCGGGAGCGATCTGATTCCGTCGATTCCGATAGATCAGGATGCTTGCTTAAGGAGCGTGATACCAGAGTGCCCTGCTTTGTTAGAGACTACCAGGATTCTCATCGCATCTCAGCGAATTGGCCTCTCATTTCAACTCTGAACGTTGTGAGGTGGGATTGTCGACGAGTATGTCCATTCCATCAAATGCCATTTCCTGGCTAGCGTAGGTCATTTACAAGCCCGTATGAAAGAGGCTTCTTGAGCTCTTATCGACGAAAGGCACTCATAAGATTCTGCAAATAAGGTTCCGGGAAGGGTTGATTGGCGTAGGGAAGGAGCGGCATCTCATGACAAATCTGTTTCAAGACGAACGCATCGTGAATTGCGAGCCCACCTGGCTGAATTCGACAAGAGACGGTCCGTGCGATGAGTGTGGGGCCGTGCCCTATCGAATTCTGACGATCAAAGCTTCGACTGGAATCATTCGGCGACTGAGTCTCTGTGGCAGGCATTTTCTCGAAATGTTTCAATCGCTGAGTGAGTTGGAAAAAGGAGAGGTAAAAGGCTGGTAAGTTGTAGTTTGTGTTACCGCAGACACCTCAAAGTGGGCTGAAGGCGCTTGCAAAATGAGCCCGCGGCTATGCGTGGATCATTTCGATAGAGCCGCAGTCTAGTCGGGCCTTACGCTACATCGCACCCGGCTTGTTATTCACCTTAACTTCTCTATTTGAGGTCCGTTTCGGTCGTTACGACCCACCTACCCCATCTACCCTTGGCCTTGTCGTTTGGCAGGTTTGCATTGCTCTTCCCCAAGAAGCATACGTGCCAGCGCCGCCAGGGTCCGCGCGTCGAGATCAAGCATAGACCTCGGCGCTTGGAGGTCCGATCAACGCGGTCTGCTTTACACGTTGCAGAGTTTCGCTGAGACGATCGGCAGGAATCGAGATATCGATCGACATAAGATCGATGGCGCAACTTTGCGTAAGTCTGCGCATCCACCCTATGCTGCACTTGCATCGATTGCGGAATGGATGTGATTCACTGCGAAGAGTGCTTGCAAGTGGATGCAGAGGTTGAAGTTGCTCTTCAGCATCTGTTGGAACTGACAGCAGCGCAGCTCGATGCGTTCAATGAGAGGCGACATGCCGCGGTGTGGCGTATTAATAGAGAACTGGAACGGGCGGTAGGCAGGAAGGAAAGAGCTCTGGGAGCCCAGCGCCAGCACGCGCGTCAACATGGCCAGATCGTGTTCCCCGAAGAGAGATTGACAGCATAGGATGCTTTGTGGATCCAGCACAAGGAGAGCCCTAGTCACGGTCGCTCCAGTCTTTTTTTTGATTTTGATGTTGAGTCCCGATTTGAGGCCAAGTCCTGAAATTGTGAGGGTGAACTCTTATATGCCCATCCGACACTACTAGCCGATGACCGTCGAACGGTTCGAGGCGACCTTAAGGCAACTCTGGAAAAGCTTAGTTTTCAGATGGCGGGAAAGGTTGTAAGACGGGGCTTGGCATCTAACCCTATGTGACCCTTCATGGACTCAAGAGCGCAATTTCACGCGCAATCGAAGATATTCATAGCAAACACACCTTGCAAATGGCGGCTGCGCTGTCCTATTACTTTGTGATATCTCTCTTTCCTGCCTTGATCCTGGTCGCCGCCATCTTTGCCTATCTTCCTATTCGCGATTTGTTCGATCAAGCATTTGCACTCATGGGGAGCTTTGTTCCCAGGGACACAATGATTCTTATTCACAGGGTAATTTCGGACGTGATTTCTCCAAACCGTGGCACCTTTCTCTCCTTTGGAATCCTGGGCACGCTGTGGACTGCGTCGGGCGGGTTCGCCGCGACTATTGAAGCATTGAATATTGCTTACGAAGTGGAAGAGACTCGTCCGTTTTGGCGGACTCGGCCGCTAGCCATTGGGCTCACGTTTATGATCGGCCTCTTGTTGCTGGTCGCTCTGGGCGTCATGATTGTGGGACCGGACTTTGGTGAGTGGCTGGCCCGGCATCTCCATATGTCGTGGCTATTTGCAATCATTTGGCCTTATATTCATTGGCTGGTCGCCGTGGGCTTTACTATTCTGTCGGTCGAATTACTTTATTTCATGGCTCCCAACGTCAAGCAACGATTTCTCAGTACTCTGCCTGGATCCATCCTCTCGGTAGCGTGCTGGATCGGCATTTCCTACGGGCTGGGCCTCTATTTTCGAAATATTGCCAACCTCAATAGAACTTACGGGACGCTCGGTGCTGCAATTGCTCTTATGATCTGGCTCTACTGGACAGGTTTTTTCATGCTTCTGGGGGCGGAGTTGAACTGCCAATTGGCGAAAGAAACGAAGCCAGGAAAAATCCTGGAGAAAGCAGGGCCGGATGCGTTCACAAAGCTGAATTTAACAGCGTAGATGCATGGCTCTTCTCGAATCGTTCTTCTTCTTATTAATGACCGACTTCGATTCAACGCCGCCACCTGCGGAATCTTCCGCTGCCCGCAAGACCGATTCCAGTTTGATCTGATTCCCGTTCAACGAGACCAATAAGCCGTCGCATATCCAGGACATTGCTCTGTGTGTGGGTTAAGTCAAACCACTGTTCTTCGTATTAACCGTTATGAGCAGCCTCGTTAGGGTTTTCATCTGCTTTCCCGCCTTCGTAATAGGGCATAGAACAACTCCGGAATTTGCGCACATCTCCTGCTGTTTATCCGTTCGCTTTTTCCCCCCAAGGAGGCTGCATGTTTTTCCGCTCTCTGTCGCTGAGACGCAAGGCGACTCTGTTTCTTGCAACCACATTCATGACTTCCATGTCGGCGCTTGCCCAAGGCGTCGGCAGTTGGCACACAAGCGGCAATCAGATATTGGATTCAAATAGTGAAAGGGTTCGCATCGCCGGCGTGAATTGGTACGGCTTTGAAACGACCGATGCTGTCGTCCACGGATTATGGGCGCAAGACTATCACGCAATTTTGAACGCCATCAAGGCTAACGGATATAACACGATTCGACTGCCTTACTCGAACCAGATGGTGGAAACGCCGATCATCCCTTCCAACATAACCTTTTCCAATGGCAGCGGTCCAATCAACTCCGATATCAAGGGACTCACCTCATTGCAAGTGATGGACAAAATCATTACGGCAGCGGGCAATGATGGCTTGCGCGTGATTCTTGTAAATCATCGTTCCGAGGCCGGTAACAGCGCCGAGGCGAACGGGCTCTGGTATACGAGCGCCTATCCCGAATCTGCCTGGATCAACGATTGGCTGACACTTGTGAACCGTTACGCGTCATTCAAAGATGCTAATGGCAACCCAATTGTGGTCGGCGTGGACGTGCGCAATGAACCTCATCTCGTTGCCAATGGATCGTCAAGCGGATCTTGCTGGACCGGAGACAGTGCCACCAACGGTTGTCCTCCGAGTAACGGCGGCCAGAATTGGCCCGCGGCGGCGCAACGGGCCGGGAATGCCATTCTCAATGCGAATCCTAATCTGTTGATCATTGTCGAAGGTACGGATTGCTACAACGGAGATTGTGATTGGTGGGGCGGCAATCTGGAAGGCGTTAAGTCGAATCCGGTTGTATTGAATGTGCCCAATCGCCTCATCTACTCGGCACACGATTATGGTCCGTCGCTATTCCAACAGAGCTGGTTCAACGGAAGTACAAGCAACGCCAGTCTCAATGCAGTGTGGAACAAGTTTTGGCGATATGTAAGCGCCGGCAACACTGCGCCGGTTCTACTCGGGGAATTCGGAACAGACAATAACTCATCGGACATTCAAAGCAGCTCTCCAGGCTCGCAGGGACAGTGGTACCAGGCGTTGGTGACCTACTTACAGGATGACCCGGCTCTGAATTGGACATCCTGGGCATTGAATGGTGAAGACAGCTATGCCTTGCTCGACAACCAATACGATCCGACGCCGGTTAGCTCATTGAAGCAGAGTATGCTTGCATCGATTCAGTTTCCGCTTGGTGGAGGTGGAAACTCGTGCGCCGTCGCGCCTTCGGCTCCGACTGCGCTCTCTGCATCCGCAGCTTCCTCCAGCCAGATTAATCTGAATTGGACGGGCTCCACATCGCCTGCAGGCTGCTCGATGAGCTACAGCGTCTTTCGCGGCACGACAAATGGATTCACTCCTTCATCGAATAATCAGATTGCAAGTGGGATCGCGTCGATGTCGTTGATCGATTCGGGCTTGGCCGCCGCGACCAAGTACTTTTATGCGGTCGAGGCGAATGATGCCGCAGGCGCATCTGGCCAATCCAACGTGGCGAGCGCGACAACCATGCAATCAGGTGTAAATCAGTGCATGTTGGTTCCGGCTGTGCCATCTGGGATGAACGCCTTGGCCGTATCCGTTACTCAGATCAATGTCACCTTCCAGCCTGTCCCTTCACCGGCGAATTGTGCGGTGACGTATGAGGTATTTCGCAGCACGGTGAATGGATTCACGCCCTCACCAAGCAATCAGATTGCAAGCGGCGTGAGTGCAGCATCGTTTGCTGATGCAGGCCTCGCTCCGGCGACAACCTTTTTCTACCGGGTTGAAGCTACTGATTCCGTAGGCGCATCGGCGCCGTCGGAGCAGGTTTCTGCAACGACTCCGGGCGTTTCTGGAGGATTTGCCTGTCATGTCGATTACAGCGTAGTGAATCAGTGGAACACAGGCTTCCAAGCGGCAATTACGATTGCCAACACAGGCGCTGTCGACATCAGCAGTTGGATTTTGACCTGGACATTCCCGAATAACCAACAAATCACTGGATTGTGGAACGGCTCCCAAGGGCAGAGCGGCAATGGAGTTCAGGTGAGCAACTTAAGCTTCAACGGCGCAATACCAGCACATGGAAGCTATAGCGGTGTGGGGTTCACGGCAAATTTTGGCGGCACAAACTTGCCGCCCGTAAATTTTGCTGTCAACGGAACACCCTGTAACTAGAAGCTATCGCCATCTCATCCATGGGGCCAAATTCTGCCGTCCCTCGGCTTAGGAATGGCAAAGAAGACGCAGGTGCAGGGCGGGCGAGCCATCCCGCCCTGGCCGAGTCGAGTTTTGACAAGGGCTTGTTTTTAAACGTCAACTGGTCGTTAGCTTTTGCCAGTGCGGTGCCGCTCGATTGCCGATTCATATCGGCGCCGCTTGCCTCGGTGACCAGGCGCAGTAACGCCAATCGACCCGGGGGCGGCAAGTCGCTTTTTTCCCTCAGCGTGCTCACGTTCCCCGATCGCTTTCCTCTTCTTGCCTCAGAGAGCCTTCACCCGGGCATTGAGCCCCCAAAGACGATGGGCGATCGCCGGAACCCGTTGATTTCTTCTCAATTCTGTGATCGATAAGAATCTCGCTTCAGCAGACTCAGTAGGAGTATCACCCTAAATATTCATTGTGATTACTACTAATATGCCGGATATTAACAATTATCAGCGTCCATCCAGGCGACTTTTGATTTAAAGTCTTCGACCATCACACTGTAGTCAGTTCTGCCTGAAGGTCGATCCGCCAATGAAGTGTCTCGGTGCGTTAACCTTCAGCATCCTTCGGAGCTACGGCACGTTGACTGTCCTGCCCGTGTGATCGCGCCTTTTCTTTATCAACACTAAACAATACTAAATATACTGAGGGGATATTTCTGCATGCATGCTCGTAATATTCTATTGGCAGTCACGATAGTATTCAGTATTCACCAATTATCCGATTCATTATTTGCTGCGGCCCAAGTTCCGATCCCACGCTCCTCCCACGTGGTGCTGTTGGTGGACGAAAACACCAGTATGAACACAACGCTTGCGGACATGCCCTACCTGGCGAGCCTGGGCTCAGCGAATGGACGCACAGCCAACTATGTATCCAATACTTCTGGCTCCCTCATGGATTATCTCTGGCTTGGCTCGGGTAGCTGTCATTCGAGCGTCAACTGCACACTGCCCGCCGGTACCCATGACTTTGAATGCAGCGGAAATGACTGCAATTCACCCATTACTGATAACAATCTCTTTCGAGAGATGAATAATCGCGGGATTTCGTGGAAGGTTTACGCTCAATCCTATGACGCCGCAGGGGGAGCCGTTACAACTTCTGACCTTGCCAATGGGACGCACTACTATCGGCGCCACAACGGTGCGACGTGGTATAGCGATATTCTCAGCGACGTGAACGCATCGCAATCCAAGATTGTGGATTTTTCTCATTTCGCTTCCGATCTCGCAAACAACGCATTACCTCAGTTCAGTATTATTCTTCCAGATGGACTTAATGACGGGCATGACAGCGGCCCCGGGCCCGCCGACACCTTCCTCAAAAACAATTTGCCGGCTCTGCTCAATCAATCCTATTTCCAGCCCGGAGGCGATGGGCTGCTCATCATAACTTTTGACAATGGCGATGACGATGCGGCTGGGTTGGTCTACACGGCGCTCATCGGACCGAATGTCACGCCCAACACTGTATCGAACACGCTCTACCACCATCAAAATGCCCTCCGAACGATTCTCGATGCACTGGCGATTAGTGCCGATCTAGGAGCGTCAGCCAATACAACCGGAATGACGGATTTCTTCGCTGGGCACGTCACGATCACCTCTCCAATGCAAAATGACATCGTTGGTACACAGGTGTCGGTTGGCGCCAATGCCATAGAAATAGGTGCACAGATTTACCAGCTTCAGGTGTGGGACAACACGACCGGTCAGAAATTGGGAGAATCGGTCCCAGGCACCTCGACTATCAACCAAACGTATTCGCTGGCGCCGGGCGAACATCAAATTGTTGTAGAAGATATCGGCGTTGGCAATTTCCAGCCACTGCACACGGCGAGCATCAAGATCGCCGTAGGAACAAGCGGTGGCGATGGGGTTGTTATTAAGACTCCCATTTCCAATTCAACTAGTGGCACGCAGGTGCTGGTCAACGCTTCCGCAACGGAATCTAACGCTCAGATCTACCAGCTTCAAGTGTGGGACAACACTACTGGGCAAAAACTTGGGGAATCCGCGCCTGGCACGGCAACCATTAGCCAGACATACTCGCTGACACCGGGGAAGCATCAGATTATCGTGGAGGATCTCAGCATTGGCAGTTTCCAAGTGCTCCACAACAACAGTGTCACCATCAATGTTTCTTCAGCTTCCGGCGTTACGATCTTGGCACCGGGCAACGGATCCAGTGTGCCAAGTCCAGTCACGATTTCTGGCTTTGCGAACTCTTCAAATGCGATGAATCGCCTGGAAGTGTGGGACACGACAACCGGAACCAAACTCGCAGACTCGTTTGGCTCGGAGGTGGACGGTGTATTCGCGTTGCCCTCCGGCATGCATGACATCGTAGTACAAGCCATCAGTGCCAACAATTCGATCCTAGCGAAGGGTCATGTGAGCCTTACAGTAAAATAACGATTCGTTACAGTCTTTTGCCGCCGTCCTAGCAGTCATGCAGTGATGTCGTCCAAGCGGGCACGATCTCGTAGTGTCCACTTGGAGACATTGATCCGATTGCCAACGGAAATAGATGCGCCGAGTTAAGCCATTTTAAGAAATTGACTAGGCTCCTATTGCTTGACCGTAATACCTCCGGGTACTGTCTTAACCAAGAACAGAAAGAACGGGGGGATCTAGATCACGAACCTGGCCATGGATCTCGTCCGGGGATTTAATGGCCAGGATATCGGAGAGACGCCTCCGCCTGTAGGGAAGCGCGCGACGTCCAGACTGCTAGCATCTCGTTCAGTTCTCGCTCAACAGGTAAGAGGGTTACGTCTTCAGTTATGAAGGGGCTTCCCGTGCTTGGGAATATTTTCTCAGATAGATATAGAGGAACCGCCCACACTAGAACTGAGGCGGTTATCGAGATCTCATAACAGCCAGTTATAATTTTGCGATGCGCAGGGTAGCAAGCGGATTTTCCCCTCCTATCGTGATCGATCCTACGAGCGGTAAGTCACTGCACAGCCAGATTTATGATGCGTACCGCACAGCAATCCTGAAGCATAAGTTGCAGCCTGGCCAACAGGTCCCGTCAACCCGCGTGCTGGCGCTGGAGTTGGGCATCTCCCGCATCCCGGTGCTGAACGCATATGCCCAGCTTCAAGCCGAGGGCTATTTTGAAAGTCCTACTCGTGGTGGAACGTTTATATGCCGGCGCTTGCCAGAGCAACTGACCGGATGCGAGCCTCCTCACTTAAGACGAAATAGCATTGGTTCCGGGGAGCGGAACGTCTCGCGCCGGTCTGCGCTCATGCCCAGCTTCCATCTGGCGCCGTGGATACAAGAACGAGGTGCGTTTTGCGTGGGCCAGGTAGCGGCAGATACTTTCCCCTCGAAGGTGTGGTCCAGCCTTGTGACACGCCACTGCAGGGACATGTCAACCAGGTCACTCAACTTCAGTAGCCCGATGGGCCTGGAGCGTTTCCGCAAGGTAATTGCGGAATACGTTCGGGCGGTACGTGGTGTGAACTGCGATGAACGGCAGATCCTCGTGGTCAGCGGGTCCCAACAGGCTTTAGAACTATCGGCCCATGTACTGCTAGATGCAGGAGATTCGGTCTGGTTCGAAGAGCCGGGATATTGGTTAGCGAGGCGCGCATTTGCATTGGCAGGCTGCCAGATCGTACCTGTACCAGTTGACAACGAAGGTTTGGAAATCAATGCGGGTATAAGGCAATGCCGCGAAGCACGTCTCGCCTATGTTACGCCTTCGCACCAATTTCCCCTCGGTACAACGATGAGCGTTGCCCGTCGCATGCAGTTGCTTGACTGGGCACAAAGTTCCGGTTCCTGGATTATCGAAGACGATTACGACAGCGAGTATCGATATGAAGGAACTCTCATCCCATCGTTGCAGGGCTTGGATGCAAATTCGCGTGTGATTTATGTTGGCACTTTCAGCAAGATTCTGTTTCCATCGTTGCGAGTCGGCTACTTGGTGGTGCCTCCTGATCTGGTCGATCGTTTTGTTGCCACCCGCATCGCGATGGATATGTATCCGCCGCAGTTGTACCAGGCTGTGCTTGCCGATTTTATCGGCGATGGACATCTGGCACGTCACACACGAAGGATGCGGCTCATCTACGGCGAGAAACGCGAAATACTCGTCGACGCGCTAGAAAGTGAATTTGGTTCCAGTTTGGAAATACTCGGTGAAGAAGCCGGCATGCACCTAGTAGCGGCCATACCTCCGACACTGAATGATCGCGAGATTGCTATGAACGCAGCCCGGCAGAATCTTTGGCTTTGGCCGCTTTCTCCGATGTATCAAGGAAAATCGCCCCGCCAAGGGTTTATTCTGGGGTTCGGTAGCGCTCCAGCTAATGAGATTCTTCCAGCAGTACGGCGCTTGCCAGCGTTTCTTCGTGCTGTTGCTTGATGAAATCGAGAGATCGCAGCGTCTTCGCCTAGTTCCTGAATCCGGGTCGGGTCACTCTCTCCTGGGACTATAAACCTACGCGTCAAAGTGGCTATGACTGAATCCTCCAATTTGGTTATTGTCTTTCGGCAGTCCGGCATACACGATTGCACTCGACCGAAAATTCGGATGCGTGAAGATCACAGTCAGAAAGGATCTCGCGCCAACCTAAGCGTGGGCGGGCACGCACATCTTCGATCAAGGAGGAGATTATGCAGGCATTGATACAGACCATCCAGCGGCAATCGTGGCGATACATCGGGATCGCGTTTCTCATCGGGTGCGCATACGGCGGGTGCAGCGCATACGCCATGTCTACCGGAACCGTTTCCTCGGGCGCTCCAGTCGTCCAGACCGGCATGCCGGCTGACCTAACGGGTGCGATCATCCATACGGTTGCCGGCGGACGGGCTCCCATCGGAAAGGCGCGATCGTCGGTCTATTCCTCTTCTAGCGTGGTCGCGCTCGGGGAAGACGTCTACTTCAGTGACTTCAATACCTCATCTATTTATCGAATGGGGCCTGGGGGGAGCGTCACTCGCGTGGCTGGAAGCGGCGTGGCCGGCTTCGCAGGCGATGGCGGTTCGGCCATTCACGCCCTCCTCGGCTCGTCGTTGCGTCTCACATTCGACGACGCGGGGAACCTGTTCTTTGCCGACGGCGCCAATAACCGCATCCGACGCGTGGATGCAATGACTCATGTTATCTCCACGGTCGCGGGCAATGGCTCTGCTGGCTTCACCGGAGACCAAGGTCCCGCCACGCGCGCGGCCCTGAATCTTCCTGCGGGCGTTGCCTGGCATTCGGGGAGTCTCTTTATCGTCGACCAAGACAACTGCGTGATACGCAAGGTTGACACCACGGGCATCATTACCACCGTCGCGGGTGTTCCCAAGAATTGCGCTTTCGGCGGGGATGGTGGACGGGCCGACGGCGCGTTACTGAACCGACCGCTCGCCGCGACCTTCGATCAAGGTGGCAACCTGTTCATCACCGACACGGTCAACAATCGCATCCGACGCGTTGATGCAGCAAGCGGCGTCATCACCACTGTGGCTGGCAATGGCGCGGGTGGATTCTCGGGCGACGGCGGCACGGCGACTGCCGCACAGATCTCTGGTCCGAGCGAGATTGCGGTCGACGAGGAGGGAGACCTCTACATCGCCGATACCGGTAACGAACGAATCCGGCGGGTCAACCACGCGACGACGATCATTTCCACTGTCGCTGGGACGGGCGTGGATGGGTTTGGCGGCGATGGTGGACCAGCGATAAATAGCCAGTTAGCCTTTCCTCTGAGCGTGAGCCTGGATAGCGCCAAGAATCTGTACATCGCGGATTTCGAAAATGGCCGAGTTCGGCGCATCGCCTCCTCGACGGCTGTCATCACGACGGCCGCGGGCGGAGCTAAGCTCAACGAAGGTATCGACGCTACAGACGCGGAGCTGGGGTTCACACCCAACTCGGTGGGCGGTCCTTTTTCGAACGGCTTGGCCTTCGAGCCATCGGGTAACCTCATCATCGCCGACACGGACAGCAACCGCGTGTGGCGCGTCAATGGCGCCACGGGGATTATTTCGCTGGCGACGGGAAGCCCCGTGGGAGCGTTTGGATTTAGCGGAGATGGACAGGACGCCCTGCGCGCTAAGTTCGCTTTGCCCGGCGACGTTGCAGCCGATCGCTCGGGGAACATTTTCATAACCGATTCTCAAAACCTACGGATCCGGCGACTGGACGCCGAAACGCGAGAGATCACGACCGTTGCCGGTAATGGCACGCTGGGCTTCAGCGGCGATGGAGGCCCTGCGACTCTCGCAGCATTCTTCTTTCCTGCCGCCGCGAGTGTGGATCGATGGGGCAACCTCTACATAGCCGATACGTTCAACCAGCGCATTCGGCGCGTGGACGCAGCTACGGGATTCATCCAGACGGTAGCCGGCAATGGCTCGGTCGGCTTCGGCGGCGACGGCGGACCGGCCGTCAGCGCTCAGCTCAGTTTTCCGAGCGGTGCGGTGGTGGACGCGAACGGCAATCTGTTCATCGCAGATGCCGGCAACAATCGCATCCGCGAGGTCGATGTGACGACAGGTTTGATCCGGACCGTCGCAGGCACCGGCGCTTGTTTGTTTGGCGGGGACGTCGGCCCCGCGACCAGCGCTCAGCTCTGCAACCCGGCTCGCGTGGTCGTCGATGCGTGGGGAAATCTCTTCATTGCGGACCAGGGCAACAACCGCGTGCGCCGCGTGGACAACCGGACCGGCTACATCACAACCGCCGCAGGCAACGGGACGCAAGGATTCACAGGCGATGGGGGACCTGCCGTGGCTGCGGCGTTAGATTCCCCTTTTGCTTTGAGTCTCGATCCCTGCGGCAATCTTTTCATCGCCGATGGTGGAAGCGGACGCGTAAGGGAAGTTGTATATTCTCAGACGCCGCCCGACCCGAGCGGGAAGTGTTTCTTGTCCGATCCTGTAGGACGCATTCGGTGACGGCTTGGGCGCGGTATCTCGTGTGTGCGTTCGCGGTTCCGGGTACGAGAGGCCATCAATAGGGCGCAGGTTTCCCAAAAATCTACACCCTTGCCAGCTAGTGCCTCGCACCGGCTTGCAATGTCTCAAGAATTAGATTGCATGAAGACCGCAGGTTCATAACTGAAGTAAATGGTCGGAACTACGACCAACTGAACTTTTTATTACCAACCTCTGCTTTAGGTCTATTTTGAAGTGAATCGACGCGAGTTATTCTGGAGCCAGAAGAGTCGAAAGCCAATCTTCCGGCTCCATTTTTGTTATCGAAAAACAGGCAGCAGATTCGTAACGAGTAGCGAATTATCCAAACGTTATGGAAAGGCCATCGCCAGAACCGATTAGAAGGCTCGAGGTTCTAACCGTTCTAGCGATGGCCATCTCCCTCTTCGCCGGGGTGTGCAGGCCCCGTAGGATCCGTGCAAACAGGTTGGGGTGCCATTTACTCAGATCCTCAGATTGATTGATGGCTCTGGCTCGACTAACGTACCGCGCCGAGTTGCGCCGTCTTCGGCCTAGGCATTGCGTGGTGGTGCACACCTCGGTACTCTCGAGAAATACATAGCTAACCTCGCTTTACCCAACTCCCCGGCCCTTCGGTGAAAAAAGGGCTGGGGACCTTTGATCGACCAACCTCGTACATTCGACCTCGTAGACTCCCCCAGTAAGCAAGGGGCCGCATACCTGAGCGGCCCCTTGATATTTTCAATGCACTCCTGGCATATCGTCTTCTGACTAGACTTTGCTGGACGATTCCCACGATCCCGGTGACTCTTCCTCGCTGTTGACAGTGGCGTGATTGACAGGCATTCCTCCATCCTCGCCCACAGGTCCTGGTTTTAGGTCTACGGATCCGCGATTGGCAGGCATTCCGCCATTGTTCCCGACGAGGCCTGGTTTTAGGTCTACAGATGCGCGACTGACGGGCATTGAGCCATCGTGCCCCACAGGCCCTTGTTTAAGATTTGAAGACGCATTAGAGGAAGATGTTTCGCTGTCACTTGGCTTAGTGCTCATGATCCAACTCCTTTTTTCCTTGATGTAGATCATGTCTGCAGATATTGATCTATGCCTATAGATCGCTCAGACAGGCTGCGCATGCGTTAAGTTTTATTTTGGAAGGCAGAGGGAAAACAGGCAGCAGGATCGTAAAGAACGTGACGAATTGTCCAAGGGGTGTTCGTTATGGAAAGGCCATCGCCAGAACCTTAAACGAGGCGAATCGGTTGGTCGTGACAATGGCCATCTCCGCTGCATGGGGTTGACCCAATGGGGGAACTGCGCAAGGACACGTTGCGCAGTTCCTTCTCTCGTTCAGATGCAATTCGCGAGTGGATTGCCCGGAAAACGAAGCGACAAAAAGCGACATTGCGGTCTGGGCCATTCCTATTGGTCTCATTTAATAAATAGAGGCGGCGTTTGGCTAAAAACGTATACGCCCAATTGCGCCATTTTAAAATTGAGCCAAATATGGGATACGCGCTTAAGCATCCATTCCAGGATGAGGCATGCGATCCTTGGAAGGATATTTCATGGCCGTGGATCTACTCTATGCTTAACGGCTGCCTGCCTTTCCAATCGGGAATGGAGTTTACGTGCAAATCGGTATTGGCCGGCAGTCGATGCATCATGTACTTGAGCCGGAATCCGATCGTCTGCGTGGCAAAGTTTTTGGCGTTGTTGGCTGTTCCGAACGCTTCAAAATACCAATGAGGCGCCACTCTATAACCGATCCTGACGGAGGCGTTGTAGTTGGGGCCTGTATCGGTCGATCCCGCATAAAAAGAACCGTTTTGTAAGTCCGGCCGAGTTGGGAAGATGAGAGAGGAATCATTCGATAGGTATTGAATACCGAGGGCAGCGCGCAGCTCATACTCAAACCGGTGATGACGTGAAAACCAGGACATCGGTATCGATGCCAAGTAGTATTTCTGCGGGCTGAAATAGCCTCCTTGCCCTAAAGAGAAAAAACTAAGATTGCGGTTGTAGTGCATCGCTGCGGCATTGATCCCTAACGTTAATCCGCTCACAATCTGTTGATAGGCTCCCACGTTTGCATTGACATTCCAGTTGTCGGGAATATTTGTCCCTTGGATAAAAGAATATCCGGCATTGACATACTGGCCGTTCGTGCGTGTATTCCGAGCAAGTTGGAGCGAGCCTGTGTTCGACACAACTCCTCCCCAGACGGTTCCCGTTCCTGGATCGCGCACTCCCGCATACGAGACAAGGCTGTCTTTCACGCTGTCGCGCTCGAACATGAGAGTCAGGGGGCCGCCGATCGGACGGAAACGAAAGCCCCCGACGAGGTTGTGCGTGGGAAATCCTTGTGGTGATGTTCCGAAAGACATTCCAAACGTGTTTGTAGACAACTGGAGTTCTCCTCCATACCCGGCTGCATTCTGTTGGTCGAAGACTGCTCCCTTGGGCAAGGTGCCGAATTGGAGATTGGATGTGCCGGTAGGCGTGCCGCTAAAGAGATAGAGTCCATGCGCCTCAACTGCGAATCGTACCTTGTTGGCTGCTGCAAAGGAGTCGCCTATAACGCTATCCTCGATGATGAGGCGATCAAGTCCCTGATCGCCAGTTCGGCCGGTAGCCGAATCACCCATATCCAGCACTGAGGTATTGCGGTTTTGCACTACATCAATCTCATCCTGAATCTGGTGCGCTTTCTGCGAATCGGTCGTGGGTTGAGTGCCGCTTGTTTGGGAAGTAGATTGACGGTCGTCCGATGGAGCCGTGCTCGACTGGGCCTGAGGAGGTTCTGGATCTCCCACAAAAACATACGATGCATCGACCAGCAGTGGATGAAAGATACCTGGATGGGCCGCGCTGCTTACAGGAAGACAAGCAGCGGGAGCATCGGAAGAGCTGCGTGCAGAAGGCGATTTGGGCTCCTGTTGATCGTCAAGCTTAACGCTCGTTTGGGGTATAGGCTTTGCTCCCAAAGTGTTTTGTGAATCCTTGAGTTGCTGGTTGCGCGTTGCCGCGAGAGCGGCCTTCAGATCGCGTTTTGCATCATCGTATTTTCCTTCTGCCGCCTCTTGTTTGGCTGCCATCTGTAAGAGATCGACATCGGCAGGCCATTGCTGCAACCCATCTTTTAAATAAGCGTCCGCAAGTATCTCGTTATGAGTGGCGAGCGCCGCCCCGGCGGCGGCGCGATAGTCGCCGGCCTCGGCTCCAACAAGGCCCCAGGCGGAGTAGATGTCCAATGCTTTGTGGTACTCGTGTTCCTGCGAAAATGCCGTAGCCAGAGCCGACTGGATTCTCCCATCGTGCGGCAAGGCGCTGCGTGCGCTCACAAGGATCGCGATCCCGCGATCGGGCTGTTTAGCTGCAATCGCGGCCTGTGCGCGGCGAACGCTCCAGACCGACCAAATTTCATCGATGGTTTTACTCTGTCGAGGTGTCAGATCCTGGCGGCTTCTAGCTGTTTTTAGAAGATTGGACAGCTCATCGTCATGCGCGGGAGAGTCCACCATAGCCCATGCAAGCTGCACTTCGACACCCAAAGGGATGTATCCTTTTTCCTGGTATCGCGAATATGCCCGCTTGAGAAGATCAATCAACTCATCCTTTTGTCCGAGAGTGCTATGCGCGCTCGCCAGCAAAACAAGGAAGCTTGGATCGTTTGCCAGTTGAGCATAGGTGCCGGGAGGGACGCCTCGTATCTCGGTCACGATGGTCGGGTCGGCACGTTGTTCGTGAAGCACGGTGACATAGTTACGCCAGGCTTCGAGGGAAGCCCGGTCGCGTTCGATGATCGACCGATATGCCTGACGGGCATTTTCGTAGTTACGTTCACGCATCCAGATGCCGGCCAGTTGAAGTTGTGTGTTTTCTGCGGGCTGTCGTCCCGCCGCTTGATCTGCGTCGATAGAACGCTTTAGAAACTCTTCGGCTTTTGCGCATTGCCCGGCGGATGAGTAGACAGCCGCAACCGAGTTGAGAAAGCTCGTATTCTTGGCAGCGGCAACATACGAACTTTGCGGCATGGCCTGCAAAGTCGCCATGGCAGCTTTATAGTTCTGTGTCCTGGTATACACACCAACAAGGCCCTGCCATGCGATGTCGCTGTTGGGATGATGTTCTGCAGCCTGGCGATAGATCTCCGTTGCTTGATCCACGCGGTTATCGTCCGCTAATAGTTTCGCGACTTGAAGGCGGAGATTAAGCGCCTCTTCGCTGTCGGACGCACCGGCCGCCGCGAGGGCCCGCTGCAAGGCCCGCGCGCCGTCGTCCGGTCGTTTGGCAGCGTAGTACGCAAGCGCCAGTTCGGCCAGATAATCCGATCGTTGTTCGATCTCCTGTTTTGTCGGCTGGGGGATGCCCTGGGCGGAGACGAGCGCGGCGCTTGGATTTTTGCCATGGATCTGCGTCCGCATCAGGCCGAGCCAGCCTCGGATGTCCCTCGGATCGCTCGCCGCAAGTTGGCCATATGCCTTTTCGGCCTCGGCATCGTTGTCATTGCGCTCGCTGGCTACCGCGAGCCCGAGCAAAGCTTCGGCTGTTCCAGGGTGAAGGGCGAGCGCCTGTCGATAGTCGGCAATGGCTTCTGCGGCATGATTCTGCGCAAGAGCATCTGCACCATGCTTCATGACCCCCCAATATTGCGCGTTATGGTATCCCTCGTCGAGATCCTTGCGTCCTGGGGATGACTTGAGAGCCGCGCTCAGGAATTTTTGTGCATCGTCAAATCGGCCCTGGTTCAGGCGAATGAAGCCTAAACCTGCCATGGCGTCTGCGTTATTCGGGGAGCGAGTCAAGACTGTGTTGAACTCCGATTCGGCTTCGCTATATCTTTTGGTGCGTACCATTGTTTGCCCCAAGGCAAGCGATGCTTGATCGTCTTGAGGGCGAATCAATAAGGCGTCTCGATAGGCCGTGATGGCAAGATCCGGCTGGTTTTGTTGGGATGCGGTGACGCCCCGCTGCATTGCCAGCCAGAACCGGGCGGTGTCACATCCCTCGCGCAGATCCGATCGCTGTGGAGCCATGGTGCGCGCTCGTTCGAGCAACGTTAAGGCTTCAGAGAATCTCTTTTGATTTAAGCGAACGAATCCCAGGCCGATGATCGCATTCAGGTCGTTGGGTGAACGTCGCAAAACCTCGTCAAACTTCTCCTGAGCGGTGCTCATATCTTTGTTGCGCAATGCCTGGAAGCCTCGCTCCTTGCTGGCATCTGCGGCGGCGCGTTCCTCTTTCTCTCGTAAGGAAGCCTGTATTGGCTGCAATTCCGGATCGGGATACCTGGCAAGATAGGCATCCAGGGATTTCAATATCGCGGGATTGTCCTTTTCCCACACCAACGCTTGCCTCCACGGCCCCCGGGTTTGTTCTGCCGCGCCGGGGTCCTGAATGGATTGCATGAGATGCAATCCCTCCATCCGCATTTTGGGATCGTAGGTGAGTGCCAGGGCGAGCCATAGGCGAGACATCTCATTGTCGGGTTGATGTGCGCACAATTGGCGCAATTGAGCGAGAGCTTTTTCATGCCCAGCGCTGCTGGCGGCCTCGGCCGCGTAGAAGGGACCAGCCCACTTTCCGGGCGGCGGTTCATCGCCAAAGACCTGGTGGTAGATCTTCATCGCGTCATCCGGTTTGTGCTGCATGGTCAGCCTTCCTGCTTCATCAAGGCGGTCCCGCTCCTCTTGTGTTGGAAAATGCATTCTCTCGATTGCATGAATCGCTGGATCGCGCGGATTGACCTTGCGGAGGCGATCCAGGTACGAGCGCTCACTCTCAAGATCGGCATTTTGCTTGGCAGATCGGGCCAGGCCGGCCAGAGCCTCCGGCTGATTGGGGTTAGAGAGCAGTACCTGTTGCCAATTCTGCGAAGCTAGATCGATTCTCCCGCGGGCTTCGAGAGAGCGTGCTTTTCCGAGAAGAATAGCTACGCTTTGCTGTGTTTGTGCGGTTGCGGACAACCCACTCGCAAAAAGGAATGCCAGCAACAACAGGATTGAGCCTAAAGATCGATGTGTATTCATGAAAACAGCCTTTTCTATGTGATATTGGGCTCAAGGCGCCGCGCAGCGACGCGCTCTACATTGAGGCGCACCCAGGCGCCTGCCAGTGAAGCGAGCAGTACAACAATGAGCGGAATCAGCCAGTAGTTTTCAATCAAGAAGACGAACGCGTGTTCGTATAGATTGAGATTTCCGGACTGGAATGCTTTGACTCCAAGGAGGTAAGAGTTGAAGGTGCTGTTCTGCGATATGGCCACTCCGCCATACACCGGGCCTTGCCGTTGCGCTGGAATGAAGAGGGACTCAAGAGCACCTTGGCCACTTGGATTGACCAGGGCCAGGGACACGACCGAGCGGTCGTCGCGAAGAGGCGAGACAAATCCCTCGACCGCTAGTTCGATCGAATTCGCTTGTAAGGCGGCCTCCGCGAGTTTTACTCGATCTTCGACCCGAAAGGCCCACTCGGGATTAAAGAGCCGAGCTGGAGCCGGACGCTCATTGATTCGTATTCCGTCTTTGAAAAGGCCCAGAGGCATTGAGTCGGACCAATCTGACAGGAGTGGTTGAGTAGCCGGGCTTCCGAGGAGAACCAGGTCTTTTTCGCTCACGGTCGCGACCTCTTCCGGAGCGACGATGGAGAGGGCTGTTCCTGGACATCCTGTTTGTGCCCCAAAGAATGCAACCATGTCGAGTAAGGTTTCGAAATCCACGATTGTCGGATTGGAAGGCAGTACGACGGCGGTTCGCCCCAGATCAGGCCATTCGGTGAAGGGGTAACCGGCGTCGGCGAATAGTTCCAGTCGTGGAAGCATCACCGAATGCGGGATGCCCTGAAGATCGAGCAGAGAATCCCGGCGAACCGCAGCATATAGATCACTGTTCTCACGCGCGCCTTCGCCAAAATCAAAATCGATCGTCAGTGTATTGACATAAGCTTGAAGCCGGCTCGTGGGGAGAAGGACTAATTCGGTCTTTTCCGATCGGCCGGTGTCCGGATGCAAACGAATGCTATCGATGTCTTTATCGTTCAAGCGAACATGCAGAGCCGCATGCGAGTGTGGCAACACACCGGCATACGCGTACTTGAGGCGCAGTGGAACCGACTGGCGCGCGCGCAAAAACAGGTCCGGTGGCAATCGAAAATAGAGGTTGATCGATCCTGATCCGTGCAACTCGAGGTGCGCAGCGGTTGTATAGGAACCGATATCCGCGGGATGGGAGGCTTTTAACCAGCGCGGCGCATCGTACTCCTTGCGCGCAGGGATCACAGGATCCGATACGGAGGCGGCATCGCTGTGCGCCTGATAGTTATTGCGTGTTACAAGTGCCCGCGCAGCGGTAAGCAGATCGCTTGCGTTGTCCCCGGCGAGGATGAGGAGTTTGGCGTAAGGATCATAAGGATTGTCGCGAACCGCTAAAACAGCGCCTGGCTTGGGCGGCAATGAGAGGCTGGCGGCAAGTGGTGAGTTTCTCAAGGCCAGGACAATTGCATTTCCTTGCGACAGCTCACCAACTTTTACCAAGGTCCGCAGCCCCCGAACATCGGAGAACATGCCAAACCATGAGGCGACAATCGACGCTGCCTTGAGTGTTTGATTATCGGGGTTCTCTGCAAAGACCACGGGCAAAGTCCAGGGGCGTTGCCCCGCCGGATCGAAGAACGGCAGAGGCAGCAGAGCCAGATCGCTGGCGATCGGCAGTTTTGCGCCGTGCAGCTTGAGTACGCTGCCAGGTTCAATGTTAAGTGTCGGAGCATTCAGGCTGGAACAGTTGGCGCAGACGCCGGTAACCTTGAAAGAAAGTGCATTGTCGCTGATCAGGAGGTCGGTGGGCAGTGCGATGGTCGTTTCCAGGCCGGTGCCGGGAGCAAGTCTCACGCGGCCCGCCGACGTGCCATTGAGTGTGATTTCTAGTGCGACATCGTTCCGTTGGGCCGCAAACGTCGAGTAATGTAATTCGAGAGTCGCGCTGCTGATGACTTTGGTGACCGGCACGGCAAAGTAGAAATTTTGTGAGGCGCCCGCGCCATGTAACGTAATGGCCCGTGCCGGGGAGGGGGCACCCAGAGCGTATTCCTCGTCAAAAACAGCTGGCTGTGTCGGACTTGCACCCTCCGTTTTAGGGTCGTTTGGCGCCGCGAACACCGGGCGCGGAAACAGGGCTGCGAACATCAGGAGGATCGAGGTTACTACCGCCGCCCGGCGTTGACGTTCGTGCTTTTTCTCGCGCTCCTTGCGGTCTCGCGTAGGAACTAGTCCGACTATTCCAAGCGCAAGAATAACGATCCCACGTAATGCCAGCCAGACGATGTGCAGCAAATTGACAAGCGGTCGATCCTTCGGCCGCGAGGCGTTCCAGTTGATCCATGCATCGGGCCGGGAATAAATCAGACTTACGAGAAATTGTTCCTGTTGTAGATCCAGGTTGGAAAATACAAAATGATGGTTTCGCCTGGAAGCATGAGAAATATGAGCAGTAAGCTCGCACATCGCCGTGCTCTCACCCAGGGACCCTTTGCTCAGAGTCAAAGAGACAGCCGATCCTTTGCGAAGCCGGGCAGAGCTATCGAGCCGAGCCGAGGTTCCATAGAGCGAGAGTTGCGAAGTAACGCCCGTAACCAGCTCTCCATTACCGGTAGTCAATGCAAGAGGTACGCGCACATCGACTCGGACTTGAGAGCGCCGTTGCCGTCGTTCCCATGCGACGGAAGCGGCCACGGACAAGATGATTAGACTATAAATATCCCAAACGGCATTCATGATCACCGTGTCGCGGTGGGCGGGTTGGCATCCATAGCGCTCGATTGCCTTGTAAATTCCTAGTGCATTGAGCGATATCAAGAACAGCAGAGGCAGGACAATGCGACGGTCCAGGTAAGACCGGCTTACGACGCCACCTTTTGCTGTGACATTGAATTTTCCTAAGCGCGGATTAATTAAGGCCAAAAGGGTGGGCAATAAGATATAGGGGGCAAGCAGTGCCTCGTAAATCTCGTTCCAGAAGGAAAATCTGTGGCGCCCTTGAATACGCGAGGTCGTGAGGTTCGAGAGTACGATATGGGGGAAGGCGTAAGACAGAACTGCCAGCGAATATCCATAGATGTTGACCATCCCGAACAAGAGATAGACCAAGGGAATCGTGAGAAAGATCAAGCGGGGCAGCGCAAACAGGAAGTGCGTGGTTGCGTTCAAATAGCAGACGCGCTGGGGGAAAGAGAGTCCCCTTGCAAATAATGGGTTTTCGAGCCGCAAGATCTGGATCATGCCGCGGGCCCATCGAATCCTCTGCCCAATGTGCGCCGCTAGCGTTTCCGTGGCCAGTCCTGCTGCTTGTGGAATATTGATGTAGGCGGTATTCCAGCCTCGGCTCTGCATGCGGAATGCCGTATGTGCGTCTTCAGTCACGGTTTCGACCGCGATGCCGCCGATCTCATCCAGGGCCGTTCTTCGGAGCACCGCGCACGAACCGCAAAAGAAACTGGCGTTCCAAAGATCGTTGCCGTCCTGCACTAAGCGGTGAAAGAGTTCGCCTTCATTGGGTATCTTTCGAAATAATCCAAGATTGCGCTCAAACGGGTCCGGCGAATAAAAATGATGGGGCGTTTGCACCAGCCCCAGGCTTTGGTCGCGTAGGAACCAGCCCAAAGTTGCCTTCAGGAAAGAGCTCGTGGGTACATGGTCGCAATCAAAAATAGCCACGTAGTCGCTGTTGGTCCTCTTCAATGCATGATTGAGGTTGCCGGCCTTGGCATGTGCGTTGTCGCTACGAACGATATATCCTGCGCCTACGCTCCCCGCGAAAATGCGAAACTCATCGCGCCGCCCGTCATCGAGAATGAAAACGTTCAATTTGTCTTGCGGATAGTCAATTGCCAGCGACGCAAAGACGGTGGCTCGGACTACAGAGAGCGGCTCATTGTAGGTAGGAATAAATACATCGACGGACGGCCACTGGCGGACGTCGTTGCTTAAGGGCAACGGACGGCGCCGCAATGGCCGCAGAGTTTGAAAATATCCAAGGACGAGTGTGGCAAATGCGTAGATCTCGGCAAAAAGCAAGAGGAGAACAAAGACCGTGTCCCACTGGCGTTGATGGCCGAAACTGGTGATACCTTCCCAGGTACGAATGACTCGCCAATACCCGTAGCGCAACGTGCAGAAAGTCGAGATGGCCATCAGTGCAATCGTGACTGTACCGGAGCGCGAGGCATTGAGTAGGATTGCCAAAAAAATTAGGACGACTCCGAGAATTGTTTGCTCTTTCCATTCCAATGGCAGGAATAAAAGCACTCCTAGCCCAAGCAAACTAAGCAATCCAAAGATGCTTTTTAGGAAGCCAGCACCTGACAAAATAGTCTCCTGTCTGAAGTGGCGAGGTCAATTCAGCAAGAAACTTCAAATAGCGAAAGTTATCAATATATGACGATGGCGCTTTGGGCTAGTCGATGTGGCGGTAGATCAGGTGGCGGCAAATCAAGTTGAACTCTTGCGGCATGGCATGATGTCTTATCGCTATGCCGATGGTGTTATGACTTTTCAATTCCTTCTGGTTCAATTGTGATGCTGAGAGTACGAGTTGGGCTGCCTGGGAGAAGTTCGGCCCCTTTTCGCAGATTCAAATAAGGCATTGTGTTAAAAAGAAATAAAGGCCACGAGAAAAATAGAAAACAATAGCAATAGAAAAATAAAAAAGAAAATCAAAGAAAACAAAACGATTGTTTGCGTGGGCGGTAATCGCAAGCGCATCTAACTTGAAACGACTTTATAAATTCCACGCTCGCCGCATGTGGTACGTTCTCCGGCGGGCTTTAGAACCAGCCACAGCAACACCACTTCGTCGGGAGAATGTGGACGGTGTTGCAAATTAGCCTATCGTTTTGTCTGGCGCTCTTTTTGTCGGTTTCCACCGTAGGTGCGGCCCAAGAGTGGCCACTGTGGAAGAGTTACGTAAACGGTTTTATGGACAGCCAGATCCGGGTCATCGATCATGATGCCGGAGACCGCACAACTTCGGAAGCTCAGGCGTACGCAATGTTTTTTGCTCTGGTGGCAAACGATCGAGTGCGCTTCGATGGCCTGCTGCGTTGGACGGAGCAAAATCTCGCTGGAAGCGATTTGTCGACGCATCTACCCGCTTGGGCCTGGGGCCGCACCGCCGAAAACAAGTGGGGGGTGATTGATAGCAACGCCGCTGCTGATGCCGACGTATGGATGGCGTATACGCTGCTGGAAGCGGGGCGGGCTTGGAACAGCAAGCATTATGCCGATCTAGGTGCGGCCCTTGCTCAGCGCATTGCCACGGAAGAAGTTGCCGCCGTGCCCGGCCTGGGAACCATGCTGCTTCCAGCTCCAAAGGGGTTTCATCGAGGCGATGCTTATCGGCTTAATGCAAGCTATGTGCCTTTGCAGCTTATGGTTGGGCTTGCGCACCTGCTGCCAAATGGCCCTTGGAAGCAAATTGCTGCCGCCGCTCCAATCTTGATCTCCAGGAGCGCGCCGCATGGGTTTGCGATGGACTGGATTGAATTCGGAAAGGATAGCTCATCTGAGCCCTCTGCATTGGGCAGTTATGAGGCTATTCGAGTTTATCTCTGGGCCGGAATGCTAGACCCGAAAGCGCCTCAACGTATTGAGATCCTCAAGGCACTATCGGGCATGGAGCAATATCTGCGCTCCAGACAGCAGCCACCGGCAAAAGTTAAGCTCGATGGAACGATCGACGATCCAAATGGTGCAGTGGGTTTTGCGGCTGCCTTGATGCCGTATCTTTCAGCGATTGGAGACAAGGATGCGCGAGATCGGCAAATGAATCGTGTGCGATCGGAGCTTGATCCGGCGACAGGCCTGTACGGAAAACCGGCGAAATATTATGACCAAAACCTGCTCTTATTTGCTCTTGGGTCGGAGGAACATCGATTTTGGTTCGACTCACACGGTGAAGTAAAAACTAGTTGGCGGCATTGATATGAGTTCGGCTATTTTTCTCTGGAATACAAGAAGGATCCACCATGATTCATCTCGACCAAACGTAAAGAAGGAGCCTAAAGTCTGCGTTTGCATGCCATGCCCCGAAAACACCGTTTGGAGAATGATGAGGGTGCGCGAGACGCCCATCGCTCTGGGGAGCGAATGCCCAATCGCTCCTCACCCCACCTTCGCAACAAGGAACACGCACCCTTATTCCTAGATGGATGCCATCGCTTGACATGTGGGGAGTGCCTTCAATGCGCCAACGTATGCCATCTAGAAATCTTTTGCAACCCGCCAGGACTTGGGACTTGTAGAACACGTCGATTGCAAGGTCGTAGTGCCAATATGCCACGTAAGTCGTGGCAGTGAGCAGTGCAACGGATACGATCATGGAATAGATACGAACGCCAAGGCGCGTCTCCTACCAGAGCACGCGCTAACAGGCAATTGTGGGCCGCCAGGCTAGTTATGGCCAAGGTCATGCTCAACAAGAAGATGGTGAACGCCCAGACGGTAAGGTGGTCGAGTCGGCCAAAGATATTGGTTGATGCCTATGCGAGAGTAACGCGTTGTTCCAATCAGACAGAGCACTCCAGTCAGAGGCCACACCCTCATGCCACGCTCCGCAGGAGGCCACCGCCGCCGGACCAGCCCATCCCGGCCCGCTTCCCATTGCTTCACTATCACTGTTCTTTGACTTGCTCTCCTCTTTCCCTAAGTTCGAAATCATACTTGGTGGTGTGCGGATCTAGGGGAGCAGACCAATGATTTGAACTCAGTATCCCGAGTTCCTGCGCCGTGCTGACCTTGATCGATTTGAGTTGTAAGTGGGTGCTTGACACGAAGCCCTCGGTTCCCGGAAGCTTTTTCAAGAACAAACGAGGTGGCTGATTGACACTGGACAGCGATTTCTGACCGCTGATAATAAGATAGGCGAGGTTGTGGGAAGATGGTGAGGAGGCTCTCAGCGTGGCCAACACGCCGCTATTGCAGGCCGCAGATTGGGATTCCCGCTCTTCTCTGTAAGAAGCACCAAAGTAAAGTACGGCAAATAGAAGAGTACAAAACATGCCAAACCGCAACGAAACAGGGGAACAGTCAAAGCGTCGCGCCGTCACGGCTGAGTCGATGGCGGCAAAACAGCGCGACATCTCTGTCAGCGAGTTTTTCGCTAAGAACAGACACCTACTTGGCTTCGACAATCCGAGAAAAGCTCTCCTCACGGCGGTTAAAGAGGCTGTCGACAATTCGCTCGACGCTTGCGAGGAAGCGGGCATTGTTCCCGAGGTTTGGGTTCATATCGAAGCAACGGGTCCCAATCGGTACAAAATCGGTGTCCAAGACAACGGGCCGGGCATTGTCAAAAAACAGATTCCCCTAATCTTCGGAAAACTGCTCTATGGCTCGAAATTTCATAGACTGCGGATGAGTCGAGGACAACAGGGAATCGGTATCAGCGCTGCGGGCATGTATGGGATGCTGACTACGGGCAAACCGGTGAAGATCGTTTCCATGACCTCGCCAAAAAAGCCTGCGCATTACTTCGAAATCCAAATCGACACCCGGCGGAACATGCCGGAAATTATCAACGGCAAAGGCGACGGCGAAGACATTCCAGCCGGTGAAAAAAGCCAGAAGTACATTACTGCACATGGTATCGAATGGGTATCGCGCTATCCCATTTCGGATCAACCGTCTCGTCACCATGAAGTGCAAAGCGGTACGCGTGTCACGATCGAGCTCGAAGGACGTCACCAACGCGGGCGCGGCAGTGTGGACGAATATTTAGAACAGACGGCCATCGCCAATCCACACGTGACGATTCACTATGTCGACCCCGATGGCGCCGAGACTACATATTCACGCTCTACAACTCAGCTCCCGGCTGAACCCGTAGAGA